>DAMCAP010000010.1:86032-89115 GCA_032059445.1 Oscillospiraceae bacterium
CCCCTTCTTCGAGGCTGTCATCTTCACGGTTGATATAAAGCACCTTGTTTCGCAGAGCGGCAGCTGCATCAATGGTTTCGTACCCTTTAAAGAGAATGAGCCCCATCCCTTTATGGATACGACAGGTAGCTACCTCTAGCAGGGTCTTGCCTTCCTCCAGATAAAACCTGTCAAACTCCTCCAAAAACTCGGGGTAATCACACCAAGGCTGCACCTTGACTTCCCCTTGCAGCCCGTGGGTGGTCACAATTTTGCCGCATTCGATATATTGCTTTGGCATAGCTGCGCTGCCTCCTATCGATCATATCTTACTCGGGCTTTAAGCCCTGTATATCACTGTGCCTTTTAGCACAGGTGCGCACTAAATAAAAGCACCCAGACCCATGTTGTAAAACAATGAGTACTGGGCACTGACAGGTAAATTCATCGAAACTAATCGATCTCCACAGAAGCCTTAATACCGGCTTTGGTCGATGCTGCCTTGACAACGGTGCGGATCGCCTTAGCGATTCTGCCCTGCTTGCCGATCACCCTGCCCATATCGCCCTCGGCTACATGGAGGTGATAAACAATGGTTCCATCCTCAAGTGGGGCATCGGTGGTAACAGTTACCTGGTTCTTGTCTTCTACAAGTCCTCTGGCGATGGTTATAATCAGCTGCTCCATATGATCCTCCATATAAGGGGATTAAAGAACACCATTGTTCTTGAAGATTGTTCTGATGGTATCGGTTGGCTGAGCGCCGGTAGCGATCCACTTCTTAGCCTTCTCAGCGTCGATCTTTACGACAGAAGGATTCTTTGTAGGATCGTAGTATCCGATCTCCTCGATAAATCTGCCGTCTCTAGGGTAGCGGGAATCAGCTACAACGATACGGTAAAAAGGAGCCTTCTTAGCGCCCATACGTCTTAGTCTTATTTTAACAGCCATTACTGTCACCTCCTATTTTTTATAGAATATTTATCTTCACCATATGGCTATGGTAAAAACCCAGTTAGAAGGGCATCTTGCGCCCCATCATCTTGCGCATCTTGGGAGTATTAAACTGCTTGAGCATCTTTTGCATCTGCTCAAACTGCCGCAGCAGGCGGTTGACATCCTCTACCTTAGTGCCGCTTCCGGCAGCGATACGCCGCTTGCGGGAGGGGTTGATCATAGAGGGCTTCTCACGCTCGGCAAGGGTCATCGAGTTGATGATCGCCTCGGTGCGCTTTAGATCCTTTTCGCCCTTTTCGGCATCCTCATCCTTGATCTTTACACCCGGCAGCATCCCCAGCACCTGCCCTAAGGGGCCCATACCTTGTAGCTGCTTCATCTGCTCTAATAGATCAGAGAGGGTGAAGGAGTTTTGCCGAAACTTCTGCTCGAGCTGAGCTGCTTGCTTCTGATCGACGTTTACCTGCGCTTTTTCGATCAGGGTCAGCACATCGCCCATGCCGAGGATTCTCGAAGCCATACGGTCGGGGTGGAAGGGCTCGAGGTCGTCGAGCTTCTCACCAGTACCTATAAACTTGATCGGCTTGCCTGTCACCGCCTTGACCGACAGAGCGGCACCGCCTCGGGTGTCACCGTCGAGCTTGGTGAGGATTACACCGTCAATCTCAAGAGTTTCATTAAACTTCTGTGCAACTGTTACCGCATCCTGACCGGTCATCGAGTCGACTACCAGTAGGATCTCATGAGGCTTGACCTCCGCCTTTACGGCTTGCAGCTCTCCCATGAGGGTTTCATCGATATGCAGACGACCTGCGGTATCGAGGATTACAATATCGTTGCCGTGGTCTTTGGCATGCATGACCGCCTTACGGGCGATCTCTACGGGGTTTGTTGTCCCCATTTCAAAGACAGGCACCCCAGCACCCTGCCCTACTACCTGTAGCTGCTTGATCGCAGCAGGGCGGTAGATATCACAGGCAACCAGCAGTGGGCGCTTGCCCTGTGCCCTAAAGTGCTTAGCAAGCTTTGCGGAATGGGTGGTTTTACCCGAGCCCTGCAAGCCGCACATCATAATGATGGTTGGCAGCTTAGAGGAGAAGCGGATCCGCTCATTCTGGCTACCCATCAGCTCGGTTAGCTCGTCGTTGACAATCTTGATTACATGCTGTGCGGGAGTCAAGCTCTCGAGGATCTCATCGCCCACAGCTTTTTCCGAAACCTTAGCGACAAAGTCCTTGGCAACTTTATAGTTGACATCTGCCTCCAGCAAAGCCAGGCGCACTTCTCGCATGACCTCTTTGATATCCGATTCCTTTAGCTTGCCTTTGCTGCGGAGCTTTTTAAATACCGCCGACAGTTTATCGGATAATCCTTCAAATGCCATCTGCTCACTCCCTTTGCATCTATGATAAGCTGCCCAGCTTTACCAGCAGCTTGGTAATTTCTTGTGTGTGCTCGGTAATCTCTCGTGACATAAATCGCTTGCTGTTGACCTCTTCGATGGCATGAGCAAGGTTAAGCACCTTAGCCACCGCCTGCTCAATCTGCTGAAATCTGGCGGCCAGACCCAGCTGCTCTTCAAACTGATAGAGCTGATTTTCGGCACGCTTGATGCTGTCACGCACCCCTTGACGGGTGATGGAAGTATGGTCGGCGATCTCCGCCAGTGAGAGGTCTTCATTATAATAGAGCTCGATGACCTCCTGCTGCTTGTCGGTCAGCATATCTCCGTAAAAGTCATAAAGCACAGCGATACGCAGATCCTTCCCCACAGCCACACCTCCTTACAGATTAGGCGTAAAGCGAAAAACTTTACACAACATAGTGCATTTTACCATACAGCCTGCCCTGCTGTCAAGTGTTTTACTTTACACTTAAAAACTTTTATTTTTTGCGCTTTTTTATGCTCACTGATCACCATGCAGAAGCCGATGTCACACCTGAAAGTTAAAACAGCGATCTGCTTTTTAAAGAGATCGTAGGTCTCCCCGATGCCAATAGGCATTTCAGTTGCGTCGCAGGCTCTCTGTAAGGACAAGCCCTTGGGACGGTTGACACAAGCGAAGCGCAGTGCAATCCGCCAAGGCTTTGTCCGTAGAGGTTAAGGGCACAGCCCTTAGACGTTTTTTCCCCCATTTTTGACGTCT
>DAMCAP010000011.1:0-1547 GCA_032059445.1 Oscillospiraceae bacterium
GCAATGGCCATCGACCGCATTATCGACATCGGCACCCTAGCGGTGTTTATCACCTATGCTGTGGGTATCTTTGAGCCGATCCAGCAGCTGGCAAGGCATATTGCTGAGCTGGTGGGCACCCAAGCCAATCTCGAGAGAGTCTTTGATCTGATTGAAAAAGAGCCCACCATCACCGATACCATCGAAGTGACGAAGCGTTATGGAGACGCCTTTCACCCCAAGCAGATCAACTGGGAGCCGATCAAAGGGGATATTGAGTTTAAAGACGTCAGCTTTAAGTACCCCGATGGCGGCGAATATATTTTAGAGAACTTCAACCTCACCATCAAGGCAGGCACCAATGTGGCGATCGTGGGTGAAACAGGCGCAGGCAAAAGCACCCTGGTCAATCTTGCTTGCCGACCAAGGGGCAAATTTTGATCGATGGAGTAGATTATCGCCTGCGCTCCCAGCAGTGGCTCCATAGCAACATTGGCTACGTGCTGCAAAGCCCTCATTTGTTTTCGGGCACGGTGGCAGATAACATCCGCTACGGTAAGCTAGACGCCACTATGGAGGAGATTATTGCAGCTGCCAAGAGCGTTTCGGCAGATCAGGCCATCGCTAGGCTCGAAAAAGGCTATGACAGCGATGTGGGAGAGAGCGGCGATAAGCTCTCTACCGGAGAGAAGCAACTGATTTCCTTTGCCAGAGCGGTGATTGCCGATCCACCTATCTTTGTGCTAGACGAAGCAACCTCCTCCATCGATACTCAGACCGAGCTATTGATCCAAAATGCCATTGCAAAGCTGCTAAAGAATCGCACCTCCTTCCTGATTGCTCACAGGCTCTCCACTATCCGTCAGGCTGATCTGATCTTGGTGGTCAGTCAGGGTAGGGTAATCGAGCAAGGCACCCACAAGGAGCTGATGCGCCAGAAGGGGCATTACTTCAGCCTCTACAGCAAGCAGTTTGAGGAGGAAGCCATGGCGAGCCTCTTAAATAAGCACAAGAAAGCATCTTCATAAGAGCTATTTCGCAAATCATGACCGATAGGCGTAAACACTATTATAAAAGGAGAGAGCTTCATGGAAGAATTAAAAATGATCATAGAGAAGTTTGCAGCCTCTGGCTGGGAGCTGATCTCTGTACCAGCGCAGCAGTGGTTAGAAGATCACGCCAATACAGATACGTTGATTGCTGCGATTCAAGAAGCCGACAAGCAATGTGGAAGCTGTGGTTGCGATTTTGATCTACTTTACAAAAGAGCCTTAGAGCTGCTTTAAGCTCAAAAAAGGGAAGCTATTATAGCTTCCCTTTTTCTATTGCTGGTGTGAAATCCATGCTCATTATTACAGATCAGTTTCTCGCACACCGATGTTGTGATCAAGGCAGAAGTTGTTTCTTGCACCCACCAAAAATCCGATGATCCAAAATAAGATGCAGCCCCAAAATACAGCAAAAGGGATTTCAAGATGGCTGCCCATGATATCGGGATTGAGGATCGGGTAGATATAGTTTCCTGTCACCATGGAATAGAGATTTGCAAAGATCAGATACCCCATCGG
>DAMCAP010000011.1:1557-4699 GCA_032059445.1 Oscillospiraceae bacterium
GTAGATCACCTTTCCTTCCATAGGGGTGGTATTGTAGATCAGTGCCATGACGATAGGAGCTATTAAATGCATAAAGATTGAGTGAGGCTGGGCGATATAAAGCTCATCCCAAGAAACTAGGCAAAACCTTGCTACACCGATATAGTACCCTATGCTTACCATCAAGATATAGGTGGTGATTCCTACCTTGATATAGCTGTTAAATACCAGCTTTTGCAGCGGGAGGCAACCGAGATAACAGAGCCCCAGGCATATACAGTATATACCGCAGAGGATGATCGTCTGATTGGTAAAGTAGGAAAACTGATACAGCAGATGATAGAGGCTTTTGTCAGTATAGTGCAGAAACCAATAATTGCAATAGTATAGGCACATCAGTCCAAACACTGTGTAGCCTACCCCGAGAGCTTTTTTCTTCATAATTACAACCTTGACGCTCCTTACTTATCCTATATGGTATTTACGCCGGCTGTACCCCTCACTTTTAAGTAAGTTTTAGGGGAGAGGTGATGTTGGGGTCAGGTTGATGTAGTAAAAAACAACCATGAGCCGGTGGATTAGAAATGTTTAGCCGGCTGTTATTTCGATTGTATTTTTGCTTGAAATATCAGCCGGCTGTGTAAGTTTAGTATATCCTGTTTTATAGGCAATATCGGGAGCAAAACGATATTTTTTGAGTTCACCTAAAGTTTCCACTTTGTCACAAGCGTGTAGTAGGCTTGTTTTGCGAAATACCCAAAAAATAATCGCGGATATAGCACAAGGGTAAAATTTCCAAAATATGGTTGACAAGAGATTTGCAATATTTTACAATACTATTAAGATAATGTTTCGGACGTATACAAACGCCATATATTATCAATAAACAATGAAATGGGGTAGCAAAAGGTATGGAACTGGCGTACTTAAAGGTGGCAAACAGCCCGGCGATGTGGATATCCTGTATACCCGCTGTCGCGCTCGTCGTGTATCAGGCAATGATATTTACCAAAAAAGCCATCAAAGACGGGCAGCGGATGGGCGTAACCAAGGAGCAGATGAAAATTGCTGCCAAAAGCTCAGCGGTAGCAGCGATCGGCCCTTCTTTGGTCATTGTAATCGGCATGGTGGCGCTGCTCTCATCCATGGGTGGTCCCGTAGCCTGGATGCGTCTGGCTTATATCGGCTCGGTTATGTACGAGCTGGGTGCAGCCGACCGAGCTGCCACAGCAGCAGGCTGTACTCTGGGTACTGCCAATATGACGGTGGAGGCCTTTGCCTGCGCGGTATGGGTCATGGTCATCTGTTCTCTGGGCTGGATCATAATATCTGCTTTGTTTACCAATAAAATGGGTACTTTGCGTGACAAGGTGGCAGGCAGCAACAGTGCCAAAATTGCAGTTATCAGCATAGGCGGCGGCCTTGGCGCCTTTGGTTACCAGAGCTTCGACCGCTTCTATACAGTTGCCAATGGTGCGGTGCGCTTTGATGCCCAGACTGTAGCAGTCATTGCTGGATTTGCTGCTATGGCGGCGATCGGCGTATACGGTAAAAAACACAATTCCGGCTGGGCCAAAAAATTTGGTATGACCATCGCCATGCTAGTTGGAATGGCTGTGGGAGCGTTTTTCTTATAAAAACATCTGATAAAGGAGAGAACAAGCTATGGAAATTACCAGTAAATCCGTATTTCGGGATGAGTTTTTACCGTATATCAATAAATGGGGACGCAATCTCAATCTCCTAGGTGTTGTGATCTGCTTCGGGCCTTGCCTTGCTTTGGCGATGATGGGGATCTACCCTCCTTTGGGCCCCTTGATGGCAGGTATTGCAATCCAGCTCCCTGCGGTAGCCAGCGCTTATATCTATGAGCCGATCTCCTTCTTCGCGGTGCTTGGCATCCCCGGTACCTACATGTCATTCCTATCGGGCAACATCAGCAACATGCGTGTGCCCTGCGCCTCCATCGCTCAGAGTGCGGCTGGCGTCAGCGAAGGAAGCGATGAAGGTACCATTATTGCTACCATCGGCATCGCTGTTTCGATTATCGTCAATATTATTGTGCTCACCGTCGGCGTATTGCTTGGCAGTTATATCTTTTCCTTCCTGCCTGCCATCGTCAAGAGTGCATTTAACCTCCTGCTGCCCGCCCTCTTTGCCGCTCTGCTGGCAAACGGAGTGGTCAACAGCCCCAAGCTCGCGATGGCATCAGTTCCTCTTACCTTTGTGATGGCAGCAATTCGTAAGTTTAATGTCCTTGGCTTCTTGCCAAGCGGGCTGATCATGCCGATAATTATGCTTACATGCGTATTTGGTACGATGGGTATCGGCATCTGGATGGTAGAGAAGAAAATTTTAAAGTAATCTATTTGCCGATCAAGAAATGGATTTGCACCCAAAAACTTGTAGTTTATAGCCGTTCGTTGTGAGATATATACATAATCAACGTTAAATCTTTGGTATTCCACTTTTTTCTGGGGCGTAGTAAAATATAAGGGAGAGTTTGTTTACTTTTACAACAATTCGGGGAGGGCGAACGATATGTACGGAAAAATTGCACACGAGGCGATCGAAAAGAACCGTCCATGGATGGATAAGATCAGCAAGAGCATCTGGGCTAACCCAGAGGGCCCTTACAGAGAGTTCCACGCTCAGCAGCTACAGGCCGAGGCGCTTAGAGAAGCGGGCTTTGAGGTAGAGCTGGGTCACGGCGGCGTGCCTACATCGATTAAGGCAAGCTTTGGATCAGGCAAGCCTGTAATCGGCTTTTTGGGAGAGTACGACGCTCTTCCTGCTATGAGCCAGAAGGTTACTACAGCAAGAGAGCCAGTAGAAGCAGGTACTTATGGTCATGGCTGCGGTCATAACCTTTTGGGCGTTGCCCATCTGGCAGCAGTCATCGGCTTAAAGGATGAGATGGTGGAGCGTAAGCTTCCCGGTACTGTGATCTATTACGGCTGCCCTGCAGAGGAAGTTTTGACCGGTAAGGCATTTATGGCAAGAGGCGGTGCTTTTAGAGAGCTGGATGCAGCAATTGCGTTTCACCCTTCTAAATATAACTCCGTTACCACCGGCACCATGACAGGCTTAAACTCTGTGAAGTTCCACTTTAAGGGGCGTACTGCCCATGCAGGTGGAGACCCTCACAACGGTAGAAGCGCTC
>DAMCAP010000011.1:4709-29486 GCA_032059445.1 Oscillospiraceae bacterium
GAGCTGACCAGCGTAGGAGCCAACTACCTTAGAGAGCATGTCACCTCTGACGTGCGTATCCACTATGTGATCACCAATGGCGGCGTAGCACCCAATATCGTGCCTGATAGAGCCAGCGTGTGGTACTATGTGAGAGCGCTCAGCAGAGAAGCTGTAGTGGATACCTATAACAGGCTGGTAAGAGTAGCAGAGGGTGCTGCCCACATGACCGAAACTCAGCTAGAGATTGAGTTTATGGGTGGCTGCTACAATACTTTAAATAACACTGTACTGGCAGGCTTGATCCATCAGGCAATGTGCGATACTCCTCAAGAAGAGTGGACTGAGGAAGAAAAAGCCTTTGCAAAGGCACTCAATGACGACATGCCTACCCAGTATGCTGTTGCACTGCAAGAAACAGGCAGCCCAGAGGGCACTCAGCTACATACAGGAGTACTGCCAATCCAAAATAGAAATGGCTACGGCTCTACCGACGTGGGAGATGTAGCTCATATCGTACCTACCGCTACCTTCAATACCGCTTGCTACTGCATCGGTGCCCCTGGCCATAGCTGGCAGATCACTGCCTGCTCCGGCAGCTCAATCGGTGAGAAGGGAATGACCTTTGCCGCTAAGGCAATGGCAACCTTTGCTGTGCGTCTGATGGAGCATCCTGAGCTGGTGGCAGAGGCCAAGGCAGAGTTTGATCGAGTCAGAGGCGGCAAGCCTTATGTATGCCCAATCCCTGACGAAGTACCTGTACCATAAGCATTACATACAAAATCTAGAGCAGATACGGGTTGTTTCGGCAGCCCGTATTTATTGGTATAGTACTTACAGACAGGTATTATACCAGCTTGTTTTTGTGCCCCACCTACGGCCATGGGCAATTATACCACTTACTATATTCATGATATAAGAAACACAAGGCGATTCTATATTTGCTCGTGATCGTCGCTATGCCCGTAGGGCATTTGAAGTGCACCGCAGGTAACGCTATAAGGACAATAGCTTGCAATGGGTGTCGCTTACGAAGTAAGCGCAATTCAGCAAGATTTGTCCGTGGGTTAAGGGCGAAGCACTTAGACGCTTTTTACCCTATTTTTGTCGTCTAACAAAAATAGGGTGCCTGCGCGGCATGAGCGCATCGAAGGGATGCAGACCATGTCTGCGCTTACGGTTATATTTATGCCCAGCCTACGGCGATGGGCAATTATACTATAAACTGCGTTTGCGGTTATTTTTAAGCCTAGCCTACGGTGATGGGCAATTATACCATAAACTGCGTTTGCGGTTATTTTTAAGCCCAGCCTACGGCGATGGGCAATTATATCATAAACTGTGTTTATGATATAATACAAACCCGATAAATAGGAGGATATATAGTTGCTAGGATCAATCGCCCTTGAGGCAATCGAAAAAAATCGTGGAAGAATGGATGCCCTGCGCATGACCATCTGGGAAAACCCCGAAGGACCCTACCGTGAGTTTCACGCCGCCGCAGAGTCGATCAAGGCGCTGAGAGAAGCGGGCTTCACCGTGGAGGAGGGCTTATATAAGATGCCTACCTCCTTTAAGGCTGTATACGGCTCTGGCAAGCCTGTTATCGGCCTCTTGGCAGAGTACGATGCGCTACCGGCTATGAGCCAGAAGGTATCGACTCAGCGGGAGCCAGTAAAGGCAGGGGAGTACGGACAGGGCTGTGGCCATAATATGCTGGGCGTAGGGCACATTGCTGCCGCTATCGGCATGAAGGCAGAGATGGAAGCAAAGGGTCTACCCGGCACAGTGGTGGTCTATGGTTGCCCCGGTGAGGAGCTTCTGACCGGCAAGGCATTTATGGCAAGAGAGGGCGCATTTACCGATCTGGATATCGCCTTTGCATGGCACCCCTTTAATATCAATGACGTCTGCCTCAATACCATGACAGGCATCAACTCAGTGAAGTTTCACTTCAAGGGGCGCACTGCTCACGCAGGCGGTGACCCTCACAACGGCAGAAGTGCACTTGATGCAGTAGAGCTGACCAGCGTGGGCGCCAACTACCTCAGAGAGCATGTCACCTCTGATGTGCGTATCCACTACGTGATCACCAACGGTGGCGTAGCTCCTAACATCGTGCCTGATAAGGCAAGCGTGTGGTATTATGTAAGGGCTATGCGCAGAGATGCGGTAGAAGAAGTGTATAAGCGCTTGGTCAAGGTTGCAGAGGGCGCTGCCCATATGACCGAGACACAGCTTGAGGTGGAGTTTGTGGGCGGTTGCTACCCAACCCTCAATAACCCAACTCTCTGTCAGGTGCTGCTGGATTCTATGAATGAAATCCCCCAAGAGCCTTGGACAGAAGAAGAAATCGCCTTTGCCAAGGAGCTAAACGATGATATGCCCGCAGTGCGCGAGGCAAACATTCAGCTCTCTGGCGCTGCTGCTGACTCTGAGCTCCACTACGGTGTCATGGGTATGAACACCAACAACGGCTACGCCTCCACCGATGTGGGCGACGTCTGCCATATCGTGCCCACCGCCACCTTTAATACCGCCTGCTCCAGCATCGGCACCCCCGGTCACAGCTGGCAGTTTACCTGCTGCTCGGGTCACTCCATCGGTGAAAAGGGCATGAACTTCGCCGCGAAGATCATGGCACACGCAGGTCTGCGCTTGATTGAAAATCCTGAGCTGATCACACAGGCTAAGGCGGAGTTTGACAAAGTACTGGGTGGTAAGCCTTATGTCTGCCCCATCCCTGCTGAAATCCCCGTACCATAAGCAGTAATAATTAATCCGCCGCCAGAGGGAAGCGCACTGGGCTTCTGCTTTGCAAACCAGTGCAGGATCAAAGGAGACTTTGGCGATGAATTTACAGTAAGAATGTAGGAGGAAGCAAGTATGTTAGGTCAAAAAGCGATCCAAAGCATTGAGAACTACAGAGCAAAAATTGAAGCCCTTAGCGATTATATCTGGGAAAATCCCGAGAAGCCTTATCGAGAGTATGAGGCGCAGAAGCATTCTGCCGAGCTGCTAAAAGAAGCAGGATTTGAGGTGGAGCTGGGAGTAGGCGGCTTGCCTACTGCCATGAAAGCTACTTGGGGTAAGGGTAAGCCTGTGATCGGCTTCTTGGGTGAATATGATGCACTGCCTGGTATGAGCCAGAAGGTTTCAACTCAAAAAGAGCCTGTCAACCCCGGTGAGTATGGCCAGGGCTGTGGGCACAACCTGCTGGGCGTAGGTCATATCGCAGCTGTTATCGGTATGAAGGCTGAGATGGAGGCAAACAACATCCCCGGTACCATCGTTTACTTCGGCTGCCCTGCTGAGGAGCTGCTGACCGGTAAGGTCTATATGGCAAGAGGCGGTGCCTTTGATGATCTTGATCTAGCAATCGCATGGCACCCTATGGTCTTTAACGAAGTAACCCTTGGCAACTCTCTCGGTATGAATACCGTGAAGTTCCACTTTAAGGGACGTACAGCCCATGCGGGCGGCGACCCACATAACGGACGCAGCGCCCTTGACGCAGTTGAGCTGACCAACGTAGGCGCCAACTACTTAAGAGAGCATGTGACCTCTGACGTGCGTATCCACTACATCATCACCAACGGTGGCGTAGCTCCTAACATCGTGCCTGATAAGGCTACTGTATGGTACTATGTAAGAGCTCCAAGACGTGAGAGCGTAGACGAAGTGTATAAGCGTCTGGTTAGAGTAGCAGAGGGCGCAGCCCACATGACCGAAACCCAGCTGGAGATTGAGTTTATGGGCGGTTGCTACCCAACCCTCAATAACAAGCCTCTCTGCGAGCTGCTGCTGCAAACCATGCAGGAGCTGCCTCGTGAGCCATGGACAGAGGAAGAAATCGCCTTTGCCAAGGAGCTCAATGAAGCATCTACCACTCAGTGGGATGCCGTCAAGAGCAAATATGGTTTTACCGGTGATGAGCATATCCATAACGGCTTGATGCCTCTGGGTACTGAGGGCAACTTCGGCTCAACCGACGTAGGCGATGTAGGCTATATCGTGCCAACAGCATTCTTTACCACTGCTTGCTACAACATTGGTGCTCCTGGTCACAGCTGGCAGATCACCGCTTGCTCCGGTCATTCCATCGGGCGCAAGGGTATGGTCTATGCAGGCAAGGTCATGGCACTGGCTGGTCTTAAGGTGCTGACTGATCCTGATATCCTTAAGGCGGCACAGGAGGAGTTTAAGCTAAAGACTGGCGGCAAGCCATATGTATGCCCAATCCCTGCTGAAGTGCCTGTACCATAAGGGTATATCGTGTAATTTTACATAATCAAGCATTAAAAAAGCGGTGCCTAAGCGCCGCTTTTTATTTTACTCACAATTGTAACGTGGTTTGTATTAACCATAAAAGTATATTATAATAAAGATAGATATTAATAAAGGAAGAGGGTACTACATGGTACTGGTAATATTTGAGGTTACAATCAAAAAGGACTATATGGATCAGTATTTGGCTTTGGCGGCATCATTAAAGGATGGCCTTGCTAAGGCAGAGGGGTTTATACGATCGGAGCGTTTTTCTAGCCTCTCACAAGAGGGGAAGCTACTAAGTTTGTCGTTCTGGCAGGATGAAGAGGCAGTTTCGAAGTGGCGTAATCAAATGACCCACCGCCAAAGTCAGCAGCATGGGCGGGAGCAGATCTTTGAAGAGTATCGTATTACCGTTGCTTCTGCTATGAGGCAGTATACGATCGATGAGCGCGATGAAGCGCCGCTGGACTCTAATCAGTACTTTAAATAATAGTCGAGCAATCTGCATGTTGGAAGAAAAAAGGGTGAGTGCCTTGAGTACTTATCCTTTTTTATATTTGGCAAAACAGTGGTTATTCTTTATCTATAAGGTTATGAATTTCTGTTGTAGGTGATGTAATTCTGAGCTTAGGATTGGCACTTGCAATATAAAGCTCCTCACATTCTTGTTGTGCGGCAATAATTATACGAAGGGCTTCTTCTGAAGCATGAAGCATCTTTAAGTACATCTTTTTGTAATCTGGCATAGGGCTTCCTCCTATTTTGTTCGTCATTATTACACTATTTTAACACCATTTTGGTTAAGACGCAATAATTTCACTATAATTATACCATAATGACGTCATTGCGGTTAAAAAAAGGAGGAGCTATGGAAGATAAGCTGCTAAGATACACGCTTCGGGTAGATCGGGTGTTGTTTCAGAAGTTTCGTTATATTGCAGAGTCTGAGGGGCGCTCAGCCAATAAAGAAATTGAGCAATATATCAAAAAATGTGTCGCTGAGTTTGAAGCTACCCATGGTAAAATTGACGTAGATTAAAAATACGCATTTCCTTGTTGGGCAGTACGTTAAAGCATGGATCAGTGAACTATTGCAGCAGCGGCATCAAAATTGATGCCGCTGTGGTTGTATAAGGGATGGCATTTGACTCAGTTATTTGAGCGATTTTGCTGCTCAGTGGCAAGAATATAGCCAAGGGCGATCTGATATGCTATAATAACTATTAGAGATTATGGTAAAGACTGCAATTGATGCAAAAACAAGGTGCAGTATTTCTGCTTAGCCTACGCTTTATAAATAGTTGCTATATGCAGAATATGAAGGATCAGTATTTTGGGTCGGGAATGAGATTAAAGGAACAATATATGACAACTGAAAGATTATATTATAGTAGTCCTTATTTAAGGGAATTTACAGCAAGAGTGCTGGCGGCCGAGGCATATAAAGATCAGTATGCGGTGCAGCTGGATCAGACTGCATTTTACCCTGAAGGGGGTGGACAACCCTCTGATATAGGCCTGATCGATGGCATTGCGGTGCTGGAGGTCAGGGAAAGGGAGGGCAAAATCCTGCATATCCTCCCTCGAGCCATTGATACTGGCAAAGCGGTGCAGTGCAGCATCGACTGGGAGTATCGCTACAGCTTGATGCAGCACCACACAGGGGAGCATATTGTTTCAGGGCTCATTCACAAGCATCATGGCCTTGATAATGTGGGCTTCCATATGGGTAAAGATGTAGTTACCCTTGATTTTAATGGGGAGCTCAGTGCCCAGGAGCTTAGAGAGATTGAGCAGATGGCCAATGAAGCGATCTATAGCAATCAACCGATAAAAGTAGATTATCCCGATGCCCATACACTGTCGACCATGCCCTACCGCAGTAAAAAAGCACTGGAGGGGGATGTGCGAATTGTAAAGGCGGGTAGCTATGATTGCTGTGCCTGCTGCGGCATCCATGTAGCCAATACAAGCGAAGTGGGGATCATCAAGCTGATCAATGCTACCAAGTATAAAGGCGGTATACGGGTATCGATGCTTTGCGGGCAAAAGGCAGTAGCCCACTATGATCAACTTCTTAGCTCAGTAGGGCAGATCTCTGCGCTGCTCTCAGCCAAGCCCGAGGAGATCGCTGTGGCGGTAGCTCAGCAAAAAGAAGAGGTAGTCGCTCTAAAGCAACGACTGGCAGCTCTTACCCAGCACCTCTGCGCGTATAAAGCGCAGGAGGCAAGGCGAATTGGCAACCATGCATTTTATAGTGAGGAGGGGCTTAGCCCCGACGAGCTTCGGCTAATTGCTGCGGCACTTGCCAAGGCTACAGAAGGAGTTGCTGCTGCCATCAGCCAGACTGCACAGGGTATGACGGCATATAGCCTATGTAGTGAGAGGCAGGATGTACGCCCCCTATGCAAAGCTCTGAATGGAGCCCTAGAGGGGCGAGGTGGTGGCAACGAAAAGCTTGCCGCTGGCAGTGTAAAGGCAGATGCAGCTACGGTAGAAGAGTTCTTTATCAATCAGTTTCAGATAAGAGAGGATAAACACGAATCATGATCAGCAACTTCCAAGAGCTTGACATAAGCACTGAGCTTAAGCAAGCAATCGAAAAAATCGGCTTTACCCAGATGACCGAGGTACAGCAAAAAACCATCCCTGTCATGATGTCGGGAGAGGATCTGGTGGCAAAAGCTCCTACAGGCACGGGCAAAACATTTGCCTTTGGCATCGGGCTAATCGAGGGGGTTGATCCCGAGAGCGATGCAGTGCAAGGGCTTGTACTGGCGCCCACCAGAGAGCTGGCGATCCAAATTACCGAGGAGCTTAAGAAGCTTTGCCTTTATAAGCGAGGTATCAGGATGCTGACGCTCTATGGCGGTCAGCCGATCAATGCCCAGATTACTGCCCTTAAGCGCAAACCGCAGATTTTGGTTGCGACGCCTGGTAGACTTCTTGACCACCTCAAGCGCAAGACTCTCAGCATCAACAAGGCTATGATCGTGGTGCTCGATGAGTGCGACGAGATGCTGGATATGGGCTTTTTGCCCGATGTCAAAAAGATCATCGAGCAGACTCCGCCTGAGCGGCAGCTGGTGATGTTTTCGGCCACGATCTCTCGTCAGGTCATGGATATTTCATGGCTCTATCAGCGAGACCCTGTCGAGATCGAAGTAGATGCAAAGGAGCTAAGTCAGCCTAAGATCACTCAGTACTTTCTCCTCGCCAATACTAGCAGACAAAAAACACAGGATGTTATCGATATCATCAAGCATTATGAGCTGACGAGAGCAATGATCTTTTGCAATACCAAAACGATGGCTGATATCCTTACAAATCACCTGCGGGAGCAGGGGCTAGCTGCCGAGTGCTTGCATGGTGACATTGCCCAGAAGATTCGCAATCAGACGATTGCAGCCTTTAAAGCAGGGGAATTTGATATCTTGATTGCCACTGATGTAGCGGCAAGGGGCATCGACGTAATGGATGTAGAGGCGGTTGTTAATTATGACCTGCCGCAAGACAACGCCTTTTACCTCCATCGCATCGGGCGCACTGGGCGTGCTCAGAAGGAGGGCGTGGCAGTAAGCCTTATCACTGAGGACGAACTGCCTAGGTTTAAAGACCTCCTGCGGCATATAAAATCAGAGGTTACAGAGCTTGGCCGTTACAATACAGGGGAGCTTTCTCTACCAGATAGCCTATAAGAGCGCGATTAAAGGTCAAGAAATCAGTAGTAATTGTTTTACATTATCAAAAAAATCTCCTTTTGCGTTAAGTGCATGAGGAGATTTTTTGATTCTTGTTATATTTTCCTCTAAGCATGTAATACTATAACAGTAACCATTTTAAGACAGTTGGTGGATTGGTAAGTTGAGAAGTTTTGCTCTACACAAATTTTATTTGACTAAATTTTGTGAAAAGAACTTATTGAAATTGGAATAAAAATTTTATAAATGCAGATAATAAAACTGGAATACAACCATATCCAAAACTGCAAAGGAGAAGTAGTATGAAGGCAACGGGAATAGTAAGAAGAATCGACGACTTAGGACGTGTAGTTATCCCAAAAGAAATACGTAGAACTATGAGAATTAGAGAGGGCGACCCTCTGGAGATATATACAGACAACGATGGCGAAGTAATATTTAAGAAGTATTCTCCAATTGGTGAGTTAGGTGGTTTTGCGTCGGAGTACGCCCAGGTACTTAACAAGAGTGCTGGGTTCCCTGTGGTAGTATGCGACCGCGACCATGTAATTGTAGTGTCCGGAGTACCCCATAAAGAAGTGCTTGAGCGCAGGGTATCGGCCAGCCTCGAAGATCTTATGGAAAACCGTAGGAATTTTGTCAAGCAAGGCGATAGCAGCTTCCACCCGATTGAGGGGGTAGATAGGACTGCTGCGGTGATCTCGCCGATTATCGCTGCGGGAGATGTCTGCGGATCTATCATGTTTTTAAATGGGGATGGCGGGCAGCAGATCGGTGATGCTGAGGTGAAGCTGATTACAGTCGCAGCAAACTTCTTAGGCAAGCAAATGGAGCAATAAGGTGCAGCATTGATGTTGCACGCATTACTCTAATATAAGGCTCATGCGCAGTTTAGCAGCATGAGCTTTTCTTTTTTGTGAGAATATGGTAGGAAACATACCGTTTGCGCTTGGATTAACAAAAGTCAGTAAATAATCCATAATAAAAATTGCATATTAAGCCTGAAGAGTAATTGATGCAATCGCATACATGAGTATTTCAGGATTTTCAAAAGAACAAGAATGCTTAGCAGCTGTTTGTTGCGTAGGTACATTATTTCAAGGATAAGAGCAAAAATACGATGAAATGTATTTATTCAAATACACCTGTAGGTAGACTGCCTTACTCTCATATACCGGCAAGACGCTAACTTATTAAAATGATGGACGAAGAAATTAAAAATGCAAATATATTAAAATTAATTGATTTTGCCAAATAAGGATTTATGTAAAAATGCTACTATTTTTTTGTATATAAACCTAGAGAGCTCTTGCAAAATGATTGTGATTTGCAACTAAATTTTGGAGTGATTCCTATATATGATGTATAAATTATGATCTAATTAATATAGAATTTCAAAGATATAGGATTTATGACCTAAATAGGCGCATAAAATAAACGACCCTCATGTTTTGGGATATAAAGACAAAACGCAGTATAAATTTTATAATAAATACATAAAAATAAGACAATAAATTGATTTCAATCACTGTTTTTGTATGATTTATCTGTGTGTGTCAAATGTTGATCCGCTGAGTTAATTCAAGTATGAATTATGAACACGAAATGAAAATACTATTGACAATAAGCTGGTTTTGTAGTTTAATCTATTTAAGCCAATTTGAGCCTTTTGTAAAGCAATGCGTAATATTTTATATTTATCAGTATATATTTTTAGTAAGGTATTCAAAAAAGCATTGCAAGAATTACAAATGGTTCATTCATTAGGCAGAGGCTCTGGAGCGATACGGGCCGTTTTAAAATACTATATGGAGGTATTACTATGAGTAAAAGCGTAGCAAAGCCTAGGAAAGGTATCCTCGACGGCTTGATGGCCGGTATCGAGAAGTTGGGAAATAAGCTTCCTACTCCCTTTACCCTGTTCTTCTATCTTTTTTGCATCACCGCAGCAATCGCTTGGTTGATGAGTACCCTTGGTGTTTCTTTGATACACCCTGCTAATGGCGAAGTCGTAGTGGCAAACAATTTGTTTACCTTAGAAGGCCTTAACTGGATCCTTAACACCTTGGTAACCAACTTTACAAGCTATGCACCTCTTGGTCTGGTACTGACCATGACCCTTGGTATCGGGCTTTGTGAAGAGGTTGGTCTTGTTTCTGCTCTGATCCGTAAAGCAATGACAGGTGTCCCTGCTCACGTAGTGCCCTATGCAGTTGCTTTTATCGGCGTAATGGGTAACATAGCATCTGACTCTGCTTCTGTTATCATCCCTCCTCTGGCAGCTATGGCATTTATCGGCGTTGGCAAAAACCCAATCGCTGGTATGATCTGCGGTTATGCTGGTACCAATGCCGGATTTACCGCCAACCTGTTGATCGCTGGTACCGACGCTCTGTGCGCTGGTATTACCAACACCGTGCTTGACGGCTTCCTTGGTAAGGGCGTGTACAATGTTGAAGTTGTATGTAACTGGTACTTTATGATTGCTTCTACCTTTATGCTGACTGCTATTATAGGTACAGTATCCAATAAAATTGTTGAGCCACGGCTTGGCAAATATACTGGTGATGTCGAGGCCAATGCTCATGAAGTTACCCCCGCAGAGAGAAAGGCACTTAGAGCTTCAGGCCTGTGGACCCTCTTATATGTTGTGCTCATCGCAGCTGGCCTGTTTACTGGCGTTTTGATGAATCCTAAGACTGGAAAAATCCTTGATTCTCCATTCCTCAAGGGTCTGATCCCAATCTTATTTGTATTGTTTATGGTTGCTGGTATGGGTTATGGTATCTCCATCGGCTTTATCAAGAGCGAGAAGGATATCTCCAAAGCACTTACTCGCAGAATGGCAGTAATGGCTTCTTACATAGTATTCGTATTCTCCTCCGCACAGTTTGTAGCCCTCTTTAACTGGACTAAGCTGGGCACTATGCTTGCAATCGCAGGCGCAGATGGTCTAAAGGCAGTAGGCTTTACCGGTCTGCCAATGATCGTATGCTTCATCCTGATGGTAGCCTGTATCAACCTGCTGATCGGATCTTCTTCCGCTAAGTGGACCCTTCTGGCGCCAATCTTCATCCCAATGTTTATGATGCTGGGCTATGATCCTGCATACACTCAGGTGGTTTATCGTATCGGTGACTCCGCTACCAACATCCTTTCCCCAATGTCTGCTTACCTCTTTATGATGCTGAGCATGGCACAGGAGAAGTATGACAAGAACGCTACCTTGGGTACATTCTTGGCAAACCTCTTCCCACACTCCATCATCTCTCTGTTCTTCTGGATTATCCTGCTGATTATCTGGTCGCTTGTTGGCTGGCCAATCGGACCAGGAGCTGGAATGTATCTACCTGCAGGCATCCTGTAATATTTGCTCCTCTTGTTTGTAAGTTTCATAAGAAGATATACCCCTTTCGATCCTGTCGCGAGGGGTATATCCCTTTTTAAGCATCCAAATCAACAGATTTGTGGGTATAAAATCTCTTAAATGTCTATAGAATGTAGGGATGAAAACAGGTATAATAAACCCAAGCGTTTATTATAGAATTAGTATGCCTATGGCCATGGGCAATCCAAAGCTTGGCTCAACAGATAGGTATATTTTAAGGTTTCGTCATCAAATAAAAATTATGGAGGTAGCTATCATGGACTACAAAGTAAGGTTATCACAGCTTATCGAAGAGAAAAAAGACCTGTATATCGATATGAATGATCAAATCTGGGGATTTGCCGAGCCAAGGTTTCGGGAGTATAAATCCAGCGCACTACAGGCGAAGGCGCTCGAAGAGCTGGGATTTCGCGTCAGTGTAGGACACGCCGGCGAAGAGACTGCCGTCATTGCCGAATTTGGAAGCGGCAAGCCTGTGATTGCTTTCTTGGGTGAGTTTGATTCCCTTTCCGGTCTTTCGCAGGAAGCGGATAATACAGTACATACCCCTATTGTAAAGGGTGGCGATGGTCATGGCTGTGGGCATCATACACTTGGTACTGCTTCGTTGGCTGCTACAGTTGCACTGAAATCCTATATGGAAGAAAACAACCTCCCCGGTACCGTCCGCTACTACGGCTGCCCTGCCGAAGAAAACGCAGGCGGTAAGGCGTATCTTGTACGCGATGGCTTGTTTAATGATTGCGACATCGCCATCACTTGGCACCCATCCTCTGTAAATATGGTTACACCTAGTGGATCTCTAGCCAATTTCAGAGTATTCTACACCTTTAAGGGCACCTCTGCCCATGCGGCTGGCTCTCCACATCTGGGCAGGTCTGCTCTGGATGCTGTGGAGCTAATGAATGTTGGTGTCAACTACATGCGCGAGCATATGATCGATGAGGCTAGGGTGCATTATGCAGTAACCAACACAGGCGGTACAGCGCCCAATGTAGTACAGGCTGAAGCACAGGTGCTCTATGCAATGCGCGCGCCTAAGGTAACACAGGTTAAGGAGCTTTATAACCGCATCGAGAAGATTGCACGTGGCGCTGCTCTGATGACCGAAACTGAGGTAGAGATCAAGCAGGTTGCTGCCTACTCTGATTATATTGCCAATAACACAATCAGCAAGAAGTTGGGCGAACATATGCAGGAGCTGCTACCAATAGGGTATACCGACGAGGAGTATGCATATGCACAGAAATTTAAGGATGTAATCACCGAGCTGGATGCAAAGAATCTACAGAGCAATGCAGTAAAATTAGCTGGCAAGGCTAAGGCTGCTGAAGTTTTATCAAAGCCTTTATTTGACTTCTTGGCTCCTACCGTCGTACTGGGCCGTGGCTCAACCGACGTAGGCGATGTAAGCTGGGTGGTACCTACAGGTCAGTTTAATGCGGTATGCTATGCTACAGGTACTCCTGGTCATGCATGGCAAGAGGTGGCTCAAGGCAAGAGCTCTATCACCCATAAGGGTCTGCTGTTTGCAGCAAAGGTCATGGCAATGACCGGCTATGATTTCTTAACGAACCCTGAGCTGATTAATCAGGCAAAGGCTGACTGGCTCGATGACCTAGGCGGAGAAACGTATCCCAACCCACTGCCAGCAGATGCCAAGCCTGAGCTGTGGTAAAATAGAGGCATTTTAGTCTTTAATAGATCAAAAACTATGCCACAGCACTAATATCGTGTTGTGGCATAGCTTATTTACCTAAAGATAGATTTGTGTTACACTAAGCATAAAAAACCAAAGGAGCGCAAATGAAAGCGATAGATACACTAAAATCTACAAACTATAGTTGTGTGATTGCAAAGTCGGGAACTGTGGTAGCGGCACTTAATGGTTTGGGCGTAAAGCCGATCATTAGTACCCTTGATCGCTACCCACAGATGTTGGCAGGGGCAGAGCTGGCCGATAAGGTAATCGGTAAAGCGGCAGCTATGCTGCTGGCGAAGGCCGGAGCAGCTTATGTATATGGAGATATTATGAGCAAGGGTGCAGAGGATTACCTCATAAGAAATAACATCCCTTATAGCTATGGGGAGCTGGTGGAGCTCATACAAAACCGTACAATGAATGGCTCCTGCCCTTTGGAGCAGGCTGTCGCTGCAATCGATGACTCTGATCAAGGCATAGTAGCCATAAGGCAAACAATCGCAAGATTGATGGCGGCAAAGGCATAGGAGATTTGTCGGGGTGCGTAAGTGGCATACTATGCATCACCCTAGGACGTTTATTTCACGATGATGAGTTTTGCGTAGCCGTTTCATATGTGCCTTAATCGATGACCTCGATGAAGGCATAGCAGCCATAAGGCAAACAATCGCGAGATTGATGGCGGCAAAGGCATAGAGAGGTTTGTCGGGATGTGTAAGTGGCATATTATGCATCACCCACGCACTTTTTAATTCAAAGTTTTGCGTAGCCGTTTCATATGTGCCTTAATCGATGACCTTGATGAAGGCATAGCAGCCATAAGGCAAACAATCGCGAGATGGATGGCGGCATAGGCATAGGAGATTTGTCGGGATGCGTAAGTGGTGGCATACTATGCAGATGTGCTTAGCTATGAAAGCTCTTTTTACCTTGTATTTTGTTAGGATAGTTTTGCTTAGGCGTTTCATAGTGCATATGAATGTAAGCAAAAGAAAAAGCCCCGCGTTGCGGGGCTATGCCTAATGAGTGGGCATGTTGATCGTAAGCTTTGCGTGGTCTGGGGTAACGTCGAGGACATAGTCTGAGATCAGCATACCAAGCAGCATGATCTCGGTGCCTTCACCCAGCTCTGAGGTGCCAGCAAGGGCCCAGTATTCTTCTTCTGCCCCTACGTCCTTGCCATAAGATAGGTACTTATCTAGCTTAGCCAGCATGGGAGCATGTTGAGGTTGATAGTTGGTGTTGAAGATGACTGTATAACTTTCTTCACCTTGTCTGATCTGTGAAGTAATCTCATCAGCTCCAATCGAGAAAAAGAACATGGTCAGCTCTTCGCAGACCTTTACCACCTTTTTTCTGACGTGACGCATGATTACTGCTCCTTCTCTATACTTTCTAATAACGGAATCATAAACATTGCTACGATCCCCGCGGCAAATCCATTGTTATAGAGATTTAGCCCAGAATAAATCGTACTTGTATTGGCGACAACCGCACAGTGGATGATCCCTGCTATTATACCATATACGGGTCCAAACTGTCCAGCAATGGGGGCGAGACCTGCACAAAATATAGCAGCCAGCTGCATGGCAGGGTCGGTAGGTGAGTAAGACATCACCATGCAAGCGATGTATACGCCCAGCGTGGTGGGGAGACAGTTTTTGATGTGCATACCAAAGGCTGCAAACCCAGTAACGGTGAGGATGGCACCCAGCACAGGGCCGTTTAAGTCTCCGCCGATAGCCAGTACATAGCTTAAGTACAAGGCGCCTACAAGTGCCATATTGATCATGGTAGGCCCTACACCGTCCATGATAATGAAGTCGGCGATTGCACGCCCCGGGTGGCGGTGGATGCGTAGGAAAGGCTTGAGATTCTTTTCGCTCAGTATAAAGCCCACCAAAGCCAGTATACCGTAGCTTACATAGAGCATTGTGGCTAGGCGATTGTCTATACCCTTAGACCATAGCAGAGGCGGAGTAATGGTAAGGCCAAAGCCCCGCAGGAATGCGGCGGCAATCAGTGCAATGAAGCCTGCAGCAAAGCCTACATTAAACAGATCATAACCAAAATGCACCGTTGCTGTATGGGCTGCAAAGGGTGGTATTAAGAAGCCCAATGCCACGCCGATTACCGATGCACAGATGATATTGACCAATGGGGTGAAGGGTAGGCTGTAAGTCATCTGCGAAACAAAGGGAGCCAAGCAGGTAGAAAATAAACCGATGTAGATATACTTCCCCCATTTATCCTTTTGGGTGGTGGAGTATAGCCAGTTACCCGTTAATATGGGCAGGATGTTGAGAGGATTTTTGCCAAAGAGGGCAAATGCTCCCACGATCATGACCGATGCTATGGTGAGTCCATTGTACTTAAGACCCATAAAATGGATGATTGCAATGGCAAAAAGCATCACAGTACCGCTGTTGATCAGAGCAGCGCCCGCCGATCCAACAACGAAGTAATCGGTAAATAAAGTACCAGATGAGTGATAGATCTTATTCATGTCACTTGCCACCCTATCAAAAGGCGTAAGAGCGAGACCCCCGACGATCAGCATTGTAGCAATCGTCAGAAGCAGTAGTTTGACCGCTGTGGTGGTTTTAATTCTAAGTGGCTTTTGAAAGTGATCCATGCACCCTCCTGCAAAAAAATTTGTAAATATCTTAACACGACAGGGCTAAGTATTTTTTGTATTTTTTTTGCATATAACATTAATATTCTATTAATTTTTATTTTTTTCGGAATTATTATCATAATTTCTACAAATCAGCTGAGATATCTGTCTTTGTAATAGGATCGCTTAATTGATTACAAATACACTCTATACAAAAAATTAAAGCTATTTAGCTTAAAAAAGGAGAAGCGTATGAAAGTTTTGGTGACTGGATTTGAACCATTTGGAGGGGAGAGCATCAACCCATCTTATCAAGCGATATTGGCTATGAAAGAAGATATAGCATGTGCTAAGGTGGTAAAAGCGGAGCTGCCCACTGTGTTTGGCCGCTCAATCGAGAGGCTCAAGGAGCTGATGGTTGAGCATAGCCCAGATGTAGTGATCTGCATTGGTCAGGCAGGCGGCAGAGCAGGGGTAACACCTGAGCGTGTCGGCATTAATGTAGACGACGCGCGCATCCCCGACAATGACGGAAACTCCCCTGTGGATCAGCCGATTTTTAGCGACGGACCAGCTGCTTATTTCTCGACGCTACCCATCAAAGCGATGGTAGCCAAAATGCGGGAGGCAGGGTTACCGGGAGCGGTATCCAACACCGCAGGCACCTATGTGTGCAATCATATTGCTTATGGCTTGGGGTATTTGATTGAAAGGGGCTTTACAGGGGTACGGGGTGGATTTATCCATGTGCCGTATTGCACTGCTCAGGTGACTGATAAGCCCAACACTCCATCGATGAGCCTGCAAGATATTACTCGTTGCTTAGAGCTGGCGGTAGAAGCAGCAGTGACCCATGATACCGATATTAGGTTAAGCGACTCAGATACCCACTAATGTGCAGATGTGCCTATATAGCAGACTTATGGGGTTTATGTAAATAGCTGTTGAGTTTACTCCAAAAGTGTATTTTGTTGTCCAAACGTAATATGTGTAAGAATTTATACATATAGTAAGATTTTGGTGTTTTTTAGTCTGTGTTTGCTGTAGACTTAAGGGGGATTTCGCAGCTCTATTTGTAGTAGAGGCTGGTACGATGCTGGGCAGGGTATAAACACTGTAGAATAACAGCACAGATACGCATTACTGGCAGTTTTAGGCGGTTTTCTTGTGGCGGAAACGGTTATTTTTCGCCTAAATGTAATATTTGATTAGGTTTATACTTTTTGAGAAGAAAAAGGGACTTTCTTGGCGAGCAAGAAAGTCCCTTTTGTATATCGTAATTCGTGTAATATTGCTGCCCTAGCATCTCTACTCCTGATAAAAATTCTCCTTGAGATCATCCTTGGCATCCCACATTGACCATGCGGCTTCTAGTAGGTTGCCTTGGTTGTCTTCAAAATAGAAGTATTTTGCTTCGCCGTTGCCCAGAGTCATCAGTTCCCCTACAGCCACTCCACTTGCTGATAAGAGCTTATGGGTTTCGGCGATGTGGGGGCAGTTGATCGCCATTATTGGGAATTTTGTGCCGTTACGGAGGATCTGCAAAGGCTGGTGCTGATCGGTCTGGACCAGTACCAGTGCAATGGCATGCTTGTGAGGATAATGCAAAATCGCAATCAGTGAGCCTCGATCTGTAAATGTATCGATCAGCTTCAGCCTAAAATTACATACATACCAGTCGATCGATGCTTGGATATCAGTAGTGGGCAGGTATACATACCCGATTTGGGTAAATGGAATTTGTCGTTTTTGATCCATGTTACCTCCTGATCTTACTTTGCAAAGCCCTCTGTATTTACTAGCGAGGGTAAGCCAACATCCTTAGAGAAGTCCCTTCATAGCAGCGTAAAGCAGGATGCCAGTCTGAGTCTTGCCATCGTGGATCTGCCCTGCTTTGACCAGCTCGATTGCTTGAGTAAGGGGGATCTTGACCAGGGTTAGAAACTCATCTTCATCTAAGCACTGATCAGAGGGGCTAAGATCGCTGGCGTAATAGAGGTGGATCAGCTCATCGCAGTATGCGGGGGTCGGGTAAAATCGGGTGAGGGGGCTTAGGGAGGCGGCTCGATAGCCGGTTTCCTCCTCTAGCTCTCGATAAGCGCGGGAGATGGGGTCTTCTCCCGGGTTTAGCTTGCCAGCAGGCAGCTCTAGCAGCTCTTGCCCTACAGGGTAACGAAACTGGCGCACCATCAACAGATGGTCTTGCTCGTCGACAGCCACGATTGCCACTGCTCCCGGATGTCGGATTACCTCCCGAAGAGCGGTTTTGCCGTTTTCCAGCGCTACCTCATGACGAGAAAGATCGATGACCCTACCCTGATAGATTTCTTTTTCGTCCAGCTTTTTTTCGAAATGTGCCATAGCCTCTCCTTATATCTCGGTAACCACCTTGTCAAAATCCAGCACATTGATGCCGATTTTACTATCAAAGCTTCTGTCGACTACGCCGTTGACCGCAGTGATGAAGATCTCGGCGGTAGCGCTGACGGTGGCAGCATTGAGATGCCCCCCCATTACCTTCATATTGGCATCACCTACGTTGATGTGGGTATGGAGGTAGGTTTTGCCGTCCATCTGGGAGATGTTGCCCACCAGAGAGGTGATCTCTAGCTGCTCTCTAAGCTCTACCGAATTATAGACCTTAGTGTGGATATCAAATAGCCCCATTTTGACGTAGTCTACCGCACCAAGCCCTGTAAAATGCCCCAGTGTAATGCCCTGCTGTGTGGCAAAATTCAAGATGGACTGGTAAACGTCCTCACCGGGCATCAGCCTTAAAACATAGGTATTTCCAAACTTCCTAAATTGCATAGCGTTCTCCTTTTGATTGCTTATTTCATGCATTGCTCGATAAACTGTGTAAAGACTGGCGTCATATCAGGGGTAATGAGAGGTGCGCCGGTCATCCGCTCGGGGTGCCACTGCACTGCATGGATCGGCAGCTGGCTGTGCTCCATGGCTTCGGGGATCTCTCCCGCAGTAGCTGTGACCAGCAGCCCCTCACCCAAAGCCTTAATTGCTTGATGGTGATAGGTGTTTACCATGATTTTGTCACCAAAGAATCTATGTAGGATGGAACCGGGGGAAATTGTCACAGGGTGGGTCACAGCAGCCAGACCAAAGGTGCTGCAGGAGTGATTTAACCCCTTTTGAGAGGGGAGATCCTGCCACATGCTGCCCCCAAAATAGATATTGAGCAGCTGGAATCCTCTGCAAATACCCAGAATTGGCTTGCCTGCCTCGACAAAAGCCTTTGTGATAGCCATTTCCAGCGCATCACGGTCGGTATCAAGTACGACAGTATCGTTTAGGATCTCTTCGCCGTAATAGCAGGGGTGGATGTCGACGCCACCAGTCAGCAGTAGTCCGTCGCAGACTTCGGCATATTCTGTGGCAGAGTTGCCATCCAGCGCCAGCAGGGGGCTACCACCCGCCTTTATGATGGCATCGGCATAGTTACGGTATAGGGAAAATCGGCTTTGCCCTGTGGGGTGGCTGTCATGCCCTGTGGTGAGAAGAATCAGTGGTTTCATAAGCTGCCTCCTTGTTTATATTGATTACATTGTACTAAAAAGTGTCAGAGGCTCAGGTGTTTCGTGCACTCGTAGGCGCTACCGCACAAAGCTATCGGGGTCAAACACATAAATTGCTGCGGGGCGACCTTTGACTTTGTACTGTTGCTTGTGTGAGAGGGTGGCCAAACCGCTTTTGCTCAGTGTATTGGCGATGCGTGAGGCACTGCGGGGGGTTATATCGAGATAATAGGCAATATCCTCAGCCGAGAGCTTATACATACCTCTTGCGGTAACCAGCTCATAGAGCCGGTAGAGGTTGCGCTTTGAGATGCCATCGATGGTTTTGAGGTGGGGGGTGCTGTTGTCGACCGACACCGCCTGTGCCTGATTTAGAGAAATGGTACGGGTGCCGGTGAGGTTTTGCAGTATGGAGCTGCATTTTGAGGCGGCATCGCTGACCAGTGCTGTGGCAGCACAGTTATAGGCTTCGTCCATGGTCATACCGACCCCCCAGCCGATCCTGACCTCAAAATCCAGATGCTTTTTGAGATACTGCGCCAGCTTGCAGTTGAGGTAGCCGTTGGTAATATGGTAAAGATCGGCATTGGAGGTAAGCACCTCACAGTCAATGCCGATGGGGTGGATCATCAGGCACATGGAGTGCTGAGAATTAAAGTTATTTAGTGCTGCCACCAGCTGCCGACCTACCCCTTCACGGCTCACAGCATCGCTGCCTGCCTGATCACGGTTGCAGACCAGCCCAACTGCGGGCAGGTTATTTTTGACCTGCTTATTTCGGATGGTAGTGACCAGGGCTTCTAGCTCTCTGGAGCTGCTCTCATCACTGTTAGATACCTCGATCACCCGCACACCCAAGGCCCCAAGCTCTTTTGCAAGGGCACTAAAGCGTGTGATGACGATATCGACACGATCCTCCTGCACCAGCTTGGTAAACCCTTGATAGGAGTGGCTAAAGGCGTTTAAGTCGATGATTTCCTGCCCGATGGCAATGGGTACGTTGTTATACCCGAGGCTTTCGGCGAAGCAGTGGCAAGAGGGGTAGAGGTCAGTAGCGATCCGATTGAAATTTGTATAACCCTCTACTGCCAAAGAGAGCAGGACGCTTAAAAACTCACTGTCGCCTACCTTTAGATACGCATAGGGGATCCTTGGTTTGCAGTGATTTTGCACAGTGCATTGGCTAAAGATACCTCCAAAGAGGATACCATCGAGAAACCAATGGTTTTTTTCGTATAGTGGGATGATCTCCTGTGGGGAGCTATAGATCAGAGGCAGGATCTGTACCCCCTTGGGCGAAAGCTCCTGTATATGCTGCGGGTTGAGGGAGGCTGTGGAAGCCGCTATCAGTCCGATTTTGATCATGTCTGGCTCCTTTCATTTTCCTGTCAGAAGTCACTGCATAAGGTAATTATATACCAAAATTTTGGATTTTGCTATGGGTTAATGATTGGATTTGCAGTATTTGTATGGTATAATAAGCGCAAGCGTCTCATATACCAACGCTATTAGCCTAGTATATGGCTATAAAGCGTAGTCGCATAAGCACAAAGTATCGAGCTACTTTGCTTATTTGCAAAGGATTTATGCAATTAGTCAAGTGCTCACACCCCGCGGGCACTCCTTTTGGGGGAAATTGCCTGCGCTTCATTCATGCGAGCAGGGTACAGAGCTCTTATGCCGCAGGCATTTATCTAGCTTAATATAATTGCCTAGCAACAATACATGATGATACATCATTGAATGATTAACCACCAAAAAAGTAAAATTGCTATTGGGAGAGTGAGTATGAAGCCTCTTATAGGAGCATTGACCGCCGGCATCGCGCTGGCAGATATTACAGAAGCGTGCCGACAGATTGGGGATAAGAGCGAGGTGCTCTACCTCTCTTACCAGAACTATGATCAGGCAGGTAGCGTGCTAAACGCCAATATCAAAAAGCTTGACGGTGTGATCTATGGCGGCCCCCGTGGGTATCAGGCGGCTGCATTGCCAGAGGATAGCGGCATCCCCTATGAGGTGCTGCGGATAGGCAAGGCGGATTTTTTTGAGCTGCTGTTAAAAATTATTCTAGTAGATAAAATTAGCATTGATCGAGTGTCGGTCGATTTTATCGACGAACAGGATCAATTTGGCGGTCTTCAAAGCTTGATCCCCGAAGGGAAGATGCCCTATGTATATACCTCTGAGATCGACCCGCCGGATATTGAAGATATCTTACGCTATCATATTGATCTGTATGAGCAGGGCAAGATTGATTGTGTGACCACTAGACTAGCGACGATCTCCAAGGTGCTTAGATCAAAGGGAATCAAGCATTATTACATACAGCCTTCGGTCTATACCATCGCCGATGCTCTGGAGCGTGTCACCAATAAAGCACTTGCCAAGGCAGTCAGCGGAGGCTTGTCGGTATTGGGTATCGTGAAGTATGGAAATGGAGATTACTATAATCTCTATCGCTTACTATCGGAGTTTGCCGCAACCAATTGCCCTCATATGGTGGTAAATCGCAATGCGGATTCCTGCCATCTGATCACCCAAAAAAGGTGGTTTGATGAGCTGACCCATAACTGTACTCAGGCAACCTTGACTCCATGGCTGGCGGAGCGGGGCGTAAGCGCCTCGATCGGCTGGGGAGTGGGTACTGGCCTTGGTGCAGCCTCTGATCATGCTGCCATAGCCTTAGAGCAGTCATTGGCTCAGGGTGAGGGGTATTGCTATGTAACCAGCGAGGATGGCATGGTCACAGGCCCGATCGGTACCTCGCATAGCTTTAGTTACTCTCGTGAAATTACCCCTGCCTTGCAGCTGATCAGTGAGCGCTCGGGGCTGTCGGTGCTCTATATCCAGAAGCTAAAGGGTATGTGGGAGCAGATTCCCCAGCATTACTTAAGCTGTGAGGATATCGGCAGATACTTAAATATCTCTCGTAGAAGTGCCAATAGGGTCCTCAACCAGTTAGAGCAAAGCGGCTATGCAGCGGTGATACTAGTCAATAAGCAAGGCGGTCGAGGTCGCCCTACCAAGATGTATACCCTAAATCTTGACTAGACTTAGCGTATATCGCTAGTTACGTAGATTGTAAAAGCAAGCTGCTTACCAATAATCAAATACTCACGTATATCTAATTAGGTGCAAATAGAATATTGGGAAACATAACAATGCAGCAACTCTCGTAACTTAGAAGCTCTATTGTGCCGCTGGCTTTATTGCTCTTAGAAACTTGATTGCAATCCCCTTGCTGGCAAACATCATTTCGTGCTCGGTCTGTACCTGAGCAGGCAGATCGCTATGATGCAGATCATAGGTAAGCTTTGTAATTTCAAAGCCTGCCTCCTTAAAATACGCGATCGACTCCTCAAACAGAGGCAGATCATCGGTTTTAAACCAAATTTCTCCACCATCTGCTAGGAAGCTCTTGTAGCTTTGTAGCTGTCGGGTATGGGTAAGGCGGTGCTTTTTATATTGATTTTTGGGCCAAGGGTTGCAGAAGTTGATATAGATCCTCTGGATATGGTCTTCCTTTGAGAGCATGGTGGTGATGCGCTCAATGTCGTGGCTCATTAGCCTTACGTTTAGAGGGCGGTTGGGGTCAGCTTTGGCTTCAACTGCCCGTTTTGCTAGTACAATTACTTCGCTTTTGATATCAACGGCGATGTAGTTGATGTGGGGGTTTTGCGCTGCCATTTCAGCTACAAAGGTGCCTTTGCCACAGCCTAGCTCAAGATGCAGAGGGTTTTGATTGCCAAACTCCTCCTGCCATCTTCCGATTAAAGTTGTGGGCTCTTGTATGTTGTATTTCCAGGCAGATAGTTCTGGTCTTGCCCAGGGCTTTCTTCTCATCCTCATAGGTATCGTCCTTTGATTCTATAGTTTTAAGATTTTGTATTGATGTCTTTCGCCATTGAAGCTTGCGATATCATTGCCCAAAGCCTTAGGCAGGGCAAAAACTAATCAGAGTAAATGCTTAGATTTATTATACCATAACACAGAAATTTTGTTGAGAGGTGCAGCATGAAAAATCCTGTAGTCGCATTGATCCAGCTAAAGGTGCAAAACAACAAAGCACATAATGTTTCACACGCAGTGGAGTGTATCCGCAAAGCAGCTGCTGCGGGAGCCGATATTGCGGTACTCCCAGAGATGTTTAATTGCCCTTATCAGACGATGAATTTCCCTCTATATGCCGAACCAGCGGGTGGAAGCAGCTATATGGCTATGCGTGAAGTGGCCGAGGAATGTGGGATCTATGTATTTGCAGGGTCAATGCCCGAGATGGAAGATGGAGAGGTATATAATACCGCTTACGCTTTTGACCCTCAGGGCAACGAGATTGGTAAGCATCGTAAGATCCACCTATTTGATATTGATGTAAAGGGTGGGCAGTGCTTCAAGGAGTCAGAAACCCTCAGCCCCGGGCAGGATATCACCGTAGCAGAGACCAGATACGGTAAGATTGGCCTTTGTGTGTGTTATGATTTTCGATTCCCTGAGCTTTGTAGGATCATGGCCCTCGACGGTGCAGTAGCAGTCATTGTGCCGGGCGCCTTTAATATGACCACAGGGCCAGCGCATTGGGAGCTGTTGTTTCGGGGCAGAGCTGCCGATAATCAGCTTTATACCATAGGTGTAGCCCCTGCCAGAGATCCAGCTGGGCCATATGTGTCTTACGCCAATTCCATCGTCTGCTCTCCTTGGGGTGATGTGGTGGAAAGGCTAGGGGAAGATGAGGAGATCCGCCTTGTCACACTAAAGCTAGAGCGGATCGATGAGGTGCGGGCGGGTCTGCCCTTGATGCACCAGCGGCGGGAGGATGTATATACCCTAAGAGCGGCGACTGCTAAAGATGCCTGGGGAAACCAAGGACTAGAATAGCAGCGTAGGCTAAGATGCAACATAAGCAGCGAACGTATCGCAACAGGGTTTGTATGCAAACTGGATTATGGGGAGCAAGGCTGTAGCTTCGTAAAGCCGTTGTGGCAGGTAGCCATGCTCTTCGATAACCAGACGTAGGAAAGGATACAGCAAATGATGGAGCCAATTTATCTGATCGAAACCACTATGGAAAAAGAGGATTATCGTAAATTTCTCTACACTGCGACCTTCTTAAGAAACAAGCTGGTCATCCCACTCATAGCTTTGATTAGCTTGGTGGGTAGTGTAGTGATCAGCGCAGGGGAGCCGTGGAGAAAGTTATGGACGGTGCTTTTGCTTTGGGGGGTGCTCTTTGTACTGTCAGTGGCTGTCATCTGCCTGCGGGTAGAAGCAAAAAATAAGCAGCGGATCAAAACCGATCGGACAGCTGCCTTTGGCAGTAAAGCGATCCTGAAGTTTTTTGCCGATAGCCTAACCATGGAGCAGCCTGCTTTTGCCTCGGTAGGTACAATGGGCTATGATCAATTTTTTGCGCTGCTGGAGAGTAAGGATTACTATATTTTTTATCTAAACGCCAATCAGGCTACTCTGATCCGCAAAAAGGATGTAGCGGACAAAGAGGGCTTTGAGAGGTTTATCAGAGAAAAATTTGCCGGGCGGTATAAGACCACAGGGTTTACTCATAGGTAGTGTAGCCAAAGAGTTTT
>DAMCAP010000011.1:29496-60541 GCA_032059445.1 Oscillospiraceae bacterium
TTTGCTAGCGCAGCTGAAATTACAACCTTTGCTCATACGCATAAATGGAGGTGAATATGGCGGTCATTACTGTGGATGCAATGTGCTTTCGCATCAAGGAGCAACGGGATTTTCACTGGCTTAAAAGATACGGTACAGCCTTTTGGGTCAATGATCAAACTGGCTCGGGCTGTGTATGCCTTGGGATGCAGGGGCAGGGAGAGAGATATTTCGTCAAGATTGCTGGTGTGGGTACCCTAGAGGCACAGGTCTCGCCAGAAGAATCGGTGCTTGCTTTAAAAAGCGCGATGCCACTTTATGAGAAGCTGCGACATCCCCATTTGATTCGCCTGCTTGAGCATTACCCTGTGGAGGAGCTTTATGTGGCGGTGTTTGCTTGGGCAGAGGGGGAGTGCTTGTATGACCACTGGAATTTTGAAAAGTATGCGGCAGACCCAAGTTTAAAATCCCCCAGGGTGAGATTTAAAGAGCTTCCTAAGCTTCAAAAGCTAAAAGCAACAGAGGTTTTATTCTCTTTTTTGAAAAAGGTTGCGGCTAAAGGATATGTGGCGGTTGATTTTTATGATGGCAGCATCTTGTATGATTTTTTGGCAGATACGGTGATGCTCTGTGATATTGATTTTTTTAGAAAACAGCCTGCGGTCAATGATCGGGGTGAAGGATATTGGGGTACTAAGCGGCTAAAAGCCCCTGAGGAATATGCTCTGGGTGCTGAAATTGAGGAATGTACCAATGTATATACACTTGGGGCCCTGCTTTTTGATTTTTTCGGGTCATATACCAAGGAAGAAATCGCAAAGCGGTATAGATACATTGCATTTTTCCCTTGCACACTGGACGATTGGAGCTTAAATAGGGCCAGCTATATGGTGCTGCGTAAGGCAACCGCTTTTGAGAAGCAGGAGCGTTATCAGAGTATCGCCCAGTTTCATGAGGCATGGGTGGCGGCACTCAATAAAGAGTAAAGCGAAAGGGCAGCGGTTAAACCGCTGCCCTTTTTATATCGATTGGATGCAGGCTGTTTATTGCCTTGCATGCTTTGCCTTGGTGGTCTTGATGACCTTGAGCCGGGAGAATTCCTCCCGCTCTTTTTCCTCCAGCGAGTCGGTAATCGACTTGACAGTAGAGGTGTATCTGGGGATGACGATGTTTTGCAGTGCGTTGGTACGGCGCTGGGTACTGCGGATAGCAGTCGCCAGACGAAACACGCCCGACTCTAGCTCTGCCATCTTTACGGTGAGCTCCTTTGCCTTGTTAAACTTAATATAAGCAACATCCAGCAGGGAGTTGGTGTTTAAAAGACCGTAGTAGAGCTTTAGCTCCATTGGCTGGCTCTTGACAGTAGGGAGCACAGCACCCATGACGCTGCGGTTGGTGATGCTGATGGAATGATCCTCTGGGATACAGTAGGCTGGGCCCTGCACATCTCCGATGGCGATATTGGCATACTTGAGGGCTGTGTAGGCCTCGGCATAGGCTTGATCCAGGTCTTTTTGCAGGTTTTTGATGCCTGTGACCATGGTCAGCAGCTCTCGCACCAATACGTTTCGCTTACGATCTAAGAGGTCAAAGCCAAGGTTGGAGAGCTCCAGAGTCTTTTTAGAAGCAAGCAGGTTGCCTTTGGTAGGAGAGACATTTTGCTCAGCCAAGGCTACTCACCTCCCAGCGCCAGCATTTCGGTGATAGAGGTGCTGTCAGATTCACCGTCGCTCATCATCTGTGCGCTTAGGGCTTCTTCTTGGAATTTATCATAGTTTTGTGCTAGTAATTTTTCGTCGATACGATCAAGCTCTTGCTTTGGCAGCATGCAGAGCAGACGCCAGCCAAGGTCGAGGGTCTGGATGATGCTGCGGTTTTCGGTAAAGCGCTGCGCGACGAAGAGCTTCTCGAAGGCCTTGCCAAATTGCAGGTATTTCTTATCGATGGGGGATAGCTCCTCTTCACCGATAACCGAAGCAAGGCTTCGAGCCTCCTGCACCTTGGCGTAGCTGGCAAAAAGCTGGTTGGATACCGCAGAGTGGTCGGATCTTGTATAGCCTTCACCGATACCGTCCTTCATTAGACGAGAAAGGGAGGGTAGTACTGATATCGGCGGATAGATGCCCGATTGCTCAAGAGCGCGATCTAGTACAATCTGACCCTCGGTAATATAGCCTGTCAGGTCGGGCACAGGGTGGGTAATGTCGTCGTTTGGCATGGTGAGGATGGGGATCTGGGTAACAGAGCCACCATGCTCACCAACTACGCCTGCACGCTCATAGATCGATGCAAGGTCGGAGTATAGATAGCCGGGGTAACCCTTACGACCGGGGATCTCGCCCTTGGAAGAGGAGAACTCGCGGACTGCCTCACAGTAGGAGGTCATATCGGTCAACACCACCAGGATCTGCATGCCCAGCTCATAAGCAAGATACTCTGCCGCAGTGAGGGCGCAGCGTGGGGTGAGGATACGCTCGATGATGGGGTCGTTTGAGAGGTTGAGGAACATAACAACGTTATCCATAATACCCGCCTGCTCAAAGGAACGCTTAAAGTAGTCGGCTACGTCGTTTTTGACACCCATTGCGGCAAATACTACAGCAAAACCACCGCTGCTTTCATCGTCGATCTGTGCTTGGGCGATGATCTGTGCAGCCAGCTTGTTGTGGCTCATGCCTGAGCCTGAGAAGATTGGGAGCTTTTGCCCACGAATCAAGGTCATCATGGAATCGATGGCGCTGATGCCTGTGCGGATATAGTTACGGGGGTAGGTACGGGAGATGGGGTTAAGAGGCTTACCGTTGATGTCGAGGCGCTTTTCGGCGTAGACATCTCCCAGATCATCTACCGGTCTACCGGAGCCGTTAAAGATTCTGCCTAAGATTTCGGGGGATACAGGCAGCTCCATAGGGCGGCCTGTCAAAGTTGTCGTGGTTTCGCCCAGCTTCATGGCACTGGTGCCTTCAAATACCTGGATGACGACTCTTTTGCCCTCGATCATGACGACACGCCCATGGCGGATGCTGCCGTCGGCAAGCTTAAGCTCTGCCATTTCATCAAAGCTGACGCCCTCCACATTGTCAAGCGCTACGATGGGACCGTTGATTTCTGTGAGTCCCACAATACGAATGCTCATATGATTTCCTCCTTTCGCTTATTTTAACAGGGGAGCAAGCTTGCTGTCGATGTTGGTGATGTAGCTATCGAGCAGCTCTAGATTGCTGTTTGGTACGTCGTATTTAATCTTGATAACTGATTCAAAGATATCTTGATCTAAGATGTCTTCCAGTGCTCTGTCCTTAGCGAGGACTTCCTTGCACTTTGCAAAGAGATGCAGGATGATTTCCATCATCTTTAGCTGCTTCTCCATCGGCACATAGGTGTCGCTTGGATGGTAAGCGTTTTGCTGTAAGAAGCCTACACGGATGACCTTGGCGATCTCGATGATCAGCTTCTGGTCGTCGGGCAATACGTCGGAGCCGATTAGCTTGACGATCTCCATCAGCTTGCTCTCTTCATTGAGGATGTTTAATAGCTCCTGACGCTTCTTCATGAAGTCTTTATCCACATTCTTGGCATACCACTTGCTTAGCTCGTCGGTATACTCCGAGTAGCTAGAGAGCCAGTTGATGGATGGGTAATGCCTTGCATAGGCCAGTGCCTTATCGAGTGCCCAGAAGCAACGGACAAAGCGCTTGGTATTTTGGGTAACGGGCTCGGAGAAGTCGGAGCCCTGAGGAGATACCGCACCGATAATCGAAACAGAGCCTTCGCTGCCGTTTAGGTTGATCATCAGGCCCGCGCGCTCGTAGAATTGTGAGATACGAGAGGGCAGGTAAGCAGGGAAGCCTTCCTCTGCGGGCATCTCCTCCAGACGACCGGAGATCTCACGCAGTGCCTCGGCCCAGCGAGAGGTGGAGTCGGCCATGATGGCTACATGGTAGCCCATGTCACGGTAGTACTCTGCTAGGGTGATGCCGGTGTAGATGGAGGCCTCACGGGCTGCTACAGGCATGTTGGAGGTATTGGCAATCAGAGAGGTACGAGCCATCAGAGGCTGGTTGCTCTTGGGGTCGATCAGCTCGCCAAATTCTTCAAGCACCTGAGTCATCTCGTTGCCACGCTCGCCGCAGCCTACATAGATGATGATGTCGGCATCACACCACTTTGCCAGCTGGTGCTGGGTCATGGTTTTGCCGGTGCCAAATCCGCCGGGCACTGCTGCAGAGCCGCCCTTTGCAATGGGGAAGAGGGTATCGATGACACGCTGACCGGTGATCAGCGGTACCGATATAGGCAGACGGGATTTGACAGGGCGGGGGTTACGGATCGGCCACTTCTGCAGTAGAGTGATCTCCTGCACATCGCCGTTATCGGTCTTGAGCTTTAGGATGGTATCGTTTACGGTGTAGCTGCCGTTTGGCGCTACCCACACTACTTCACCTGAGAGTAAGGGGGAGATCATGGAGCGGTGCTCGATCAGGGAGGTTTCGGGGCAGGTGGCGTAAACATCGCCTCCACGCAGGTGATCGCCTTCCTTCACGGTTACGGTGACATCCCACTGCTTATGCATGTCTACCGAGGGGAGGTTACAGCCCTCGGTGATAAAGTAGCCGGTCAGCTTTGCGATCTCATTCAGAGGGCGCTGGATACCGTCAAATATATTGGTGAGGATGCCGGGGCCGAGGGTGGCACAGATTGGCATACCGGTGCCTACTACAGGCTCTCCGGGGCGCAGGCCTGTGGTGACCTCATAGACCTGAATGGTAGTAGCTGCGCTGGTGACGGAGATGACCTCGCCTACAAGCTGTTTGTGGCCTACATACACCATCTCCAGCATAGCGAAGTCAGAGGTGTCGGTCACGGTAATGACAGGCCCATTGATCGAAAAAATTACGTTGCTTGACATAGGTTATCTCCCTTCTTCTATCGTTACCTTAAGCCCACTGTTGGCGGCAAACCACTTGCGCTGCTCCTCCAACAATGTGCCATAAGACTGGTCAATTACCAGATTGCGCTCCTTGTGGCGCAGGATAAAGCCACCCATTGTAAGGCTCTCTGCATCAAAGGATAGGGTGCAGCTCTGCCCCAAAGCAGCAGCTACCTCCTGAGCAATGGCCTCATCGGCAGGCAGTAAAACCAGCTCCCAGCCAGAGTAGGGGTATTGGGCGCCTAGGTTGCTGAGTTTTTTACAGAGGGCGTCTTTATAAGCAGGGCTGCCGATGAAGGCATCCAGCTTTTCTTTGGCTTCTGCAAAGATCTGCTCCGCGATTTCGCTTCTGCGGTTTAGGAGGGCCTTTCGGTACTCGACAGACTTTTGAGAAAGCTTGATCTTATAGTCAGACTCCAGATCGCTAATCTCCGCCTTTAGGTTGGTGGCGGTACCCACGAGGATATCCCTGCGAGCTTTTTCACTGGCACTTTGCTGAAGTCTTTTAGTTTCTTTGATGATCTCATCTCGTTGTCTGGTGGCAGTTGAGAGGATCGACTCTTCAAATCGCCTCATCTTATTATCAAACTGTGACATAGGTTCTCCTTTCTGCGGGTATTAGGCTAGAAAATATTGATGCCTATTGCGTCGCTGACGAATTTTTCCAGCCCTGAGGAGGCTCCGGGGCGCTTGCCCGGCTGGGGAACCTCTAAAATCAGAGGGGTCTTGTTGTGGAGTTTGATATTGTTGATAAAATCCTGCTCCCTTGACATGATGGAGGGGGAAATCAACAGGATACCGATGGATTTATCAGCTACCAGCGCTGTGATCTTGGCTTGCAGACCAGCAAGATCGCTGATCATTTCGCCCTCTACTCCCGCTAAACGAAGACCCGTCAAGGTGTCGCTGTTGTCGCTTAGTAGATAAAATTTCATAACTATATCTTATTAAGGATCAGGATGGAGATTAAGAGTCCGTACAGCGCAACACCCTCGCCTAGTGCAACGAAGATCAGCGCCTTACCAAAGGCCTTAGGATCCTCGGAGAAGGCTCCGATAGCAGCAGGAGCAGCGGAAGCAACAGCGATACCTGCACCGATAGCAGCCATACCTGTTACAGCAGCGGCAGCAATCAGACCAAGGCCTGCACCGATGCCGGTACCAGCGGTAGCTACTGCGGCTGCAGCTGCAGCGGTTTCACCGGTAGAAGCAAAAACGCTGGTGCAGAGCAGGGCGCTAACTAGAGATACCAGTACAAAAAGGGAAATTAGCTTTATAGATTTTGTGTTTTTCATGTTTTTATCCTCCAGAAATTATTCAAATAAAACTCAGTTTAGTTTCGCCTGTGGCGTGTTGCATTTGAATGGCGGTTGCATAAGTGCAGCGCCTTTTTATAAGCAGGTAGCCTGTTTATAAAAACTACTGTTTTGAGTAAATTGGAGCGAAGGGCTTGCCGTTGCCATCGAAATAATGGCTAAACAGCTCATAAAACTCCAGTCGCAGCACCTGAATACCTACGATCAGACCCTCCATGCACATGACGAAAACATTTCCGATGATGATGACCAGGGGGGAGAAGAGGGGAGGAACCGAGCCTGCCAGATTAAAGACCACCGCCATCATGCCCGCATGTGCCAAGGCAAAGCCGCCGACACGAAGGAAGGACATGGTATTGGTTACAAAGGAGAGTACGATCTCAAACATCTCAAAGAAGGCTTCAGTAAAGAAGGCTCCCAGACCGTGCTCAAAGGGGCTGCTTGCGTGACCTTCCATCTTGTGGGCGATAGGCTCCTTAAAGAACATCAAGAAGAAGCTAATCACCAACAGAGGGGTGATGAAGCTGTTGTTAAAGGCAGCACCACCCAGCATAAGCTTGTTGACTGCCATTGCCACCACGCCGAGGTAAAAGACCAAGCCGGCGACGCCGCTGTTGGAGAGCAACGCTCGCCCGTAGTCCTTTTTGCGTAGAGAGAGGGTGATATTGAGCACCATCGTACAGGTGAGCAGTACCACACCCAAGCCCACCGCTGTGCCTAGGATCAGGTTGGTGGCAGAAGGATCCATCACATGGATTGGCTTGCCGCTTAGGCCCAGTACCCCGATGTAGAAGGGGTTTAAGAGCTCCTCAAAGCCAAAGACCGATCCGTAGATCATGCCAAAGAGGGTGGAGGTGATGCCTATGCGTACCATGATCCCGCCTAGGGGCATCTTCTTGACCTTAGAGAGGAATAAGCCAACCAGTGAGATAACCAGACCCTGACCTGCATCGCCAAACATGATGCCAAAGAGCAGCATATAGGTGATCGCCACAAAGGGGGTTGGGTCCATGTCGTTGTAGCCGGGGAGACCATACATCTCGACAAACATCTCAAAGGGGCGGAACATAAAGTTGTTCTTGAGCTTTGTAGGGGGCACAAGGCGCTTGTCGTTGTCGACAGGGGCGATTTCTACCGAGATATCGGGGACACTCTCAAAGCCCTTGACAAAGGTATCCGCAAGCTTTTCGAGGATGAAGCCCTCAATGTGGAAGGTTTCTCCCTGCACGGTGACATATTTGCGCATATCAAAGGTGTCACTTAAAAATTTCAGCCTAAAGTAGATCTGGGCGAACTTGGTGGAGTTGGCGGTAACCAGCTGTTGGATCCGTTTTTCCAGATAAGCTTGGGCTTCATACTGGGCTTTTAGCTCAGTTTGCAGATGGACTTTGGCAAAATCCGGGGTACCGTGGACATACTCGGGGATCCATAATCGCTCAAAATAGAGAGAAGAAAAGATCTCATCGACTTCGGCGGCAAACTCCTTCGCAGTTATGTATAGCCCCCAGTTGTAGTCCTTGTCGGAGTCGAGAGAAATATAGAAGAACATTTTATCTTTGTAGTAATCAAGCTTATTGAAGTTGTCGGCAGGGATACGCCCGAAGCGCACCTTTAAAAACTTGCAGGAAAATAGCTCATCGAGGTTAAAATCCAGCGCATCCATATGATTGATGTGTGTCAGCGCAGCTTCAAAGCTGTTGATGGCATTTTGGATGGTGTGCTGGGTGTTGGATAGGGAAATAAGCTCATCTCGAAACACTTCAATAAAGCCGTCTACCTCAGTATTTTGCCCAAGTATTTTGTCGGAGTCGCCTGCTCGATGGAGAAACTCAGGGATGCCATGCTTTTGGAACCCGATTGTCTCTAGGCGGCTTTCGGTGCTTTGCTCCATACTTTTGGGGGTGATGTAGAGAAGAAAGGTGCGGCGTTTCTCTTGCATCAGCTTAATGAGCAGGTAGTCATTGTGTTGTATCGATGCAAGCTTTTGCTGATTTCTGGTGGGGATATAGCCAAAGCCAATGCTTAGCTCTTTGCAATCGATCAGCAGATCAAGATCATAGCCGAAACGATGTAAGTACTCCGTCATAGGGTGGTCGGAAGGGGGAGGACTACTGTCCCTTAAGGCAGAGGTCTTAATACGCCCTTCATTTAAAAGTCGCAAGCTTTCTTTAAGCTGTGCGGTACTTCGATTGGTTTGCAGGTGATCTAGGTTAATCCCTGATGTCTGGGCAAGGTCGCTGATCCTCCGAAGCAAGGAAGCGTAGGGATTTTCTTCGTTAAGCGGTAAAAACCCCTCGATGCTCTCGCTATGGCCAGACGCTTGCTCCGGATGGAAACCGTTGCAGTCGGAGCATTTGAGCACGACGCGGTCAAGCTGGCTGCGTTTGCCAAAAATGTTGACAAGGGACATTCTTTCTATTGCCATTGGCAAAACCTCCTTTTTTATTTAGTAGAGCCTATGGGCATGTTAGGAATATGAGAAATCTCATTTCTTCGCAGCAGGTATGCTGCTTTAAGATCGGATGCTATTCATAGGTTCGAAACAAGCTTTGACTAGAGTATCAGCATTGCCTCAATCTGTGGTATGGGCAGGCTATAACGCACACCCTCAATGATGTTGATGATATTTTCGATTTCAATCTCATGGATCGCCAGATAGGTGGCAAATACCACGGCCGGGTCGCTGGAAAACTGTAGCATCTTTTTGCAGATCTGATAGCGGATGGTATGGGTGATGTGCTCAAAGTGCGTGGTGATGTTTTGGGGGATGTATTTGCCATAGCTGGTGTGCTTAAGGATCTGCATAAACTCGTCGGGGGCGCATGTAATGAGCCGATCGAAGTTTTTTTCTTTTATATGGCTATGACCTTCAAAGAAAAACATATAAGAGCGGATTTTTTCGGGGCTTTCGTCAAAGTGTACCTTCATACGGTACATATTGGCTAGGTTGATCAAATCAATCAAGGATTTGTAGAGGGTCCTCAGCTCCTGTGCAGTCTTTTTGGGGAACTCATCAATAGAGGCAAAAAGCTTGCGATACTGATATTGCCGCAGTGCATTTTCGATGGAGAAGAAATCAGGCTGAGCGTCTTCGGGCGGCGTGAGAGGGGCTAGGATCTTATAATACTCGGTGCCGCTTACCACGCGAAGGAGATCATCGTAATTTTTGACCTTTCCTAGCTCCAGCATATTAAAGGATAGATGCCCTGCCAGATAACCAGGTATAAGCTTGATGATGTCGGTAGGGTCGGTAGAAATAATCTGCCGCACTGCCATGCTGATCATCTGAATCTCTGCGGTAACGGTCAGATGCTTATAGAAATACCCGTCGCCGGTAAAATCATACCGCTTGAGGGATTGATAGCGCTCAAAGACGGTACGTCGGAGCAGATGCTCAAACAGACCCGGATGGCGGGATGCATCGGTGAGGCCATCGAGGGAGTCTTGATAGCCGGGGTAGGTCTTTAGCTGGTAGGCGATTTCGTCGATGCTGCGTCTGCTCATTAAGTCACGGTAGTTTGATAGGGTCAGGCGCTTACCATACATAGATTTCGCCTTGGAAACTATGGCCTTGTTGGAGGAAGATACCTTCATATCCACCACCCTTTCTATTATGGATTGTGTATAGGCTCTATGGGTATATTACCCGATGATGTTGTCAACGATCTGCTGCACCCACAAGCTGCGGTTTTGCTCATAGCGCTCGTTCATGGCATCGAGTGCTTTGGTATACCCGCTTTGAATGGCGCTTTGACGTTGTTCCATAGAGCTATTGAAGCTTTCTCTGGTTTCGACGATATGTTTGTCCGCGCGGTTTTGATACTCGACTTTGGCTCTTTTGGCATCTAGCTCTGCTTTTTCCAGAGTCTCGTTTTTGAGGGCTTCTGCCTGGGCGACGATCTCCCTTGCTCTGCGGTCGATGGCGACCAGCTCGTTAATCAATGTATGCATAGAAACTCTCCTTTCTCTATGGAAAATAAACAAATTTTTATGATAATTTTATATATTTAACAATACATCTAAGATGATACTACTTTTATTTACAAGAAACTAGACTATTATTCAACAAATCTCATCCACTTATTGGCACGTCCTTTGTATAAATAGCAATCATTATTAACGCGATTAAAATATAGATTATTTACATCCGAAATAATAGTGAATATATTCAATAAATAATACATGGTAATAATTTGTTTTGAGGGGAAAAGCTATATAAATTAAAGTAAAATTTATTAAATAGCATATAATAAGGCTATAATTTTAAATATTGACCGTTTTTGATGGATTTTTAGTGAGATTTCGCTTAAATCAAGCTTTGACAAATTGAATTAATGCATATATAATATGAGTATATTCAATAAATATTCTATAAGACAATAAATGGAGGCAATTATGAAAAACTCATTTAAGAAATTACTTGCACTTTCGTTATCTCTCATGCTGCTGGCAGGCTGTGCAGGCAATGCCCCTGCTGCAAGCTCTCCAAGTGCTGCTGGCTCCGCTCCCGCAGCTCCCACCAATCGCCTCGAGCAGATCAAAGCTACCGGTAAGCTGGTGATGGCTACAAGCCCAGATTTTGCCCCTTATGAGTTTGAAGATATCCGCAAGAGTGGTCAGGAAGCAATTGTGGGTGCCGATATCGAGCTTGGCAAATATATCGCCAAGGGTCTTGGAGTAGAGCTAGTCATTGAGCCGATGGATTTTGGCGCTGTGGTTGCTGCGGTTACCGAGGGCAAGGTAGATATCGGTATCAGCGGTATGGCACCCAAGCCTGAAAGAGCAGCAGCTATGGAGCTATCGGTACCTTATAATAAAGGTTCAGGCTACCAGGGAGTAATGATTGCTGCAAAGAATAAGGATGTATACAAGTCGCTGGCTGATCTTAAGGGAAAGAAAATTGGCGCACAAAATGGTTCTCTGCAGTTTGATCTGTCTTCTTCTCAGGTTGAGTCCCCACAGATTGAGCTGATCACCTCTTTAAATGATGGTATTATGATGCTCCAGACCGGTAAGATTGATGCACTGGCTATGTCTTCTACTACCGGAGACCAATATGCCACGAATTACCCTGAGCTGGTGATGTCGGAGATTAAGTTTGACTATGAGAGCGCAGGCAATATTGCCGGTATCAAAAAAGGCGAGGTCGAGCTGCTGGAAGAAGTCAACAAACTGATCAAAGAAGCAGAAAGCACCGGTCTGTATCAAAAGTGGGTAGAAGAAGCTACCGCACTGGCCAAAGAGTTAAACGTTAAATAACCCCCCCTGAATAATTGCATAAATAGATTTTTTATTCGCATATCCCTTGCTTTTGATGGGGTAAGATAGTATAATAATCCGTATGGCTGCATCGCCAAACAGCGTTGTGGCAGATAAGGAGCTAAGGTTTACCCGGCTCTTATACAATACTAAGAAAGATAAAAGGTGATGGATATGAAGAAGATATCTAAAATATTAATCTCTGCTGCTGTAGCAGCTATGATGCTTGTCGGTTGTGCGCAGCCTGCGGCTCCATCCTCCCCAAGCTCTCAGGCTGCACCTGCCAACGCACTGGAGCGCATCAAGCAAGCTGGCAAGCTGGTAGTATCTACTAGCCCTGACTATGCACCCTTTGAGTTTGAAGATCTGCGCAAGAGCGGTCAGGAGTCTTATGTAGGCGCTGACATGGAGCTCGCAAAGTATATAGCAGAGAAGCTCGGTGTTGATCTGGTGATTGAGCCGATTGAGTTTGCCGCTGTGGTTGCAGCAGTCAACGAGGGTAAGGCGGATCTTGCGATCTCTGGTCTAAGCGTAAATCCTGAGCGTGCTGAGCAAGCGGCGCTGTCTGAGGTGTATTATGCAGGAGAGCAGCAGGGCATCGTTACCCTAAAGGAAAATGCCGACAGCTTTAAGACAATAGCAGACCTTAAGGGCAAGCGTGTGGCTGCACAAAACGGATCAATCCAGCTAGACATCGCCAACGCACAGCTAACCGATAGCACCATCGAGATGATTACTACCCTTAATGATGGCATTATGCTGCTTAAGTCGGGCAAGGTAGACGCTGTAGCAGTGGATATTACCACTGGCGATCAGTTTGTCAAGAATTACCCTGAGCTGGCAGTTGCTCCTCTGATCTTTGAATATGACAGCGAAGGCTTCGTGGTCGCTTGCAAAAAGGGTGAAACTCAGCTGATGGATGCAGTAAATGAAATCATCGCAGAGGTTGTTTCAAGCGGTAAGTATGCTCAGTGGCTGACCGACGCAGTTGCTCTTTCTGAAGAGCTGTCTAAATAATACGAACTTTAAATAAAGCATTGCTTACTTGTAATCGGCAATTTCTTAAGCTGCCCCGCTAAATGCGGTAAGGGAATATGAAAGTGTGAAATTGCTGATCGATATGTGAAGCGACAGGTGCAGCGGGTAACCCTGCACCTTGTTTTTTAAGAAACCGACTGCATACAAGTGGAATATCTTTAAATACTGTATATATGCAGATAAATACGCTTTTTACTTAATACATGCATAACTCAAAACAAACGGGAGGATCGTTCATGCTACAGACTATTACCATGCTGCTGCAAAAGTACGGGAACCTTTTTGTCGAAGGACTTGGGATCACCCTGTACCTTTCGGCGATGACGGTTATTTTTGGCGCAGTGTTTGGCTCACTGGTGGCGCTGGCCAAAATGTCACGCTTTGCTCCTTTTCGGTGGCTTTCTACCTGCTTTATCGAAATAATCCGTGGTACCCCTCTCTTGCTGCAGCTGTATTTCTTTTACTTCTTGCTGCCTGAGATGATCGGAGCCGATATTTCTAAGATGACCAGCGTGTTGATCGCTTTGATCATCAACAGCGCAGGGTATGTAGCTGAGATCATCCGAGCAGGTATTCAAGCGGTGGATAAGGGGCAGACTGAGGCTGCGCGCAGCTTAGGGCTTAGCACTACCCAGACTATGATTAAGATTGTCATGCCTCAGGCGATTAAAAACATCCTGCCTGCGCTGGCAAATGAATTTGTTATGGTCATCAAGGAAACATCCTTGGCGTCTACCTTCTATATTGGGGATCTGATGACCCAGTACCGCAAGATCAACGGCGCGCTTTACCTCACCATTGAGCCGCTGATGATTGCAGGTGCGATCTACTTTATTGTAACCTTTACATTGTCTAAGATTATAGCACGCTTTGAGAGGAGGATGGGCGCCGGTGATTAAGGTAATTGATCTGCATAAGAGCTTTGGTAAGCTTGAGGTGCTTAAAGGAATCGACAACGAAATCCGTAAGGGTGAGGTTGTATCGATTATCGGCCCTTCGGGAAGCGGCAAAAGTACCTTCCTACGTTGTCTAAACCTTCTTGAGGTGCCTACCAAGGGTATCGTCAACTTTGAAGGCGTTGACATTACCGATAAGAAAATAGATATCAACCTTCACCGTCAAAAGATGGGCATGGTGTTTCAGCATTTTAATGTATTCCCCCATCTGACTGTAAAAGACAATATTACCCTTGCCCCTATGCTGGTCGGTAAAAAGACTAAGCAAGAGGCGGAAGCTCTGGCAGAAAACCTGCTGAGTAAGGTTGGGCTTCTCGATAAAAAAGATGAGTACCCAAGGCGACTTTCTGGCGGGCAGAAGCAGCGTCTGGCAATCGTGCGCGCGCTGGCGATGGAGCCTGATGTGATGCTCTTTGACGAGCCAACCTCTGCCCTTGACCCCGAGATGGTCGGCGAGGTACTGGCGGTTATCAGAGATCTTGCCAATAACGGTATGACCACTGTAATCGTTACCCATGAGATGGGCTTCGCCCGTGAGATTTCCGATCGGGTGCTCTTTATGGATAATGGCGTCATCGCAGAGGAAGGTACACCTCAACAGATCTTTGGTGATCCTCAAAACCCCAGAACCAAAGAATTCCTAAGCAAGGTGCTTTATTAAGACAGTTAGCTTTAGGCTGATGCCCCAGAGGGTTTATCAGCCATAGGCACCCCAATAAATAGGACAACATAAAGGAGGAAACATCATGCACAATACAAAAGCAGCGGCACTGTCAGTGATCGATAGCAAAAAAGACCTGATCCTAGACATCAACGACCGTATCTGGGAGTATGCTGAGCTCTCACTGCTGGAGCATAAGTCGATGGAGCTTTACTGTAAGGCGCTTTTAGACGAGGGCTTCGTAGTAGAAAAAGGCACAGCAGGTGTTGAAACTGCCTTCACCGGTACTTTTGGTAGTGGGAAACCCGTGATCGGTATTTTATCCGAGTATGACGCCCTCTCTGGCCTTTCTCAAAAAGGCGGAAGCACGGTTAAGGAGCCTATTGTAGCAGGCAAAGCAGGTCATGGCTGCGGGCATAATATGCTGGGTGCAGGTGCATTTGCTGCCGCGCTGGCGGTTAAGCGTTATCTCGAGACCTCTGGTAGCTCCGGTACCGTAATCTTCTATGGTTGCCCTGGTGAAGAGGGAGGTGCAGGTAAGTCTTTTATGGCGCGTGAGCGCATTTTTGAGCAGCTTGATGCTGCACTGACATGGCACCCCGGCTCTGTAAATGAGGTCACTACGGGTACCTGTAACTCTAGCTTGCAGATTGAGTATAAGTTTAAGGGTGTTTCTTCCCATGCGGCTGCTGATCCTCATCTGGGGCGCTCGGCGCTGGATGCAGTAGAGCTGATGAATATCGGCGTGCAGTTTTTAAGAGAGCACACCACCGACGACGCTAGGATCCACTATGCGATCACCGATGCAGGTGGGTATTCTCCCAATGTAGTACAGCCTCAGGCAAAGGTGCTATATATGGTGCGCTCCAACAAGGTAGGTCAGGCACTTGATCTCCTCGATCGTGTAGATGACATTGCCAAGGGTGCAGCCCTCATGACCTCCACCACCTTAGAGCGTACCTTTATCGATGGTACTTCCAACACAGTGCCAAACTTTGCACTGGAAAAGCTCCTGCACGAAAACTTCGAGGAGCTGGGTGTGCCTAGCTATACCCAAGAAGAAGTGGATTTTGCGGCAGAGCTGATCAAAACCTATGAGAATCCTAAGACCCTACTGCCTGGCTTTGGCTCAAACCATGATGCCGAGATCGCAGCTTTTGTACAGGAGAAGATCAAGGGTGGCAAGCCGTTAAATGACTTCCTCATGCCTTATTTCTCCTCTACCATGCAGCGGATGGGCTCTACCGACGTAGGTGATGTAAGCTGGCTGACCCCTACAGCTCAGATCAGCGTAGTGACCTACCCCTCTAACTGCCCTGGTCACTCTTGGCAAAATGTTTCTTGCGGCCCTACCTCCATCGCCCATAAGGGTACTTTATATGCAGGTAAGGTTTTGGCTGCAGCAGCAATCGATCTTTTTGAGAAGCCTGCTGTATTAGAAGCCGCCCGTAAGGAGTTTGCGCTGCGCAGCGCTGAGGGCTATCGTTGCCCGATCCCTGCGGATGCAGTGCCAATTGCAATCGGAGACGGTAGCAATGGATAGTGTAATACTCTATACCGTGCAGCGCATAGATGGAGATTATGCTGTGCTCATCAGCGATAGCGGTGTGCAAAATCGAGTAGCCAGAGCTTTACTGCCTATGGATACTGACGAAGGCACGAAGCTACGCTATCAGTGGCCCAATTACGAGATTATCGATTAGAGGATTATAGGGCGTTTGCTCTTTTTGCAAAATCCTCTTTATGTAAAATTACTTATGCTATACGAAATGCAGCCTGGTTACAGGCTGCATTTTTTGCGCTTATATAGGTACAAAGCCATTGTTTCAGTGGATGCGCGCAGATTAGGGTGTCGGGCTTGGGTAGATAGGCGCATTTGCTGTCGCAACAGGCAAATGCTCTATGTATTGTATAGTATTAGGAGGTTATACCTAAAGTAATGTAAAGTAATTGGATTTGCTGTCGCACTAAGTGTGGCATAGCTAGGCTAGGCCTTACCAAAAGACGATTATACCCGCATCATGAAGTTTTGGAAGTTGATCTCCTTGGTCTTGTTTGATATGATGAACCAGTCATAGATGGTCAGTATGCCGCACAGACCTGCAGTCAGCAGCTTGAGGATGCCCATAGGGATGTCGCCAAGCATAAAGCGGTCGATGCCAAGACCACCTAAGAAGATGGAGATCAAGAGCATGGTAGAGGGGTCTTTTAGCTCCAGTGTGGCAATATTGATAAAATTATTCTCATCCATCTGGCTTAGGCGCTCTCTAATATACATGATTTTGTCTGGGGGGAAGTACTTGCTGTTAGAGATCAGATACATATCCAGCTTTTGTGCGTCCATAATAACCTCCTGTGGTCTGTATGACCAGTGTATTATTTGCCTGAGTAATCTCTATATCATTAAGGGATGAGCTTATAATATAGCCTGTAGAAGTAAATCAACATAGTGAGTAGTAAAGTAAGCCATATAAATATATTGGCAGCCTTGCTCTTAAAGGGCTTGTAGACATCTCGATGGATCAGTATCAATATCGATGCAATCAGAGGCACCGCAGTGGGTAGGTAATAGAAATATCCAGCGAAGTCTAGATGCAAAAGCGACGTGAGCGCCCGTGTAATGCCACAGGTAGGGCAGGGGACGCCGGTGCCGAATCGGATGGGGCAACCGATATAGGATAAACTAAAGAACAGTATGATGGAGCCCAGCAGCAGAAAGATCTTGATATGGGTTAGCAGGGTCTTTGTACCCATTGTTTCCTCCCAATATAGCTGCAAATATGACAGCCGATATAGTTATATACCTTAAAGAAATCACGTAGGAAGTAGAGGCTATGGTAGATATACTCATGTGAATAGTATAGCAGGATTCGATGAAAGTGTCCAGTGGCACTTATAAACTGCGGTTTGTTTGGTGATTTTTTTGACTTCGTCAAAACGCAAATCAGGCTAATCGAGGTGTTATAAATGGTGCAGTAGCAAACGGCTATACGTGTATTTAGTACACTGTGTTTATAAGGATCTGTAGGTTAATTTTACAAAGCAACAGCCCGCCCTTACACCCATGGAGGTGTAAAGGCGGGCTGGATTGATGATAAGATGAACTGAGCTTAGCCCAGTACTGAAAGCAGCACACCTGCTGCAATGGCAGAGCCGATTACGCCAGCTACGTTTGGTCCCATAGCGTGCATCAGTAGGAAGTTGCTTGGGTCTTCCTTCTGACCTACAACCTGAGATACTCTCGCTGCCATAGGCACTGCGGATACACCTGCGGAGCCGATCAGCGGATTAACGGTACCGCCTGCAAATACATTCATGAGCTTCGCCATCAACACGCCAGCAGCACTACCGACGGAGAAGGCAATCAGACCCATGACCACGATCTTGAGGGTATCGGTATTGAGGAAGGATGCAGCTGTGGTGGTGGAACCAACGCTGATACCTAAGAAGATGGTAATGATGTTGATCAGCTCGTTTTGTGCGGTTTTATTGATTCTGTCTACCACGCCAGACTCCTTAAAGAGGTTACCGAGCATCAGGCAGCCTACGAGGGTAACGGCAGATGGCAATAAAAGACCGCAAACCAGTGTAACGGCAATCGGGAAGATGATTTTTTCGCGCTGGGATACTGTGCGAAGCTGCCCCATCTTGATCTGGCGCTCCTTTTGTGTAGTGAGCGCGCGCATGATGGGCGGCTGGATGATCGGTACCAGTGCCATATAAGAGTATGCTGCTACCGCAATAGGGCCCAGGTACTCAGGTGCCAGCTTAGAGGTGAGGAAGATAGCGGTAGGGCCATCTGCACCGCCAATGATGGCGATAGAGCCTGCAACCTTGGGAGCAAAGCCCATAGCGGTAGCACCGATGTAGGTACCAAATATACCAAACTGAGCTGCTGCGCCCAGCAGCAGGCTCTTAGGGTTGGCAATCAGTGGGGAGAAGTCGGTCATTGCGCCAATACCAAGGAAGATCAAAGGCGGATAAATACCCAGCTTCACGCCTTGATACAGGTAGTAGAGCAGCCCTCCAGGGGAGGTCAACTTCCCTGCCGCATCATATATAGGGGCAGCAGTGATTCCTCCCAGCGGCATATTTGCTAAAAACATACCAAATGCTATTGGCAAGAGTAGCAGCGGCTCGTATTTTTTTACGATGGCGAGGTAAAGCAGGACGAAGGATACCAAAATCATAATGGCAGAGCCTGCATCCATGTTTGCCAGACCGCTTTGCATGATAAACGTTGTCATTTTCTCAAGCATTTGAGATACCTCAAATCTATATATTATTTTTGCAAAATTCCATCGCGGGGTAGGGGGTATATGCGCCGTTGCTTAGATATTAGCCGATGATTGCGATTACATCACCAGGCTGCACAGGTGTGCCTTCGTTGACTCTGATTTCCTTTACAACGCCGTCGCAGGGGGCAGAGATGTCATTCTCCATCTTCATTGCTTCGAGGATGACTACAACCTGGCCTCTCTTGACGGTAGAGCCTACCTTGGCTACATGGCGGGTTACTGTGCCGCTCATTGGAGCAGTGATGGTGCCAGCGCCAGCAGGAGCGGGAGCTGCTGCCTTAGGAGCAGCTGGTGCTGGTGCAGGGGCTGCAGGCTTGGCAACAGGTGCAGGCGCAGCTGCCTGTACGGGTGCTGCTACTGGTGCAGGTGCTGCGGGAGCTGCTGCCTTAGCTGCTCCGGTGACTTCCTCTACCTCTACCTGATATACGTTTCCGTTAACAGTTACATTAAACTTTTTCATTTCTAACTCCATTCCACCACAAGCGGTGTTGATTTAGTTTATAATTTAGCTGCGGTTATTCTCAGCGATGCCTGCGGCAGACCAAGCAGAGTCACCCTGATAGCCTAGCAGAGGGCGCACCACAAGAGGGGTGATGGATTTCACCTTGAAGTCGGTGCCGCCCATATAGGCAGTGATAGCGGCCATGATGGCAGCCACAGTTTCTTCACTGTTATCCTCGACGACAGCTTCGGTATAAGGCTCGATTACAGGTGCAGCGGCGGGTTTTTTATCGGAAAACAGTGCAAAACCCTGCAACATAAAGCTAATCAGCAGCAGCACAAAAAATACAACGGCCATACCTAATACAGTTAATAGCAATGCTTCAGTCATTTTGTATTTCCTCCCTTATACCGGGAAGTTGCCGTGCTTCTTGGCAGGGCGGCTCTCGCGCTTGGAGGAAAGCATATTGAGTGCTGAAGCAAGACGCTGTCTGGTGAGAGAAGGCTCGATTACATCGTCTACGAAGCCACGGGCAGCTGCCTGATAGGGGTTGGCAAATTGCTCCTCATACTCGGCAATCTTCTGCTTACGAGTAGCTTCAGGGTTGACGGATTTGTCGATATCCTTCTTAAATACGATGTTGGCAGCACCGGCTGCGCCCATTACGGCGATCTCAGCCATAGGCCAAGCCAGTACCTGATCGGCGCCTAGATCCTTAGAGCACATTGCCAGATAAGCACCGCCGTAAGCCTTACGGGTAACGATGGTGATCTTTGGCACAGTAGCGTCGGAATAAGCGTACAGCATCTTTGCGCCATGGCGGATAATGCCGCCGTACTCTTGATTTACGCCTGGCAGGAAGCCTGGTACGTCTACAAAGGTTACCAGCGGGATGTTAAAGCTGTCGCAGAAGGAGATAAAGCGAGCAGCCTTGTCAGATGCGTTGATGTCAAGGCAGCCTGCCATCACCTTGGGCTGATTAGCAAGGATACCGACGGTCTTGCCGCCCACACGGCCAAAGCCGGTGATCATGTTGCCTGCATAATAAGGGGAAACTTCAAAGAAGTCGCCATTATCCACGACAGAGGTGATAACATCCTTCATGTCATAAGCCTTGTTGGCGCTCTCAGGGCAGATGGAGTTTAGGTTCTCGCAGATACGGTTGACGTCGTCGTCAGTAGCTACGACAGGAGGCTTCTCCATATTGTTGAGGGGGAGGAAAGAAACCAGCTTACGGATAGCAGCGATGGTCTGCTCCTCATTGGGGTATACGAAGTTGGCGCAGCCCGAAACAGAGTTGTGGGTCATAGCGCCGCCCAGTGCTTCAGCAGATACTTCTTCTCCGGTGACAGATTTGATAACCTGTGGTCCGGTGATAAACATGTTGGAGGTCTTCTCTACCATGAAGATGAAGTCAGTCAGAGCAGGGGAATATACTGCTCCGCCAGCACAAGGGCCCATGATAACAGAGATCTGGGGCACTACGCCGGAAGCAAGGGTATTGCGATAAAAGATCTGGCCGTAGCCCGAAAGCGCATCAACTGCTTCTTGGATTCTCGCACCGCCGGAGTCATTGACGCCAATGACGGGAGCGCCCATTTTGATCGCGAGATCTAGCACCTTACAGATCTTCTTTGCATGCATTTCGCCTAAGGATCCGCCCAGTACGGTGAAATCCTGTGCAAATACATAGATTAGACGACCTTCGATGGTGCCGTAGCCTGTGACTACGCCCTCGCCGGGTGCTTCGGTGGTAGCCATGTCGAAGTTGGTGCAACGGTGCTCTACAAAGGCATCAAGCTCTACGAAGCTTGCCTCATCCAGCAGAGCGTTGATACGCTCCCTGGCGGTCATCTTGCCGGAGGAATGCTGCTTGGCTATACGGCTTTCACCGCCGCCTGCCATGACCTTGGCACGGCGATCGTGAAGGTTTTGTATTCTTTTGTCCATGTGTGAAATGCCTCCTTATTTGGCACTTGATTTTGTAGTCGGCTTGCTCAAAATAGACTCAGTCTATTCGTCACCCGCTAAAAGCGAACGCCGTTTCGAGCTAGTTGCCTCCTGTAGCTTGTTTCGCCGCTTTGGGGCGCAGCGTGCTTGGCACGGTGAAACTCACCCAAGGTGAATTTAAACAATTGTATCGGCAAGCCTTAGGGCTGCCTTGGGGAGCTACTTCCTCTCGGAGAGCTCGATTAGCACGCCGCCGGTGCTCTTTGGGTGTAAGAATGCAATCCTTGCACCGCCAGCGCCGTATCTTGGGGTTTCGTCGATGAGACGGATGCCCTTGGCTTTTAGCTCTGCAAGTGCTTCTTCAAGGTTGTCTACTCTTAGAGCGATGTGCTGGATACCCTCGCCTTTTTTCTCGATAAACTTAGCGATAGGGCCGTCAGGGCTGGTGCTTTCCAGCAGCTCGATTTCGCTGTCGCCGCAGGGGAAGAAAGCTACCTTGACCTTTTGCTCTTCTACTTCTTCGACACCGTGGGCAGTAAGACCAAGAGTGGTGTAGACCTTGGAGGCTTCCTCAATGCTGTTGACTGCGATGCCGATGTGGTCGATTCTTGTTGGAAACATAGCGTTACTCCTTCTCTGCCGGATGGCAGTTAATTATGTATCGGATACAATACATAAAAAATATTATAAAGTTTATGAAGCCAAAATACAAGATTAATTAGGCAATCTAATTAATTTTTATTTGATCAATCTTTTCTAAGATTGTCTCTGCTACACTAAATGGATCATTGCTTCTGTGTAAGAGCTCAGGGATATATTGCTCTAGCAGGCCCGTTTCGCCTGCTGCTTTGTTAAGCCGGCGGGTAAAGGCATCGAGTAAAATATTATGCACCTCAGCCTTTAAGTTGCGGCTGCGGCGTATGTCTAAGCGCCCTGCTTTTGCATCTTCGCTTAAATGGTGGTGGATTTTCTCCACTAGCTCTGCGACTCCATCGCCTGTCTGAGCTACCGTCTTGACAACAGGGGGGCGCAAGCCTTCAAAATGCCCCTTAAGATCAAGCATCATCTCTAGCTCGATGACCAGACGCTGTACGCCGTCGCGGTCTGCCTTGTTGACACAAAAAATATCGCCGATCTCCATTAGCCCTGCCTTGATCGCCTGGATGTCATCTCCCATGCCAGGGATATTGACGATCACCACCAGATCAGCCAGCTTGATAATGTCGACCTCAGACTGCCCTACACCTACTGTTTCGATAAAGACATAGTCACAGCCATAGGCATCGAGTACCCGCACAGCGCTCATGGTATACTTGGCAAGACCACCAAGTTGCCCTCTGGTGCCCATAGAGCGGATAAATACGCCGGGGTCTACCGAAAGCTCCTGCATACGGATACGGTCACCGAGGATTGCTCCGCCGGTAAAGGGGCTGGTAGGGTCGACGGCGATGATGCCCACTGTATGGCCCTGCCCGCGCAGCTCTTTAGCAAGCTTGTCGGTCAAGGTGGATTTGCCTGAGCCGGGGGCTCCGGTGATGCCGATGATCTTTGCTTTACCCGTGTGTGGGTAGAGACCTTTGAGGATCTCTACCGCCATTGGGTTTTCGTTTTCTATATAGGAAATCACTCTGGAGGTCAGGCGGGTATTGCCCGCCAGCACTGCCTCGATAAAGTTTTTTACCTCCATGGCACTATCTCTTTAGATTAGCCCGGATGTACTCAATGGTAGTTTCGGTGCTGGTACCGGGGGTAAAGATCTCGGAGATACCGTTTTCCTTTAGGAAGGGGATGTCCTCATCTGGGATAACGCCGCCGCCAATCACCAGCACGTCTTCTACGCCCTTTTCGGTCAGCAGCTTGGTTACGCGGGGGAAGATATTGTTGTGAGCACCAGAAAGGATGCTCATTGCCAGTACGTCTACGTCCTCTTGGATTACTGCTGCAACAATCTGCTCGGGGGTCTGGCGAAGCCCTGTATAGATAACTTCCATACCTGCATCTCTCAGTGCTCTTGCGATTACCTTAGCACCGCGGTCATGACCGTCAAGGCCTGGTTTTGCCACAAGTACCCTTATTGTTCTCTCACTCATCTGTATTGTCCTCCTAGCATGCTTTTAATTCTATGGCTTGTGGCTTAGAGCATAGCTGCTGCTATATACTCGCCGAATTCATCTCTCATTACTTGGCAGATTTCGCCCAGAGTAGCATATGCCTTTACACAGTTTAGGATCAAAGGCATCAGGTTATCGTCGCTGTTGCAAGCGGCTCTTAGAGCAGCAAGGGTTTCGTCAACCTTGGCATTATCTCTAGAAGCCCTTAGCTCGCTGATCTTGGACTTCTGCATCACCTCTACAGCAGGGTCTACACGCAATAGTCCCTTTGGAGGTGCTTCCTCTACCTGGAACTGGTTGACGCCTACTACGATGCGATCCTTGCTCTCCACTTCCTTCTGGAAGCGGTAAGCACTGTCCATGATCTCCTGCTGGATATAGCCTTTTTCGATAGCCTTAGGAGCGCCACCCAGATTGTCGATCTTCTCGATATACTCCTTGGCCTGGCGGATGATGCTGTCGGTGAGGGACTCCACATAGTAGGAGCCAGCCAGAGGGTCAACGGTATCGGCTACGCCCGACTCATTTGCAACGATCTGCTGAGTACGCAGTGCGATTCTTACAGACTCCTCGGTAGGCAGTGCCAGCGCTTCGTCGCGGGAGTTGGTATGCAGCGACTGAGTGCCGCCCATAACTGCTGCGAGAGTCTGGATGGTAACACGGATGATGTTGTTATCAGGCTGCTGGGCAGTCAGAGTGCTGCCTGCGGTCTGGGTGTGGAATTTGAGCATCAGAGATTTAGGATCCTTCGCGCCAAAACGCTCCTTCATGATATGAGCCCAGAGCTTACGGGCAGCTCTAAACTTTGCTACTTCTTCCAGTAGGTCGTTGTGGGCGTTAAAGAAGAAGGAGAGGCGGGGAGCAAACTCGTCTACATCAAGCCCTGCTTTGATAGCAGCCTCTACATAAGCAATACCATCGGCAAGGGTGAAGGCAACTTCCTGCGCTGCGGAGGAGCCTGCCTCACGGATGTGATAACCCGAGATCGAGATGGTGTTCCACTGAGGTACTTCCTTGGAGCAATACTCAAAAATATTGGTGATCAGACGCATGGAGGGAGTTGGTGGGAAGATATAGGTACCACGAGCGATATATTCTTTTAGGATATCGTTCTGGATGGTACCGCGAAGCTGGTCGGGAGTTACACCCTGCTTTTCGGCTACGGCGATATACATTGCCAGCAGCACAGAGGCTGGAGCATTGATGGTCATAGAGGTAGAAACCTGATCCAGCGGAATCCCGTCAAAGAGGATTTCCATATCCTTTAAGGAGTCGATGGCAACGCCAACCTTACCGACCTCACCCTCAGAGAGAGAATGATCGGAGTCATAGCCAATCTGAGTAGGCAGGTCAAATGCAACAGAAAGACCCATGGAGCCTTGCTCGATTAGGAATTTGTAGCGCTTGTTGGATTCCTCAGCGGTAGCAAAGCCTGCATACTGGCGCATGGTCCAGAAGCGGCCGCGGTACATGTTGGTCTGCACACCACGGGTGTAGGGGTACTCTCCGGGGAAGCCGCTGTCGGTTAGGTAATCCAGATGCTCTACGTCCTTGGGGGTGTAGAGGCGCTTGACCTCGTTGCCGCCGGTGGTGATAAATTTTGCTTTGCGCTCTTTATTTTTCGCTAGACCCTTTTGCACTTTGGCGTCCCAGCTTGCGTATTTTTCATCGAAGTTTGACATAGTATCCTCCGTTAATATTTTGATAGTAGACTGTCTCATAATCAGGCATATATACCACATTAACCCCCATAAAGCAGTTAACTGCGGATATGGGGGTAATCGGTGTGGTTATAGCGACACTTTACAGAGCATCGGCAAAACCGAAGCCTGCATTGATTGCTTTTTTATTGAGCTCTTCGGTACCCTTTGGGATACGATCCAGGAGAGCATGGGTTGCTGACTCACGAGAAACAACCTTGGTATAGCCTACCAGGAAGCCCAGCGCAACGACGTTGGCAACAAGGGGCTTGAGCTCATTGTGGGCAGTCTCAAGGATAGGAGCCTTGACGATCTCACGGGTAGAAGCGGAGGTATCGACCGAGGAATCACAGATGATGGTGGTGGATTCATCGGCGGTCAGACCATATAGTCTAAAGGACTCGTTGGTCAGGCAAAGCAGGTAGGTAGGGGTGGTTGCCTTGGGGTAGTCGATAGGATCAACGGAGATAACCACCTCAGCCTTGGAAGCACCACCACGGGCCTCGGGGCCATAGCTCTGGCTTTGCAGAGCGTATTTACCGTCAAGGATTGCAGCCTCCGCAAGGATGATACCTGCGGTAATGATACCCTGACCGCCTGATCCGCTCAGACGAAACTCTGTACGCATAGCCATTACTTGTTACCTCCCAACTTTTCGATCAGCTTGGTGTAGCTCTCGGTATACTCAGGCTCGGTCTTGTTGACAAACTCACCGATGACGAAGGTCTTGTCATACTCGGTTACGCCCTGCTTATACATGGTGGAGTTATCCTTGATCCACTTTAGCATGCCAGGAGCATCGCCGACCTTGTTCTTTCTGCCGAAGTAGGTAGGACAGGTAGAAACAGCCTCGATAACAGAGAAGCCCTTATTCTTAAGTCCGTTTTGGATGTAGTTCTTAAGCTGAGGCACATGGAAGACCGAAGCGCGGGCTACATAGGTAGCGCCAGCACCCTTCGTTAGCTCCACCAGATCAAATGGACGGTCAATGTTGCCGTAAACTGCGGTGGTAGCCAGAGCGCCTGTAGGGGTCAGAGGAGAATACTGACCGCTGGTCATACCGTAAATATTGTTGTTGACGATGATCAGGGTGATGTCGATGTTTCTTCTGCAAGCGTGGATCAAATGGTTACCACCAATTGCAGAGGAGTCGCCGTCACCAGAGATTACGATAACGTTTAGCTCTGGGTTGGCCATCTTTACACCGGTTGCAAAAGCAAGTGCACGGCCGTGGGTGGTATGTAGTGTGCCAAAATCCATATAACCGGGTGCTCTCGAGGAGCAACCGATACCAGAAACGATAACAGTCCTCTTAGGATCAAGGCTCATTGCATCGATTGCTCTGATCAGAGAGTTGATTACGATACCATTGCCGCAGCCTGGGCACCAGATATGGGGCATTTTATTTTGTCTTAAATAATCTAAAGTCGTAGACATTACTTCATCACCGCCATTACTTCTTGATATAGTTCTTCAGTTCTAAACAGTTCACCTGTTACCTTACCGATGTGGTGTACGGGGCATTTGCCGCCTACCAGTCTTTCGACCTCAAGCACCAGCTGACCTAGGTTCATCTCAGGTACGACTACATTCTTTACGCCGGGCAGCAGAGCCTTAAACGCCTTCTCGGGGAAGGGCCATAGGGTCTTGGGGATAAATAGACCAGCCTTGATACCCTGAGCTCTCAGCTCCTTGACGATATACATAGAGGTCCTTGCGACAGAGCCATAAGCTACAAACAGCAGCTCAGCGTCATCTGTCATGAAGTTCTCGTAGAGGACGATGTTGTCGACGTCGTTGTCAACCTTAGCACAGATACGGCGTACCAGTGCATCGTTCTTAGCAGGGGAGTTGGTGGGGAAGCCGGTCTCGTCGTGGGAGAGGCCGGTTACGTGGAAGCGGTGACCCTCACCAAAAGCTGCCATAGGAGGTACTAAGCTGTCGCCTACACAGGCATAAGGCTTATAGTTCTCATCGTCAGCAGCGGGCTTGACTCTGTTGATGATCTCGTAATCATCCTCGATCACTACGCCTTCACGCATATGAGCGATTACTTCGTCGGTCATCAGCAGCACAGGGGTACGGTATTTTTCAGCATAGTTAAATGCGGTAATGGTCAGGTCGTGCATTTCCTTGACGGAAGTAGGGCAGATGCAGATTACAGGATGGTCACCGTGGGTACCCCATCTTGCCTGCATGACATCACCCTGAGCAGGGGAGGTAGGCAGACCAGTAGAGGGGCCGGCTCTCATGATAGAAGCCACGACGCAAGGTATCTCTGCGATGGCAGCAAAGCCGAGATTCTCTTGCTTTAGGGAGAATCCAGGGCCGGAGGTAGCAGTCATAGCCTTGGCACCGGCAAGAGAAGCACCGATTACACAGGCCATAGAGGCGATTTCGTCTTCCATCTGGATGAAGCGACCGCCTACCTTAGGCAGCTCAATGGAGGATTCCTCGGCGATTTCGGAGGATGGAGTAATCGGGTAGCCGCCGTAAAAATTCATACCCGCCCTTAGTGCTCCCATTACACAGGCTTCGTTACCCTGTAATAGGACTGCCTTTTTACTGCTCATTTTTCTTGGCCTCCTTTATAAAGATCGCAAAATCAGGACAACGCATCTCACAAAGCTTACATTTGATGCAAGCGGCTTCATTGACTACAGCCACTTTCTCATCCTCGATAGCTAGTACCTGCTTTGGGCAGAAGGCTACGCAGATTCCACAGCCCTTGCACCATTTTTTGTTAATTTCGAAGTGTGACATTGTAAAATAGTCCCCTCTTTCATTTGGTTTTAGCTACTTTTCTAAACTTGAAATATATCCTCAACAAAAACTGCATTTTGCAGGATGTACAACCCCTTGCATTTTCAAGTTTATCATTACCCCAAGGCGTCTGGCATTTATTTATTCACAAATGCATAGCACCGCCTTTGGTAACATTATCTTTATTTTAGCTCTTTTAAGCTGCGTTGTCCATAGTTTTAGCGGACTTTTTAAGATTTCATACATTTTCTCCTAATTCCTTTTGGATAATGGGGGTAGAGGTATTTTTTTTTGGCATTATGCTAAAAAATGTCCTTATTGCGACCAAAATTCTTTTTTTCAAAGTCCAGATTCCCTCGATTTGAATTTGCAATAGCAGGCTTCATGCATTTTAATAGCTTGGAGGGTATGGTTTTAACCCTCCTATCGTTATAATCTATTTTTTCGTCAGTGATTTTATGCAAAATGCCTATCAACACTGTAAATTGCTGATTTCACTCTCGAATTAAAGACTTATAAATGACCAAAATTAGCTTTTGATGAAATTTCGCTGTCATTTTGTCGACTGGTATTTTACAACATCGCGCTTTGTGCTATAATAAAGACAGGAGTTCCCTCGTGGTTTCGATCATTTACTTGTATCCCAGCGCCTGTGGGCAGATAGGATGCAGCATCATCAATTCCCCGTGCTTTGTATATTGTACATAAGGATGCTACTGTCTAGGACAGTATTGTTATAAATAGATATTTGCCTCTAAGGCGGAACGGAGTTTTTAGCATGGATTACGCAAAAATGGCACTGGAACTGCATAAGCAATACAAAGGCAAGCTGGCGGTGACCAGCAGGGTTCCCCTTGCTACCAGAGATGACCTAAGCACTGCCTACACTCCTGGTGTGGCAGCCCCTTGCCTGGCCATCAAAGAAAACCCTGAGGATGTATATACATATACTTCTAAAGGCAATCTGATTGCCGTAGTATCTGACGGCAGCGCAGTACTGGGTCTTGGTAATATCGGCGCAAAGGCTGCGATGCCAGTGATGGAGGGCAAAGCGGTGTTATTTGGCAAGTTTGCAGGGATAGACGCCGTGCCTATCTGCCTTGATACACAGGATACCGAGGAGATTATCCGCACTGTGAAGTATCTGGCCCCCTGCTTTGGTGGCATCAATCTTGAGGATATTTCAGCGCCCCGCTGCTTTGAAATTGAGGACAGGCTCAAGGAAATGCTGGATATCCCTGTATTTCACGACGATCAGCACGGTACAGCTGTGGTGGTTGCTGCGGCGTTGATCAACGCTCTAAAGGTGGTAGGCAAGCAGCTTTCAGAGGCAAAGATCGTCCTTTGCGGCTTTGGCGCAGCAGGCAGTGCCATCACCCGCCTGCTCTACTCGATGGGGGGCGTCAACTTCACTGTGGTGGATAAAGACGGTATCATGACCCCTGCTGCGGCGACCGACTCTACCAGACGACAGATCTTAGAGAAGCTAAACCCTGAGAATCGCAAAGGCACTTTGGCAGATGCTTTGGTCGGTGCTGATATATTTATCGGTGTATCCGCCCCCGGTATCGTGACAGCTGAGATGGTCAGCACCATGAATCATGACGCGATCATCTTTGCGATGGCAAACCCAACCCCCGAAATTATGCCTGACCTTGCAAAGTCGGCAGGGGCGAAGGTAGTGGGTACTGGCCGCTCCGACTTCCCCAATCAGGTAAACAACTCGCTGGCATTCCCAGCGATCTTTAGAGGTGCACTGGATGCTAGAGCAAAGCAGATCACCGAAGAAATGAAGATCGCTGCCGTCTATGCTCTGGCAGGGCTGATCTCTGATGGCGAGCTACACGAAGAAAATATCATCCCATCCATGTTTGACCCACGGGTGGTGCCTGCCATCGCTCAAGCGGTGGGGGCTGCATATAAGGAGTAGGCTATGAGTAACGCAGATCAGCAGTGGGTTGACAGTTGGCTTCTCAATATGCGTGGTATTACCAAGGATTATAAAGTAGAGTGGGATTGGATGCGCTATCAGCTTGGTGGTAAATTGGCTGTGGCGCTGGGTACCCATAAGGATGGTAGACCTATCGTTACCTTGAAGTGTGAGCCAGCTCTTTCAGAGGTGCTGCGGGCGAATAACCCCAATATCATTGAAGGGTATTACATGAATAAAACCCACTGGATTTCGGTGTATCTCGATGCGGGTGTTACACAGGAGGAGTTAAGGCCTCTTTTGGAGCTGGCGTATAAGCTGGTTTATAGCTCTCTAACCAAAAAACAACAAAAAGCACTGGAGGAAGATCACCATGAGTAAGAGAAGTATCATCGAGCGTCTAAAAGGATCGATGGCTGCTGTAACCGCTCTATGGTCGGCACTGCTACTGGCTGGCTGCGGTAATAGCTCCTCTGTAGCGGTAATCGGTGGAGCCGATGGCCCTACAGCGATCTTTATAGCAGGCAAAATTCCCGGTGGCAGATCATCGGTATTTCTGATCATATTGGTTCTATTGATTGTGGTTGTCGGTTTGGTTTCTTGGTGGAAACAAAAGAAAAAATAAGTTAGCAGAGCAGGCAAGGGGAAACCCTTGCCTGCTTTTTTCTTTTGAGGATTTAAGTAACTTGATAATTGTAGGAAAATATTTCAATCTGAAATGTTGATGTAGTAGGAAACTTTACTTGAACTTTTACATATATTTATTTTGAATATACCTTGACAGGTGAGGTACTTCGGGATATAATAAACCCAAGCAAACCTCATCACCATTGATGACCGATGATGATGCAGGCATGAAAAGGGCTGTATGTGCTTTGATTAGGATCAATTGCCCTATAAAAAGAAGCATAGTTTGTTAGGTGCTTCGGTTTAAGGCTAGAAGCTAGCCGTAAGCTGATCATAGCCCACAGATGATACACGTGCTTATAAGTCACGATGTGCCGTGTATATACGGTATCAGCTACATTCTCCACCCATCTTATAGGTAGGGTGTGAAGCTGCAAGATTCTTTTACTCCTGCCCACTGGATGGGCAACCACCATCTGCACAGCACATGGTAAATTACTGCTAAGCGAGGTGAGTCTATGTCTATAGCATCGGATATGATACGAGGTCACACAGAGACAATTATACTAAAGCGCCTGCTGGCTGGCGATAGTTATGGCTACGAGATCAATAAATACATCCAAGATCTTACGGATGGGCTATATGAGCTTAAGGAAGCCACTCTTTATACGGCGTTTCGGCGTTTGGAGCAGTCGGGAAGCATAACCTCCTATTGGGGAGATCAAAGCACCGGTGCGCGGCGCAGGTATTACAGCATTACCCCCATTGGCAAATCCCAATATCAACGCAGTCTGGCTGAATGGCAAGAAGCAAAACAATTAATTGATCAGCTAATATAGGAGGAGATTTGGTATGTTAGACAGGATTAGAGGCTATATCGATGATGCTTTTGCAGATGTGCCCAATACCGATAAAGTATTGGATTTAAAGCAGGAGCTGTATGCAAACCTATCAGACAAATATGATGCGCAGCTGAGTAAGGGCAAAACCCCGCAGGAGGCATACCATGCAGCTATCTCTAGCATTGGTGACATCCAGCAGCTGATGGAGAGCGTGCGGGATCATTCGGCAGGGGTATTTGGCTTA
>DAMCAP010000011.1:60551-86608 GCA_032059445.1 Oscillospiraceae bacterium
AAAAAAGCGCTCTACTCACTGCGGGAGCTGTAATGCTATATATTCTCTCGCCTGTGGCGGTGATCGTACTGGGCAGCAGTGGCCAGGGAGTCATGGGTGTGGTTTCACTACTGGCTATGGTAGCGATTGCTACTGGTATGCTGATCTATAATGACATGACCAAGCCCAAGATGCTGAGGATTCAGGAAGAGATGCTGGAAGAGCGGGAATACCTGATGGGAGGCACTGAGCAGGAGATTAGGGCGTTTCGCGCCTTTAACGGTGCTTTGTGGAGCATTACTACCGCATTGTATGTAGCGTGTGGCCTGCTATTTGGCTGGTGGGCTACGGCATGGCTGCTGTTTGTAATGGCTGCCGCAGTCAAAAATATCGTCCGCTATTACTTTATCTTAAAGAGAGAAAAGCAACTGTAAGCTAGGTTGTAGGAGCAGTAGGTATAGCAGGTGTATAGGAGGATAACATGAATAAAAATTTGATCAGGCTCACGATCGCAGCCTGGGTGCTTGTCTTGATATTGTCTACCTTGGCATTTGGTTTTTTTGTTGTAGGAAGAATGTGGGGTGGGGGCTTCCCCTTTAATGCTATGGGCATGCCCTTCCATATCATGGGGCAGATCGGCAAGAATATCCGCGTAGATGGGGTAGGCAATGGCATAATCGGAGCAGGCAATAGCAGGCGTAATTTTACAGGCTACACCGAGGAGCAGGATCTAAGCATTACCCAAGAGATTAGCGCCATTGATTTAGAATGGGTAAGCGGTAAGGTGAAGATCATGCGCAGCGACAATGATGGGATCAGGGTGGTGCATACAAGCAATCAAAATGAAGACAAAAAAATGATGATCAAGATAGAAAACGGCAGTCTATCGATTGCAGACAAATTTACCAGCTTTTTAGGTAACATACCCGGGTCTGACGTAGAGCTGTATCTGCCTGATAAGCTCTATCGGGAGATTGATATAGAGACGGTTTCGGCAGATATAGAATCAGTCTATCTGCAAAGCAAGGAGCTGGATATGGAGTCGGTTTCGGGCAATATCCTACTGTCTTGCCGCGCCGACGATGCATCTTTGCAGAGTATCAGCGGGTTTATCCGTATCAGCGAAGGTCAAATCGTAGATCTTAGTTCCAGCACCGTATCGGGCAACCTTGAGGTATCGGGGGAGGTAACAAGGCTGTCGGTAGAGAGTGTGAGCGGTACGAGCAGGACGACACTGACTAACCTCCCCAAGGAGCTTGATATGGAGAGTGTTTCGGGGGATATTCATCTTGCTATGCCCGATAACAATGGCTTTGATTTAAGCACCTCAGGGATCAAGAATTTTACCAGTCAGTTCTTTATTACCAGTCGGGGCAATGATCAGCACCGCTACAAGGATGGCGGCCCTCAGCTTGAGGTCAGCACCATCAGCGGCAGGTTTGTGCTGACAATGATCGGTTACAAGGCATAAATAAAAACGGCTTTCGCAGATTGATGCGAGAGCCGTTTTGCTTTTGTAATTATGGAAGCGCAGTTATTTCACAAACTGAGGGCAGATATACCCGAAGGTCGTTTTATTGATATACTCCTCGATTACCTGAGCATCTGATCTTGGCATAATCTTATCTAGCGAGGCTATCAGATACGCAAAAATGCTGTCGTCTTTATAGGCTTCTTGGTAGACAACTTCACACTCACCAAGCAAAAAGTCTGATTTTAGTGCTGCAATCGTATCTTCCAGCGTACCGATTTCATCTACCAGCTTGTTGTCGATTGCTTGCTTGGCGGAGTATATTCTACCATCCGCCAGCACCTTGACCTGATCAAGATTGAGAGCTGGTCTGCCACGATCTACGATTTCAACAAACTGGGCATAGGCTTCGTCTACATAGGATTGGAAGATCTGCTTTTGCTCATCTGTCATTTTGGTAAACTGGCCGCCCATATTTTTATTTTTACCAGAGGTAATGTCCACCGCCTTGATGCCTAGTTTATCGATAAGCTGCGAAAAATCCATAAATGGCCCCGAGATTACACCAATTGAGCCGGTGAGGGCATTTCGATTGCAGTAGATTTTATCACTGGCCATGGCTAGGTAGTACCCACCTGAGCATGCAATCTGACCGAAGCTGGCGTAAATCGGCCTGCCCGTCTTTTCCTTATACTCAAGCAGTTTGAGGTATAGCTCATCAGTTTGGTATACCGCTCCGCCGGGAGTATTGATGTTTAGTAGTATCGCTTTGTTTTTGTCATCCTCAATCAGTTCATCCACCGTATCCATCAAGAAGTCATGGTTATATGTACTGTCGGTAGAGAAGAAACTGCTGGTACTGGTTGGGCCAATCGCCCCCTCAATGGTTAAAACATCGATACTATCTGATGAGAATATATCGGCAAAAACTTGCTTGCCTAGGATCGCTAGTCCGATCAGCACTACACCTGCGATGGATAAGGCGATCCACAGCTTTTTGTTGCTGTTTTTGTGGGGAGCACCAGGGTGCCTGCTGTATGGTCCACTATATGGCCCGCTATAAGGTCCACTATAAGGTCCACTATAAGGTCCGCTGTAAGGCCCACTATTAGATGAGCTGGCTGATTCACTGTAAGGTCCTTTGGATGGGCCATTGTCAGTTTCTTGATTGATTGCACTGTTCATTGGCTCGTCGGGTGTCTGTCCGTTGTTCACTTGATTTTCCATCAAATAACCTCCGTTGATGTATTATGATCTATTAGAGAACTTAACTTATAGTTATGATTTTAACATAAAGCATAAAATAATCAAGCTTAATTACATAATCTATACAAAAGTCATTGTATTTATCTACTCTATGTTATTTGATGCTAAGTTTTTATTATGCATAGAAGTTGCATTTTCGTCCTTAAGTTTTTGGGTTATGATTAGTGGAAAGTCATAATAAAAACGCAGCCTACCCTTTACCGAGGAAGCTGCGCCATGGTATCAACTTATGTAGTAATAGGCCCTTAGTCTGTAAGCATCTGCAAGATTGCTGGCATCCTAGCCAAAGCTTCTTTGTACCCATACTCCAGGCATTCATTCATACTCTCAAAATCAAGCAGAGAGATTTCTTTGGGAATCGGCGGCTTGATGATCAAGAGGCTGCCGTCATTGTGGGGGCTTACAGTGGGGAAACTCATGATATTTAAGGTGCGGGAAAAAATCGGGATGATATGAGGCTTAATAGGACTTTGGATAGTCGCGCCCAGATCTACGGCGATGACCCTTGTTTCACCCATCGCAAAGCTCAAATCAACAGGCAGCATCGTGGTTACTCCGCCATCGGTCAGCATCATGCCATTTTGGATTAAAGGAGAAAAAATCCCCGGTACAGCGCTGCTGGCTCTCATGGCGGTAGAGATTTTGCCGTGGTTGATATAGCGGATGCCACCGGTTTTCCACATTGGCTGGCGGTGACTGTGGAAAACAACCGTATCTCCCGTATTGAGGTCTACGCTGGTGATGGCGACAGGGAGCATGGCGCGAAACAGCTCCCGACCGTCGGTGAGCATATCAAGGTAATCAAAGATCTTTGCCCCCTTGATTAACCCCGGGGCGGAGATCTCTTTTTTGAATGCAGCTTCAAGAATGCCTAGCGCAAGGTGTGAGTAGTTGTAATCTAAGAGATATTTGCCGGTATATTGCAGATTATCTACGATATCAGTCAACTTCCCTATGGAAAGCCCGCTGGCATAGAGCCCCGCTACGATGCCACCGATGCTAGTGCCTGAGATCGAGCTGGGGTAAAGGCCGTGTTCTGCCAGCGCTTTGAGCACCCCTACATGGGCAGCTCCTTTGGCTCCGCCTCCCCCCAAAGACAAAGAAAAATTCATAATAACACCCCCGATACCCCATTATATGTGGAAAGTTGGCGGGGGTGCAGCAAATCAATAGAGAGCAAACAGGGTAAAAAGCCCCCTATTTACTCACTTTGGTTATGTGAATAGAAGGGAAAGCTTAAGGTAAAATCGGTAAGCCCTTGGTCGCTGCTCACTTGTATCATCGCCTTATGGCGGTCGGCAATCTGCTTTGCTATAGATAGCCCAAGACCGGTACCCGATTTGTTGTAAGAGCTGTTGGTCTTGCTAAAGCGGTCAAAGATATAGGGTAGCTCCTGCTGCGGGATGGTTTGCCCATTGTTGATTACCGACAGGCGGTAGTTGCTCCCGCTTTTGCTTAGCCTTAGTGTAAGCATGCTATTGGAGTTACTAAACTTCACAGCATTATCCAGTAAGATCAACAGCAATTGACGTATACGCCCATAGTCCCCAAGGATCATACATTCTTCCTCCGGGTAATCAAGGTCTAGGGTGAGCTGCTTTGGAGGGAGCAGCTGGCGGATGGCTCTGGCGGCATCTGTAAGCACATCACAGAGGTTGAGCTCCTGCATGTCCAGCTTAAAGCGGGGGTCTTGCAGTCGGGAAAGATCCAACAGGTCATTTACCAGCCTCTCTAAATAGCGGCTTTCACTGAGCATCTGGTCGTAGTAATCCGCTACTTCTAGCGGGTCGGCAATTGTGCCGTCGTTAAGCACCTCCAGTGAGCCTCTTAGCACAGCCACAGGGGTACGTAATTCGTGCGAAATATTGGCCACAAAATCTTCTTTAAGCTTATCAAGGGCTGCACGCTCTTGGGCGGCTAGTGATAATCTGCCCGCCAGCAGATCAATGGTCTGTGCTAGCTGCCCGATTTCGTCTTGCTGTGTAACGGAGGTTTGGGCAGTGTAATCTCCATAGGCCAGCTGTAGGGCAGTGGCTTTGATGCGGTATAAGGGCTTGGTAAAGTAATAGGTCATATAGGCTGCGGTGGCACCTGCCAGAAGTAGTGCAATAGCAGCACCTGCTACCAAAGCTGATAAGCCCTGGCGCACTGCATGGTCGATGCCGCTGACAGGGGAATGCAGCAGCACGGCACCCATTACCTGCCCTCCGGCTTGGGTGATGGGAGCGCCTACCGTAAGGGAGGGTGTATCAAAAAATCCGGAAAACTCCTGGCTGTAGATTACTTCACCCTCAAAGATACGGCGCACCACCTGCTCAGCATTGACTGGCAGGCTGCTATAAGTGCTGCCGCTCTGACGGTAGCTGAGCAGATTGAGGTCACGGTCTACAATCCAGACATCTGCCATGGCAATATCGTCTAAATATCGGAGATATGCTCCATACCCGCCCATCCCATGGGGCATACCCATTTCGCCAGTTAAAAAAGCTGAGAGAGTCTGGGCGATGGAAACAGCCTTTTTTTCCATTTGCGTCTGGTTGATGGTAATGGTATGCTGCCGAAACAGCAGCAGATATACCGAGCCCAGCACTATGGTAAAAAACATCAGCACAGCTACAAAGGCAGAGAGCAAGCGCCAAAATAATTTGCTTTTCATGCCAGCACCTCAAATTTATAGCCTACATTTCGGATGGTTTTGATCTCCCACGATGGGTGAGCCACTGCATCAAGCTTAGCACGCAGCCGCTTCATATGAGAGTCGACGGTGCGTAGATCCCCGTAGTAATCATACCCCCAGAGCAGGTCGAGAAGCATCTCTCGTGTAAAGGCACGGTTTCTACCCTGTACGAGGGTCCAGAGCATGTCGGTTTCTCGCTTGGTCAGCGAGATGGCTTCTCCCGCCACTGTCACGCTGTAGTCGTTGAGGTTAATGCTGAGGTTGTCGACGGTTAGGAGCTTTGCAGCTTCACCGGGGCGCTCGATGCGGCGGAGCACCGCCCTTACTCGTGCCATTACCTCAGCGGGAGAAAAAGGCTTCACCACATAGTCATCTGCGCCGATATCAAGCCCCATGATTTTTTCAAAGTCTTCTCCACGGGCGGTGATCATAATAACAGGTACATCAGATATTCTGCGGATTTCTTTGCATACTTCAAACCCGTCGAGCTGTGGCATCATGACATCCAGCAGCACTACCTGCGGGCTGTGGGCGTGAAACAGCTCAAGGGCTTGGTTGCCGTCTGAGGCTAGCAGGGTGGTAAATCCCTCTTTTTGTGCAGCGCTTTTGAGGATATTTAGCAGTGACTGATTGTCATCTGCAATCAGCATTACAGGCATTTGATCACATCCTTTACTTTATATTATAAAAATATCATGCTTTTAAGGCAACAGGGTGTCATAACAAAATATATTGCAACTAAAATACCTTATGGCTGCCACAAAGTTGCCATATGTAAAGCTTAAGATAAAGATGCCGAAGAGAAAGCGGCACATATTTGAAAGGAGAAATTCACATGAAAAATCTAAAGAAATCCGTTATTGCCCTAGCAGTCGTTACAGTATTTGCGGCGGCATCCATCACGAGCTTCGCAGCTTCTGCTTACAATAGCCCAGCAGAGGCAGCAGCTGATCTGACAGGCAAGACTACAGAGCAGGTAGCCGAGGAGCGTAGCACAGGCAAAACCTACGGTACCATTGCAAACGAAGCAGGCAAGCTAGAGGAGTTTAAGGCTTCGATGCTGGAAACCAAAAAAGATATCATCAATCGTAGAGTAGCTGAGGGCACGATGACTCAGGAGCAGGCTGATGAGGCAATTGCTGCTATCGAGGAGCGTCAGGCAACTTGTGACGGCACAGGCAACGCAGGCGAAAACTGCGGTCTAGGCCTCGGGCTAGGTCGTGGCCAGGGTCAGGGGCGCGGCAGAGGCAACGGCGGTATGAGAAACGGCGGCTGCTTTACCCAGGGCGCTTAACTGTAGCATCTTGTTATAATTAAATATCACTTGCACTTTAAGAGGCAGCCACAGTAATTGTGGCTGCTTTTTTGTGCTGTGCCTAGGCTTATTTATATAATTTTCGAAAATAGCTTGACTATCCCCTTGGGTCTTGCCTTATGATATAAGGGAGGTGATAACGATGTTGATCAGTGAAGTAAGTAAGCAGACCGGATTAACCAAGAAGTCCATTGGATATTATATAGATCAAGGCTTGATCAGCCCTCTAAGCTTGGGGAATGGCTATAGGGAGTTTGGCGCATCAGATATAGAGAGCCTCCAAAAGATCGCAGTGCTGCGAAGGCTGGGGCTGGGTGTAGAAGAGATTAAAGCGGTACTGGCAGATCAAACGACCCAAGCCCTGCATAAGCTCTCTGCTCAAAAGGCATTGGAGCATAAGCGAGAGCAATTTAAGCTGGTTGCCCTCGAGAAGCTAGGCAATGGTACAAGTTACGAAGAGGTTGAAAGAGAGCTAAAGGGGCTTAACCAAAGCGCTGCAATCATCGATCGCCTCCTCGATGCCTTCCCCGGGTATTATGGGCGCTATATCAGCCTGCATTTTTCACGCTTTTTAAATATGCCCATCACCACCGAGGAGCAGCAGGCTGCCTATAAGCAAGTGGTGGAGTTCCTTGATCATCTTGACTGCATGGCTCCTTCACCGGAGCTGGAGGAGCTTTTGCAGGAGAGTGTGAATCAGATCTCTGTGCAGCAAATCGAGGAGCTTCTTACCCAGACCAAGAGGGCAGTAGAGAGCCCAGAGGTGTTTCTGACAGAGCATAAAGAAACGATTGAAGCGTATTTGCAGTTTCGCCAGTCAGAGGCCTATAAAAGCTCTCCTGCTTACCAGCTTCGGGAATGGCTCTTGGAGCTTTACAAGGCAAGTGGATATTATGAGCGCTTTATACCTGCAATGCAGCGGCTAAGCCCTTCTTATGCCCAGTATCATGTGCTGCTCTCCTTGGCGAATGACCAGTTTCTCGCGCAGTATCCTCAAGCAGGGGAGCAATACAGCGATAAAGAGTAAGTCTGGGGTTATTTTATCCCCAACATGATTTCGTATAAAAAACAAAGGCAGGAGCTCTTAATCAAAGCTCTTGCCTTTTATTGTTGCTATGCTGATTTTTGATCTCATAGGATGGATGGTATAAGCCTGTAGGCTCATAATAATAGTCCCCCACATAGCGAAAGCCTAAATGGGTCAGAAGCTTCTGGGAGCTAGTATTTTGGGGATGATGGCCTGCAAAGAGTCTATCAGCCTTGAGCTTGGTAAACCCATAATCAACCACTGCTTGAGCCGCCTCAAACCCGTAGCCCATCTTCCAGTATTTTTTTCGCAGATGGAAGCCAATTTCGTATGTATTTCGTATCGGAGTAAAGGGGCGCAACCCACAGCATCCGATTAACTCACCGGTCAGTTTCTCAAATATAGGCCAATATTGCACATGAAATTGATGATAGGTACGAACCTCTTGCTCCAATCGGTTGACAATCTCTGCCTGAGAAAATACACCTATTGCACAGATATATCTGGTGACATCGGGCTCTCCCCATAGCTGCATAGCCAAATCTAGGTCTTCTGCCGTCCATATAGAAAACCCGATACGCTCTGTATCCAAAAAATACTCTCTCATGATGTTCATCCTATAGCTTGTCTGTTTGGTGGATAACGGTACATAAGACTAGCACCCTCGATGGCTGAGGAAGCTTAGGAGGGTGCTATAGTACCGACGATCTGCCTTGCCGAAGTGGACGAGGCGCCTTATTTGGTCAAGTCTTTCCACTCTTGATCTTCTTCAAAGCGCTGCTTGACTTGTTGCCTAGCCCACTTCTCTAGCTCAGCAATGTTGATTTTTCGATTGATATTTCCCATCATGCCGAAATTTGACCACATCATCGTAAACAAATCCAGCATCCAAGGGAACCTCTTTTGCTTGCCCATATCGGCTCCTTTCGGTTTTGCGGTTTATACGGTGCATTTAACCAGAAAGTAAAGTCAATCAAGCCGCAGAAAGGGGTTAATTCTATTATGCAAATCTACTAGTCGACAAGAATTTTTTTGATGACCTGGGGAGTCTTAGGCTTATCGCCAAAGCCGGTCTTGGTATCTGCGATGGCATCCACTACGTCCATACCCTCTACCACCTTGCCAAAGGCAGCATACTGACCGTCAAGATGAGGAGCATCTTGATGCATGATAAAGAACTGGGAGCCGGCAGAGTCGGGGCGCTGGGATCTTGCCATGGAGATTACTCCTCTGTGGTGCTTGATGCTGTTGGGTACTCCGTTGGATTGAAACTCACCCTTGATCTGATAACCGGGGCCACCCATGCCGCTACCCTCGGGGCAGCCGCCTTGTATCATAAAGCCCTTGATTACTCGGTGAAAGATCAGCCCATCATAAAAGCCCTCTTTTGCAAGCTTCTCAAAGTTTGCTACAGTGATGGGGGCTATATCTGGGTAGAGCTCCAGCTTGATTTCTTTGTTATCCTCCATGATGATGGTTACCATTGATTTATTTCCTCCTAAAATATATTACAGCGGGATTTTGCCGCTAGTGGGTCTTATGAGATGTCGCAAAAGCTTCCATTTACAATTTTGCAGAGCTCCTGGGGATCAAGCTCGATCTGCCAGCCGATTTTGCCTGCGCTTACCACCATGGTATCGAGGAGGGTGGCGGTTTCGTCGATGACAGTGGTGTAGGGTTTCTTCATGCCGACAGGGGAGCAGCCACCCTTGACATAGCCGGTCAAAGGGGTAATATCGCTGACCTTGACCATCTCCACCGACCGCTCACCTACGGCTTTGGCGGCGGCTTTGAGGTTTAGCTCACTTGCCACAGGCACTACAAATACATAGATGCCTGCACTGCCCTTAGTCACCAAGGTTTTAAACACCTCATCGGTAGATTTGCCGATCTTGGCAGCTACCGATATACCGTCAATCGCTCCGTCGTCTGGGTCGTAGCTATGAATGTGGTAGGGGATGTTTTCTTTTTCTAAGAGGCGCATGGCATTAGTCTTGACTTCCTTCATTGTGACAAACCTTCCTGTGCAGCTCGGTAAAATGCTGCATAAAATTCTCTCTTACTGCTGCGAAGGGGAGCTCCGAAAGGTCATGCTCCAAAAGCGGTTGCTCATTGCTGTAACCAAGGCGGATGCCCCGCAGCTTCTCAAACTCCAGCTCTAGCATACAGTCATCCACCACGCCGATCTGCCGCCACTCCTCAGGGCTAAGGTCGGTGATGCCAAAGGCCTTCATGATGACACCCATCAGCTCCAGCTCCGCAGCCTTATACTCCGGTAGCCGCAGCTTTACGGGCCGGGTGATGTCAGACATATAGCATTCGGTGGCATCGTGTAGCAGGCAGGCTAGCTGCAATCGAAGGCTGTAGCCACGGGCTCTACCCTCTAGCATGGTGTTGATGCTGTGCTGTGCTACCGAAAAAAACGTAGCGATATGCCCGTTTGCTCTGCACAAGAGGCTAAGAGAATGACAGATATCCTTAATATCAATCTCTTCTATTTTAGGTGAAAAGGGGTCGATGTAAACATTGTTGTAGGTCAGAATTGGAGAATGAATAAAATCACCTCATTTATTGCTCAGATTCGATCAGTAGCGCGGGATCTTCCGAAATATTTTCTTCCAGCAGCTCTACGGTACTAAGCTTACGCACGATGGCGCGTGTCCTAGTACCGATTAATGCATCCAGATCTTCATTTGCTTTTTTAATGCGGCTCTGGGCAGATTCCAGCACAGTGCCAAACTTGGCAAACTCACTTTTTACGCCGCTAAGCACCTGCCAGACCTCGGAGGAACGCTTCTGGATGGCAAGGGTGCGAAAGCCCATCTGTAAGGAGTTGAGGAGGGCTGCCATGGTGGTGGGGCCTGCGATGTTGATCTTGTACTCCCGTTGCAGCAGCTCCACCAACCCCCGCCTGACCACCTCCGCATACAGCCCCTCGATGGGGAGGAACATAATCGCGAAATCGGTGGTAAAGGGCGGCTCGATATACTTCTCACGGATGCTCTTGGCCTCTGTCTTGATGGTTTTTTCCAGCTCTTTATAGGCAGCTGTCACCAGATCAGGGTTACCAATATCATATGCATCCAGCAGCTTGCTGTAGGTATCCATAGGAAATTTTGAGTCGATGGGCAGGAAGACACTGTTTTGCCCGTCACCGGGCAGCACCACCGCAAATTCCACAGGGTTGCGGGTATTGGGGCGTGTTACCACGTTGGTTTTGTATTGATCTTGGGTAAGGATCTGCTCTAAGATCGCTCCCAGCTGTATTTCACCCAGCGTGCCTCTGGTTTTTACGTTTGATAGTACCTTTTTGAGGTCGCCTACGCCGCTGGCAAGGTTTTGCATTTCGCCCAGCCCCTTATGCACCTGCTCTAGTTGCTGAGTCACCAGAGTAAAGGACTGAGTTAGGCGGTCATTGAGGGTTTTTTGCAGTTTTTCGTCAACTGTCTGGCGCATTTGATCCAGCTTATTGCTGTTGTCTTCCTGTAGGGCAACCAGGCGCTTTTCTACGGTAGTTCTCATCCCCTCCAAGCGCTGCTCTGACTGCTGGGAGAAGCTCTCTACACGGTTTTCGATTCGCTTCATCTGCTCGCTCACCGTGTGCTCTAGGTTTTGCCCCCGCAGAGTAAACTGTTGATTGAGCTCCTCTAGGCGCTTATCTTGTATCTGGCTGAGCGCCTGCTGGGAGCCGATCAGCGACCTGCCTAGTGTCGAGATACTCTCCTGAGTATAGCTGCTAAGCTCTTGCTTTGTCTGGCTTAGTAGATGATTTAGCTCGAAGCGCAGCTTGTCGTTGGCGTTTTGCAGGGCAAAAAGCAGCTTTTCCTGCTGCTTGGTGAGGATGGACTTTACGAGGATGGCCGTGACTGCACAGCTAATCAGGCTGGCGGCGACGATGATTAACGCCAGTGTGCTTATATCCATAGTTGCTCCTTTGCTGGTAGTATGTTAGAGGATTGTAGTAAATGCAGCCACGATGCCGAGGCTCATAACAAGCTTAATCACCGAAGCGGGCAGGGGTATATGTAGGTAGGCGGTGGAAATAAAGAAGTAAAGCAGGCTAAAGATCAACAGCACCGGCAGGTATAGATACCAGAAGGGGATGGCGTAAAGTGCCACAAATACCGATAAGCCGTAGATCATATCAACCGGGCGCTCCCCACGCTCAAAAGCAGGTCGCTTGGCATAGTACCGAGGGTAGATGCTGGTAAGTGCCACCTTGCAGGTAAGTGAGCAGAAGAAGGTGGAGATCAGCACCAGTGTCAGCACCCGAACGATAAAGAGGGTTTCTTCTCCTAGAGGAGAAACATGGGCGCTGCCGATCTTTGCTGCCAATATCAAGGTAGCTATATGTAGCCCTTGGTCAAATAGATAATAGAGAATGTTGTTGTGCTTGATTTTTTTGAGAAGCAGGGGCTTAATGGTGTCGATCAGCAGGTGACCTGCCGATAAAATTACAGCCAGCGGCCAAGAAGCTACACCAAATACCCCGATAATCGCTGCACAGGTAACCAAAATTACAATCAGCAGGTGGATACCAGCCCCGAGTAAGGAGCGGGATTTGGCAGTAAATAAAAAGTTATTTTGCAGCAGGTAGTCTCCTACAAGATGCGCGAGTAATGCTACCATAAAAATCGAGAACATACACGATATTCCTTTCGCTAAATTGTTGTCATACTGCCTTTTCCTGCGTGGATGATGGCTTAAGCAATATGACCATAGTACCACAAAATTCGCCGTATTTCAACGAATTCGCGGAAAAAGCCCGCTGATTCCGCGGGGTTTATCGTATGCGCTTACTTTACTGAGGGTTTTGGCGCTGTTTGCAGCTTTTCACTCCCAAAGAGGCCTACGCATATAATGGCTATGTAAAGCTGCAAAATACCCTGCGGCTTATGCTTGCGATCCCTGCAAGCGCAAAATACAAGAAAGATGGCAGGTGAGAGTATGAAAGAAAAGCTATTGACGGTGGTTTGGCTATCATCTGACAAGCGGGCAGCAGCCGACATGGCATTGCTTTATCTAAGAGATAGTTTGATACACCGTTGGTTTGGCAATGCCCAGCTTGTTTTGTGGGGGCCTACAGTAGATTTTGCGGCAAAGGATGAAAATATCCAAGGGGAGCTGGAGCTTGCCAAGAGCGTGGGAGTGCGGATAAAGGCCTGCCGTTCGTGTGCCAACATCTATGGCGTGGTCACCCAGTTGGAGGATTTGGGCATCGAGGTGCTGCCGATGGGTGAGGAGCTTAGTGATTTGATCAAGGAATGCCAACCTGTGATTTTTATTTAGCTTGGCCTATTAAGCCTAACAGCAAAGCTCTTTTATAATAAGCTAGAGCTCTATCGGGCAGTATTCTGCTCGATGGGGCCTAGCTTTTATTTTGCCAATCGCGCTTATCAAGCCGTAGAGGCATATTGTGGAACGCCTAAGATGCAAAAAACCGGTACCATAGAGAGGTACCGGTTTTGGTTATGGATTGATTTTGGTGGCCAGCTGTGCGATGGTGCACTGATCGGTGATCTTGCGTATAGCTTCGTCAATCTGCTGCCATACGGGGTAGGTAGGGCAGTTTTGCTCCTCGTATACACAGTCGTCGCTTTCACCTCCGCAGTGCAGGGGGAGGTAAGGGGTTTCCATCAATTCTAAGATCATAGTCATGGTGATCTCATTAGGGTCCATATTTAGCTCGTATCCGCCGCCTACACCCTTGGCGCTGATGACGAAGCCTGCTTTTTTAAGCTTTGCAGCAATTCGCTCCAGCATTTTTTCTGACAAACCCTCTGCTTGGGCGATAGAAGCCACACTTTGCTTAGGGCTGTCTTTTTTAGCAGCCAGCTGGATCAAAAAGCGGACGGCATATCTTGAGTTGGTAGAGATTTTCATGCAAATTCACACTCCTTATGCTAGGGCGCATGTATCGTAATATGGGGGTATGGATAGTATGTCCACAAACAGATTCCTGTACTATTATAAAATATACCAATATTGTATGAATGTCAATATGTTATCATGGCAACCCCGCCGACATAGGGGTGAATTGGGCGAGTTTTTTATGCTGGCAGCAAGAATCGCTGGAAATTCCATGCAGACTGTGCTATAATTGCTATAGACAGACATAACATAACAGGATAAAAGAAGGTGTGTTGTTTATATACCTGACCACATTCTGGAGACTTATGTTAAGTAAACGGAGTATATTGACTTCACTAGGAGTTATTCTATAGAAGGAGGGCATATGGATCTAAAAGAAGAATTTTTAGAGCTGTATCATACACACATTACCCGCCCCGGCGCCAAGGAGCTGCTGGAGTTTATTGAAACCAAAAGCGATTTTTACATAGCACCTGCCAGCACGCGCTTTCATCTGGCGAGAGAGGCAGGGCTCTTGGAGCACAGCATCAATGTAGCAAAGCTGATGTTGGAATACCCCGACGAAAATGCAGAGAGTCTTGCAATCTGTGGCCTGCTGCATGATCTGTGCAAGGTGAATTTTTATAAAGTATCAACCCGCAATGTCAAGAATGAGAAAACTGGCGCATGGGAAAAGCTTGCTTATTATACCATCGAAGATAGCTTCCCCTATGGGCATGGCGAAAAGTCCGTATTTTTAATCGAGCGCTTTATGCGGCTCAAGACCTCGGAGGCAGTGGCGATCCGCTGGCATATGGGGGGCTTTGATGAGGCCGTGAAAGGCGGCAGCTTTGCAGTGGGGCAGGCTTTTGAAAAATACCCTCTAGCTGTCAAGCTGCACCTTGCCGATATTACCGCATCCTACCTTGTGGAGGGCGGGCAAAGAACAAGCAATAAATAGAAAGGGAGAACGCTATGAAAAATCTCGAATGCGCAAAAACAAGCCTGTACCGGATGATTTACTTTTTAATGAAGCGTGCCGAAACCTTTGAGGTGGAGGATTTTGCAGCCCTCAAAATCTGTCTGGTTTCCTTTGGGCTCCTGTTGGGCTCTACCTTTAGCAAGTTTTTTAAGAGACTGTCTCCTCTGATCAAGGCGGTATTTGTATTAAGCTATGTCTTTTTGATTTGGCGGATCTTCTTCCAACCGCAGGAAGATTAGTTGCCTACCAAAGCAGTAAAAAGGACGCCTCGAGAGGCGTCCTTTGATTATGTAGGGTTTATGTATGCAGCCCTAAGATAAGACAGCTAAGAGCTTATTGAGCATGCCTGTCATCATCGCGAACCCTGTGACGATTAGGATCAAGCCACTGACGGTGTTGACCACCTTATAGTGACGCTTAATAAAGTTAAAGCTCTCGCGCAGTTGCTCGATCAGCAGGGCACTTACCACGAAGGGGATGCCAAGCCCTAAGGAATAGGTCAGCAGCATGGTAACCCCTACAAGGGTGCTGCCTGAGGAAGCAGCCATCATCAGCGCAGTCCCTAGGAAGGCACCTACGCATGGAGTCCAACCCATGGCAAAGATAAACCCAAAGATAAAGGATGTAAGCCCTGAGCCCCCGTTGTCAAAAGGGGATACTCGAAAGCTCTTATTAAGGACCGATACCTGGATTGCGCCCATAAAGTTGAGCCCCATCAGCACGATCAGCAGACCGCCAAAGAGGTTGATCAGCCTTTGGTACTCAAGCAACAGCTTACCAAAGGTACCTGCGGCTGCCCCCAGCGCTACAAACACCAGACTAAAGCCTGCTACAAACAGCAAGGCGGAGCTGGTGGTTTTGGTTTTGGAGAGACGATCCTCCCCTGCGATATAAGAAAGATATACAGGCAGCATGGGGAGCATACAGGGTGAGATGAATGTGATCATTCCTTCTAAAAACAGCAGCAAATATGTAGCCATAAAAATTCCTTTCACAATAAAATGAGGAGGCAGTTATGAGAAGAAGCGACCGCAAGATTACCGACCCAGCAATGATTGAAGAAATCCTATCTAAGGGGCAGACCTGTTATCTTTCGCTATTGGATGAAGAGTACCCTTATACAGTGCCGCTAAGCTATGGGTATAGGTATGAGGATGGGGAGCTGGTACTGTACTTCCACTCTGCTCCCGAAGGCAAGAAGTTAGAGCTGATCCGCAGAAATCCAAAGGTCAGCTTTTGCATTGCCATCGAGCATGGGCTTACTACAGGACCTCAGGCATGTAATTATTCCTTTGCCTACCAATCGATCATGGGGCATGGAGAGCTGAGTATCCTCACCGATCCACAGGAAATTTCAAAGGCTCTTGATGTGTTGATGCGGCATCACGACAAAGAAATTGCCCTTACATACCCTCATACTATGCTGCAAAGAACAGCAGGGTTAAAGCTACAGGTTAAGGAGTATAGTGCCAAGGCCAATCTCCGTAGATAGGAGCAAAATAGGGATCAACGGATTTCTCCCCTTTTTGGTCGGTACTATAGGTCTAGGAATATGTATGCGCTCGCTTTTGGCGGGCGCTTATTTTTTACTTCATGAGTGTGAGATGTGGTTTGTATTGATGTACTATAGCGTGTTGAGGTTGTTAACTACCGCCGATGGTCAAACTAGCTTGTCCGCCATGTATCTACACGGATGTGTTGTGGTCGATAAAACAAGGCGCCCGGATCTGATAAGCATATACCTTATGCTCATCCGGTCAGGGCGCTTTGGTGTGTTTGTTAAGACTTCTTAGGGCTTGGGTTCTTAGAGATGCCAAGCTCACTCTTTAGCTGTGTGCCTGATGGTACCAGCTTTGCCATGACAACCAGTCGGTAATTGTCTTTATCCTTAGGGTTATACTTGGCTGCACAGGTAGAGAGGGTCAGGATCTTATCAGAGTCAGACACAGGGGTGTCGATAATAAACTCAGAGCGTGCCTTTGCCTCGCTGATGATCTTGTTAAACTCGTTGGTCGATGGGTTTGCAGCAATGTAGTGGAAGTCAATATGGGTATAGAATACTGCAAATACCTCCCATACCATATCCTCCTCACCGGTAGAGAAGTAGATGTAAGGGTTTTTCTTGGTAAAATCAAGATCGGTGTAGCGGAAGATCTGGGAGAACTTAGGGCCGTCCTTGTTGTCCTTAAGATCGCTGTGACCGTAGATGATGGTGTTTTTGCTCATCTTGTCACGAGAGGTCAGGTTGTTTTCGTAATCTGCGAAGTAACAGCCAAAGATATCATACTTCTTATCTTCATTGAGTCTTAGGTAGTACTCATTGTCGGCAGCTTGCAGGACGGAATTGTCGATGGTTGTGTTAGGGATGTAAAGCCAGCCCTTGGTATCCTTGTTCTTTTCCTTTGCTTTGTCGATCTTTTCAAGCAGGAATACTTCGTTTTCATAGACAGTTTCGCCGTCTGTACCTGCTCCTTCAGAAGAAATCGAGCCGGGCTCAGAGGAGCCGCTTGGAGCGCCAGGGTTTCTGCCGCCGCAGGCTGTCAGCAATAAAGTAGCTGTCAGAGTCAGTGCCAGCAGCTTAGTAATAAAACGATTTTTCATATAAGTACCTCATTTTGATTTAAATTTACCTTGTGGGTAACTCCTATACATTGTAAGTGTATATAATTTTCGCATGCTTGTCAAGGATTAATTAATTACGGGAAATTTGTAAAAAACAGGGTAATACCAGAGTTTTTGCAAGTTTCTTTTCATTTATTGGTGGAATTTTTACGGGGAATATGCTACATTATATACAAATCCAATGAGAATAGGTGGTGCTCTAAATGAGCAGGTTTGCAGGGGAGATGTTTTTGCTGTGGGTGCTTGCTGCCTCGGTGATAGAGATCGTATTGTGTGGCTATGATAAGCTTTGTGCCAAGATGGGCTGGTGGCGTGTTCCCGAGAGAGTGCTGCTGCTTTGGGCCCTTGCAGGGGGCGGTATGGGCCTTGGAGCAGGGATGCTGCTCTTTCGACACAAGACACAGCATAGGATTTTTCAGGTGACTGCCATTTTGACCTCGGCACTGTATGTGGTTTTAGTTCTCTATATCATAGAGCGGCTGGGGCTTATCATCTAGCACCCCAAGGCAGTTACTATGAGACGGCACAGCTTTGTTTATTGTCTCATAGTATTAGTGACGGATTTCGGGGGATTTACTCCCTTGATTATAAATTTTCGCAGACTTATTTTACACAGATTTCTTTGACAAAGCAATAGCTTAAAGGTACAATAGTAAAAGAAGTTTTGCTTTGCAACTGCCCTCTGCCGCCAGGCTGCGACGCTGTCTATAACCGAGGGTGTAGAGATCATGTTGAAGGAGCATACAATGAGATTTGATATAGTTTTGTTTGATGCCGACGGCACCCTGCTTGATTTTGCCAAGGCAGAGGAAAAAGCTTTTTTTGCGGCATTTAATAAAGAAGGCATCCTGCCTACAGAAGAAATGTTTGCACGGTACAAAGTAATCAACACCGGCTTTTGGTCGATGATGGAGCAGGGGCTAATCAGTAAAGAACGGCTTGTGGTAGAGCGGTTTGAGCGGCTTTTTGAAGAATTTGGATATGCACTAGACCCAGTGCAGTTTAATAGCAGTTATTTACACTGTTTATCCTTCGGCAGCCACCTGATTGAGGGAGCTACAGAGCTGCTGGAGAGCCTGCATGGCAAGGTGAGGCTGGCGATGGTGACCAATGGTGTAAGCGCCACCCAGTATCGCCGCCTAAAGGATGCGAAGATCGATCATTTCTTTGAGGTGATTATTGTGTCGGAGGATGCAGGTTGCCAGAAGCCTGACCCTGCGTTTTTTGAGTATACCTTTACCCGTATGGGCAATCCCGATACCTCCCGCACCCTGATTGTGGGAGACTCGCTGGCTGCCGACATCAAAGGGGGCAATTATGCAGGGATCACTACCTGCTGGTTTAATCCCCAGCATTTGCAGGCGCCTTCTGATGTTAAGATAGATTTCATGGTAGATGATCTAATGGAGATATCAAAAATAGTGCTGCAAAATCGAGAATAGAAGAAAGATGCCAATGGGCATAATGAGGGAGTAGCCATGTATCAGGAAATGATCAACAAATACTATGTAAACGGAAACAACAACTGTGCCGAAACCCTAATGCGGGTAGCACAAGAGGCTTACGGGGTAGAGATTTCGGAAAACGCCCTCCATGCTTTGGGTGCTTTTGGCGGTGGTATGGGCTGTGGAGAAACCTGTGGCGCTCTGGCAGGTGCAGTTGCCGCCATCGGCTGTGCCTATATCGATACAGTAGGGCATGAATCCCCCAAGGCAAAGGAGCTTGCCGCTGCTATGACTAGAGCCTTTATCGATAACTGCGGCAGCACTCGCTGCCAGGAGCTCAAGACCCAGTACTTTGTGGAGGGGCGCAAATGTGCCAGCCTCTGCGAGTTTACCGCGAAGCTGCTGGGTGAGGTAGCTTTTGACAAGTAAGGCAGATCGGGTTAAGATTTGCTTTGATACGGGCATGCTTGCTACTTAGGCTATATTTTGATCAATCGGCCCTGCAGGTGGCTACCGGCAGGGCTTATGTGTGGTAACAGTTCATTTGTGCTATAGCGCTTTAAAGATGAGCAAAAGCCGGGAAGGAGCTTAATAATGGAATATATCCCTCCGTTAATCATGAGAGTCAAGGAGTATTCTGTTTATGGACAAGTCAAAATAAAGGATCATCGGGAGTATTCCTCCATCGAGGTGCTGTGCTACGAAAATAAGCTGGGTAGGATGTTTGTACACGTCATACTCACACTTCATGATGGCAGCAGCGTAAGATATATCAATGATCATTCTATCCTTGAGAATATTAAGCTGGAGGGGCCGGCCCGTCAGGCTTATTATGCTGCGATTGAGTATACCCAAGAGGAGCGCCAGCATAGCTGGATGATCAAGGTTCGCTTCCATTCCCACAAAAATGAGGAGATAGTAGCGACAATTGCAGCAGGGCAACCCTCATATGATAATAAAATGCTGATGTATAAGCCTTCGGGCTATGTAAGGCACCGAGAGCTACCAGTAGGGTTTAGCTTTGCAAGCCGCAGGCTGAGCAGCCGCTCTTATGTTACCATTAATAACCGCCAGTATGACTTAGTGCCGCGCCAACAGCTGCTGGGGCTGGGCTTTGGTCAGCTAGGCAGGATATCTGAGCACTATACTCGGCTCAATATTATGGCGCCACCGGAGCGCCTTGAGATCAAGGCAAAGCCCGCAGAGCTAAAAGTGGGCGAGAGCTGGAAGTATGCCGCCGGCAAGCGGGAGCTAGAGTATACCATAGAAGATGTGGAAGAGGGGCTACTAACCCTGCGCAGGGGCAAAGAACTGCATAGAGTGATGCTCAAGGATGGTAAGATGCAGTTATCCTCCATGAGCAGCTACGACGATAGTCAGGAGCTTATCAGCATACATTTCGTGCCGCCACTGCCCATCTGCCCTCATACCTGTAAGCAGCCTCGCCGCATGACGGTCGTAAGCAATGAAACAATCATCTATGAGGCAACGGTTTACATCAATTTTGATGGAGAGGCAAATCGCTATAACTTTGTGGGTGATAAAAGCTATCCTGCCGTCGACTCCAACATCCACTATGATATGAGCATCAGCAATGGCTGGGTGCTGACAAATATTATTACAGAATAAGCCTGGAGGTGCATTTTGGTAAAACTATCAAAGGAAAAAACCGCGAACATTTTACTCCTTCTGACCACTGTCATCTGGGGCGGTGGTTTTATCGTCACCAAGGTGGCGGTAGATGCAGGGTTTCCGCCTTCTTTTGTATTGGCGGCCAGATTTCTGCTGGGAGTGGCTTTTATGCTGGCAGTTTTTTGGCGGGATGTGGTCAAAATCTCTTCAGAAGAGTTTAAGGTAGGCTGCGTCGCTGGAGGAATGCTGTTTTTGGCCTTTTTGGTGCAGACAATTGGCATCAAATATACCTCCCCCTCCAACAACGCCCTCATTACCTCCTCCAATGTGGTGATGGTGCCTTTTATTACTTGGGCACTCATGGGCAAGCGCCCACCGATTAAGACCATCTTGCTGTCTTTTGTGTGCTTTATAGGGATGTGCATCCTCTCTTATAGCCCCGATGTAGGGCTTAGCTTCAACAAAGGCGACCTTCTGACCCTGCTGTGTGCCTTTTGCTATGCTTGTCATATCAGTTTCTTAGGCTTTTCCGCAGGTAGGATCGAAAATGTAGCCGCACTAAATTTCATGCAGCTGTTGGTTGCAGCCGTGATCTCAGGGGTGTACTTCTTAGCCTTTGAATTTGTACCCATCACCCTCCCCCAGCTTTATGAAGGCGCGATTGGGCTGACGTTCCTTGGGGTATTTAGCACCGGGCTGTGTTTCTTTATGCAGAGCTATGCCCAAAAGATCTTACCCCCTGTGCGTATCGCTATTATGCTCAGCCTAGAGGGGATGTTTGGCAGTATATTGTCGGTGATAATGGGGTATGATGCCTTAACTGTGCATCTTGTGCTGGGCGCGGTTATCATACTATCTTCGCTGATTGCTCTCGAAACTGATTTGATCGCCTTAATAAACCGCAGCAAAAAAGACTCCGTACAATAAACATAAAACAAAAAGGGCGCAGTCATTCGTGACAGCGCCCTTTGGTTTTGCTAGATAGAAGATTGCTCGGAAGTAAGATGAAAGTCACATAGCTTTTGGCCTACGATCAGCCCTGCATCGTTTCTCACAGAGGGATCGATGATGCCCTTCAGGCTTTGATACAGCGCAGCATTGTCATATCCGAGCTCCCGCAATAGGTGATTGACGACCATAGGCAGGCAATCGAGGTTGCCATCCTCTGTTTTGAGGGCGATACCCAGCTTTTCTTTTTTTAGACCGATGCAGTAGACTCCACCTGCCCCCAGCTTACCCACCAGATTAGGGTCGCTATTGATGATTTCGCATAGGGTATTGTAGCCACGCACCACATAGGGCGCATGATGATAGGCTTCAGTCATGATGCGGGCAGCTTCTGCGATGGTGTTGTCGTGGAGCAACTCGGGGCGGGCAAGCCGCAGGTAGGAGAGGGCCATGTGATAAAGAGGTACACGAAAGATGGGTACACCACAGCCATCTACCGCTATGCCGATATCGGCAGGGGGCAGATCACAAAAACAGGAGAGATAGCGCAGCGACTCCTGCCCCATTGCGCTCTCAACCTTAAAGTAGCTTCCGGGCGGGTCACCAAGCTCTCGTGAGGTGGCAAGCATCCCTAAGTGCTTGCCTGAGCAGTTGTGATAGATCCTGCGCTTAGGTGATTTCTGTGAAGCAAGGCGCTTCATTTCAGAGCGGGAATGAGGATAAACCGCCCCCATGATCATGTCTTCTTCGGTGAAGCCGGTTTTGGCCATCATCGACTGGGCAAGAGCTACATGTACAGGCTCACCCAGATGGGAGGCACCCATCATAGCGATTTCTTCGGGGGTAAAGTGATACTTTTGATGCAAGGCTAGCCCTACGAAGGGCAGGGTCTGTATCGGCTTGGCGGCAGAGCGGTAAAAGGCCTGCTGATAAGGATCACCAAGGTATGCAGCAAGTCCGTTTTCGCCTACAACAGCGATGTTCCCTCGGATCACGATATCTTCATAGTCACCTCGCAGCTCTCGCATCAGGACGGGTGAGCAGGTAAAGCCCTGCTTGTGATCATACATAGGATGACCTCCTTTATGGTAATTCCCAGCATACCTCCAATGTGTTGCGGGGCAAGCCTGGCGCATATTCAAAGATGTTTTAGGATATTTCTTTCCCCACTTATGCCGTGGGGGCACTCCATTTTTGATAGACGTCAAAAATGGAGGAAAAAACGTCTAAGGTCTACGCCCTTAACCCGCGGACAAATCTTGCCGGATTGCACTTGACTTTGTCAAGCGACAACCGTTGCAAGCTATTGTCCTGATAAAGTGTCTGTGACACAAGAAAATGCCTAACGGCATGGGTAACGACGCTTCTTATGCCCGCAGGCATATAAAATGCGCCACGGGTTCTCTATAATAGCAAGCCCTTAGGGCGGTTAACACAAACAGCCCGCAGGCTGTACAGCGTAATCCGTCAAGGCTTTGCCATTGGGTGACAAGGGGGGACCCCTGACCTGTGGGGTATAAGCGTCTTGCAGTAACAGGTAGGTGGTTTCGCAATGGAATGAAGCAGCTGTCCATATTTACGTTTATTATACCATAAGTGGGTCTTACGGTATAACTGCTCAGGGCGGAAAATCTATACTATAACAATACTACTATAAGTTATTATACCATAAGGGCATACAGCAATAAACAATGTCTTATAATAACTACAGATAAAACAAGACCCGCAGTAATCCTGCGGGTCTTTTGTATAATAGGTATATTGGTATTAGACCATAAGAGCGTATCTGATCGCAAAGAGGATGCCAAGGATTACGATAGTAGGGTTGATATCCTTAAACTTACCGGTCAGTACCTTTAGAGCTACGTAGAACATGATACCAAAAGCGATACCATTACCAATGGAGTAGGTTAGAGGCATCAGTGAAATGGTCAGGAAGGCAGGAACTGCTTCGGTGATATCAGAGAAGTCGATACGAAGTACAGAGCCCATCATCAGCACACCTACGTAGATCAGCGCAGGAGCGGTAGCAGCACTAGGAATCAGCGCAATGAAAGGTGCTAGCAGGATAGCAGGCAGGAAGAGAAGAGCGGTAACTACAGAGGTAAGACCAGTTCTACCGCCTTCGGAGATACCGGAGCCCGACTCAACAAAGGTAGTAACAGTGGAAGTACCCAGCATAGAGCCAGCGACAGTTGCGATCGCATCGCTCATCAGAGCCTGCTTCATATTCTTTACGTTGCCGTCTTTATCAAGCATACCTGCGGAGGTAGCGGTGCCGATTAAGGTACCGATGGTATCCATCATATCGATCAAAGAGAGGGAGAGGACTACTAGGAAGATCTGACCGATTACCTGGAAGATATTTTTGCCACCAAATAGGCTGGAAAGACCCTGTGCAAAGCTGCCGATAGAGATTTCGGTAAAATCCTTAAATACGGGAGCTAGATCTACAGTAAAATTAGCAGGCATGGTAGTGACACCCAGAGGCACACCCACCACTGTAGCTGCGACGATACCGATGAGGATGGATCCCTTTATGCGCTTAGCGGAGCATACAGCAATTACTACCAAGCCTATCAGAGCTACGATAGCGTTGCGAGTAGCAGGCTGTGCTAGGTCAGATAGATTGGTGAGGCTTACCAGTATAGCATCGTTGTTGACGACGATGTTGGAGTTTTGCATACCGATAAAGGCTATAAACAAACCGATACCGCCAGAGATCGCTACCTTCAGGTTGTCAGGGATTGCCTTTACGACCATCTCTCTGAGGCCGAAGATGGAGATTGCGATAAAGACCATACCGGAGATAAATACAATACCCAGTGCTTCTGCATAACTATAGCCCATAGTGAGCATAACAGTATAGGCAAAGGTAGCGTTTAGACCCATGCCGGGAGCAAGTGCAAAGGGGAGATTAGCCATCAGAGCCATCAGCATGGTACCTAAGAAAGAAGCAAGACAGGTAGCTACAAAAACTCCGTTAGAGATCTGTGTGCCCAGAGCATCCTGCCCCAAGATAAATGCGGGTGCAGACAGGGTGGAAGGGTTTACCAGCAGGATATACGACATGGTTAGGAATGTAGTGATACCTGCTATCACCTCGGTACGGACATTGGTTTTGTTTTGTGCTAGCTTAAAGTGCTTTTCGAGAAATTGTGCCATATTAATCTCCTTTTCACTCATGTAACGTTCGACTTATAGGGTAATTATATGCTATGAACCATGTAAAATCAACAAAATGTACATTTTAACGATACAATTTGTATATCTGCCTAAAACACTGAAATTCGATTCTAGATTTATCAATAACTTATACATAGTTAAGTAACGTTTTATCAGTAGAATCTCTTTAAATATTGGTTTACAATATTTATATCAATCGAAATGGGGTGATTTAATTGGATAACTATACCTATCTTTCTTCAAATAAAAGCACGAAGATCGAATACACAATCTGGGAGCCTGCCTGTGAGCCTAAGGGGATTGTGCAGATCGTGCATGGTATGAGTGAGCATTTAGGACGATATAACCGATTTGCCGAGTATCTGGTAGCAAATGGCTACGCAGTATGTGCCAATAACCATTTGGGGCATGGCGGCTCATTGATCAATGATACAAAAGGCTATTTTGGCGAAGAGGGCTCCTACCGCCATTTGATCGAGGATACCAAGCTATTGACTATGTTGATCAAGGAACGCCACCCCGATAAAAGGCTATTTATCTTGGGCCACAGCATGGGTTCATTTATAGTGCGCCTTTATATCACTCGGTATGGTCACCTTGTAGACGGGGTGATCTTGAGCGGCACAAGCGGGCCAAACCCCGAAGCGGAGTACGGAGCCTATTATTATGCCAAAACCCTAAGGAAGCTTAAGGGCTCCGATTATGTGAGCAAGAAGCTGGATAATATGGTGATCGGCAGCTTTAGTAAACGAAACGAAAACGATAAAAACAGCAGTGAATGGCTCTCAACCGATGAGGAAAGGGTCAATGCCTACACCCGTGACCCGCTTTGCGGTTTCCCATTTACAGTAGGTGGATACTGTGAGATGTTTACGATGATGCGGCTGGTCTCCCACAGAGGGTGGGCGGATCTGATTACGAGGCAACTGCCGATCTTACTGGTATCGGGGGATCAAGACCCTGTGGGGCAGTATGGCGCAGGGGTAATCACAGTGCGCGACAGGCTGGTGGAAGCTGGCCAGCGGGATGTGTGGTTAAACCTCTATCACAATGGGCGTCATGAAATGCTAAACGAAAAAAACAGCCAACAGGTTTACGATGACATCCTCTACTGGCTGACAAACCATAATCCGCAGACTCATATTGATATATAGCAAGCTTTGATAAAGCTGTCTTGGAGTAATAAGCGCATGCGCTTATTACTCCAAGTTGTTTTGTATCCGTCTTACAGGCCTTGTAAGAGCTAGCGGGGATCGGCGCAGGTGCGGAGGGTGCACTGGCGACCATTATAATCGAAGTGCAAAGTACTCCCTAATTCCTTCGAAGCGCTCATGCCGCGCAGGCACCCTATTTTTGTTAAGCGACAAAAATAGGGGAAAAAGCGCTCCAAGGGGGACGCCCCCCTTGTCACCCCCAACGGGCAAAGCCTTGGCGGATTGCACTGCGCAGCAAAAGCTGCTTGTGACAACCGTCCCAAGGGCTTGCCCTTATAGAGTGCCTACGGCGTATTATAATTGCCTGAGGGCATAGAAACACCGTATCCCCATGCCGTTAGGCATTTTGTTGTGTCACAGACACCTCATAAGGGCACTCGCTTGCAACGCTTGTCACAAGCGAAGCGCAGTGCAATGCGGCATGCGGTGCCCGTGGGTTAAGG
>DAMCAP010000012.1:0-8031 GCA_032059445.1 Oscillospiraceae bacterium
ACATAGATGTGGCAGTTGCCTGCGCCGGTTTCGATGGTTGGTACAGTAGCGTTTTCTACTACTGACTTTATCAGACCTGCACCCCCTCTGGGGATCAGTACATCGACATACTCATTTAGCTTCATCAGGCGGGTAGCGGTATCTCTGGAGGTGTCTTCTACCAGCTGCACCGAATTGGGGTCAAGCCCTGCTGCTCCCAATGCACGCTGCATAATCGAAACCAAAACTCGATTGGAAGAAAATGCCTCGCTTCCGCCTCTTAGTATACACGCATTGCCCGACTTTATACAGAGCACTGCCGCATCCACCGTTACATTGGGGCGTGCTTCGTAGATCATGGCAACTACACCGATAGGCACACGGGTTTTGAGGATCAAAAGCCCATTGGGGCGGGTTTCACCTTTTTCTACTACACCGACAGGGTCAGCAAGATCGATGACTTCCTCAATCGCCTTGGCGATGTCTTCGATGCGGTTTTGATTTAGGGTAAGGCGGTCGAGCATAGCCGATTTCATGCCGCCGGTTTTGGCATTGGCAAGGTCGAGCTCGTTTGCCGCGATTATCTGGCGTGTAGAGCCAAGTAGCTCCTTAGCGATCAGAGCAAGCGCCTTATTACGCTGTGCGGTTGTGGTGGTTTTTAGGCTGTTGCTTGCCGTTCTGGCGTTTCTGCCTAGTGATACCAAATCATACATAGCGTTTTATTCCTTTCTGAAATAATGTTGTGTAAGAAATTTATGCCTCGGGGTAGAAGTGTGTGCCAATCTCCTCGCCCTCAAAGAGCTTGTAAAGCACATCTCTCGTAGCGGAATTGACAATTGCCATATGCACCCCGGCTTTGGTGGCGATCTGTGCGGCGTGGATCTTGGTGATCATACCGCCGGTACCGTGCTCGCTGCCTGCTCCACCTGCAAGACGCATGATGTTGTCATCGATGGTCCTGACCTCACGGATCAAAGCAGCGCTTGGGTCTTCCTTGGGGTTGGCGGTGTAGAGCCCATCGATGTCGCTCATCAATACCAGAGCATCGGCATCCGCAAGTACTGCTACGATTGCCGAAAGGGTATCGTTATCACCGATCACAATTTCTTCAGTGGCGACGGTGTCGTTTTCGTTGACGATGGGGATGATATTCCAATTAAGCAGCTTCTCGAAGGTATTGATTACGTTTTGCTTTCGAGTGGGCTCCTCAATGATGTCGCGTGTTAAGAGTAGCTGTGCTACCGTGTGGTTATACTCCGAAAACAGCTTATCGTAGATATACATGAGCTCACATTGGCCGATTGCCGCTGCTGCCTGCTTAGATGGGACGTCACAAGGTCGTTTTGCCAGCCCCAGCTTGCCGCTGCCAACACCAATAGCACCGGAAGATACGATGATCAGCTCTTTGCCGGAATTCTTGATATCGGCGAGAGTCTTGACCAGCTCCTCCATTCTCTTGATGTTTACGTGACCGCTTTTGTGGGTCAGGGTGCTGGTGCCAAGTTTGATGACAATTCTTTTGGCATTTACAAATGGGTTCATTGCAATTACGACCTTTCCTTATTGGTTATATTCCTCAGGAACATAGGAGATCAGCAGCTTTTTGACACGCTGGTCGTCCATTTCCTTTACGGTTACATGGATGCCCTGATATTCAAAGCCTTCGTTCTCACTCGGGATCCGCCCAAAGCGCTCCAGCACCCAGCCGCCGGTGGAGCTGTATTCGCTAGAAAAATCACGGTAGTCAAAGCCGATTTTATCAAAGGTTTCGTAGATGCTGTAGTCGCCGCTTACCTCATAGGTATAGCTGTCGGTCTTTAGGAAATCATGATGGGCTTCTTCGTCTTCATCCCAGATTTCACCCACCAGCTCCTCCAGCAGGTCTTCCATAGTGACGATACCCATGGTACCGCCGTAGTCGTCGGTAACTACAGCCATATGAGAGCGTGTGTGTTGAAACTCGGTAAGCATCGCTGAGAGGCGCTTGGATTTATGCACAAACAAGGGCTTGGTCAGCAGGCTCTCTAGATCGATCTGCACCTTACCGTCAAGGCAGGCCTCCAGATAATCTCTGGTTTGCAGGATGCCCACGATGTTGTCGAGGTTTTTGCGGTAGACGGGCACACGGCTAAAGCGCTCACCCAAGATGACTTCTCTGATTTCTTCGGGGCTGTCGTCGAGGTCGATTGCGACAATATCTACACGAGGAGTGAGCACCTCTTGTACGGTGGTTTCGTCAAAGCTCAGAGCGCTTTGCACCATCTCACTTTTTTGGAAGTCAATAACGCCCTCTTCCTCGATGGTTTCAATGATGGTAACCAGCTCCTGCTCGGTGACTAATGGGTGGAATCCCTTGGTACCATAAGCTTTGTTGAGCTGCTCTTGTAGCTTGATAAAAAGGAAAACAATCGGAAACAACAGCCGTATTACCAGCCCTAAGCTGCCCGAAACAGCCAGAGCAACCCGTTCACTGTTTTCTTTGGCATATGTTTTGGGGAGTATCTCTCCAAATACCAGGATTACAACCGTCATGATGACGGTAGAGGCTGCGGCTCCCGAAGCGCCAAAGGCAGCGGTTGCCACAACTGTAGCGGCGGAAGCGGAGGCAATGTTTACTACGTTGTTGCCGATTAATATGGCGGATAAAGTGCGGTCGTAACTTTCTGCCAGTGCCAGGGCTGCCTTTGCTTGTCTGTCACCGTCGTCCGCCATGTTTTTAAGTCGTATCTTATTGACGGAGGAAAGGGCGGTCTCGGATGCAGAGAAATAAGCCGATAGCATAATCAATGCAGTCAGGATAGCAGGCGTTATCCAGCCTATGTTGTCCAAAAAATCTCACTCATCTTTCTTTTTATAAATTTTTTATCTTTTTAAAAGGGTATACTAAATAAATATTATCATAATTCTATGTATTTATCAATAAAATTCCTTGACATTTATAGAAATAGCCCATGAACGAGCTGTGATAGTTTTAATTATGCTCTGTATAAAAAAGGAACGCCCCCACGTGAAGGCGTTCCATGTATATTATATCATGAACGAAACGAATGATATAATTGCCCATCAACCTATGCGGAGCACTCAATCAAAGATATAATAAACAGTATATCATCAACGAAGCGCGCAGGCGGGCAAAACTCTGATGTAAATTACATCAGGTTTTCTTCAATGAAGTGGACTACATCGCCGACGGTACGGATACCTTCGATCGCATCGTCTGGAATCTCGGTATCAAATTCATCCTCCAAGCTCATGACCAGATCAACTACATCTAGAGAATCTGCTCCAAGATCATCGCTTATCACAGAATCCATATGTATTTGATCCTCTTCAAGATCAAGTTGTTCCATCAGTATCGATCTTACCTTCTCGAATACCATAATATTTCCTCCCAATAAATCAAAAAATAGCGTTTATTTTTTCGGCGGTAATGTTTGCCGTACTACTGTGCGTTATGAAAACTATAATAACTGTTTTTAATAAAGAAAACAAGTGGGTAGTTAAGAAAAAATGCTGATGATATTTTGGTCAATTTCATTAGTTTTTTGTTGATGTTATACAATTATACTTGATTGACAAAGGGGAACGCTCCTGTTATATTTCTACTATAGTATTATCAGTGTATAATTGTCATTAGTTGCTTCACCTTGTTATGTATATGCTGTGTAGTGCTTTACTGTTCATACCTGTAATTTTTATCCACAAACATCCACGATTTTAAAAGATGCGGCCACAGCAGGAGTGGCAGACGCAGATTGATTAGGAAGAAGGACGTAGACATGAAACAAAACGCAATGAATTTGCTGGTGGTGGGCATTGTTGCCTTTTACCAGTCGCTCCTACCTTTTATTGGGTCAAGGGATTATAGCTTTGGAGTACTTACTCCGCGAGGGAAGTATAAAAGCCCCCAGCTATATACCAACCGATGGGCTTATTTCATCTCGGTATATATGATTACCTTTGTCGCGGCCAATTACATTTATCGCAACACCATCACCTCTCGAGGCTTAATCATGATCCTGGCATTTATGCTGATGGCTTATCTTGTTTTGGTAGCGGTCTATCACCAAAAATCTCTGGATGGTAAAAAGACCGAGGCTTGGACAGACACAGCAATTCTGCGAGAGATTAAGGGAGTACCCTCACAGGGGGCTCTAACTTGGGCTAGCGGTTTCTTAAAGCTGATCCTCTTGACCGCAGTGATTACAGGGGCATTATATGCGTGGATGCCAGCGCAGATGACAATGCTAGGATTTTTACTGCCCAAGTCACTGGTAACTGCCATGCTGCCGGTGCTTTTGCAGGCAGTGCTGGGTGGAGTTGTCATTTATCTGATGCTGCATAATAGCGGTAAGTCTGCTTATATCGGCATCGCAGGGGCAATGCTTGTGGGCTTGCTGCTGCCACTGCCCTTTAGCATGGCAGATTGGTTTAGCTGGCAGATAGCAACCTTGTATGGTATAGGGATAGCGGTGATCGCGCTTGCAGGCGGGCTGCTTTTAAATAGTATCATTATTGCAGATGCTCAGCCAAGCCTTGCCGACACACACTGGAAGATGGGGATCTTTTATATCAATAAAGATGACCCTGCGATCCTTGTGCCCAAGCGTTTTGGGCTTGGCTTCACACCCAATCTTGCAAACTCCAAGGCAATTGGTTTAAGCTTAGTGATAGGTGCTGCTGGTCTTTGGCTGGCTTACCGATTGATCATGGCACTATAATATAGGATAATGGCAGAATAAAAAGCGGGATTGCAGCAGTATCAGGGAAGCTGCAATCCCGCTTTTAAGATATGGTCAGAAAAGCTCAAATGAGGCAAGAAATAAAAAAGGCATAACAGCCACCATAAAGCAAATAACTGTATGACGATTGATAAACCCACTTTATGATTCTTTCGAAATCTCTCTGCTATCATACTGATTAGAAATACCGATACCGGTAATGACAAGCATGCTCCCAAAACCAAGTATATCGTCAAAAACAGAAATGCTTGAGGGCCGCTATCAGACATCATTATGGTTGGTATAATAGAGATAATTGCGAAGAGGATTAAAGGGATTAATGCGATTTTTAGGATCCAATTCATAATCAGGCTTATAAGTGTGCCTGATGGAGCTGTGTCCTCCTGTATAGGTGTTGCCTCTTCAGCTAATGATACCGGTAGTTTCCTGTCTTCCTTTATATAGAGGTATATCACGAGTGCTAGTAAAGAGTAGCTACCAAGTAGTGAAAGTATGGCAAGTACCGATTGGATATCAATACCCATATGCCCTCCTTTGTTGTCAAAAATCTCGTATCAGTTAGCTGTATGGTAGCATAATTTTTCAGAATTAACAATATATGAAAATACAACAAAAAAAGGACAGCATCTGCTGCCCTTTTTTTATACATAGTATTAATGAGAGATGACGTACTTCCAGTGACCAGTGCGATACCGCAGGGAGAAGAGCACTGAGCGAGTGGCAAAATCCAGCGCCATACATACCCAAAGAGCGGTGAGCCCCATACCCATCTGTACCACGAGGATGTAAGCAAGCCCCACACGGATGCCCCACATAGAAACCAGGATGATATAAAAAGGCCATTTGGTGTCGCCAGCTCCACGCAAAATGCCTGTAATGGTCATCGATACTGCAAAGAATGGCTGGGAAAAAGCAATGATCTGTAGGCAGCGGCTGCCAAGCTCGATGACTGCTGGGTCGGGGGTAAAGATACTGATTAGGAACTCGGAGAGTACAAACAGCACCACTCCCATAACTGACATAAAGGTAATCGCAATCTTGATACAGGAGAAGGATAAGCTATCGGTAAGATCTTCTCGCTTTGCTCCCAGAGATTGGCCGATCAGTGTGGTGGCTGCCGAGGCAAAGCCAAAGGCAGGCATGAAGCAGATCGACTCAGCAGTGATGGCGAGATGATGGGCTGCCAGTGAAACAGTACCCAAGCCTGCGATAATGGTGGTTACCATGATCTGAGCAGTCGACATTGCAAAGCGCTCTCCTGCGGCAGGTAGGCCGATTTGGAAGGCAACGCCGAGGATCTCACGATCGGGGGCAAAGCTAGTGCCCTTGTGTAGCCTAAAGTGGCTGTCTTTTACAAAGATTATGTAGCACATCATGATGCCGCCTACTACGATGGAGATCGAGGTGGCAATCGCAGCACCTGCTACGCCCATATCGGCGCCATACATGGTAAAATGCACCCCAGCAAGGGAGATCTGCCTAGTGGGGAAGATCAACAGGAAGTTGCCGATTACATTAATAATGTTGACGATGGTATTGATCTTTAGAGGAGTCTTGGTATCGCCGGCACCTCTGGCTATACCACCAAAGATGATAGTAGCAGTCTTAAAGAGCATAGAGAGCGAAATGATCAGCAGGTAAGCCTTGGCGTCGGGGATTACATCGGGCTCGCCGCCCATCCATACTGGTAGCAGGGGGGAGAGGGCCGACATGATCACTGTGGCAAGAGTGCCAAATAATAAGGTCACCAGTACTGCTTGGGCTACGACCTTTTTGGCTCGCTCTAGGTTGTCCGCTCCGATTGCTCGTGCTACCAGGGCGGTAAAGGCAACGCCACAGGACATCATTACTCCGTTAATTAGGTTGACCGAGGGCTGGTTGATCGCCACAGCGGCAGTGGCAGCTGCGCCTAGGGAGCCTACCATAGCGGTATCAACATACTGTACCATGGTCAGCATCACCTGCTCTAAGATAATCGGCCACGCCAGCAGCATGATTGTCTCAAATGGCGAGCCGCCTCGTTCGATGATGTTGATGGATTTTGATTTGCTCACAGTGCACCTTCTTTTATAATTTTTTGTATGATATTAAAACAAAATCCATTATAGCATAAATATAACTAAGGCACAAGATAGTTGACCGATTAATTAGTTCGGCAAGTAAGCATCCGCAATGCTGCAAAATATTGATTTTATCAGCCTTGTGTGCTACTATAATTTAAAGTATAAAACTGCGAGTGTTTCATTTAGCATAACGCAGCTTCGTTTGAGTATTTTGGGGAGGTTACCATGAGCTTACCGATGAACAGAGAGCAGGCCTACGCACTTTTGCTGGAGCATACCAAGAGCGAGTCACTCGTCAAGCACGCACTCAGCGTAGAGGGTGCCATGCGATATTTTGCCCGCCTATATGGCGAAGATCAGGAGTATTGGGGAATGGTGGGGCTGCTCCACGACCTCGATTATGAAAAATACCCCGAGGAGCATTGCAAGCATACCCCGATCTATCTAAAAGAAAAGGGGTTTGAAGAGGCTTTTATCCATGCAGTACTAAGCCACGGCTATGGCATCTGTACCGATGTGGTGCCGGAGCACCAAATGGAAAAAGTCATCCTTACAGTGGACGAGCTGGTGGGCTTCCTCACTGCTTGTGCCTACATGCGACCCTCTAAGAGCGTGATGGATATGGAGCTCAAATCCGTCAAGAAAAAGTTTAAGACGCTAAACTTCGCTGCAGCAGTCAACCGTGATCATATCATCAAGAGCGCAGAGCTGATGGGTATGCCGCTAGATGAAGTGATTGATCACTGTATCATGGCAATGCGCGAGATTGCTGATTCCATCGGGCTTGGCATGACTGAGCAATGTGTATAGGGTAGTCTGATCTTTTTTATCATACAATATATCAAGCCGATACCGCCACTGCTTGTAGGTATTGGCTTTTTGCTGGTGAAAGGCTGGTGTCGATGATGCTTGGCTTACGGATTGCCAATCTGATTTTGCTGGTGCTTATCGTAATTTTTTTGATTCTGGCGATCTTATGTATGATCAAGTACTTAAAAAGTTAACTCTAAGGTTACAAAAAAACATCTTGACAATCTCTTCCAAAAGCCTTATACTATCTTTATCTATTTGCACTGCATTTTACTACAGTACAAACTGAGCAGGCGATGAACCATATGGTTCGTGGGGCTGGGCCAAACGGCAGCAGATGTTAACATCTGTGGGACAGTAAATTGTTCCACAGGTGTTTTTTTATGCCCTTAATGAGGAACAATGAGTATAGTTGGTGACCGATGCGCCGCCTACGG
>DAMCAP010000012.1:8041-10826 GCA_032059445.1 Oscillospiraceae bacterium
GTGTATCGCGATATTTATAATGAAGCAGACAGTGCGTAGAAATATGCCTTGGCAAACGGGGCAAAACAACATATATGGAGGTACTTTATGCAAGGACATTATGATACTAGGTACGCCCTTCGGATTTCGTCGGTGACCATTGTGATCAACGTTGTGCTTTCGATTTGCAAGCTGGTTGCAGGTATCGTGGCACAGTCAAGCGCAATGATTTCAGATGCGGTGGAATCATCTTCGGACATACTCGGTACCATTGTAGTAATGATCGGGGTGCGAATGGCAGGCAAAAACTCTGATCATGATCATCCTTACGGTCATGAGCGGATGGAGTGTATTGCCGCAATTCTATTGGGGATGCTATTGTTTGCTACCGGTCTTGGGATCGGGTATGATGGTCTTAGCAAGATTTTTGGCAGAGAGGGCTTCGTGTTACAAGCCCCCGGAGCCATTGCCTTGGCAGCAGCAGCGCTGTCAATCACTGTGAAGGAATGGATGTATTGGTATACACGAGCAGCCGCCAAGAAGCTTAATTCGAGCGCACTGATGGCGGATGCCTGGCATCATCGGTCCGACGCTTTTTCTTCCATCGGTACCTTTGCGGGCATATTTGGCGCGCGGATGGGCTATCCTGTGCTGGATCCTATTGCCTCGGTGGTCACCTGCTTCTTTATCCTGAGAGCAGCTTATCACATTATGACAGATAGCTTTTCGAAGATGGTGGATAAGGCCTGTGACTCCCAGACCGTGGAGGAGATGAAGGGATTGATATTGTCTCATGCAGGGGTTGTGGAGATTGATTTGATCCGCACAAGGCTCTTTGGATCTAAAATCTATGTAGATGTAGAGATCGGCGCCGACGGCTCATTGACACTAGAGCAATCCCACCACATCGCTCAAGAGGTACACGACAAGCTTGAGCAAAAATTTAGCAACGTAAAGCATTGTATGGTGCATGTCAACCCCAAAAAAGTAGAACAATAACAACCGATAAAAAGCCCCAAGCGTTCAGGCAATGACCTGACGCTTGGGGCTTGATTTTGTGTTGCGCTCTTTATACCAGTTAATTGACTAGGGTTACCAGCTTGTGATGTAAAGATGTGTTACGATCGGAGTATAAAGGGAAGCCAAAGGTTTGATATGCACTTTAGTAATTAGTCGCCTGAGGCAGATCATCAAAGCCTTCAAGAGCTGGGGTAGCGTTGGGGTCGATGATCAGCTCCATCTGGTGCAGCGCCCTGCTCATCGCTACAAAAAGCAGCCGCATATCTAGGGTGGAGTCAGAGCGGTAGCTTAGGTTGTCGGCATGGGGGATCAACACACAGTCAAACTCCAATCCCTTTGCCTGATAGCCGGTCAGTAGCGTTAGGCTGCTTTGTTGATCTGATTTTTCCTCTGAGCTCTTTACTGTGATATAGGCGACCCCCTGCTTTTGCAGGGCTTTACCTATGGTAGCAGCTTGCTTTTCGTTTTTGGTTATCACTGCAAAGGATTTAAGCCCTCTTGCAGTATAATGCTCGATGGTTTTGTGGATATGCTCTGCCAGCTGCTCGTCCTTAAGGCGGATCAGCCTTGGGGTATCTCCACTACGGATGACGGGCACAGCGGCTGGGCTGCCCAGTGCCTTTAGGGCAAGATTGGCGCACTCCATGATCTCAATGGTGGTACGGTAGCTTTTTTCGAGGTAGAGCAGGGAGCAGTTTTGCCCAAATACCTGGACGGCTACCTCCTCCCAGTTGCCGATGCTGCGGTAGGAGTAGATGCCCTGAGCAAGGTCTCCTACGATGGTAAAGCTGCTCTCGGGGAAGAGGCGCTTTAAGCAATAATAATGAAACAAGCCGAAGTCTTGCGCTTCGTCCACCAGAATGTGTACGAAGTTTTTGTATTCTCCCGGCCCATGGAGCAGGAGCTTTAAGTAGATGATAGCGGGGGTATCTTCAAAGTTTATCGTCTTTTTGCCAAGCAGGGTGGTGATGTCTTTGCCCATCTGCTGCGGGCTTAGCTCCTCGGGGACGTACTTATCTATATCCTTGGCAAATTGCTTATATAGTGCCGTAACCGAGACATTCGCAGGAGCGAAATACTGCTCCATCAGCTTCACACAGCCAGACTGGATTTCTTTTTCAGCCTGATGAAGGTCGTGATAGAGCTTCATCATCGCTTCCCCCTTAGGGGATGCAGCGATCTGCTGCTTATAGACTCTGTTGATTTGAGCCAGCAACCCGTCGGGGCTGTGGCGGATGCGATTGCGGATGGTGGAGATGGTTTGCTGAAGCCTTGCCTTTAGGTCGGGTACGATAGCATGTCCCATAAAGGCTTCGTACAGCTCCTCTTTGCTGATCACCTTAACGGTATTGATATAGATATCCTCGGTAAAAAGAGCCTTTGTAAAGTCGCTAAAGAAGGCATCGAGGCTTTGCTTGTAGGCAAGAGAGGTTTTAAAGCGCTGTACATCGGTGTTTTCTTTGCCCTCCATCACTTTGTCTAAAGAGAGGGCGCCGGGAGCGGCTTTGAGTTTTTCCCCTACATAGGCGGTGGCAATATCCTCAAAAATCGATTGGGCAATGTCATCGGTTTCGAGGTCGGGGAGCACCGATGAAATATACTGGATAAAGTAACGGTTGGGGCCGATGACCATATACTGAGATGCCTTGCATTTCTCCCGCTCATTATAGATCAGGTATGCCGCACGGTGGAGGGCGACGGTGGTCTTGCCGCTACCTGCAACTCCTTGCACAATGAGATTTTGGCGGAAGGGCCAGCGGATAATCTGGTTTTGCTCCTTGCCGAT
>DAMCAP010000012.1:10836-11302 GCA_032059445.1 Oscillospiraceae bacterium
AAGCAACGATGGTTTTTAGGCGGTTGTCGGCATTGGCACCGAGATAAGGCTTTAGAAGCTCATCATCCGACACGCTATCCACATCGTAGTACTCCTTGAGGATGCCCTCCTCCATAATTAGCTGCCGCTTTAAGAGCAGCTCGCCGCTGATTTCGCCCATTGGGGCGGTGTAGATGGCAGGCCCTAGGTTGCTGTCATAGTAGAGGGTACATACGGGGGCTCTCCAGTCGATGACGGCGTCGGCCCCCTTTTCATCGGTAACGGCAGTCTTGCCGATATAGATTTTTTCGGGGATCTTATGCTCTTCTCCAAAATCGATGCGGGCAAAGTAGGGCTTGCCTTTTAACTCGTCGATTCGTTTGATACGAGATGCCGATATCCCCATCAGCACCTGCAAGAGTCGTGCATCGTCCCGGTAGATCTTGGGTAGGGTATGCAGCTGGTTTTGATGATGGGCTCGCTCCCA
>DAMCAP010000012.1:11312-14554 GCA_032059445.1 Oscillospiraceae bacterium
GCGTAATCTAGATGGGATTGCTCCTCAAGAAATATGCTCTGCTTGGTATCCATGGTTCACCTCCAACAAAAATTCACAGACAGACACAAAAATCCCCCACTTGCGGCGGGGGATTTGAGATCGATTGGGTTGTGTTATCGCAAATATCTTGTGCAGCTACTTCGCAATGCTCGTCAGTATGCCGTTTCGGCATTTCATTGCGCTGCGGCTCCTTTTAAGGACAATCGCTTAGGACGGTTGTCACAAGCGAAGCGCAGTGCAATCCGCTAAGCGTTGTTCGTAGGGTTAAGGGCACAGCCCTTAGACGTTTTTTCCCCCATTTTTGACGTCTATCAAAAATGGGGTGCCTGCACGGCATGAGTGCATATACGTAATGCAACCATATTTGTGACAAACATTATATCTCAAAAGTCTTTATTTGTCAATAAATGTTTTGGGTGGACATTCCTAAGGGCTAGTCAATAATCCGCTCTCCCAGCCAGTGGATATTTTGAGCAAGGTTCTTCATAGTTTTGACCCCTTCCTCATCTTTAGCAAAGTCGCCGATGTCTTTGGCGGTCGATACATTCCAGTAGTTTGCACCAGGGATCACCATCTCGTTGATCAGCATAAACATATTCATCTCAGAGAAGGTCATGTTTGCCCCAGCGCGGCGAGCAACTGCTACCGAAGCCCCGATCTTATGCTTGAGCGGGTTGCCATTGGCACGTGCTACATATCCACCTCTGTCGATGAGCGCTTTCATTTCGGGGGTCAGGGAGCCGAAATAGGTAGGGGAGCCAAAGATGATTACATCGGAGCTAAACATCTCAGCCATTAGGTAATTCATATCGTCGCCATCGATTACGCATTTATTGTTGCGGTGGCGCCTGCACCCGCCGCAGGAGACGCACCCTCTGAGAGGCAGACCACCTACCTGCACAAATTGGGTGCTGTGCCCCAAGGCTTCGAGATCGGCTAAAATCAGCCGCAGAGCCGCTGCGGTGTTGCCGTTTGCTCTAGGGCTTCCGTTAAAGGCTGTTACTTTCATATCGTTCTCCTTATACTTCTATCATGTTTACAGTTAGAATGGCCTATGACAAGTATTATAGTAAAAATCCATATAAATGTAAACATGGGTCAAAAGCTTTACAAGATCGCAGTTTATTTTTGTGTATACCTATGCTATAATAACCCAAGATGCTTATTTTACATATTTTTACGCTGCTATTTGGCAGCAGATATTTGCAATGAAAGCACCAATAATTGTATTTTAATGATCAGAAAAGAGGTCTTATTTTTGAACGCAGAAATTCTTTGTGTAGGCACCGAGCTGCTGCTTGGTGACGTTGTCAATACCAACGCTGCATATATCGCCCAGCAACTGGCGGGGCTTGGGATCAATGTATACCACCACACCGTGGTTGGGGATAACCCCGCCCGGCTCAAAAAAGCGCTCAGCATTGCACTAGAGCGTAACGATATTGTATTTATGACAGGAGGGCTGGGGCCCACCTACGACGACCTTACCAAAGAAACGGTTGCAGAGTATTTTGACCGTGAAATGTATATGGATGAAGATTGCCTTGTGACCTTAAAGGCCAACTTCGCAAGATTTAACCGCCCTATGACCGATAATAACCTAAAGCAGGCGATGATGCCCAAGGGAGCCATCGTGCTACCCAACCCCTATGGCACTGCGCCCGGCTGTATCGTAGAGGGTGGAGGCAAGGCAGCTGTGCTGATGCCCGGCCCCCCCAGAGAGATGAAGCCTATGTTTGACGGGCCTGTCTATGCTTACCTGACTAAGACCAGTGATAGCATCTTGGTATCAAGAAACATCAATATGTTTGGCGTGGGTGAGTCGGCTGTAGAGGATCGCCTCAAGGATCTGATGCTTCACTCTACCAACCCTACTGTAGCTCCTTATGCCAAGCCTTCGGAGCTAATGCTCAGAGTAACCGCAAGAGCCAAAGATAAGGAAGAGGGCTATCGCCTAATCGACCCAGTTGTTAAGCAGATCATGGAGGTTTATCCTGAGAATATCTATGGGCTTGATCTGGCTAGCCTCCAGCAAGGTGCTGTGAAGCTCTTAAGTGAAAAAGGTCTGAGAGTCGCTACAGCGGAGAGCTGTACAGGAGGCCTTGTTTCTTCAAGACTTACAGAGATTAGCGGAAGCTCCAGAGTGTTTGACTGTGGCATCGTCGCCTATGCCAACGAAATCAAGGAGCAGATTTTGGGTGTAAGCCCTGCTACCCTTGAGAAGTACGGCGCTGTTTCGGCAGAGTGTGCCATCGAGATGGCGCAGGGGGTACGGAAGCTTGCCAAGGCTGATATCGGCGTATCGATTACAGGGATCGCCGGGCCCGACGGAGGCAGCGAAGAAAAGCCTGTAGGGCTGGTATATGTCTGTGTTTCAAGCAGTCTGGGCAACGAGGTCAGAGAGCTAAAGCTTGCTAGAGGCAGGGTAGATGATCGAGAAAACATCCGCTATGCGTCTTCTTCTAATGCTCTGGATTTAGTGATCAAGACTGCCAAAAAGCTCTAAGCAAAGCACTGCAATCTCTTTGATTGTCTGTGGGTTAGCGTAGAGTTAGTGTTTCAGTCTATAGCAATATATTAAACGGTATACCATAATGAACTTGTGAGGTGTAAGACATGTTAAAGGAAAAAAGAAGCACGATCGATCCCCGCTACCTGACCCTGCTGTCAAAGCAGTTTCCTACAGTAGCGGCAGTCAGCACAGAGATCATCAATCTGCGGGCGATCCTTGAGCTACCCAAGCCCACTGAGCATTTTATGAGTGATCTGCACGGTGAGCATCTGGCCTTTAATCATATCCTAAACAATGCTTCGGGGGTTATCCGAGATAAAATTGACGCCATGTACAGCGATAGCATCGATGAGGAGGAGCGCAAGGAGCTCGCGACCCTAATCTATTATCCTACCCTAAAGCTGGAGTTGCTCAAAGAAAAAAACAAGGATAAGCTGCATTATTGGTATGCCGTGACCATCCTGCGGCTGGTGGAAATCTGCCGTGTGATGTCTTCTAAATATACTCGATCCAAGGTGCGCAAGGCACTGCCTGCTGATTTTGCTTACATCATTGATGAGCTGCTGCATGCCGACTACGACGAAAAAAACAAAGAGAAGTACTACAGCAGCATCGTCAAAACCATTATTGACATCGGCAGGGGCGATGCCTTTATCTGTGCGATTTCTCGCTTGATCAAGCGGCTATCGGTAGATCGCCTGCATATCCT
>DAMCAP010000012.1:14564-36960 GCA_032059445.1 Oscillospiraceae bacterium
GGCTGCAAAAAGTTTAAGGTTACTCAAATTTTGTGATCAGATCTTAGATAGCTTGATGGATCACCACGCGGTTGATATCCAATGGGGCAACCACGACATCCTCTGGATGGGTGCCGCGGCAGGCAGCGACCCTTGCATTGCTACGGTAGTCAATAACTCCCTACAATATGCCAACATCGACACCCTTGAGAATGGCTACGGCATCAGCCTGCGAGCCTTGATGACCTTTGCGGCAAAGACCTATAACGACGGTGAGGTCTTTACCCCCAAGGTGCTGGAGGATGATTGCATCAACATCAATGACCAGAAGCTGATTGCAAAGATCCGCAAGGCGATTGCAGTGATCCAGCTCAAATGCGAAGGTCAGGTAATCGCCCGCCACCCAGAGTATAATATGGATGAGCGGCTGTTGCTAAGTGCCATTAATCAGGAGGAGGGTACAGTCTGCATAGGCGGAGTGTGCTACCCCCTAAAAGACAAAGACTTCCCCACCATTGACCCCGAAAACCCCTATGCCCTCAGTGAGGAGGAGCAGTCGGTGATGAATAAGCTGCGCACCAGTTTTAGGCGTAGCTCCAAGCTTCAGGCGCATATTCGCTTCCTCTATGATGTAGGCAGCCTTTATAAGATCTACAACTCCAATTTAATGTTCCACGCCTGTGTGCCTTTAAATAAAGATGGCAGCTTCCAGCGATTTGAGTTTGACGGCATGAGGCTCTGGGGGAAGAAGCTCTTTGATTACTGTGAGAGTCAGGTGCGCAAAGCATACTTTGCACCGGAAAACAGCCGTGAAAAGCAAAACGCAGTAGACTTTATGTATTGGCTCTGGTGCGGTAAGGATTCTCCACTGCTGGGCAAGCTACGCATGACCACCTTTGAGCGGATGCTGATCGGTGATAAGCAGACATGGGAGGAGCCCAAAAACTTCTACTACAAATATAATGATGATCCAGAGATCGTGTGTGCCATCATGGAGGAGTTTGGTGTAAACCCCAGTGAGGGTCATATCATCAACGGGCATATGCCTGTAAAGCTCAAAGACGGCGAAAGCCCCATTAAAGCCGGGGGTAAGCTGATGGTTATTGACGGAGGTTTCTGCAAGGCGTACCAGACCACTACAGGGATAGCGGGCTATACCCTGATCTACAACAGCTACGGTCTTCGTCTAGCCGCCCATGAGCCTTTTGATTCCATTACCAAGGCGGTGGAGCAAAACAGCGATATCTACTCAACCTCCAATGTATTTGAGCTGGCCTCCAAGCGGATGCTGGTGGCGGATACCGATGTCGGTACCCAGCTTAAGGAGCAGATCGAGGTGCTGAGCCTATTGCTCCAGTATTATATGGAGAATGATAAGGGCTAATATTGCTCATAGGCGCAGAGGACTTGTATTTGCCTGTGCCATTAGGGCAGTGTAGGATTAACATGTAGTACCTTACCTAAAACATAGATTGGGGATTCTCCAATCAGCTGTGTATCTGGGCAATTTTTTGCCAACAATGTATCTATCGGGCGGCCTTCGGGTCGCCCCTATCCATTTACAGCACAAGACAAGGGCAGTTATGATTTGGTGTATGTGGTAAACCCAATGCACAATAACATCGCCGCTCTATAAAAACAGGAGGACTAGATGAGCGCACTAAGCCTAAAACTGATCGCAATCGCAGCCATGACCATAGACCATTTGGGGTATGCGATCTTCCCCGATGTGTTTATCTTACGATGGATCGGGCGACTGACCTTCCCGATTATGGCGTATTTCATCGGGGTGGGGTATAACAAAACCTCTGACCTTAAGAAATACATGATCACCCTCGCGGCCTTTGCCTTACTCTCCGAGATCCCCTTTAACCTGCTGGCAGGCGGCTCTCTCTATGGTGGAGGGGTCAACGTATTGGCAACCTTGCTGCTGGGTCTGGTAGCAATCGAGGTCTATCAGCGCTTTCGCTATGCACGCTGGGGGTATCTGGTGGTGATCATCCCTGCGCTGGTTGCCGATATCCTTCGCAGCGATTACGGCGGCGGGGGAGTTTATTTAATCTTTGCCCTGTGGCATTTTGCTGATTACCCCAAAGGCCCCCTTTGGTGCATCGGGATCTGGAGCGGTATAAACTTCCTTAGTTATTGGGCAAGTGCGGGGCTTAGCCTCACTACCCTCACACCGCTACTAGCTATAGCGACGGTGCCTTTGATTGGAGCGTATAACGGCAGCAAGGGGTATCGTGGATATAAGCCGGTGCTTAAGTACATCTTCTATCTATATTATCCCTTGCATATGCTTGTGATTGCATTGCTTGCCAAGGCGATGTAAGGCAGCCCCTCTTGAGCTAGCTACCAAAACCTGCTATGATATTGTTGTGGCGGCGATGGGCCGCAAAGCAGTAACCTGCTAAAAAGCGAAAGCAAAGGAAAGACAGATGAATATTACAGACATTCTGACCAGCGAATTTAAGCTGCAAAAAGAGCATATAGAGAATATCATCAAGCTGATCGACGAGCAGTATACGATCCCCTTTATTGCCCGTTACCGTAAGGAGCTTACAGGCTCCTGCGATGATCAGGTGCTAAGAGAGCTATCGGAGCGGCTCTCCTATTTAAGGGGCCTAGAGCAAAAGAAAGCCGACGTAATCGAGAGCATTACAGCCCAAGGCAAGATGACCGATGAGCTGCGTCTTTCTATTGACAATGCTCTGACCTTGGCGGTGCTGGAGGACATCTACCGCCCCTATCGACCCAAACGGCGCACTAGGGCGATGATCGCACTGGAAAAAGGCCTTGAGCCGCTGGCACAGCTGATCTTTGCCCAGCGAGAGCAGTGCCCACTTCCCGAGCTGGTAGCAGCCTACATCGACCCCGAAAAAGAGCTCGAAACTGTGGAGCAGGTGCTTCAGGGAGCAAACGATATTATTGCTGAGCAGATATCTGATAGTGCCAAGGTACGGGCACTGCTGCGTAGCCTGATCTGGCGCGAGGGTAACATCACAGCCAAGGGTGACCCTGCCAAGCCCTCGGTCTATCAGGATTACTACGACTACAGTGAGCGGGTGGGCAAAATCCCCAGCCACAGGGTGCTGGCGCTCAATCGTGGAGAGAAGGAAGAGCTCCTAAAGATTGAGATCGAGATACCACAGGCAGAGGCTCTTAGGCTGATCTCGAGCGAGGTAATCATCAAGGGTAGTACTACCGAGAGCTTTTTGCTGGATACCATTGCAGACAGCTACAGCAGATTGATTGCCCCCTCGATTTTTCGAGAGATACGAAATGATCTGACTGACCGCGCTTGCGAAAAAGCAATCGCTATGTTTGGCTTAAACCTTAAGCCCCTGCTGATGCAGCCTCCTGTCAAGAATGTGGTAGGGCTGGGGCTTGACCCAGCGTATCGTACAGGATGCAAAATTGCTGTGGTAGACCATACAGGCAAGGTGCTAGATCATACCGTCATCTACCCCACCATGCCCCATAATAAAATACAAGAGTCAGAAAAAATCATCCTTGGACTCATCAAAAAATACGGCGTGAATGTAATCGCCATCGGTAACGGTACTGCATCTAAAGAATCGGAGATATTTATCTCTGACATGATCCGCAACCATGGGCTTAAGGGTGTAGCCTATATGGTGGTCAGTGAGTCGGGAGCTTCGGTCTACTCTGCATCTAAGCTGGCAGCAGCGGAATTCCCAGAATACGATGTATCAATCCGCAGTGCGATTTCGATCATCCGCAGGCTTCTTGACCCTTTGGCAGAGCTGGTCAAAATCGACCCTAAAGCCATCGGTGTAGGGCAATACCAGCACGATATGCCCCCTGCCGAGCTGGATGCTACCCTGAAAGGCGTAGTGGAAGACTGTGTCAATAGCGTGGGTGTTGACCTCAACACTGCCTCGGCACCACTGCTGACCTATATCTCGGGCTTAAATGCTACGGTTGCCAAAAACATCGTGGAGTACCGTGATCAAAACGGTACCTTTGATAGCCGTACCCAGCTCAAAAAGGTACCGCGATTAGGGCCCAAGGCTTTTGAGCTATGCGCGGGATTCCTGCGGATACCGGGAGGCAAGCATATACTGGATAATACCTCGGTGCACCCCGAGTCTTACACAGCCGCCCAGAAGCTGCTAGCACTCTTTGGCTATAGTGATCTGGATATTTCGGCGGGCCAGCTCAAGGAGCTGCCGGGTATGGTGGCGCAATATGGAGAGCAAAAGGCAGCCGATGCCTGCCAGATTGGTGTGCCTACCTTAAAGGATATCGTCCAGGAGCTGATTAAGCCGGGCCGTGACCCCAGAGATGAGCTACCCCCTCCTATGCTCAGGAGCGACCTGATGGATCTTAAGGATCTAACTGCCGGTATGGAGCTAAAGGGCACTGTCCGAAATGTCATCGATTTCGGCGCTTTTGTCGACATCGGCGTGCATCAGGATGGTCTGGTGCATATTTCACAGATCACCAATAAATTTATCAAGCACCCCTCTGAGGTGCTGCGGGTAGGGGATATTGTCACCGTATGGGTGATTAGTGTGGACCCAGCCAAGAAACGTATCTCGCTGACGATGAAGCAGCCAAAGTAAGTCAGTCAATAAATTTACTTATAAAGGAGAATGGACATGGAGTTTTTTGAACTTATCCAAAACAGGCAAAGCGGAAGAAGCTATGATGTCAAAGGTGTAGCTCGGGAGAAGCTTGTCAAGATCATGGAGGCGGGAGTCATTGCCCCCTCTGCCTGTAACAGCCAGCCATGGCGATTCATTGCGGTGACTGACCCTCAACTGGTCAAGCAGATGCCTTCCATGCTGCAAAGACCCGGACTGCCCATCAATAAGTTTACTGATGAGTGCCCAGCCTTTATTGTGATCTGTGAGGCACCCGCAGTACTGATGAGCTCGATGCGGGAGACTACACCAAGCCAGAAATACGCTCAGATGGATGTAGGTATCGCCACTGCTCACATGACCTTGGCAGCTACCGAGCTAGGGCTTGCCAGCTGCATCCTAGGCTGCTTCGATGAGGCGCAGATCAAGGCTCTATGCAATATCCCCGAGGAGTTTACCATCCGTTTGGTATTGGCTGTAGGCTATGCCAAGCACGGCGACCCAATCAGACCCAAGAAGCGCAAGGAGTTTGAAGAAGTCGCCCGCTTTGAGAGCTGGCAATAATCATAAGCAGTACATATCAAAGCAAAATACTAAGGGCAAGCCGGCTTTCATGCCGGCTTGCCCTTATCAATTATTGGCTTAAAATACCTATGATGTTTCACTTGATGCGCCGCCGACACTCACTAGGGATGATCTTATCGTATCTTAGGTAGCGGATGTCAATCAGCTAGAGTGGTGAGAGCGCAGTGCTTTGATGCTCATTTATATTAATCGTACTCGAGTGCCAAATAGGCTAATACTTAGGTTGCTTACACCTTTTCAGTATACTTGAGGACAGAGATTGCATCGGTGATCGATTTTTCCATAGCCAGCTTACCGTACTGGTCTACCTCTGTTTTGTCTTTAGGGCCGTGGGTCAGGCAGCCTGCGCCACCGATACAACCGTTGACACATGCCATACCCTCGATAAAATTCTCTTTAAGTACGCCCTTAGAAGCCTTGAGCAGAGCAACCTTGCATTGCTCGATGCCGTCGCACGCGACAGGGTTTAGCGTAAACTGCTCCGATGGTATGCCCAGCTCCTTGACTGCCTGGCGTACCGCATCACTTAGACCGCCGCTGCGGGCAAAGATTCTACCATAGTAGGAGGCATTGTCTAGAGCTTCATCTTCGAGAGCCCTAAGATCAATGCAGGCACCGTCAATCATGGCTTGTAGCTCTTCAAAGGTCAGTACACAATCAACTATGCCGGCTACCTCGGGGCGGGTAAATTCCTGCTTTTTGGCAGTGCAGGGGCCGATAAATACTACTTTATCATCGGGGTGGTCTTTTTTGATAAACTCAGCAAGCTCCACCATGGGGGAGTAATTGTGAGAAACATGCTTTTTCATTTCGGGGATGAATTTCTCTACATAGCTTACAAACGCCGGGCAGCAGGAGCTGGTTAGGAAGCCTTTTTCCACCAATTCTTTGGCCTCTTTGTAGGCAACCATATCGGCGCCAAGAGCTACCTCGATTACACTGTGGAAGCCCAGCTTTTTAAGTCCGCTGATCACCTGACCAAGCTTCGCATAGCCAAATTGAGAAGAAACAGAGGGGGCTACAGCGGCATATACCTTGTACTTCTTGTTGTCGTTGCTTTCTTTAAGTAGCTCTATGGCTTGTGTGATGTAAGATTTATCGGTAATTGCGCCAAATGGGCACTGATATACGCAGGCTCCACACTGAATGCACTTTGCGTTGTCGATTTCGGCACGATAGAGGGCATCCATGCCGATAGCTTTCACCTTACATGCTTTTTCGCAGGGGCGACGGCTGACATGGATCGCGTCATAGGGGCAGGCAGCGGCGCATTTGCCACATTGAACGCACTTCGTATTGTCGATTACAGCTTTGTGCCCCACAAAGGTAATGGCATCCTTAGGGCAGGTCTGCTTGCAGTGATTGGCAACGCAGCCACGGCAGAAGTCAGAGACGATCATACCGCTGACCGGGCACTCGTCGCAGGCGATTTTGATAACCTGTATTACATTGTTGTTGTGAGGGTCACCGCCCAAAGCCATGCGGACTCTCTCGCCAGCAATTGCCCGCTCTTTGTAGACGCAGCAGCGAAGAGAAGCTACTGTGCCATGGGGAGCAATCTCATAGGGGATGTCGTAATAACAGTCAGAAAGATGGTCATTAAAGGCATGCTTAGCGACCGACTTGAGCACCTTATATTTGAGCTCCTGGACCTTGGTGTCAAATAATCTCATGGTAAATTCTCCGTTTCTATACAGGTATCAATCTTAATTTTAGCCCGCTGCGCTGCATCATATGTTATCAGGTAACTGCTCGCTTGTAAATATGGGCGGCAGGTCTTGTGCAGTCATATGTATTAGAAGTACCTTACTTGGATTTTTTTGCCCATTTTGCCGAGGCACTCAGTTAGCTCGTCGATCAGCTTGGTCTTGATGGCAAAGTTAATGGGCAGGTTGGGGTTTTGGTGGGCAGGGTTGATGGCGCGCCCAACATAGAAGTTGATATCGGTGGCGGTTTCAAAGAGCATCTGGCTGATTAGGGATGCAGCATCTCTGGCGTTATTCCATTTTGTGCCCAGATCACCGCCGTTTAAGTAGCTTTTGGCATGCTGCAACACGCGGCTGATGGTGATCACCCCTTCGGTGACCAGATCAACCCCTTCCATCTTGCCTGCGGGTGGTATGGTGGGATCCCAATAATCCAGTGAGGTAATCACCGGCTTACCCAGATAAGCAGATGCTAAGGAGGAAGTGGTGCCACCGCAGACGATCCGCTTACCTTGGTGAGCAAAAAACTGCGACATCATGGTGTCTACATCCTTTGGGTCAGAGGGAGGCCCGATAATCAGGTTGACCGTCTGGCGCTCTCGGAGCTTGATTGCAGCGATGGTGGTGTCATCGCCCGGGGCTTGTTGGTAGAGGTGGTCGCACTCCTCGGCAATGATCATGGCCGCCATTTTGGCAGAGCTCTCAGGTAGGTATCGCAGCTCAAGGTACTCGATGATGTTGTTTCGCTGCCAGCCGTAGTTGAGGGTTTTGCCCACTCCCGCATAGATTGCGCCGTCGCTCATGGCGACAAAGAGATCTCCTGGCTGAGCATAAAGGGTACTGGTGTAAATCTTTTTATCATCGACAAGCTGGACTTCGGAGTCATATTCATACAGAATGCCGTCACGCAGCATGATTACCATAGGGTTGTCAAACTGGATGATATCTACCCTCTGGGTATTGCGGCAGACATTGATGATGGTAAAGGTAGAGTAAGCAATCTGCCGCTGGTTGCACACCGGCAGGGTGCTGGCGATGGTTTTGACACACTCCTCGATAGACATGCCGTTGGAGATCATGGTGGCGATGATCTTGGAGGTAAGGGTAGCAAGGATATTTGCCTTGACCCCGCTGCCTAAGCCGTCGGCCAGTACCAGTGTCGTAACGCTATCGTGCTCAGCGATCTCTACGCGGTCACCACAAAGCTGCTCGCCGTATTTATTGAGGCTGATGTAGCCGATGTCGGTGGTAAGGCCCTTCAACATATTCACCTCAGCTTCTTATTTTAAGAGGGTTTCTTTAAGCTTAGTTAGGGCGATTTTGGTCTCGGCTGTAGTTTCGCCCAGCAGAGAGGCGATATCCTGCACTACGCGCATCTGCTTTTCGATCACCTTATCGGTAATCATGGCGGTGTGCTGCTTGATACGCTCTTTTTCTTGGGTGACCAGCTCCTGCTGCGTAATGTCACGCATGATGCTGATTACTACGTTGTATTCTTTGTCAAAGATGATGGATTCATCTACATAGCGGTTGTACTGTGATAGGTAGTGCTTGTGCTGTAGCGTGTTTTGCTCACTTTCCAGCGCATGTACATACTCAATCTCCCCCAAAACTGTAGAGATGCTCTTGCCCTCCAAATCCTTAGGGTCAGCCACCTGAAACAAGGCGCAGGCAGCAGGGTTTAGCTGCTGGATGTGGAGCTTTTCGTCCATGACAATGATGGCATTTGGGGTATTTCCGATGATGGCATCAGAGAAGGACTGGGCCTTTTTAAGCAAAAAAGGTAGGCACATGCTGATGCTTGCCTTGCCGGCTAAGATAGCGATAGCTTTGTCGCGGCAGGTGTTATATCCACAGCTTTTGCAGTTGAGCTGATCCTCCGGCTTGGTTTTACCCATTTTAATCAGCATATCTTCGATTGCTTTTTCTCCGGGGCGCTGCGCAGGGATAGGGATGAAGCGGTAATCCTGTGATAGTGGGATATCTGTGGCAATGGGGTATTCTGCGTGAACCCTGCCGCTAAATTTCAATACCTTGTTGGCGCTGGCAATAGGGGTTTTGGCTGGTACTCGGGTAGCAGGGCCACCCACGCAGCTTCCTATGCAGGCGCTCATTTCGATAAAGCAATGGTTTAAGTTACCGTCGATGATCTCCTTGAGCACTGCTACGCAGTTGTCGATGCCGTCGGCACTGTGGTAGTCAAATTGCTCCAGATCTAGATCCATCGAGCGGATGATTCCCCCGGTAGTGGGGAAGGAACGGCTCCGCTTAGAGTCTGAGCTTTCGTCGGCAGTGCTGTCGATGGCAAGACCTTCTTCATCCAGCCATTCCCGCAGCTCATCAAAGGTTAATACACAGTCTACCTGCCCATACCGCTCAGCTTCGTCTTTTTTTGAGATACAGGGGCCGATGAAGACCACGTAGCAGTCGGGATTTGCAGCCTTGATGAGGGATGCATGTGCCAGCATGGGGGAGACGGTGGGGGCCAGGTAGGGCAGCGCCTCAGGGAAATACTTCTGGATCAGCAGATTGACGCTGTGGCAGCAGGATGAAATGATAATCGGCATCTCTTTGCCGGCAATCAGCTGCTCATATTGCTTTTTGACCACTTGGGCACCGATTGCAGTTTCCTCCACATCGGTAAAGCCCAGCTTTTGCAGCACGTTCTTCATAGGCTTTAGGCTCTTTACTTCAAAATCCGCCACAAAAGAGGGCGCTAGGCTGACCACTACTTTTTTACCCGAGGCGATCAGGGCTTTTGCCATACTCACATCGTTTCGGATGAGTTTGGCATTTTGAGGGCAGGCCACGAAGCATAGCCCGCAGAGGATGCACTCGTCTTGAATGATATGGGCCTGATTATCGCTAAAGCGGATAGACTTGACAGGGCATTCTCTGATGCATTTGTGGCAGTTTTTGCAGTTGGTTTTTTTAAGCTGCAGGATCCCTTCCATGACCTTGCTCCTTTCTGCTGAGAGATTTTATATACCAGAGGCTTAGCTTTTGGCAGATACCAGAGGCTGCCGCACATAGCGGTCAAAGATTTCATCAAAATTCTCTTTGCTTACGCCGGTTATGATTTCGTCATCGACTTTAATCGATACGCCCGAGGTGCATTTGCCAAGGCAGAAGGAGGCATTGAGGATGACCTGCTCTTCGAGAGCATTGTTTTTGATGCTTTTCTTGAGCAGAGAAATAATGTCATAGGAGCCTTTGAGGTGGCAAGAGCTGCCGATACATACCGAGATGACCATAAAACAACCGCCTTTTCCATAAATTTTTAGAGAAATTCTTCTGTATTTCAGGAAATTGACATTTATTTAACATCTTAATTGTACGCTATAACCCTGCAAAAATCAAGTTGATTTTGCAAGAAATGCTGCATAATATACAACAAAATATAAAAAACTTGTAGGGGTATATTTAGGTATATTAACAAGCATTTATGATGGAAAATTGAGTTTATGTTGCACCGGTATACAGAGTGTGGTACTATTACAAAAAGACAAGGGTTCTGCGCGCGCAGCCCTGTAACTCGCAAAAAGACGGAGGAACGATTATGATCAGCTCAGTAGCAAGGATACAGCAAGATCTAAACACACTGGCAAATTTTGGTGGAAGCATGACCGAGGGGGTAACAAGATTGCCCTTTACCAAGGAAGCTAGAGAGTGCGTCGACTACCTAAAGCAGCAGATGACCGAAGCCGGAATGACGGTATGGGAAGATGTGGTGGGCAACGTATATGGTAAGCTGGAGGGCAGCGACCCTCAAGCTCCAGCCGTAATGATGGGCTCCCATTATGATACTGTACTAAAAGGCGGTGCCTTTGATGGGATTGCAGGAGTAGTATCAGCCATTGAGGTCGCTAGGCTGATCCGCGACAGCGGGGTGAAGCTTAAAAATTCCTTTATTGCCGTGGGCTTTAACGATGAAGAGGGTCTGCGTTTTAACTCCAGTTATCTAGGCTCTGAGGCGATGCTGGGTAGAGTCAATGTAGAGTACATCAAGCAGATGAAGGATCGCGACGGTATTTCGATGTATGAGGCGATCAAGGGCTACGGCAATGATCCCGAAGCGCTCCACACTGCCAAGCTAGATGCCAGCAAGATCAAAGCCTTCTTTGAGATCCATATTGAGCAGGGCCCTGTATTGGATGCCACCGGCATCGAGCTGGGGCTGGTGGATTGTATCGTAGGTATCCGCCGCTTTAGGGTCACGATAGAGGGGCGAGCAGATCACGCTGGCACCACTCCTATGGATATGCGCCATGATGCCAACGAAACAGCCACCAAGGTAATCTCGAAGCTCTATGACTGCGCGAGAAGCCAAGGAGACGGCACCGTAGCCACAGTAGGCTATATGAAGGTGATACCCGGTGGAGTCAATATTGTGCCGCAGGAGGTTAGCTTCGTGGCAGAATTCCGCTCTAGGAATATCTCGAGCATTGATCATCTAGAGGCACTGCTCAAAACCTCCCTCCAAGAGGAATCCCCCAAGGCACGCACCCCCTATACCATCGAAAAAACTCAGGATAGTAAGCCGGTATACCTGTCCGAGCTCCTACTCGATCGCCTTGAAGAGGCTTGTAAGGGTGCAGGGTTTAGTTATCAGCGGATGCTGAGTGGTGCTGGTCATGATGCTCAGCCCATCGCAAGTGAAATCGATACTGTGATGGTGTTTGTCCCAAGTAAAGATGGCCGTAGCCATTGCCCTGTAGAGTCTAGCAGATTTGAAGATCTTGCAAAGGCTGTAGAGATCGTGTATCAGACCATCTGTAATCTATAATCAACATTGCCCCATCTGGCCGCTGTAGAATGATACAGCGGCTTTTGCTATTTACCCCCAATTACAGTGGAGAAGTCGGCTTTGACATTGATGTAAAAGCCCGCAGGATAATTTTGCATTGACTTAACTATACTGATATGGTATAGTTTGATTAGAAACAAATCAGCTGTAGAAACCTACAGAATTTGGGGCATGATAAGCTTAGCAGTTTGCCTTTGACTTAGGGCAGAATGGAGTATATTATGAAAAAGCTTACGCTAAAAATCAACGGTATGACCTGCGCCTCCTGCGCGGCGCATGCACAGAAAGCCTTAAACGCACTGGACGGTGTTACCGCCGGTGTCAACATCGCTACCAACAGCGCCGCAATAGAGTATGACCCTACAAAGGCGACCGTAGCCGACATGAAGGCTGCAATCAAAGATGCTGGCTACGAAGTAGAGGCTGGGGAAAAAAAGAATACCACTCTTAAAATCAAGGGGATGACCTGTGCCTCTTGTGCGGCCCACGCCGAAAAATCCCTCAATAAGCTGGAGGGCGTAGAAGCAGCTGTCAATATCGCCACCAACAGTGCTTCGGTTACTTATGAGCCTGCACTGGTAACGGTTGCTGACCTTAAAGGAGCGATCAAAGATGCAGGCTATGAGGTGGAAGCGGAGATCAAAAAGAACGTTACCCTCAAAATCAAGGGGATGACCTGCGCCTCCTGCGCTGCTCACGCCGAAAAAACCCTCAACAAGCTGGAGGGAGTAGAGGCAGCAGTCAATATTGCTACCAACAGCGCTGCAATTGCTTATGATCCTGGGCTGGTTACGGTCGCAGACCTCAAAGAAGCCGTAAAGGATGCCGGCTACGAGGTAGAGGGGATCGCTAATCAAAAGCAGCTTACCTATAAGATCGGTGGCATGACCTGCGCCTCTTGTTCTGCTCATGTGGAGAAAGCCTTAAATGCATTGGAGGGAGTAACCGCCAGTGTCAACATCGCCACCCACAAAGCAACAATTTCCTATGACCCCAGCAAGGTGACTACCGCTAACCTAAAGCAAGCGGTAGCCGACGCAGGCTATCGAGTAGAGGATGTGGAGAGCAGCAACCAAAACGACCGTATAAATAAGCAAAAGCACATCGATGCGCTCAAGCGCAAGCTGACCATCGCTATGATCTTTACCTTGCCCCTTTTTTATATTGCGATGGCGCCAATGATCAAGTGGATCACCCTACCCTTCCCTGAGATTTTAAGCCATAAGGTAAACCCCGTGAACTACGCAGTGACACAGTTCTTCCTGACCCTGCCGGTGATCTGGGTGGGTAGAGAGTTTTATACCAAGGGATTTCGCAGCCTCTTTAAGCGCTCTCCCAATATGGATAGCCTAGTAGCGATCGGCACAGGCGCTGCTTTTATCTATAGCGTATATGGTACTTTGCAGGTACTTGGCGGCAAGCACGCTGCGGCACATCATCTCTACTACGAGAGCACCGCGGTGATCATCGCCCTGATCCTCTTGGGCAGATACCTTGAAACAGGTAGCCGAGGCAAAACAGGCGAAGCTATCGCCAAGCTACTAAGCCTTGCGCCCAAGACTGCCTTTGTAGTCCGCGACGGTATGGAGCAGGAGGTATCGGTGGATGATCTGGTGGTAGGCGACGTGATCTTGGTAAAGCCAGGTCAGAGCCTACCGGTAGACGGTGTGGTGCTTAAGGGCAATACCACCATCGACGAAAGCATGCTGACAGGTGAGAGCATGCCTGTGGATAAAAAGCCGGGAGATAAAGTCTACGGTGCTACGATTAATAAAAACGGCTCTATCGAATACGAAGCACAGCGAGTGGGTGACGATACCACCCTCTCGCAGATCATCAAGCTGGTGGAGGATGCGGCAGGGTCTAAGGCGCCCATCGCCAAGCTGGCCGACACCATTTCGGGGTACTTTGTACCTGTAGTTATAGCGATCGGCTTGATCGCCATGGCAGGGTGGTTTCTCTACTCTAAGGATATGGAGTTTGCACTCTCTATCTTTATTTCGGTGCTGGTGATCGCCTGCCCTTGTGCGCTGGGTCTTGCAACCCCTACCGCTATTATTGTGGGCACCGGTAAGGGTGCCGAGCTGGGCGTCCTCTTTAAAAACGCCACCGCCCTCGAAAACACCCATAAGCTTGATACAGTAGTATTTGACAAAACAGGTACCATCACCTTAGGTAAGCCTCAGGTGACCGAGCTACTTCCAATAGGTATGCCTGCCAAGGAGCTGCTGGCTCTGGTGGCATCAGCTGAGAAGCTCTCGGAGCATCCGCTAGCAACTGCCATCGTGGAGTATGCCGCCCAGCAGGGTGTTTCGCTCCATGAAGCTTCGGACTTCGAAGCAGTGCTGGGCAAGGGTGTGCAGTGTAAGGTGGATGGCAGAGAGGTAAAGATTGGCAATGCCGCATTTATCGGCATTGCTGAGAATCCCGATGCAGCGCGCCTTGCAGGGCTTGGGCAGACTCCTATGTATATTGCAGTTGACGGCAGTTTTGCAGGGATCATCTCGGTTGCCGACGTTATTAAGGATACCAGCAAGACAGCCATCCAAAGGCTGCACAAAATGGGGCTGACCACCGTCATGCTCACAGGTGACAACGAAACCACCGCCAAGGCCATCGCTAAGGAGGCAGGTATCGACCAAGTGGTTGCGGGTGTGCTGCCTACAGGTAAGGCAGAGACGATCGCGAAGCTACAGGCTGAAGGCAAAAAAGTAGCAATGGTAGGCGACGGCATTAATGATGCACCCGCCCTTGCTACCGCAGATATCGGCATAGCCGTAGGCTCGGGTACCGACGTCGCCATCGAATCAGCCGACATCATCCTAGTCAAAAATAGCCTGATCGATGTAGTGACCTCTATTGAATTGAGCCACGCCACCATGAAGAACATCAAGCAAAATCTCTTCTGGGCTTTTTGCTACAACACGCTGGGTCTACCCGTGGCAGCGGGCTTACTCTATGCCTTTGGCGGCCCACTCTTAGACCCTATGCTGGCAGCAGCGGCTATGAGCCTCTCCTCCGTATCGGTGGTAACCAATGCCTTGAGGCTTCGAGGCTTTACCCCCCACAAGGAGCGCTAACTGCTAAAGCCCTTTTATTGCGTACTTCGCATAAGCTTTCTAATAACCGAAGCCGGCACTGTGTCATACACGGTGCCGGCTTCGGTTTTATGGTGCTATTTATCTTGATTTACAAAGGCAAAGGCCTCGGGGCAGACTCTGGCATAATGAAAGAGATACTGCTGCGCGATGCCCGCATAAGGCAACACATATGTGGGCAGCCCTTGGGGAAACATATGCTGATTGACCCTCTTGATCCATACATCTACGGGGTAGCTCTCAACACGGTAAAATCCAAAGAGCAAAGCGCAGTCCGCCACCTTTACCCCTACTCCGGTTATCTTCATCAGCGATTTGCGTGCATCTTCTAGGGGCAATTGGGCAACTTCTTCGAGGTTTACCGCTCCGCTGCTGATCTTTTGGGCAGCATCCAATATGTATCGGGCTCTAAAGCCCGCCTTAAGCTCTGAGAGGTCTTCCACCGAGTGGTGAGCGAGGCGCTCGGCGGTAGGGAAGCTGTAATACCCGCCTCCCATATCTTCGCCAAAGCAACGGCACAGGCGGTCGATGATCCCCTTGATGCGCTTAATGTTGTTATTTTGGCTGATGATAAAGCTGCACAGAGCCTCCCATTTGTCTTGCTTTAAGATACGCAGCCCAGGGGCAAACTTCACAGCCTTTTGGAGGATTTCGTGCTGGGCAAAGCAGGCTTTGAGGCTGCCGTAGTCGGTATCAAGGTCGAAGTATTCTGCCCAGAATGTTAGGTCGCTTTCGTTGGTATCGTGGAGGATCAGGGTGGATTCTTTAAGCGAAACCCTCAGGGGCTTATTGAGTGCCCCGCCCTGATAGCTGCCATCCTCTAGCTGCTCCCAGCGAAAGGCCTGCCCGCAATCGAGGGTCTGTGCTAGGTCGAGGTCGGTAACGTTTTGGATGAGTATATCGTTATTTTGTATGGTATAATTCATGGTTCTCCTTTATAGGGCTACCTTGGCGGTGTTTTTATTAAGCATACAACCCTATGGTAGAGTTGCAGGGCTCACCCTAGATTCATGCATAATTGTGATTATATCATAAAACCGATGAGAATAAAAGCGTCGTTTCGCTCCAATTTCCGCCATGCAAGGGGCTTAAACTCTCTGTAGCAAAATTCTCAAAGGTATAATTTTTAACATCATCCATCAAAAAGTAGGTATTTCGCGAGCCTAGCAAAATCTAGGGTTTTCAACAGTTTCAACATAGTTTTCAACAGTATTAAAAAAGTTTTCCCCAAGGATGGTCCGATCTACATATTGTAGAATGGATATTGCCAGATGTATAATTCTGTATATTTGGATAACAATATTATCAAGAAGGAGGCGATGAAATGATCAGAGGTGTCAGCAGAGAGATCATAGAAGTGGCGGATATAGGGAACACATACTTTGAAAGGGCCGTACTGTATGTACGCCCCGGCTTAACAGAGCAGGAAAGTGGTACATTGGCTGCTGAGGGTGCAAGGTATGTCCAGAGCCTTACCAAAAACACAAAACCAAATCTACGCAAGAGCTTTCGGCTTAGGCAGGCCATCTGGATGGCGGTATCGGCGGCGGTAGGTGCGCTGCTGACCTATGGAGCAATGCTAGTCTTATAAAGAGGTAGAATTATGCGGAATAGTACGGAAATTTATCACAAACCGCTATGATAGATTCATTAAATATGGTATAATAACCGTAAAACGGTTATTATACCGATCGTTTTTTAAGGGAGTCCCCCTGTTAGCCCCCAGTAAGCTTTGCGGATTACACGGGGCAGCTACAGCAGTTGGTGACAGCCGCCACAAGGGCTTGCCCTTAGAGGGAGCCTTCGGCGCAGTTATCCATGCCTGTGTGCATAAGCACCGCCAATAGGCATAAGGGAAGCTCCCACAGTACTTATACCATGAAGCTGATTTCTTCGATGTTTTTACCTTTGAAAATAATCAAAAGTAAGCCACTTATGGGCAATGAGGCTTAGTCCACTTGCCTATACCATAATCAAGCCATGGACATCCCCCTGCTAGTAAGAGCAGGCACCAATATATAGCCGTTGAGGCAGAATGAGGAAATATGGAAAGACAAAACAAAGGCAAAACATATAACGGCAAGCAGGGTGGATTTTCTAAAGAAAAATCCTTCGGCGACAGAGGCGCAAAGCCCTATCAAGATAGCTCACGTGGCAAGAGTGAGTATAAAGCTAAGCCCTATCAAGACAGCACACGTGGCAAGAGTGAATATCAAGCTAAGCCTTATCAAGACAGCCCACGGGGCAAGAGCGAATATCAAGCTAAGCCCTATCAAGACAGCACACGTGGCAAGAGTGAATATAAGGCGAAGCCTTATCAAGATAACTCACGAGGCAAAGGTGAGTATAAAGCTAAGCCCTATCAAGATGGCCCACGTGGTAAGAGTGAGTTTACCCCAAAGCCTTATCAGGATAATCCACGGGGTAAGAGCGAGTTTAGAGCTAAGCCTTATCATGAAAGCAGGGGAGAGGCAAGACCCTACTCTGCCAAGGAGCCCTCTGAGCGTAGCTACAATGCAAAGCCTCAGAGAGAATATGCAGGCAACCAGCAGGAAGTCGAGCAGCGCGATGATATCGTAGCTGGCAGAAACCCTGTGATCGAGCTGCTGAAAAACGAAACACCAGTTGACTGCGTCTACCTGCAAAAGACCGAGTCTAAGAGCGGGGCAATCTTAAAGATCATGTCGATGGCTCGCGACAAGGGCTTGGTAATCAAAGAGGTAACCAAGGAGAAGCTAGACAGCATGGCTCCTGGTATCAATCATCAGGGTGCGGTTGCAGTAGTGGCGGCTTATGAGTTTGCTACTGTTGAGGAGATCATTGCCCGCGCAGGGGATGAAAAGCTCTTTGTGGTGATTGCCGATGAAATCGAAGATCCCCATAACCTTGGTGCAATTATCCGTACCGCTGATGCTGCCGGAGCCCATGGCGTGATCATCCCCAAGCGTCGGGGTGCAGGGCTGACCAGTGCAGTTATGCGGGCCTCTGCGGGCGCTGCTTCTCATGTAGCGGTGGCAAAGGTACCAAATCTCGTGCAGGTAATCGATCAGCTTAAGGAAATGGGCGTATGGATCTATGCCGCTGATATGGACGGTACCTCTTGGTGTACAGTAGACTACAACGGTGCTGTAGCACTGGTGGTCGGCTCCGAGGGTAAAGGGGTATCAAGATTGGTTAAAGAGCACTGTGATGTGGTGGTATCGCTGCCAATGCAGGGTAAGATCAACTCTCTTAATGCCTCGGTGGCTGCGGGAATTATCCTCTATGAAGTTGCCCGTCAGCGCCAGGGTCTCGTTCGTAAATAATACCGTTGATATCGTTGCCGTTGCGCTAAGGCGCAAGCGGATGTATAGCAGAATCTCTTGAGATGGCGGGCATTTGCCGTGCCATACATACAGACAACCTGTATTTGCATTTGAGATTTGTATAGACACGATTTTGCACAAGGAGGGATAACGTGGGGGACAGCTACAATGTAGATGATATACTAAGCGAAGTTCGCCGCAAAAAAAACCAGCGGACAGGGGCGGAGTTTACCGCCACTCAGCCTATCGCCAAGCCCACAAGCGGGCCGGGCAAGCCTTATGTTTTATCGGATGATTCTGAAGATAGCCACGGCGACGATTTTGTTACGCAGGCGATCCCTAGCTTTAAGCAGGCTGCCGCTGCGCCTGAGCAGCCCAAAAGCGATCAGGTTACCAAGATCAATATCAGCAGTAAAAAGAGCACGAAGATTCCGTTCCCTGTAGAGCCCACTGCTGAGAAGCCGCCTCTTGCAGCCGACCCTGAGCTGGGGCAAAGGCGCAAGGAGCGCGTCAGCCAGTTTATGGGGGATATCAGTCAGGTCAGGGAGCGCTTTCACAGTGAGGAGCTTCCACTTGATCGTATTCATCAACTTGATGAAGAAGAGGACAATCCCCTGCGGAAGTTCTTTGGCGGCATGCACAAAGATACCCGCAGGATGGTAGCAGAGGATGAGCCCGACGAGGACTACATGCGCTTTGATCCGGAAGAAGACGATGAGGCTGAGGAGCCCGCTATGGGCTTGCTGGGCAAGCTGCGCACCAAGGTAAAGAAGCCTGAGCGTATCGCCCAAAAACAGCTTGAGGCTTCTATCTATGATGAGATGGCAGAGGAGCCCGATGAGGAGGAGTATAACTCCCCGAAGGATGCGCAGCGCGTCAGAGAAGAAATCTGGTCAATGCGCAACAAGATCCTAGTGCGAGTCGTGGTGACCACTCTCTGCTTTTTGGTGCTGTTTTATCTCGCGGTATCCAACTTTACCTCTTTGCTGCCTTTGCCTTCGCTGATCTTCCCCGAAACAAAGATGGCAAACTTCATTATGGCCAACCTTGCCCTGCTTTTGATCAGCATCCTATCCTCGGCAACAGTCATCGGCAACGGCTTGATCGCTCTCTTTACCTTGCAGGCCGATCAAGACACCCCTACAGCGCTGGCTGCCATCATTACCTTTGCCCATGGCATCGCGCTGGCGGTCAACCCCAATTATATTACCTTTGGGCAGGGGCATTTTTATTTCGTGGCAGCTGCGCTGATCTTAATGTTTAATGCCATCGGCAGCTATTTGATGATTATGCGTATCTGGGGCAACTTCAAAATTGCCTCTGGGACTGAGCAAAAAAGAGGCATATATGTGGCTGATGAGCCAGATATCGCCCAAGAAATCACCGCAGGGCAGGATCTCGAGCAGCCGGTGGTAGCCTATACCGCTCCCGTTAGCTTCCCTCAAGGATTTTTGCGGATATCTTATGACTGCAGTGATGGCATCAATAAAATCACTACACCGCTTTTTCTGGGCTTTGCTTTGGTGATTGCAGGCATCAGCTTCTTTGTGTTTGAAGCCTCAGCCATGAATGCGCTGACCTATTTCACCGCTATGACGCTGATCTCTTGCCCCCTCACTTCAGCTTTGATGGTCAATCTGCCACTGATGCGGGCTGCCAAGCGGCTCAATCCTCTAGGATCTTATATCACTGGAGATGAATCAATCAACGAAATTGAGCCTGCCAATGCCCTTGTGGTAGAGAGCTCTGACCTATATCCCGGTAGGTATGGTGTGCTTTACGGTATCAAGCCTCTGGATAATACCCTGATTGACCAATCGATTACCGATATGGCCAGCGTGATGTGCCATATTAATGGCTCTCTAAAGCTTGCTTTAATGAATGTAATCAGCAATGATCAGTCGATGCTCAAGGTAGTAGAGCAGGTCAGCTATGTAGAGGGCAAAGGCATGGTTGTCAATATCGAGGGCCGCACAGTGCTGATCGGTAATCGGGAGCTGCTGCTGCACTATGGTATTGATGCCCCCTCGAGAGATTATGAGTTTAAGCTCACCAAGGGGCTGCGTAGTGCCCTGTATATCACCAACAACGACCAACCGGCGGCGATCTTTATCGTGGGCTACAACCCCGACCCTGCTTTGATCAAGACTCTAAAAACTCTCAACAAGCGGGGGATTGCCCTTTGCGTAAGAAGCTACGACCCCAATGTGACCGTAGAAAAAATCGCAGAGGACTATCGCTACAAGGCTGCTTATATCAACATCATCAGCAGTCAGGCACTGGTACCACTGGGCAAATTGACTGCAAAGCGCTCTAAATCAAAGGCATATGCGATGATCGGGGAAGATTCCCAGAGTCTATTTAGCACCTTTGCCATGATTTACGGCTTAAAGCGCTCAATTACCTTTGGTTTGGTGCTACAGCTGGTAGGGTTGGTGCTGGGCTATGCTGCCATTGCATTCTTGTCCTTCACAGGCTCCATTACCAACATGAGCTTTGTGCACCTGGTGCTTTACCAGCTGCTCTGGGCATTGATGGTGGGCGGAGTGCTTTTTGTAGGCTAGATTGCGTAATTCGATCACAAACCCCACCTCCTTACAGGCTACTGCCGGTAATGGGGTGGGGTTTACATTTAGGAAATACGTACTTGGAGAATCTTGACAACATAGGTGATCAAGGATATGTTTATCAATAATGATAGGGAATTGTTTCGAATCGAAAGAATAGCAGGGGGTAGTAATCATGAAATTGTACATGTCACATTGTGTTTTCCCGACCTTAGATATAGAAGCAACTGCCGCTTTTTATAGTACAAAAATGGGGTTTCGGCGTGTAGATTATCTGGATGCTCATGAGCCACATATATGCCTTTATCGCGACTCCACCGAAATCATCCTTACACAGTCAAAAGGGCAAAGGGTCATCCCAAACAGAGAATTGTATGGCTATGGGTATGACGCATATTTTATTACGGATAATCAGCAGGAATTACAAGATGAGTTTGAGCAAAATCAAGTGAAAATTGCACGCAGATTACAAAAGACAGATTACCACAACAAGGAGTTTGTCATTGAAGACAATGACGGCCGTTGGATTGGCTTCGGCATCAAGGAAGAATGATCGTAATCTTGTGATTTGGCTTATCAGCGTTAAAGACGGCTCTTTGGCGTTGAAAGGGCTGCTTGCAGAAAAATACCCCGTCCCCTATAAAAGGGAACGGGGTTTATTATATATAGTGGGTCAGTGTGGCTACTCCTCGGTGATTGGGTGGTAGCTTACACCGTTTGGGCTGATCACAATTTTATAGCCCAGTCCGTTGTTGGGCTGCCACTCATAGAAGTTATGCTTACCGGGGAAGAGCGCACTCATGATGATGCTGATCACTCCACCGTGGCAGACTAACGTAGCGCTCTTGCCGTCGATCTGCCCGATCAATGCTTCAAGAGCAGTGGTAATCCGCTCAACGAAGCTGTTTCGGCTCTCCCCGCCAGGGCAGGGGTGGTCTCCTGTTTGGTCAGCAATCCATAAACGGTAATCTTCTCGATCTTTCAGCTCCTCGTAGGTGAAGCCCTCAAAGGCACCAAAGTCATACTCCCGAAACTCTGGTAGTTTGTGATGGGGTGTATCGGGGAAGAGAATTTCAAAGGTAGCGTTGGTGCGCTGCATATCTGTAGTAAAGTACAGCTGTGTAACAGGGTAAAGCTCCTTGGCTGCATAAGCGTGCAGCTCCTCGATGCCTTCAGTGGCCAAGGGTAGGTCGGTAGCGCCGTAATAGAGCTTGTTGACGTTGCCTAGCGTCTTGCCATGGCGGATCAAAACCAGTGTGGTATTGTTACTCATTTTTTAGCACCATCGGCAAGCCGCAAAACACCCGATAGACTGTTTTGCTCTGCTCTGCAAGGTATTGCAGGCACCGGCCGTTAGACTCCCTCCATTTTCTGTCTTTGGGCTCTAAGGGGACTACCCCACCCGATATATCGTTACAAATGATGATTTTATCCTTTAGTTGCCCGATGTGCTCCATCAGATAGTCCAGCGGGTCAATATCGCTTATGATACAGTTGTATATAAACTTCTCAAGACCATAGATCACCTTGTGATCATCGGTGATAGATAGAGTGGTATCGTCACAATGAAGTACATGTGCATCTGTATGCCCAAAGGTGAGCATTGTAAATTGCAGCTTGCCTTGGCTGCTGCCGCCAAAAACTAAGACCATACCTACCTCCATAACGCTAGTGAAATCACTGCCGCCAGCTCTCCTAAGCAGAGCATATAGCCTGCAACATCCCCCGAGAAGCCTCCC
>DAMCAP010000012.1:36970-38058 GCA_032059445.1 Oscillospiraceae bacterium
TGCACCATGCCCATCACAGAGATGGTCAGCAGCCCCTGCCATCGATAGAGCCAAATCATTGAAGCTACTACACAGCACCCTGCAAGGATCACCAGCATAAGCTCGCTGCGATTGGCTCCGGCTTTAAAGCTCTTAGCAAGGGAGCTTGTGGGCAGCGGCTTCTGAGTAAGCACACCGATAGCAGAAAAAACTCTCGATAGTACAGGGATAAAGACTAAAGCACCGATATAAGCAGAATCAGCAAGCTCTATAGAGGCAGCGGTAAACAGCACCAATAGCATCCCCAATGAGCACACGGCAAAAGCACCTGTATGCGGGTCTTTGAGGATGCGCAGTCGCTCCTCTAAAGGGCGCCGTGAAAGGATAGCATCGCTGACATCCATAAAGCCGTCTAAATGCAGGAAGCCGGTGATCAAAAAGGGGTATACTCCGAGGATTGCACCTGCCAATGTAGTCGGAATCAGCATGGCTGCTGCAAGATAGGCAATTCCCCACCAAAGCAAACCAAGTAGAAGCCCTACAAAGGGAAAGGCGGCCATCATACCGTTTGTCCCCTTAGAAAAATCTGCGGTAGGGGCGGGGATGCGTGTAAACATCCCAAGAGCCATCACAAAGCTGTTATATAGCCTGCCTAACATGATGTATAAGTTCCTTTCCCTTATGTATCAGCACGCAACCTGCCGTTACCTCTAGCACCAGATCACTGATTTCGGCAATCGCTCTATGGAGCTTGCCCAGCCCTTCGATAAAAGCCAGCGAATATGGATCATATCTGCCGGTGTCTTCAAAAATATTATCCCCGACGACTACTATATTACTAGCATTTTGTGACAGGAGTGTTATATCTTTGATAATTTTATTGTGTGCGGCTTGCAATATTTCTTTGCCGGCAAACATTTCATTGGAGAGCAGGGCAGTGGTGCTGTCGGTCAATAAGCTTGTACCGAGGATAGCATCGGCGCAGCTGCCCACATCTCGTGCGCACTCAATGGTACGAAAGCCCCAGCCATCCCGCTCACGGATGTGCTTGCCGATACGGGCCTGATCTTCTTGATCCGCAGGCTTCATGGTGGCAAGGTAGACCAAGG
>DAMCAP010000012.1:38068-40761 GCA_032059445.1 Oscillospiraceae bacterium
CTTTGAGCTTGTAGCAAGTAGGTGAGTCAGCCGCTGGGCAGTCATCGATTTACCGCTGCTGCTGCCTCCGATAACCAGTATTTTCATCAATCTTCCCCCTTGGGTAGTGTTCTTTGTTATACAAAGCTTGATATGAATGGGTGTTTTTATGTATTAAAAAGAAATCCTGATAGCATGAATCAAAACGAAACAATCAACGCCCCAAGGCTTGCCTTACTGGGGGTTTACGGCGATTAAGTCAGGCTTTATGCACTTAGACCTTAAACCAATCGTCGCTGATCTTTGCCAGATACGCATCGTCAATCTCTGCTTCTTCAAAGGTTGCCATATTTTCCATCACATACAGGGCTGAGTCTACAATAGAAAATGCCAGTGGGCATCCGCTGCCCTCACCAAGGCGCATATCCATATTGAGCATAGGGTTGATGCCAAGCTCTCGAGCCGCAAGAGAGTAACCAACCTCATAGGAGAAGTGGGAGCCCAGCATATATTCTGCGGCAGCTGGGGAGAGTCTTGCTGCCAGCAAAGCAGCAACGATGGAGATAAAGCCGTCGATTACTACAGGCACCTGTAGCGCGGCAGCTCCCAGATACACCCCTGTCATAGCGGCAATATCAAAGCCCCCTACCTTGGCAACCACATCAATTGGATCAGTCGGGTCGGGGTTATTGATCTTTAAAGCTTTGGCTATGATCTCTTTTTTGTGGAGGAAGGTCTCGGTGGAGATGCCACCGCCTCTGCCTACCGAGTCATTGAGTGTGCAGTTGGTCAGAGCCGTGAGTACAGCGCTGGAAGTGGTGGTGTTGCCGATCCCCATTTCGCCCACACCCAGTATGCCGGCACCTGATTCTATAGCTTTGCGAGCTGCCTCGATGCCAATGGCTATGGCTCGGCGGGCTTCTGCACGGCTCATGGCAGGCCCCTCTGCGATGTTAGAGGTCGACATCCGGATCTTTTGATCAATGACCTGTGGATGGCTAAAGCGGGCGTTGATCCCCACATCTATGATCATCAGCTCGGCGCCGCAGTGCTTTGCCAGCACCGCTACTCCTGTGAGCCCCTTAGTAAAGTTGATGGTCTGAGCCAGTGTCACCGATTGAGGCGCGGAAGATACCCCCTCCTTAACTACGCCGTTGTCGGAGCAGAGGATGATGATGGTTTTTTTGTGGATGCTATTTTTAATTTTGCCTGTCATCCCCGCTATGTGGATGGCGATTTCCTCCAGTTTGCCAAGGCTTCCCGGGGGCTTTGCCAGCCCGTCCATCCTTTTTTTGGCCTGATCCATCGTATAGCGATCAAGGGGCGTAATGGCTTTTAAGGTTTCGAGCAGGAGCTGCTGATCTGGGTTGATATTCACTGTGTGCCCTCCTTTTTTGGATGCGGTCTTGCCATCTGGTTTGTGAGTATGGTACAATTAACCTTAAGCTATAAAAGCATCTAATTCCTTTACAAATCATAAAGTAATTCTCCATAAGTGTCAATCGATTCGCAAAACTTTGTCGAAAGCTTACAAGTAAGCAAATATAAATCTTTTGGGAGGGCAAGCAGATGTCAAGAACACTCAAAACCAATAAGGAAAAGGTAGTCAAGTATTCGGTCATGGGGCGGATCCACCACCCGATTATCCGCACACCTTACAAGACAATTTCTGACGGTAGCGCTGTTACAGTACCAGGTGTAGGCGGTATTACATACAACGTCAAGATTGGCGACAGCGTATTTGGCATGGAGGCCGACCACGTAGAGCCCGGCGTTTCGATCAGCAATGCCGACACCACTGAAAATACTGCGCTTAATATCTTCTCCTGCGTAGGCAACAAGGCAATTGTCAAAACCGGCGACGCTAAGGATGCCACAGGCTTTGTAACCGGTACCCATGGCGGTATCGAGCATGTATTGGTGTACTTTGATCAGGCTGATTTAGAGAAGATGGCTCCTGAAGATAAGATCCTGATTAAAGCTTGCGGACAGGGCTTGAAGCTGGTTGACTTCCCAGAAATTAAGGTGATGAATATCGACCCAGAGCTTTTGGAGAAGCTGCCAATGCGTGTAGAAGGAGATCAGCTGGTATTTGATGTGGTTGCGAAGGTACCCGCTTATCTGATGGGCTCCGGTATCGGCTCTGCTTCGGCTGTATCGGGCGATTATGATATCATGACCGCCGACAAAGAGGAGCTAAAGCGCCTTGGGCTTGATAATCTGCGCTACGGTGACTTCGTCCTGCTAGAGAATTGTGACACCACCTATGGACGAGGCTATCTGACAGGAGCAGTAACCATCGGTGTTGTGGTACACAGTGACTGCTTCCTAAGTGGTCATGGCCCCGGTGTAACCACCGTGCTTGCCAGCAAGGAGTCGATCATCAAGGGCAATCTAGTGGAGAAATCTAACCTTGCCGATATCATGGGCGTGTAAACTTAAATATTGATGCGATGTGCTGCTTATAGCGCGACGCAATAAAAAGACCATAGGTTGATCCTATGGTCTTTTTGTTTTGTATTGATGCTTTTGGGTTTTGTTATGAACGCGGTCTGGTTTGTAGCTTGACTGGTTTTGTCTTTACCTGAAAGATCCCAAGATTAGGAGGGTTATAGGTAAAGAGCATAAAGAGCATGGCAGTGATGACCAGTAGGGTAGCACCGAGGACCTCGTTTCCTGCAAAGATAAAAAATCCATCTGCGATAATGTTGCGG
>DAMCAP010000012.1:40771-47091 GCA_032059445.1 Oscillospiraceae bacterium
GCGGGTAAGGATGCACCCGATGGCAGTACCGATATAAAAGGTCAGTACATCCAGCGGCAAGCTGTTTCTGCCCAAGATGCCGGTGTAGGTATAAAAAATCACGACGATCGCAAGCATCCCACCAAGCACACCCAGCGCCTTACCCATCAAGAAGTTATCGTAAAGGTAGCCTCCCTGCCGATACTCTACCACGCCAAATAAGCTCATAGGCCAGTAAAGCATCTTTAAGTGCTCCCATACACTCTCATTGACGGGGGCAAAAAGCCCTATGACAGGGTTTTGCCCTGACCAGTCATATATAAAATGCAGGATTGTACCGATGACGGCTGTAAAAAGAAATCCATACCAAAGCGCGCTCCTAAGCTCGGCGATCAAGGCGTCACCCCCTAAGTTTTTGATGCTAGTAATGTGTATGGCTGGCTTGGTGGTTTTATACTAGCGGGATGTTGGCCTTAGTAGAGGAAGCGTAAACAAAAATCCCCTCGCTCTCTGATGAGAGGAGGGGATTTGGCTTATTTTTCTTTGCGCTCTACTTTAATTTTGTTGCCGTCTTTATCTATGATATAGGTATTGTCAAGGGTGCTGATTAGGCTTTCGCGAAAGCCTGCTACATATTCCTGCCGAAGCTTTGCTTGCTCGGCTTTTTCTTCTTCTGTAAGACCTATAGTCTTGGCCTTTTTGGCTAGTTCGTTGATTCTTAGGATTTTTTCGCTGATCATAGTCTGCTCCTTATTTTTGATGTGCTTTTGCGTATGGCTTATTGAGAACGTTCGGGGGGGATCTTAGGAGAATTGAGATCGCCTAGCCTTGGCTGCCGATCTTCATGCCGATGCGTACCAAGCGCAGTGCTCGCTCGGCAGCGCTTCGTAGCAGTCTGGTGGCGTTGGTAAGCGCTTGCTCTAAAGGCATGGCGGCATTGATGCAGGTGATAATGCTACCTTCCCCCTCCTGCCAAAAGAGCTCTGCCTTGTCGCCCATGCCTCCCGCCACCACGATGACCGGGATGTTTTTGGGTAGGCAGCGCTTCATGATGCCGGTAGGTACCTTACCGTAAAGCACCGACTGGCCATCAATGTTGCCCTCGCCGGTGATCACAAGGTCTACTCCCTCTAGCAGGCTGTCAAAGTCAATCGTATCTAGCACCACCTGTATACCCGGAGCAAGGGTGGCACCTAAAAAGGCTCGTAGAGCTGCGCCCATGCCGCCAGCAGCGCCTGCTCCCGCAGCAGTGCCAAAATCCTGCCCGAAGGTTTTGGTCATCACACTGCTGTAGTTTGCCATGCCTGCTTCAAGCACAGGTAGCAAATCAGGTGTGACCCCCTTTTGGGGGCCGTAGATATAGGTAGCCCCCTCGCTACCCAGCAAGGGGTTGGTCACATCACAGATGACCTTGATAGTTACCTTTTTGATTAGAGGCTCAAGCTCACTGACATCGATCCGAGCTACCTGTGTCAGCGCAGCACCGCAGCCTTTGAGCAGCTTGCCGCTGGCATCGTAATATTTTACCCCTAGGGCTTCCATAGCGCCCATCCCACCGTCGTTGGTGGCGGTGCCGCCAATCCCCATGACGATCTCGCTTGCTCCAGCTTTTATAGCATGGCGGATCAATTCTCCCGTACCATAGGAAGACGCTCTCATTGGGTCTTGGGGTTGATCACGGTCAAGGCTGATGCCAGAAGCAGAGGCCATCTCGAGGATGGCAGTGCCGTCGGCAGTGATAGGGTAGGTGACGGTGATCGTTCTGCCTAAGGGAGTACTGACCTCGAGGGTATGATAGCTGCGCGCCTTACCATAAGCGAGGGCATCCACAGTGCCTTCACCGCCATCCGCCATGGGCACATGCAGCAGCTGAGCCTTGGGGAATACTTCTGCGGCTGCCTCAGCAATGATTTTGATGGCGTCGGTAGAAGAAATCGTGCCTTTGTAGGAGTCGGGTGCAATGAGTATCTTCATATTTCCTCCTGACGGGTTGTGTGCTTTGATAATCCCAAAACAGTCACACATATCCGCTAAAATCTATAAGATATATAGGTGGTGCGGTGTCGCAGTATCGGAAGATACTTCCCAAGAATCCTGAGGACAAAGTCGGCAGTCGCACCAAGCTCCAAACAAGATATACTCTGACAATTTGAAGCCAAAGATCGATAAGGATCGGGATCATACCGCTGCCTTATCAATGCGATAAATTGCATGTATAGAAGGATCAAGGGGCGGTTAGCGATAACTGCCCATTATTGAGGGAGCTTTGGATCTACGAATCACCAGCGCCTTTATGATAGCATTGCCCCAAAAGTAGCAGGCTATGTTTGATCCATCAACATGCAAGGAAATATAAAACTTTGCAGTTATTATAACACATAAAAACCATAAAAGCTATGTTTCACCGAATGAAGCGGTGGAGAATACAATGAACTAGGGAGGTTTTGCCATTGATAGATATTGTCAGCATTCAGAATGTAGCGGCAAATTACCAGACGCCTCTTAGAGAGATGGAAGCGATCAAGGATGTAAGCTTTACAGTAAAAAAAGGTGAGTTTGTAAGTGTGATCGGCCCCAGCGGCTGCGGAAAATCTACTTTATTATCGATCATTGCGGGTCTGACTAAGCCATCGCAGGGTAAGGTGGAGATCCACTCACCCGATGGATCGCCTGTATCCGTGGGATATATGCTTCAGAGGGACTGCCTGTACCCTTGGAGGACCATCTGGCAAAATGTATGCTTAGGGCTGGAGATCAAAAAGATGATGAGCCCTGAGAATAAGCTCTATGCCGAAAATCTGCTCAAAACCTACGGCCTTTGGGAGTTTAAGGATAGCTTCCCCAGAGAGCTGTCGGGCGGTATGCGCCAGCGGGCAGCGCTGATCAGGACACTTGCCATACGCCCTACGGTGCTGCTGCTGGATGAAGCCCTCGGTGCACTAGATTATCAGACTAGGCTGACGGTGGCCGATGATCTGTATCGCATCATCCAAAACGAGCATATGACAGCAATTATGGTTACCCATGATATTTCGGAGGGGATCAGCCTATCAGACAAAATCGTGGTTCTTTCTAAGCGCCCAGCAACCGTCAAGAGCATCCACGAAATCACCTTTGCCTCCGGCCGTGGCAGCCCGCTTAAATGCAGGGAGTCTTCGGAATTTGGAGTATATTTCAACAGGATATGGAGGGATATTGATGCCCACCTACAATAAGACGGGGTTTAGGGCGTATATGAAAAAACATCTACGCCCGTTATTTGATCCAATTTTGCGATTGGTTGGTGTATCGTCTTCGCTAGCTGATGGCGCGCCTAAGCCTTCAACCAAAATTGATCTTGATAAAAGCACAAGCACTTCTAGCTTACAGACACGCCCCAGCTTAGAGCGGCAGGAATACTTAAAAGACGTCAAGCGCGAGAAGTATAAGCTGCTGATCACGAAGCTGACGATTCTTTTTGTCATGATTATTAGCTGGGAGCTGGCAGCTGAGTATAAGCTGATCGATCAGTTTATCACCAGCCGCCCTACCCAGGTCTTTCGGGTGCTATCTAGGCTCTATAGCAGTGGAGAGCTGATGCGGCACCTGCTGGTAACGATGGGTGAGGTAGTGGCTGGATTTGCAGCGGGTACCTTATTTGGTACATTAATTGCGATATGGCTTTGGATTTCCCCCTTCTGGAGTAAGGTGGCGGAGCCTTATCTGGTGGTCATCAATAGTCTGCCCAAAATAGCTTTGGGTCCTTTGTTTATCGTGTGGTTGGGAGCAGGCCCAGTGGCAATTGTGGGAGTAACGCTGTCGATCTCGATGGTCGTTACCATCCTTGAGGTATTAAATGGTTTTATCAACACCGATAGAGAAAAAATAGCACTGGCAGTCAGCTTTGGGGCTAGCAGGCTGGCTTGCCTTACCAAGGTAGTGCTGCCAGCCAACATTACTACCATTATATCTGCACTCAAGATCAGCGTAGGTATGTCGTGGGTAGGAGTAATCGTAGGAGAGTTTTTGGTGTCGAGAGCAGGCATCGGGTATCTGATCGTGTATGGCAGTCAGGTGTTTCAGCTAGATCTGGTGATGGCAGGCGTAGTGGTGCTGGGTATCGCTGCTACGGTGATGTATCTGTGTGTAGGCTGGTTGGAGCGGAGACTGGTTACGAAACTACATTTCTAAAGGGAGGCAATTATGAAGAAGGTATTGGCATTTGCATTGGCGGTGGCAGTCACACTCATGGCAGGGTGCATGGGCAGCAAACCAAAGGAAACAGCAATGGTTGACCTGACAATCAGTGAGGTCGCTCATTCTGTTTTTTATGCGCCCCAGTATGTGGCGATGGAAATGGGATTCTTTAAGGATGAGGGGCTTAACATCAGCCTGATCACCGGTCAGGGAGCCGATAAGGTAATGACCTCGGTGCTGTCGGGAGAGGTAGATATCGGCCTTGCAGGCCCCGAGGCATCAATCTACGTGTATAACCAAGGTAAGGAAGATCATCCAGTGATCTTTGCTCAGCTCACTAAGCGCGACGGTTCCTTCCTAGTTGGCAGAGAGAAGCCCGACGCATTTACATGGGATAAGCTGAAGGGCAGCCATGTAATCGGCGGCCGTAAGGGCGGCGTGCCTAACATGACTCTGGAATATCTGATCAAGCAAAAGGGACTAAACCCACAGACCGATATGAATATGGATACAGGTATCCAGTTTGCTCTGATGGCAGGTGCTTTTACCGGCGGTCAGGGTGACTATGTAGCGTTGTTTGAGCCTACCGCTTCGATGGTGGAGAAGGAAGGTAAGGGGTATGTATTAGCTTCCATCGGTCAAGAAACCGGTGAGATCCCCTATACAGCTTACTTTGCACCAAAGAGCTATCTTACTAAGAATCAAGAAACCGTAGAGAAGTTTACCAGAGCACTCTACAAAGGTCAGAAATGGGTACAGCAAAATGATGCGAAAACAGTAGCTCAGAAGATGATTACCTTCTTCCCCGATACTTCTCCTGAGATCCTTGAGCGTGTGGTTAAGCGCTATCAAGAGATCGATGCATGGAGCAAGGATCCTGTGATGACAGAAGAATCCTTGAAGCTGCTGCAAAAGGTCATGGCAACTGCTGGCGAGCTTGATAAAGAAGCCCCATATGATCAGCTGGTAGACAACAGCTTTGCCAAAAAGGCAATGGAGCAGGTTAAGTAATAAGTATATATTGAGTATTGCGCCCTGGCGGTCATTGAGCCGTCAGGGCGCTTGGTTTATGGGTATTATAGCAGCCAAAACAATGCAAAACGCCCCACAGAAGTCTGTGAGGCGCTCTGCTTTGGATAATGTGGAAAACTATGAGAGGTGACTCTCAAAGGTGTAATCAGGTGCCTATATAGCCCTACTTGCCCTTTGGCTTGCCGTTATCGGGCTTGCCAGTCGATTTATCATCTGATCTGCCGTTGCCTTGATTATTTTGTGGGGCATTGTTGGCCTGATCGGTTTTATTGTTGTTGCCGTTATTGGTTTTTTCTTCAGGCTTGCCGTTATCGGGCTTTACTTCTGGCTTGTTGCCGTTATTGGTTTTTTCTTCAGGCTTGCCGTTATCGGGCTTTACTTCTGGCTTGTTGCCGTTATTGGTCTTTTCTTCAGGCTTGCCGTTGTTGGGCTTTGATTCGGGTTTGTTGCCATTGTTGGCTTTATCTTCTGATTTACCGTTGTTATTGGCAGGCTTACTAGTTTGATTCTGCTGTGGAGGTAGACTGCCGCTGTTTACAGGGTCTTTTGGGTCTTTGACTTTGTCTTTACCGTTTACTTTACCATCGATCAGATCATCTAAGGTATCAAGTTTTCTAAGCTCATCTAGGCTGATAATGTGAGAAATATCGATTTTTCTTTCTTTGATCAGGTCTGCCAGCTCATCAATGGTCATTTTAGAGAGCTGCTCTAAAGTCAAGGAAGAATCAAGCCTTGCAAGGGTTACGATAAAGGCCAGCTTACCCTCGGAGACATCAAACTTTTTGGCGATGCCTTGGTTGACGATGCCCTTTTTCTCTCCGTTTAGGTTAAACACATTGGCTTCTACGTTGTTTTCGCCAAGGGGTTTATCGATGCTCTCGGGGACGGTTTCGGTGAGCTTTTGAGTTTTTTGTTGGTTATCGTTTTTGACTGTTACCAGTACGGTATTTTTCTCGGGGGTGATGTAGCCATTTTTGATCATCGATCCCATGATGGCATTGATGGCAGTATTGAGGTTGGTGTTTTTAAGCTGCATATTTTCGAGGACTTTTTGCGCATCCTCATTGCGTGCAGTCACCTTAAGGACCTTATCCTGCTTGTTGACTTCTACCTCAATGCTAGGGTTAACGTCT
>DAMCAP010000012.1:47101-64727 GCA_032059445.1 Oscillospiraceae bacterium
TGGTGTAGACCACTGCGCTGGCTGCTATCGTAAGAGCCGCCGCACTGGCAGCAAAGGCCGCTATAAATGGGAATTTCTTAACTTTTGTGTGCATCATAGTGTCTCCTCCTGTATAATTTGACAAAGTGTCTAATGGAAGCTTATCAAAGATATCAGGAGTGATGTCAGCCACTGCTTTTTGCAGATGGGCGTTGATTTGCTCATTATTCATAACATTACCCCATTTCTTTTAAGTATTTTTTGAGCTTGGCGAGGGAGCGGGTGTACTTTGAGAGTACGGTTGGCAGTGGTAGGCCCATCAAAGCAGCTGTTTCTCTATGCTTAAGCCCTGCTACAGCATGGAGGATTACAATCTGGCAGCTGTCATCATCAAGGATTTTGAGAGCCGATTTGAGCACGATATTATCTAGTACCTGCTCGCTGTTTGAGGGGATGTGTAGCGTGTCTTCGATTTCCTCAAGCTCAGTAAAGGAAAATCTTCCTCTTGTGCGGAGCTTCATTAGGGCTAGGTTTTTTGCGATAGTCAATATCCACGCCATCGGTTTGCCGCAGGGTGTGTAACTATGGGCAGAGGCTAGTATTTTTACATAGGTATCCTGCATAGCATCTTCTGCATCCTGCTTATTTCGGAGGATGGACAAAAGATACCCAAACACAGCGCTGGCAGTGCAGCGATAAAGGGTTTGAAAGGTCTCTTTGCTGCCTTTTGCGGTACCGATGATGAGAGAATCGTCAATATCTGAGGGCCCGTTGTAAGACTTTGGGATGTTGTCTAATGTCGCGACAAAATTAAACATAAGCATCACAGATTTTCCTTTCTATAGGATTAATGTGGCGGCAGGTCTTTTTATTGCATCAAATGCAAAAAGTTTTTTATAAAGTGTATCATAGCTATATTCGACAAGATTGCTGTATTAAGAAGAAGCGTCGTTTTATATGTAAAAATAAATTGTGTTAGAAGTAAAGTTTATTATAAACAAGCAAAAAAATAGCAGAGAGCTTAGCCCTCTGCTACAATGTCCTCCAGCACCTTGATTAGATCATGCATGTTCATCAAGCGTACGTTTCGTTCGAGGATGGCATTCTTTAAATCGATGGATAAAGAATTAAATTTATCCTCTAGGCTTGGGTGGATATAAGACATGTTTATCACCTCAAGGGTATTTTGCCTCTATTATCCACTATTATTACAAGAATTTAAAATAAAAGTGGCGAAACTCGGCCGATTAAATAGCTGCATTCTAAGCTAGGATTATTTTGCTATTCTTTTATATAATCAACGAGCGTCATGCCGTCTTTTAGTTTTGTCTCTCGTCCTGTTTTTTGGTACCCCATCTTTTCGTAGAGATGGCACAGCTTGACTTCTTCTTTAATCGTATCTAGCTCCCAATGACTCGCCTCGGGGTATAAGGCTTCTGCCAGCTTGATCGCTACTTGCGCGTAGCCATTACCCTGATACTGGGGTAGGATGAACATTTGTGATATACGGTGGATGGCATCTTGCTTTCGCTTAATTCTGATGCACCCTATATTGATCTCGTCAAGCTTGATGAAATAATAGTCATTATGATCCAACTGCATTCGCTCGGTGATTTTTGAGAGTGGCTCTGCACCTGGGTTTGTTTCATAATCTTGGTACTTACATAGCAACTCTGCAAAAGCTGCGATTTGCAGCCTATGTACTTCCTCTGTGTCTTTTATAGCTGCTTTTTGCAATGCAATTGGCATACAATCACCTCAAAGTCGGTTAAGTTGAGATCGAGCGTTATTTAGATGTGGGTGACATTATGGTAGCATATTTTTAATAGTATCACAAGTGAGAGATGATTTTTATGCATAAAAAAGCTTGCTCCTAAGGAGCAAGCGGTATATTAAACTCAATCTTCCTCAATAGGGTTATTGATAAAAGTTGCAAATCTGAATTCATGCCTGTGACCATCATTCATGGATGTTACGGACTCAAGGAAGTGAACATGCCTGTCGCCAACTACGATGGCATTGCCAGTTCTGCCGACAAACTCATGATAATGATTCTCATAAAAATCTGTGCGAAACCTTACTACATGGAAATGTGCCCCGGTATCTGAGGGGAATGCTTCTCCCGATACGGTAGCAAAACGGTGATTATGGGGATCTTCTTCTCGTTCAGCTATTTCCACACTACCCTGCACTTCATGCACATGGTTTTGCTCGCGATTTTGCCACGGTGGACAATAACAAGGGTGCTCATAAAAATCTGACATAGTGCATATCTCCTGATGACCAGTATTTGATATGGACTTTCGTCCAATCCATTGTATGCCCCGGTCAATGGGGATGCCACAGCCCTTTATAGGGTCATTAGTAACGACCAGCACAATACGATTAAATATACGCCTAGTTGAACGAATATGTGGCGCGCAAGCCTGATAATACCTTACTTAAGGAGCTACTGCAAAAATCCGCCCCTTCCAAAGAGCAAAACAATCGATGGGCGTTAACTCCATGTAGTTTATAATCTCTCGATCAGATAGCATAGCAAACATATAGAACATTTATTTGATTAGTATATATAATCAAAAAAGAATTTGGTAGTGAGATGCAAATCACTTTGGAGTTCGCTAATAAAAAAATTAAAAACAAAAAACATTATTATATTACGAAATTATCTGAATATTTATTAGTCAACAATTACATGTAATAATGAATCTTTAAAAACGAATACTATAAGTGTCTTAATAGACTATTAGGACTTATTAAAGGAGGTAATTATCTATGAATAATAATAATCAGGATCTACAAAAGGCTCGCCAAGCAAATCAGAAAAGCGCACAAAACGCCACCAATTCTACAGGATCGATGAACGCAACAAATGCCCTTCAGCAAGCTAAACAGGCAAATAAGCAGAGTCGAAATAGTGCAGGCCAGAGTTACAATTCTGGATATTCCAATTCCACCAGCAATACTGCATCGATGAACGCTAGTGACCTTCAGCAGGCTGTACAGGCAAATCAGCAGAGCCGAAATAGTTTAGGCCAGGGCTACAATTCTGGATATTCCAATTCCACCAGCAGCACTGCATCGATGAACGCGACCGACCTTCAGCAGGCTGTACAGGCAAATCAGCAGAGCCGAAATAGTATAGGCCAGAGTTACAATGCAGGATCTACCAACTCTACAATGACCCCAGATCTTGAGAGTATCCGTAAGGCAAATCAGGATAGCGCTAAGAAGGCTCAGCAATACAACAAGAATAACAACTCTTTCTAGTAAAAAAAGTACAACCTTGGGCTAACTTTGCTCCAAGAACGAAAGCACCCGCCGAATAGGTCGGGCGCTTTTTGTTTTTTTATTTAGCATCGTTATTTAATTTTTTACATTGATCTGATAAGCCAGCTGAGTAAGGGTGAGATACCAGACACATGATGCAAAGTAAATATATAATACATTCCCACTGACTTTGGTTCATTCCCAAGGCTGGTGGGCTCTTTTTTTGTTGTAGTTTAAGAAATAGTGCCATTATTTACAGTATTGTGTAAAAATTCTACACTTGATAAAATAGCAATAAAGTAACTGAGAAATGAGAAATCCAACGTGCCAAAAGTTTCAAAAGTCCTGTTATCTGTATTTTTGCTATTCCTTGTAGTGAGTTTTGTATCACTCTATAATGATCAAATAAGTAATCAAGCATTTTTTGAAACACAAGAAGGGGAAAGTAGCTCAGACGCAATGCAAGCTGAGAGTATGGAAGACCCAGAATCTTCACCAACCATGCCTTCCTCATCGGATGAATCAACATCTGATCCTTCTTCTAGCACCAGCTCCAAATCGGATATAAAACCCGAATCGTCTTTGCCACCACCTGCCCAGCCAAGTCCATCGTCCTCGGTGGGTAAGTATGTGGTTGGTTATTACACATCTTGGTCAACCTCACAGGGCTATCCTCCTTCCAGCATAGATGCAAAAAAGCTGACCCATATTAATTATGCTTTTGCAGGGATTGATGAGGATCATAAAATACTGCTCAATAATCCTACAGTTGACCTAAAGAATTTTGAGGGGCTTAGGAGTCTTCGTAATCAAAATCCGAAGCTCAAGGTGTTAATTTCGGTAGGCGGTTGGGATGGCTCTAAGTATTTTTCGGATGTTGCCCTTACAGCCCAGAGCAGGGAGACCTTTGCACAAAGCTGTGTGAATTTTTTGAAGAAGCACGATTTAGATGGCATCGACTTAGACTGGGAGTATCCTGTATCAGGTGGGATGGCAGGTAATATCAATCGCCCAGAAGACAAGCAAAACTTCACCAAGCTCTTACAGGCAATACGCAGCAAGCTTGACGAGCAGTCAACAATCGATGGCAAGACCTATTATCTCACCATTGCAGGAGGAATTTCTGCAAGCTATGTATCCAATATCGAGCTGAAAAACATTTTGCAATATTTAGATTACATATTTATTATGGGCTACGATCTTCATGGGCCATGGGAGCCCTATGCTGACCTAAATGCTCCTCTTTATAGTCCACAAGAAGCCTCACCACAGCATAACACAAGTGTGAGTGACGCGGTAAATATCTACCTAAAGGCCGGGGCACCCCCAAAAAAGCTTGTATTGGGCATGCCTTTTTACGGATATAGATATGACGTCACCGCTGATGGCAACGATGGCCTATATCAGACCTATAGCAGTGCCAAGTCGATTAGCTACGATAGCATCTTAGCGTATCTATCCGACCCAGCCTACAGCCAATTCATCCACCCACAAGCAAAGGTGCCATATATCTATGGAAACGGTAGGTTTATTTCTTATGATGATCCAGCCTCTATAGCTCTTAAGACCCAATATGCAAAGGGCTTGGGCTTGGCGGGGGTAGGAGCTTGGGAGCTCTCTCATGATAGTCAGGGTGTGCTCCTTGATCGTGCATATGATACTCTAAACTAAAGACGCTTTGGTATAGAAGCGCAACAATGCATTACAATACCCCACTGGCCTATTGCTGTAGGCTAGTGGGGCGTATTTGTTTGCTGGGGGCTTATTATCTTATGCTTGCATTGCTTGACAGGGTTACCACTCACTTGTACAATTGTGTGGTGGAGGTGGATCAGATGCCTGTTAATTCTTTTGAAAACTACCCGATGTCGTGGAAGCCTACGATAGATAAAAACGAAGCCCCCTTATATCGTACATTGGCAAAACAATTGGAGCAGGATATTATAGACGGGATGATCCTCCCAGGGACAAAGCTACCGCCTCAAAGGGAGTTGGCAGATTATCTTGATGTGAATGTCAGCACTGTTTCAAAGGCATTGAAGGTCTGCGCTTTGAAAGGCCTCCTCAGCTCTACTATAGGAAGCGGCACATATGTGTCCTACGATGCCCTTACAAATGCTTATTTGCTTACAGAGGGGAATCCCCATAACCTGATCGAGATGGGGGCTACCGTACCTGAGAGCTCTGCCAACGAGATCATGCTACAGATACTCAAAACTATGGTCAATGAGCCAACGGCGGATAAACTGTTCTCCTATAATCGCCCCAATGATACATCCTGGCAGAAGGACGCAGCGGTGTCGTATCTCAAGAGATGTGGCTACGAAACCAATCGTGAGCATATCCTGTTCTCTAGTGGCGGGCAAAACGCGATTGTAGCTCTTCTTGCTGGGGTATTTCGATATGGTGATAAAATCGGTGTAGACGATCATATCTACTCGGGGATCAAAACAGCTGCCAATATGCTGGGCATACAATTGGTGCCCATCAAAGCCAAAGATGGTGCCATGGATGCAAATGCCCTTCGCAATGCCTGTAAACAAGAGGGACTAAGCGGGGTGTATCTGATCCCAGACTGTCAAAACCCTACTACACATACCATGTCTTGGTCATGTAGGCAAGAGATTGCTGCGGTGCTAAAGGAGCAGGGTATCTGGCTGATTGAGGACGCCACCTATCATCTTATGAATGAAAACCCCATGTTGCCGATTTCGTCCTTGCTACCCGAGCAATCGATCTATATTGCTAGTCTGTCAAAATCCATTGCGCCGGGCTTGCGACTGGCTTACATGGCTGTGCCTCTAGGGCTGAAATCAGCACTTTCCTTGGCACTGTATAACCTAAATGTTTCTGTATCACCCTTAATGGCCGAGCTGACAGCTCGATTGATTGTTTCGGGGCAGGTGGATCGTGTTCTTGAGACCCATAAAAAGCAAACAAGGGAGCGAAACCGGCTGGTCAACAAATATTTTTCTCCTAACCAATGCATAGGCGATGAAACCAGTATCTTTCGCTGGCTGTATCTACCCGATCACATGTCTGGAGCTGACTTTGAAAAAATGGCCTTGCAGCAGGGAGTGCAGGTTTATGGAGCAGAGCGATTTGCAGTGGGTAGCACTGTACCGCTAAAGGCTGTCCGCATCGCGGTTTGTGCGCCTCAGTCCATCGGTGAGTTAGAGCGGGGATTACAGCTCTTGCAGCAGATATATTGATAAAGAAAGCGTATGCCATACAATCTCGATATTGTATGGTATACGCTTTTGTAGTATGATAGCAGTAAAAGTAAGGAGGGCCATATCATGACTAAGCTGCAACATCAAATAGAGGAAATCAGAGAAGATCTAATCGATCTACGCCGTGATCTGCATCGCCACCCCGAGCTGGGCTTTGCAGAGTACTATACTGCAGGCAAGGTAGCAGAGTATCTAAAAGACTGCGGCTATCAAGTGACCACCGGTATAGGCGGTACTGGCGTGATCGGTGTACTGTATGGAGCGGCTACAGGCCCTACCTTTGCCCTGCGGGCTTGCTTAGATGCTTTGGAGGTACCCGAGCAGACGGGAGTAGACTATGCTTCGGAGATACCAGGGCAGATGCACGCTTGTGGGCACGATGGCAATATGACGGTCACCTTAGGTGCTGCCAAAATCCTTGCCAAGTACCGAGATCTGCTAAATGGTAATATCAAGGTGATCTTCCAGCCCTCCGAAGAAAACACCGGCGGTGCAGCCCAAGTGGTGGCGGCGGGAGGGCTTCATAATCCCGACGTGGATGTAATGATCACTCCCCATATCTGGCATGATGTGCCTAAAGGGAAGCTTGGCTTGCGTGCAGGTCCGGTAATGGCCAGCAGCGATTTATTTACCCTTAAGGTAAAGGGTGTGGCAGGTCATGGAGCATGGCCACATATGGCAGTTGATCCGCTGCCTGTGGCGGCGGAGTTGATCCTCGCTTTACAGAAGATTGTCAGCCGTGAGATCGACCCGATGATCCCCGCTTGCATCTCCATCGGCAAGATGGAATACGGCACGGCAGCCAATGTGGTATCTCAAACTGTGGCGCTGCATGGCACTGTACGCACCTTTGACCACCATGTGCGAAGCTTCATCGAGAAGCGGATTGAAGAAATCGCCGATGGGGTAACCAAAGCCGCTCGGGCGAGCTATGCGCTGGAGTATCACCGTGTGATGCCACCTCTGGTCAATGACCCTGAGTTTGTAGCCTTGGCCACAGGGGCATTGACGGATGCTTTTGGCAGCGAAGGAGTTACTGCCAATTATGCTGCCACCATGGGTTGCGAGGAGTTCTCAGTTTATCTGGATTATGTTCCGGGCATCTTTTTGCTGATCGGCAGCCAAGATCCAACTGAGCCACTGATTGAGATCCACAATCCGAAGTTCCTTTTCCCAGAGGAATGCCTGACAATTGGCGTAAGAGCGTTGTGTGAAATCGCCTTACACTATTTAAAGATAAAGGGATAAATCACCGCCATAAGATATGCTAAATCATGTACAATCAACTTATTCAAAAGCTCCCCCTCAGCTTTAGGCGAGTGTTTATAGATATTTTGCACACTTATCTAAAAAGGGTATAAAAGGCGGACAGCTTCGGCTGTCCGCCTTTTACTATCTTTACACTGCATGATGTAGGCCGTTATCCCATCCATACATTTGATCAGTGCCCAATATTTCTGAGACCCCAGAGAGATATTTACCTAGCCGTTAGGATTGTAAACCAATATGGTTTGGGTCATATTGCGGTAAATTTGATTTTAGACGCGTTTTGTCATGCCCTGCATTGTAATGTACAGACTAACAGGATTGCTAAAAAAAGCAACCCTGTATTTATAGTATTGAATTTATATGCTATTTAACCTTTGGCGACTCCCATCTCAAACAAGTAAATCGTTCCATCCTCGAGGCTTTCGGAAATGCCGCATAGTTGCTCCATGCCAGCTTCGTTGACATATGAAACGCCAAGGCTTGGGAAGTCAGGTAAAAAAGCTTGTATGATCAGCGGGGCATCAGGTGTAATCTCGGGTATATGATGCAAGACATTGCTTGCAAGATATCGATCTGTATTGGCATCATACTCTAGACTGTAGATCGTAACATCCTTGAGTGCTTCCTTGGGTATAATGAGTAGACTGTTGGCGCCCTCATCTTTAATAAATTTCTCAGCCGCTTTTAATTTCTCGAGCTGATCCTGCGTCGCATAATCCACAGTTATCTTTATGGGACCAGAGATTTTTGCATATTCAGCATCCTGAGCTTGAATGTTGTACTTATAAGCTTTTACTTCCTTTGGTGACGCAACGCATATTTCGTTATTCTCATTTACATAAGCATTCTTGTAGCCTAATATATAGTTTTCGGGATGATAAATGAACTGTGACTCAACATCTACGCGAAACACGAAGATGGATAATGCGTCATCTTTGTTTCCGGCTGCTACCACAAGCTCTTTTGTGCCATCTTGGTTAAAGTCATAGCAGGCTATTTGATAAGTATAAGAAGCAATAGCTTCATCATCTTTAAATACGTCTGGGCTAATATAATTTACAGCCAAATTTACAGCTTGTGATTTATAAACTGCATATAGCTTAGTGCCATTGGGAGTATCCCTTGAAATATGAAAATCCACAGTAATACTGTCTGAAATCTTCACGCTCATATCGGCTTCTTTACCGTCAAGTATTTCTTGCCCTGTTAATTGGATCGCATCCATATCCTTCCCTTCAAAAAGGTATTCTTGGGTGCTTTGCGATGGTTTTGGGGTTATTTGCTGTGATGATGTAGCCATGCTGCTTTCAGGGGCAGCTTCTTGGGTTGAGCAGCCCGCCAGCGAGCAAATTGCTAATACAGCTACCAAATGTATGATATAGTTTCTCAACAGAATTCCTCCAACACTTCATTATTTGCACGCACTAAGTATTTATAGATTGTTGCCTGATCTTCTTTTAATAATTACGAAAGCAACGAGTAGTGTCACGCTCACCACAGGAATGATCATCCATAAAACAAAGGAGCTGCCAGTCGAATGTGCGTCGGCCATGGATGTCTTATTATCAAATGAAGATACTGTAAATTGAAACGGCTTTGCTGCATCGTCAATGGAAATTGTGCCGGTGATAACAGCTTCGCCATCGGCAATACCGGTGATAACACCTTTATCATCCACCTTTGCAACCTCAGGGTTAGAGGATGCAAACTTCAAACTGTAAGGAAGCATCCCCGGTACAGTAATCACGGTTGGTGTTGTTGCTCCAATTGCGATGCGGTCATTTTGGGGGATTATCGATACGTAATTTATTAGAATATCGTTCACAGCTTCATTGGTACTGTTTTCATCTACTGTGGTACCAAAAACTGATTCAATGTCTGCTGCTCGAGTTGCTTCCAGCATAGGCTGCGCTGATCCCCAAATAAGGACTGGGGCTTCGGTATCAACTCGGTATACAGCGCTCATATCCCCCGCGATGTAGAATTTTGCAATCAAAGCATTGGTATCTACAAAGTGTGCTTCAACGTCATAAAACCAACCATCCACCATTTCATCAGACATAGAGAGTTTATATTCGCCGTTATTGTGATTTAAGCTTGTTGCGGCAGTTGGCAGTTGCTCCAAGAGCTCTATTGCAGCTTCCTGCGTCACCTTGATATGGTTTTCCACAAATTTATAGTTGCCGCTTACTTCAATGGGTAGCTTGCCAGTTTGTTTTACAGTTACCACTCCATCACTTAAATCAAAAGTAATTTTTACATCACCTGTTTTTGGGTGCTCATATAGCCCAACTCCATTGTCATCTATGTAAAATGCTCCAGCGAGGCAGAAGCTATTGGAAGTATGCGTTTGCTCACTGCCTGCCATCATAAAGAACTCAAAGATGACCACATCATTCTCCAGATACAGGAGTGACAGAGTGCCGCTATTATATTGACTGTTATCAGCCTTGGCATAGGTTCCTTTTACTTCAGGCCACTGCATAGGAGGTGCGGCGTAGATAGGAATACGGAGCAACAGTAGGGTAAGGGCAATCATCAAGACTCTTTTATATAAGCGCATACTTTATCCCTCCGCCAGATTTACTTCAAAATTCATCTGCTTAGGTGTTTGACCTTCCACCCAGTATTTGAGGATGTATACACCACTCTGTACCATAAGCCCACCGTTTGCCGGGTAGTAATCCCAGTTATAAAAGCAATTTCCGTTTACATTTTTTACAACTAATCCGTTTTTTGCAATTAGATTGCCATATTCGTCGTAGATTTGGAAGCTAACTTTTTTCCCGCTTGCATTAAAGTAATCAAACTTGAAAACCTGCTTTGCATCTCCGTTATCTGTGTAGGTTTGGTAGGTCTCTGTGATTACAAGCTTGGGGCTGGGCGCTTTATGCGTTATTTGCAGCCTTCGGGAAAAGCCCTCCTGCACCGACGGATATGTAAATCTCACATCTAAATAGTACACCCCAGATTTCGTGCTCGCAAATGATCGTGAATATGTGATTATTGTCCCAAATCCGACAGCCAGTGTTTTAAAGTTCTCTATTACAGTACCGTTGGAGTCAACTAGCTTCGCCGATACCGTGCCGCTGACAGTTATACGCACCGGCATAACAAACTTCCCGTCTTTATTAGAGGTGCTTTGAAACTGGATCACATCCGCCGCCGTTAATGCCGACACAGGAGCCGAAAAGAGGCAGCCAATGCTGGCAACGAAAAGCAATAAGGCCAGTGTTTTACTGATTAGCTTCTTCATTAACGTTCACCTTTCAAAAGTAATACTGTTTAATCTCGTATGCAGTTTAGAAAGATAAGCAGTATCGTCAAAATACTATACAGGATGAAGCAGGTGGGCTGGCAACCAAAATCGCAGATAAAACTCTGACCCTTTGTGGTTCCAGATGGATAGTAGCATACAAGCACGCAACCCCCATATCTGCTATTGTAGAAATGTATACAGGCATATACTTTCACCTGCTTCTTTAAAGGATTTGATAATGCGTTTAGGGCATGATTAAAGATAGGGAAGATGGTTCATAAGCGGCGAGCAGGTGCAAGATCAAAGCCACAGGAAACTGTAAGGGTTCCGAGGTTTTTAACGTCGCAGCTGCCGTCGCTTACCCAAAATACAAGTTGTGGCTGAAACAGCCCCTAATTCATGCGTTCGAAATAAGGCAGCGAGTCAATTTGTGCGGCAATGCAGGCAACCTCAAATATATTTGCCTGATCGTACAAATGCTGACCGATATAGGTCACCAGTACTTTGGGATCCTGCTCATAAGAATCACCATAAGCAGCCCACACGCTGATTATAGCCTCAGCAATCTCAGCTTTACCCTGCTCGTCTGCCAGATTCCAATCAAAGACATCATAGGCAAGGGTGGTTTGATATTGCTCTGGTGATAGCATGTTGTCAGTATTTTTCGATGTACCGTCAGCTTCTATCGGGGTATCTGCCCCCGTACTGACTGACGCATTAGCAGGGGTAACTGCACCTTGGGAAGACGGGGGATCAGGTGCTGTCGGAGCCTCGCCAAAAAACATGACGATGGCAAAAAGGAAAGCAAAGGTCACCGCCAGCGTAATTAGCACTGTTTTGAGTGTTTTGTTCATTGATGAGCTTCTCCTTTAAATGCCATTGCAACGTCTGATTTTTTCGCTTCCTCCGCTGCAAAGAAATCCTGCTTTACAAGGTGCATGGATTTTGACACTAAGCTTTTGGGGAAGGTAACAATCAACTGGTTTAGCAACGAAACATTTGCATTATGAAGTCGCCTTGCCGCCTGTAGATGTTCCTCTACGTCTGCGGTTGTTACTTGCAGCTGCTTAAAATTCTCACTGGATTTAAGCTCGGGGTAGTTTTCAGCGATGACGCTGATTTTACTTTGCATAGTATCAAGCTTCTCATTTATATCATTTTTTTCTGATACCGACATACCTTTTCGCAGGTTTACGATTTTTTCAAGGGTTTCTACTTCATGGCGGGCATACGCTTTCGTGATATCCAGCATCTTAGTCAGTGTATCGTAGCGCTTTGTCAGGGCAACATCAATTCCAGAGCTTGCCTCATCTATTTTAACAATTAGCTTCCTAAATTGATTGCTGGTTGCGATCCACCAAATCATCAGGATAAAAAGTACTACTGCTAAAGCAATCATATACGGCATAACGTTTATCTCCATTTCTTTATATATTAATGAGATGTTGCAACAAGCGTATTATTCTCAAGGCTCATAAGCTCAATAAAATCAGTAATCACCTTTATGTCCTTTAAAACCAGCTCTTTTTCTTTCCAAATTGTACGATTTGAAAGGAGTTTCGCTTCAAGTGAATCTTTTTTGCTGGTGATTGCAACATATAGTTTATGATCCCTAAAGCACAAAGCGATCTTTCCCCCATATTGCTTTGAAAGCATAGATATTGCTTCTACAATTTGAGGAGTCAAAATATAAAAAGCTGTTTGTGGGTCGCTGCAAAAGACGTTAAAATTGTTGTTAAACAGCTCAGACTCCATAAATACCTGTTGGCCGCTTGATTGCTTACTTTTTAGTACATCCAGCAATTCTCGGTTGCTGCCTTCTGGGTGAAAGTTTTTACCCATTACCTTGACAGGAGCGGCTGCGGGCTTTAGGAAGTCAAAAACAAGGAATCTGCCTGTGAAGCATTGCGTTTCTACTTCTCCGCCTGATATGCCGTCTTTTCCAACTAATTTCCGTTTATCTATGGTAACTATATCCGCTTGCTTAAACTTCACCTTGCCGTACTTTGCCACGATTAAATCATTGCTGACAAATTCGTCCTTTAGTACAACAAGCTCCGAAAGGGCAACCTCTTCTTTGCTTACACCTTTTTCCGATTCGTACCCAAGCTCTGTAAATATACCCTCCAAGCTTACCTTTACGATGTTATCTTTAAACTGCCTTTTATACTCCGACGTTTTTTTCATAACCAACGCAAGAAATAAAATTCCACCTATCACACACAGTGCAATACTAAAGGGTGATGGGAAAAATGGCGTAGCCAAAACCATGATTGCAATATTGAGTATTAAATAAAACTTGGCACTTTTCCTTAGCTTCTCGAGCTCTGTTAGTGTCACAAAAAATCATCTCCATTTCTATTTGGTTCTGTCAATCATTAAAAGATCCATAAAGTCGTCGGCTGTAATTGTAACAAGCTCTTCTTCGTTAACTCCAAAGATAAGAGCATCGCCGTCTGTGCGGACGCTTGCAAAGATCTCTGGGTCTTGCAGCCTCCCATAGCGTATCGACTGGATGCGGCTTGTGAAATCAAACAAAATATCATTGCCGGTTTCCATTTGGATTTTTAGCTGATAGTTTGGCAAGAGCGTAACGCTGCGAAACACTGGCCTACTAAAGTACTTTTCCAAGCTGTTTGGGCCTCCTTTACGATGAAATAAAAAAGAACTACCATATAAATCATATGGCAGTTCTATTTAAGATGGTATTACCCATCGGGTATTTATTTTGCGTATTCTATAAATACAGTGCTGCTAAATTCAAAAAAATGTTATTTAAAGGGTTGATTGGGCGTTGTTTATTTATGTAAAGTACTGATAATTATGCTATAATCAATGTAATATACAGTATAAGGCAGTATTTATACGACTTTATTATATGAGGTGGCGAGTTATTTGTTGAGAAATAAGCAAAGCAAAGACTATTACTTCCCCAGGTTGCTGTTGGGGCAGCTAGCGCAGATTTTAGAGTATCCATTAACTCTAGTGGAAGCTCCGTCTGGATTTGGGAAAACCACCGCTATAAAGCAGTACCTAGCAGAAGCTTGCCATACAACAAATGTATACATGCCTTGGTGAGCCTGCATATAGGTCATGGGATGGCATTTGTAACTTAATTAATGCAATTGATACAGCTACCATTGAAAAAATCAAAAGCTTTGGTATGCCCTGTGAAGACACCCTTTACGATATAATTGAGTTAATTGATGGAATAGCCTGTAAAGAACAAACGGTGTTGGTAATTGATAACTACCAGTTAATACGAAATGCGCATCTGGATATGCTAAGCAATGCTTTTGCCAGTGGCTTTAATACCAATTTTCACATCGTGATTATAACTCAGCCTCCCAAGAAGAAAATCTCGATGAACACGATATATCATCCCAAAAAACTAGTAATCGATCGGTCTTATTTTTTCTTTTCAAAAGAAGATACTAATTTATTTTTTAAGCAGTCGGGTATTCGTCTATCCGCTGAGGAATTAGACCATATATGGCGAAGCACCGAAGGGTGGGTAGCCGCACTTTGCCTGCAAAAAAAGAACTATCTCGTGTTGGGCTCATTTAGGGATGCCGTGGGGATACATGAGCTATTGGAAACAGCTATTTGGAATAGGCTAAATGAGAAGGAGCAGAGCTTTTTACGATCACTTTCGTTATTTAATCGTTTTACGCTAAACCAGGCGATGATTATGCTTAACACCACTGAGCTGCCTGAATATGCCAACGAATTGCTGACGCATCATGATTTTATCCACTACGATGATAACTCCCACTCCTATTATTTTCACAGTTTATTACATGATTATCTTACAAAGCATATGGATCAGAAAAAAGCAACAGAATACGGCAGGCACGTATACCTCAGAGCCGGACTTGCTTATGCAGCCGACTCCCAAAACTATCGGGCAGCCCAGTGCTATTATGAGATTGAGGATTTTGAACGATTGCTATCTTTGCCTTTTAAATGCACGGATTTAGATGAATGGGTTGGCTTGGGTAGCGAATTATTCATATCCAATATCCTTCAAAAATGCCCCAGAGAAGTGTTGATAAAGCACCCTAAGAATTTAATTGTGTTCGCCTTTGAGATGTTTATGCTTGGCAAATATGAGCTATTTGGGGAACTCAGCAGTATTATTACGCAAATTCTCTCTAAGCAAAACCCCAACCTTGAAGAAGGTGAATTTGAGTGGCTGTCGGGTGAGTTTGCACTCATGACATCTATGACAAAGTTTAATAACATTAATCTTATGGGTGAGGAGCTCAAAAAAGCTTATTGCCTGTTGGGCGGCGAGTCAAGGCTCTTAACCTTCGTAGATGGGTGGGCAATGGACGCTCCCTCGGTGCTATATCTCTTTTGGAGCAAAAGCGGCGCTTTACAACAGCAACTGCAAAGTATAGATACATGCATGCCCTATTACTACAAGGTTGCGAGTTATCATGGTATGGGTGCCGAGATTGTGATGCGGGCAGAAGCCCTGCTGAATGGTGGCGATGATATGGGCGCGGAGGTACTCTGCCACAAGGCCCTATATCTTGCAGAAATGAAGGATCAGAAGAGTATTTGCTTTTGTGCAGAAATGTGCCTGCTTAGGATTGCTATCCTGCGAGGAGATGCATTTATGTTTGAGAGTGTGCTGCAAAACTTAGACAAGCGAACACTGACAGGCAATGTATTGCGCTCTAGGTATACGCAGGCTTTAATAAAAGGCTTTTTATATATCCAGCTTGGGAATCCAGAAAAAGTTGAGAGCTGGTTATTAGAATCATACGGGGCTGAGAGGCTTTTATACAGTGCTGCCATACCATTTGGTCAGGTCATATATGCAGGGTATTTAATTGCGAGCAGGCAGTACGCAAAGCTAATCGGCATTTCTGAAGTATTAATAGGCCGGGCAGAGGCGCAAAATCTTTTGCTGGCTAAGATTTATCAACTCATCTATCTATCAATCGCATATTTACATACCAACCAAAGGGAAAAGGCCATGGTACAGCTTAAGCTTGCTTTGAATCTTGCAGTGCCCGATGAGGTCTACTTGCCCTTCGCTGAGAATGCTCACCTGCTGGGTGATTTATTAGATTGTGTGTGCACAGTTGACAAAATACATAAAATTGCGCTTCGTCAAAGCGCAGGAGTAGAAATCCTCAAAAAACACTATAAAGGCATTGATGCAGGTTTAACACCGCGAGAAAAAGAAATAGCCAGACTCGCGCAAGATGGAAAAACCAATAAAGAGATTGGCGCACTACTTTTTATTTCATCTGAAACAGTTAAAATGACGCTGAAAAAGATCTTTAAAAAGCTAGATATTCATTCTAGGGTGCAGCTGGAGACTACTCAATTAGAGTCGAAATAATATAAGAATAGGCTAAAAGCGGGAACTCAAAGCGTGCGTCGCAGTTCTTTAATAAAAATGCACAGCTAAATAACGTAAAACAAAAGCAACCGCACAGGTTTATTCTCGTGCGGTTGCTGTTCTGTATTGAGTTTTGCTTTGACCCATCGATTCGTTCACAAGTTGCCCATTGTATTTGGCTAGAAGGGGTCACTTTGCTCTTAAATATACCCGTATACTTTTATGTAATACGATGCTAAAAAAACTCAGCGAGCTTCAGGGAATTCACTGCTCGTAATTATCAAGATCTATACAAAACCCGCTAGATCAGCTGAGTCTCAGCGTCTTTAGCGGGTTTTATCTGTAAACTTACTTGATCAGATAAATAGTATAAATCATAACTGGAGCCATAAAGCAGGTCGAACGCCACCGTCGCGCTCTGGGCCGAAGCTGCGGAAGAATACACTATTGCCATTGATGCCTACGCACCCGCCAGGGCTACCGTGAATATATGCAGCAGCTCGGTTTATGCGCCCTGGCGACCGAAGCCACCACCAGTATTCATGACCCTTAAACATGGCTACTCGCTTGTGATTATTCTGGTCTTTTTTATTAAACCAGTAATTTTCATTCTTGCCTCGGTTTTGTAGCTTGTCACTGCTGTCACCAAAATACCTGCATACTACATCCTCAATGTCTAATAAAAAAATCCTATCTTGACTATCTTCTCCGCCATATGTACCAAACCACGGGTTGTTTAAATTCTTATTTGTCACTAAGAGGATTCTTGCTTGATCTAATTCATTAAATTGATTATAAAAATCACCGTTTAGGTATTTTCGTAAATCACACTCTGCCCACGTTGTATCTTGATAGGTATTGTGATAAGGGCGTTTTTCTACTATATCTTCGGTTATAATCAATGCGGTATTATTCTGAATGTCAAGTACACGCCAAGTATAGTCGCCGAATGATAATAATGAGCCGATTTTTATATCTTCCATATAAGCTCTTCTTTCTTTGTAATAGGGCTTACTCAGAATTTCTTTTAATCACAAGCAATAAATCAAGCTGTGTAGGTATACATATGGACGAAATGAAGTCAAAGTCATGATAGAATCTACGAGTATGATTTTACTTGCTTGCCGATAAGATCTATCAAATAGAAATAATTTAGTCTAGGATAACGCTTTGTGTGTCGCTGTTTCTACACAACCTTTTTGGTGGCATGCGAGCAACAATCTATCTCCCCTTGATGAGTAATTAACCCAGCTTGGG
>DAMCAP010000012.1:64760-84013 GCA_032059445.1 Oscillospiraceae bacterium
CAACTCCGTCACCGCCACAATGTCAGCACGTACCAGCACTTTGGCAAAGGCGGCCGCCTTGTGTCCACCAAGCTCGAACTCCTGCTTGATGCGATCTAGAATCGACTGTGGTGATGTGGAGGCTTCAACCCAGCGCTCAAAGTTTTCTTCGCCATAGCCCTCCTGACAGGCACCCACCATGACGATGGTTCCGCCGTCGCGCACCGCGAAGTTGGCGTTATCCAAAGCCTTCTGAGCCTGATAGATATTAATATCCTTCGGGTAGCCGCTACAGGAGATGAGTACAATATCAGCCTGTTTCTCGATAGGGCGACTGTAGATGGAATCGAGGTAAGCGCAGCCGGCACGGTGGGCCTCGATGTAATGCCCCGCGAATGCACGCAGGATATGCTTATTTTCATCAAGCACTACATTGAGGATGTAGTCGATGCGCACAAACTTGCCGATTTCGTCGATATCCTCGCGCAGAGGGTTGCCCTCAAGCTTGCCGGTACCGGTACCGGGTAAAGAAATCATGCTGTGGTTATGCTGGATCGTCTCCTTGTTGGCAGCACCCGGCATTAGCGCCTTGGCACCGCCCGAATAGCCCGCGAACCAGTGGTATTCCACGTTGCCGGTGCAGATGAGCAGGTCGGCTTCAAACACCTGCTTGTTGATGTTGTAAGGCGTGCCGCGGGATGAAACTCCGATGCTCACATATTCTCCGGAGGTGGAATCGATACAGCACACCCTCTTGTAGATTTCGCTACCCACCAGTTGCTCATGCTCAGCGGGGGTGTGAGCACGGTGGATGCCCATGCCGAAGAGCACGGTGATATCCTCATCCCGCACACCGCTGGAGTTTAGTTCGTCCACCAACACTGGTAGGATTTTATAGGAGGGGGAGGGTCGTGTGATATCGCTGGCCATGATAACCACCTTCATCCCCGGCTTAGCCATCTCCCGTAGCGGTTTTGCACCGATTGGCTCTCGCAGGGCGCGTAGCAGCTCGGCTGCCTCTTGCTCGGGAGTGGGGGAACTGGGGAATTCCCCATGCAGCACGTCCTGCAGGTTGCGCTTCGGAATTTGCACCGAAAGCTCACCTTTCCCATACTTCAGTTGAATGGTTTGCATAGAACGCCTCCTCTATGTCAAAAAAATTAGGAATTTATTAAAATTATATCATCCCCTATTAAACCATGCAATCTCAAAATAATCCTTGGTATACCGGAGAAAAAAGGCTTCAGCCCAAAAAAAATCTTGAAGTAGATGGAATTGCTTGGAGTAACGATAGCGCGATGTGTGGGCAACTTCTCTGATGCAGCTAAAGCAGAGGCAATTAAAGCGGCCTATGGGTATGCGGAACGTAAAGCCAGAATGAAAGTGAGCGATTATAAAATATCTGATACTGATTTACGAGCCTATATTGTTGAAAAAGAGGGCATACCTTATTCGTCATTTGCCTTATACCGTGCTTCGCTGCCTAAAGATCCAACCAAATACGATGTAGCTGCCGCAATAAATAAACTAAGCATATCAGAAGAGCAAAAAGGCTTCCTCTGGGATCTGCACTATGGAAAAGTAAAAAGCCGCCTTTAATTAGGCGGCTTCTTTTTCTTTTGCGTGTTTTTTTACTAATTCGATAGGGAAATATATCAATGAAACTATCGATAGAACGTGCGATAGTAAATAGATCAACTCGTTTCCTCTGAAATATGCTGATATTAACAACCATAGCATGAAAGCGCATGCAAACCCTGCGTTGTACAAAACTATTTGTTGCTTATAGTTTGGCGCAACATGATCAGCAATATAACAAGCTAACATGAAAGAACCGGGCTGTAAGGACACAGTGAATATCAAATAAAGTAATGAACCGGGCTCCATTCTATACGGTGTTATAGCGTTGAAAAAACTGAATAAAAATGGTCCTAGCGTTGACATAGCCCAAAACCCTATAATTGATATTGCATACCTAATGCTGTTTGGCCATTTTACTACATCCATAAAAACACCCCTTTCTACCATTACGATACCATTACATGAATTATTTGTCAATTTGAAGTTTTATGCTCGGTTGTTTTTGGGTGTATGTTAAGACGTATGGTAAAACGAAGTGTGTTTGTAAGTGTGTTTGTAGAAATAAAAAGAACCCTGCAAATCCAGTGATTTACAGGGTTCTTTTTGGCGGAGAAAGAGGGACTTGAACCCTCGCGCCGGTTTTTACGCGGCCTACTCCCTTAGCAGGGGAGCCTCTTCACCAACTTGAGTACTTCTCCATTTGGTTTTATGGGGCATCTGGCGGAGAGAGTGGGATTCGAACCCACGGCTCTCTCGAGTCACTAGTTTTCAAGACTAGCTCCTTAAACCGCTCGGACATCTCTCCATAAGTTACGTTAGTTAGTATAACGGATTTCATAGGTTTCGTCAAGCCCTTTTTGCAAAAAAGATTCATAACAAAGCGGCTTGATCCTAAGATGCCCAATTTTATATATATCATACAGGAAGATAAATGATAATAAGCAGGATATTATAGCTAGTGTAAAAGGGATGGCGGGGGGTGATGATCCCCCCGCCTGTGTTAGGATTACTCTTCTTTACTGCTGATACCCGCTACAGCGTTTAGTACGGCAAGTATGCTGACGCCTACGTCGGCAAATACGGCCATCCACATATTGGCATACCCGATTGCGCCCAAGATCAGCACACCAATCTTGATGGTTAGTGCAAAAGCGATGTTAAACTTTGCCTTTGCTACAATCTTGCGCGCGAGCCTGATGGAGCTTGGGATGGAGGTAAGCGATTCGTTCATCAGTACTACGTCGGCTGCTTCAATAGCGGTGTCGGTACCAAGACCCATTGCGATACCAGCGTCACTCATTGCTAGTACAGGGGCATCGTTGATGCCATCGCCTACGAAGATCGAAGCATTGTGAGACTTTTTGAGCTCTGCCATCTTTGTAACTTTATCCTGAGGCAGCAGTTGGCTATAGACCTTGTTTACCCCTAGCTCATTCGCAATCTTTTGAGCGGCTGTGTTGCTGTCACCTGTAAGCATTGCTACGGTTTTAACACCCAGCTTGGTTAATGCGGCAATTGCTTGCTTGGCATCCTTACGGACTTGATCAGCCAGTGTAATACAGCCGATTGCCTTATTGCCTGCTGCCACATAGATATTGGCGCTTGGCAGCTGGCTGATATCTATTCCGTTGTTTTGCATTAGCAGGGCAGAACCGCAGTGCACTCTAGCCCCCTCAACCGTCAGGCTAATGCCCATGCCGGGAGTTTCGGTATAGTCGGAGCTTGGGAGGGGGGTTAAATCGCCGGCACGCTGTAGGATTGCCTTTGCAGCCGGATGATTGGAGTACTGCTCGGCGGTGGCAGCCAGACGGATCAAATGCCCAGCCTCTACGCCTTGTGCGGGAATGATCTGATCGACTACAGGCACACCAAGGGTTAGGGTACCGGTTTTGTCAAAGACTACACAGTCGGTTTTGGCCAGTGTTTCGATATACTTGGTACCTTTGATCAGTACACCCTTCTTGGTTGCTCTGCCTACTCCTGCAAAGAAGGTAAGAGGTACCGAAATAACCAAGGCACAGGGGCAGGATGCTACCAGGAATACCAGTGATCTACCTACCCACATACTCAGCTCGCCGTAGCCCAGCAAAGGTGGGAGGAAGGCGAGGAGGGCAGCACATACCATGACGATGGGAGTGTATACCTTAGAAAATTTGGAGATTAAGCGCTCTGTATTACCCTTTTGTGAAGCTGCTTCACTAACCATCTTGATGATACGGCTGGCGGCAGAATCCTCAAAGGTATTGGTTGTAATACAGGTGATAGCACCGTCGGAATTGATCGAGCCAGATAAAACGGTGCTCCCCTTAACTGCCTGTACAGGCAGGGGCTCTCCAGTCAGTGCTGAGGTATCGATGTAAGTGGAGCCTGACTCTACTACGCAGTCGACTGGCACTTTTTCGCCGGGCTTGATGACTATGCGGCTACCGATAGCAAGGGTTTTGGCTGCCACGGTAACGATTTCACCATCAGGCTTGACGAGGTTGGCGTTGTCGGGTCTGATCTGGGTCAAAGCGGCGATATCCCGCTTGCTTTTGGCGATGGCTTTGGCCTCCAGCCAGTTACCGATACGAAAGAGGATGGTTACCATGGCGGCTTCAGGAGCTTCGCCGATTAGCAGGGCAGCCGCTACTGCGATGGTCAGCAGTGCCAGCTCATCAAGGCTAAAGCGGAAGATGCCTTTAATGCCGTCTATAAATAATGGGTAGCCTACCATAAAGATGCCCAGGCTCATGATCAAGGTACCGATGCTGCCAAGGGGCAGTATAAAGGCAGCTACGATCAGAATGATGCCTGCAATACCTACGGGTGTAGAGTAGGGGGCAGAAGCGGCATGATCATGGTCGTGACCGCAGCCGCAGTCATCGCCGTGCGCGTGCTCGTGGTCGTGTCCACAGCCGCAACTATCTCCACTATGTGAATGATCGTGGTCATGTCCGCAGGTATCACCGTGTGGGTGGTTATGGTCGCATCCACAGTTGTCGTCATGTAGGGTAGATATGCCTAATCGGCAGTCGCCGTGGCTATGTTGACTCTCTGATGGATGATCTGATTGGTCGTCTTCCGAGGAGCTTTCTCCGCCACTGTCGGAGCTGTCCTTATGGTTGTCGTGGCCGCAGTCACCCTTAGCGGTACAACCATGCTCTTTGTGGGAATGATTGTGTCCGCAGGTGCATTCCTTGTGGGAGTCTTGCTGGCAGCAGCTGTGATTTGCGTGATCATGGCCGCAGTTGCAGGATGCGCTGTTGTGTGCTTGCTTTAGTGTGTTACTCATAACAATCAACCTTTCTGATGTGATTTATGCCTTGCATTAATATAGATGATACATGCTCGTCATCGAGAGAGTAGAGGATATTGCGCCCATCCCGTCGGGATTTAACGATCCTCGATGTCTTTAGCAGCTTGAGCTGGTGGGAGGCTGCGGATTGTGAGATCCCTACATTTGTGTAAATGTCGCTGACCGACAGCTCTTTGCCAAATAGCGAAGAGATGATGGCAATACGGGTTGGATCGGCAAAGATGCTGAAGATTTCTGCGAGGGTTAAAGCTTCCTGCAAGCTCAGGCTTACAGGCTGTGGATCGTGACTATGGGGCATATGTATCCTCCTTATCTCTATATATGATCATATGTTCATATTACAGTATATGCAGCAATATGTCAATGGGTGACACTATTCAAAACCTCCCAAACTTTTGCCTGCGATTAATAAAAAATTTGTATAAATTATAATTGGATAAAAAGTTGGAATAATAAATGGATAGCGGAGTATTTCACTCAATGAGCATCTGTGCCTACGGGTCATGGTACCTGATATCAACTACATATTTATTAAAAACAAAACCAATAGCGAGAAAATCAAAGATAATCGCAGTTATCACAATCTATTTATCTATAAGTATAAAATTTGAGCGAAACTCTTGAAATTAGGCGGGATGTAGCGTATACTATGTAAGAAAATTAGTAATTTTGTATACCGTGTGGAGGTGAGTTTGTGGACGCAGGCCCTCGAAGTAGAGAGAATAATCAAAGTACAACCGGGCTTCTGCGCGCTGCAAAGGCACAGGAGTCCTAGTGGAAAGGACTACGATATGCTAGAGATTTTTAAGACAATAGATGGCAAACTTATCCAGCTTAAGGAGTTTGAGGAAGGCTGTTGGATCAATCTGGTCAATCCTACCTCTCATGAGCTGACTTGGGTGGTCAAGACTACCGGAGCCCTGCCCGAGCTGCTACACGCTGCCCTCGACGATGATGAGCGAAGCCGTATCGAGCACGACGAGGATGAAGATCAGACTCTGATCCTGGTGGATATCCCCAAGGTCGAGGCTGAGGGAGAATCCTATACCTACACCACCTTGCCTTTTGGCATTATCCATATGCCCAATTGCCTGATTACCGTCTGCCTTGTATATGCTTCTTTAATCAAAGAATTCACCGAAAACAAGGTCAAAGGGCTCTATACATTTAAAAAAACTCGGTTTGTATTCCAGCTGCTTTATCAAAATGCCCGTCGTTACCTCAATTACCTGCGGCAGATCGATAAAGCAACCGAGCGTATCCACACCGAGCTGCAAAAAAGCTATCGAAACAAAGAGCTTTTGCAGCAGATGAGTATGGAGAAATCGCTGGTATACTTCTCAACCTCACTTAAGTCAAATGAAGCCGTTTTAGAGCGACTGATGCGGATGGAGTTTGTTAAGCGCTACCCTGAAGACGCCGAAGTGCTGGAAGATGTCATCATCGAGAATAAGCAGGCGATAGAGATGTGCTCGATCTACCGTGACATCTTAAGTGGTACGATGGATGCCTACGCATCTATCATCAGCAATAACCTCAATATCGTCATGAAGTTTCTTGCTGCCGTTACCATTGTCATGACTGTGCCGCAGCTGGTAGGCGCCCTGTGGGGGATGAACGTCGCCGTACCTTTTGAGACTAGCCCCTATGGTTTTTTATATGTGTGCTTGATCAGCTTATTGTCTGTGGTGATTGCTTTTATCTGGCTGTATAAAAAAGATATGTTTAGCTAAGAGCTTTTTATAACCGTGTGCGCTATCGCGTATGCGGTTTTGCTTTTTAAAGAAAAATCCCTGCTATATTGTCATAGCAGGGGTTTGCCGTTTGTCATTTCTAACTTAATGTAGAATTTTGATAGAATATAAAGAATCGTATAAAATTATGCTGGAGAATAAAGCATAAAGACCGATAATGTACCATAAGCGCAGCTGGGGGTATAATCGCCCATAGCCATAGGCTGGGCATAAGGATAAGCAGCCTAATACACGCTTAGCGTGTATTCTACGATGATTACATATTAGTTTATGATCGTTTTGATGTGTTTATATATTACATTAAGTTCTGGATACAAGAACGCAGGAAATTCTCTTTCTCACTCATGCCGTGCAGGCACTCCCTTTTTGATGGACGTCAAAAAGGGAGGAAAAAGCGTCTAAGGGCAAGCCCTTAACCCACGGACACCGCTTGCCGCATTGCACTGCGCTTCGCTTGTGACAAGCGTTGCAAGCGAGTGCCCTTATGAGGTGTCTGTGACACAAGGAAATGCCTAACGGCATGGGGATACGAGGGATACAGCGCTTCTTTTTGCCGCAGACGATGCGCCGCAGTCTCTCTATAAGAGCAAGCCCTTGGAGCGATTGTCATAGGTAGCTTTAGTTGCGCAGTGCAATTTGCCAAGGTTTTGCCCGTTAGGGGTGTCAAGGGGGTGTCCCCTTTGGAGCGATTTTCGCCCTATTTTTGTAGCATGTGCGCTTTAACCATAAATCGTTCGCGCTTATTTATAAGCGTAGCTTATGATATAATTGCCTATGCCTGTAGAGTGGGTAAAAATTTGTGCCAGAAACGCGCGCGTTTCTGGCACAATATGTACTAAAAGTCAATGGAAATAACATCTTCCAGCATGGAGTTGATGTTAAGATCTGAGGGGATGTAGAAGGATGCTCCCGAGAGGTTGACATCGCATAAAATTGCTGCATCGGGTGCTGCGCTGCGCTTAAACTGCCCTGCTGCCAGCCTTCTTAAAAACAGCAGAAGCTTTTCTTTGATAAATGCAGGGGTAAAGCTGGCAGAAAAAGCAATGCATGCGTAGTAATACAGCTTGGAGGGGCGAAATCCGTGCTTAATGAGGTAATATAAGAAGAAATCATGGAGCTCATAGGGGCCAAGGATATCTTCGGTCTTCTGCGTGATTTCTCCTTCTTCATCTGCTGGGAGCAGCTCGGGGGATACCGGGGTGGCGAGGATGTCGTGAAGGTACGCCGATACACCGGGTACAATACTGTTATTAGCAATATGGCGCACCAGCTGCCGTACTACAGTCTTGGTAATGCAGATGTTGACATTGTAGTTGGAGATCTGATCCCCTGCGAAGGTGCACCAACCTAAAGCCGCCTCTGATAGATCTCCCGTGCCCACTACCAGACCGCCTACCTTGTTGGCGATATCCAGCAGGATTTGGGTGCGTTCTCTGGCTTGGGCATTTTCGTAGGTGACATCCTTGATATTGCTGTCGTGCCCGATATCGGTAAAATGCTGTAGGATAGCTTCCCGAATGGGGATTTCGCGGTTGTCTACCTCTAGTCCCTCCAGCAGCCCCAGTGCATTATAATAGGTGCGGTCAGAGGTGCCGAAGCCCGGCATGGTAATACCGATGATGCTGTCACGCGGCAGCCCCATACGGTCGGCGGTGGCAGCCATCACCAATAAGGCCAGTGTGGAATCAAGCCCACCCGATACTCCGATGACCATCTTCTTAATGCCTGTATTCTGTAGGCGAGCTGCCAGACTACGAACTTGCAAGTCAAAGAGCTCACTTAGATAACGGTGGCGCATAAAAGGATCAGAGGGCAGATAGGGGGAGGTATCTACAGTGCGTTGTAGCCCCCGCTTGGAGCAGACGGGGCTTAGGGTATGATAAGGTGCCTTATAGTTGTTAAAGAGCTTCTGTGAGCGGATAATATCACCATCAATATCACTGCTGATATAGATGCTACCCTCTTGCTCAATCTGGCAGCTTAGCTGCTTACCACATTCGTAGATAGCCGCAAAGGCTTTATAGAGGTAGGGTGAGGAGGTATCACCGCAGCCGCCGTTTACCACTGCAACTGCACAACCCACTGACTGGGTATAGGAGCAGATCCCCCCCAATACATCGTCGATATAGCCTGCGGTAACTGGCGAATAGCAGGGAGCGATCAGTAGGTCAAAGCCTGTATGGGTCAAGGATGCGGCTCTGACGGGGATCAGCTTAGGATCGCAGGAGAGGATGGCAAATCGGATGTCGCCGCAAGCAAAGAGGGTATCGGCGGGCAAAATGCGATCAGAATATATACCATGAGAAAGCTCTTTGGGATTATCTTGAGTGGGGATGTAGCCAAGTATCTGCCCTTGATACAGCACGGCGATGGCAGATACAGGCAGGGGGCTATCGGCCATTGCAAGCCCTACGATGATATAGGTAGGGTAATCTTTTGTGGCAATACACAGCTCCTCAAGGGCATCTTTACAGCCATCGAGCAAAGCGGTATTATGGAAAAACGCACCGCAGCTGGGTGAGCAGAGGGCTAACTTAGGCAGGACGACAATATCCGCAGGGGAGGCTTCCAGCTCTTTAAGCACCGACTGGATCTGCTCTGCACAGGCAGACGGATTGGCTGGGATGGTTTTAGCGGCTGCTGCCACTACTCTTATGATCGAATTCACAATGCTCACGCTCCTTATATATGGCTGCAAAAGTATGGGCGAGAGTACAAAACAGTCACCCTTTATAGATAGATTTAATTACAACATAATACCACAAAAAAACGCCAAATTCAATGTAAGATCACTGGAAGATAGATCATGAGCCTTTACTAAAAAGATGCAGAAACAGGGGAATGACGGCGAAATACACAAGCGAAGGCACCAAGTCTGTCAATATTTCTACAGCTCAATGCTGGTAATTGAGGGGGCTTGTATGGTATGATTAGTGTGTATATATGTGCCTAAGGATGCATAATACCCATAGATAATTTTGCGCGTAATCCTCATCGGCACAGGGTGCTCGAGGATCGGTATAAGATAGGAGTAAACAATGGCAAAGGTAGCATTGGCGATGAGTGGCGGAGTGGATAGCTCTGTTTCTGCAATGCTTTTGAAGGATCAGGGTCATGAGGTAATCGGTGTAACCTTTAAGCTCAATGACCTTTCTGACGCACCCGAAACAGATGCGGGCAAGGTCTGTGCGTTTCTAGAGATACCCCATCGGGTACTGGATTTACGCAAGGACTTTGAGCAGATTGTAGTACAACCTTTTATTGAGAGCTATATCAGCGGCAGCACGCCTAACCCCTGTGTGGTATGTAACAAGGGGATCAAGTTTGGCAAGTTTCTGGATTATGCTCTGGAGATGGGCTGCGAGTTTGTTGCCACAGGTCATTACGGCGGAGTAGGCATGGTAAATGGTCGCTACTCCTTAAAGGTAGCAGATGACATTACAAAAGATCAGACCTATGCCCTTTATAGGCTCGATCAAAAGCAGCTTTCTCACATTCTGATGCCTTTGGGGGGCATGTCAAAGCCACAGGTCAGGCAGCTTGCCAGAGAGCGTGGCTTACCGATGGCAGAGCGCCCCGATAGTCAGGATATATGCTTCATCCCAGATGGGGATCACGGCAGCTTTATCGAGCGAAATATCGATACAGCGGGGCTGGCAGGCAGCTTTGTGTATGAGGGTAAGAAGGTAGGCACCCACAAGGGCATCTACCGCTATACCGTCGGGCAGCGCAAGGGGCTGGGGCTAAGCCTAGGTAAGCCTGCATTTGTAAAGGCGATCGATAGTCAGAGCAGGGAGATTGAAGTAACCACCGAGGAGCAAGAGATTTTTTACAGCTCTTTACTGGCGGCTGATCCTGTTTTTTCGATGGTTGAGGCCCTCGAGGGCAGTGAGCGGGTACTCGTAAAGATCCGTTACTCCCATAAGCCCTGCGAGGCGGAGATATCGATGGAGGGGGATCAGGTGCGAGTGCGCTTTGACCGCCCTCAGCGGGCAGTTACCCCCGGCCAGAGCGCGGTATTTTATAAAAATGGCTTTGTGTTTGGCGGCGGTTTCATTATAACAGGCGAAGCCTAAACTGGTAGCTTTGTGCAAGGAGGCCTGATATGCAAGGTCACATTAAGTTTCAGACGGACAACTTCGGGGGCCGAGGCAAAGAAATCAAGCTGTCGTACCAGCATAAAAACACCAGCTTACAGGCGATAGCATCCCTTGCTTGGGTAAGCTGTCTACTGGTGGCGGTCGTTTCTTTGGCAAAAAAGATGAAAAGGGCTTTTAATTGTTGAAATGGCAAAAGAAATGTGCTAAGATGTATTCGTTACGATAAACAGCATGGATATGATAACTGTGTTTGTATGTGGTACATGTTGCATCAGCTTGGAGGAGCTTTAATCAGCTGATGCACGCAGAACAGATCAAATTAGGAGGTATCCCTTTGCGTAAGGCATCTTTAGCAAGATTTTTTGTATTTTATTTTTTGTTTTGCGTGATATCCAATATGGTGCATCCCATTACCCCTGCATATCTACAGAGCATAAATTGTCCTGATTATATGTTTGGTGTTGCCTTTGCTGCAATGGCCTTTACCAACTTCCTCTCCAGTGCCTTTTGGGGCAAGATGGGAGACCGCTATGGCTATGCCAAGATCATGGGCGTGGGCTATACCGGTTATACGGTAGGGCAGTGGGTGTTTTCTATTGCGACCAATAGCTACATGGTCGTGTTGGGGCGCGCAATCGCAGGCCTGTTTATTGCAGGATTTTCGGTCAATGCTATGGCCTACATAGCAACCTCAACTGATGATAATCAGACAAGATCTAAGTATATGGCGACCTACGCGGCAATGATGTCGGTAGGTGCTGCGGTGGGCTTCTTAATTGGTGGCCTGATCGGCGACTACAGCATGGGCTTGGTATTTAATGTGCAGCTGGTGGGTCTGGTCTTTGCTTCGATTGCTTCTCTAACCATGCTTGGTGAGTTTAAGCCTCATATAGTCACTGGTAAGCTAAGCTTTAAGGAAGTCGACCCGATCTCCAATGTAATCGCATCCTTTAAGCTGATTACTCCTGCAATGGCGATCTTCCTGATGTCGGTGTTGTTTACCAGCTTTGCAACTCAGGCGCACGACGGCTCTTTTAGCTGCTACTGAAAGGCTCAGCTTAATCTGCCTCCATCTGCCAACGGTATCTTTAAGGCACTGGTTGGCACCATCGGTCTGGTGGCTAATTTCACGATTAACATGTGGATTGTTAAGAAGACCGATAGCCGCAAGTCAATTATCTACGTATTACTGCTCTGCGGTGCAGCATTGGTATGCATCGTAGCTGCTCCTGTAGTTTCTCTCTTCCTGGCGGCTTCGGTGGTATTCTATACCTTCAACGCCATCTACCTGCCGATCCAGCAGGCTTTGATGATCAGAAACGATGACGGAGCTTCCAGCGGCGCAATGGCGGGGCTATTTAACGCAACTCGCTCTTTGGGCATGGTGGTGGGGCCTTTGTTCTCCGGTTTTGCCTTCTCGGTAAATCCGAAGTATCCTTTTATCGGCGCAGGGGTAGCTTTTTTTGCAGCAGCCGTCTTGTGCTATTACAACCAGAAGCAGTATGAAAGACTGGAATCAAAATAATTCGTTTCCCAATCAACACGGTTGATTTTATATAGCCGGCAGCTTTTACATTTATATAAAGGCTTGGCATAAATAGCTGGCGGGAAAGCCATTTTACAAAACGCAAAGAAGTATAGGGGGAGAGCTCTAATGAATATCCATGGCAAGGATATCAAAATTTTCAGCTGTAATTCCAATTTGGAGGTGGCGGGCCAGATTGCCAAAACACTCGGTTTGCCTCTGGGCGACATGGTGGTCAAGACCTTCGCTGACGGCGAGATCGCTGTTTCCATCAATGAGTCTGTACGCGGTTCCGATGTATTTGTGGTACAGTCTACCTGTAAGCCGGTCAACAATAACCTTATGGAGCTGCTGATTGCGATTGATGCATTTAAGAGAGCTTCTGCCGGCCGTATCACCGCAGTAATCCCATACTATGGCTATGCCAGACAGGATCGTAAGGCAAAAGCGCGCGATCCAATCTCTGCTAAGCTGACCGCAGACCTGATCACTTGTGCAGGTGCTGATCGTGTATTGACAATGGATCTGCATGCTGCTCAGATTCAGGGCTTCTTCAACATCCCTGTTGACCATCTGCTGGGCGTGCCTCTGCTGTCAAAGTACTTTGTAGACAAGCTAAAGGACGAGCCTCGTGAAAACATCGTGGTAGTATCTCCCGACCTTGGCTCTGTAACTAGAGCAAGGAAGTTTGCTGAGCGACTGGATGCTTCGATCGCTATCATCGATAAGAGAAGGCCTCTTGCCAACGTATCGGAGGTTATGAATATCATCGGTGACGTCAAGGGCAAGAAGTGCATTTTGGTTGATGATATGGTAGATACCGCAGGCACCCTCTGCAACGCTGCCAACGCATTGGTAGAGAAGGGCGGTGCAAGTACCGTATACGCTTGTGCTACCCACGGCGTACTCTCTCACCCTGCTCTTGAGCGGATTGAAAACAGCGTAATTGCTGAGCTGGTACTGCTCGATACCATCCCTGTGCACGACAATACCCCATCGGGTAAGATTAAGTCACTGACCATTGCAGATGTATTTGCTGAGGCGATCCATAGGATTTATTCTGATAGATCGGTTTCTCCGCTGCTGGTATAATCTGCTGCTGGCACCAAAATACATGAAAACCCCAAGAGCTTGCGCACTGCATGGCCCTTGGGGTTTTTATTTTTTATAGTAATGCCTGTAGACTTAATTTTTGGATTGCAGTTGTTTATTTTGTTATGTTAGTTTGTAAAAAAGCCGCAATCAAATCGATATTGACTTGGCATGATATCTTTGTTGGGTGCTACTGACTCTAAACTATGTGTGTAAGCATAAAAAAACCTGCCGCCCTAAAAGGGTATGGCAGGCTTGCGGGTGATAGTATTTGATTGTGTGTAAGATTGCAGATCACTAGCCTTTAATCACTATACCGCCACCATCGATTGGTTTATCTCCGCCGGTATAATCACCAGTAGTGGGCTCGTCTGAAGGAAGCATACCGCCGCTGGGATCATTTGACTTGGAGAGGGTAGTAAAGAGCAGGAAGATCACTGCAACTGCGACTCCCAGAAACAGTACCTTTTGCTTTGCCGAAAAAATCGAGGGCTTCCCTGGGTCAGGGTATCTAATACCTGCATAGATTTTGCCTACGATGATGCCTGCGATCCAAGCAAGCAGGATGAGTGCTGCTATGGTGATGATGGCACTGAGCCATGGAGGCAGGGTCGACATAAAGGATAAAATTCCCCCAGTGCTTTCTCCTGCTGCTGATCCGCCGTCTGAAACTCCGCCTATGTAGCCTCTGCTCATTCTCATTGTAATAACTCCATTCTCAGTGACTTTGCTCTGCGCCACTGCCGTCACTGCATAATTAGTGGCAAAAAGGAATAAACTATCAGGGTATGTGGCTGCCTATGAGTGATGAAATATGGCAAACGATGCAGCCAACTGTATGCTACCAGTATACCATATACAACTGCTCAAAGGAAAGAAACAAATTGTTAACTTGCCTGCCGATGGGAGTATCTTTGGGGGGATTACAGTGGGTATGTCTGCCGTACAGCTTCAACGGTTAAATGGTTGACGTGGTTTATAATTTAGCTGCCCATATAAAATGTGCATAAAATATCCTGATTTATTTCACCGAAAGTGAAAAAATTTTAAAGCGTCTTGATAAAATTGTCGCAAAAGACTATAATCTAGGTAAGACAAGCCATACGGACCGGTGAAATCCGCAGGCTGGAATATATAATTGTGAGGAGAACAATATGTATACAAATTACATTGACACCATTGCAGCCGTTACCAAAGTCGATCCTGAAGTAGGTCATGCTATGCAGAAGGAGTTCGACCGTCAGGAGAGGAATATCGAGCTCATCGCAAGTGAAAATATAGTTTCTCCAGCAGTTCTTGCAGCTACCGGAAGCGTACTGACCAATAAGTATGCAGAAGGATACCCAGCAAAGCGTTACTATGGCGGTTGCGAGTTTGTAGATGTGGTTGAAAACATCGCTCGTGACAGAGCTAAGGCAATCTTTGGCGCTGAGCATGCCAACGTACAGCCTCATTCCGGCTCTCAGGCAAACGCAGGCGCATACTTCGCACTGCTTGAGCAGGGCGATACTATCCTAGGCATGAGCCTGGCACATGGCGGTCACTTGACCCACGGCTCTCCTGTTAACTTCTCCGGCAAGACCTACAATTTCGTAGCTTACGGCGTAGAGGATGACGGCTTTATCAACTATGATAAGGTAAGAGAGATCGCTCTTGAGTGCAAGCCAAAGATGATCGTTGCTGGCGCAAGCGCATACCCAAGAATCATTGATTTTGAGAAGTTTGCTGCTATTGCAAAGGAAGTTGGCGCATACTTCATGGTTGATATGGCTCATATCGCTGGTCTGGTTGCTGCTGGTCTGCACCCATCTCCAGTACCATATGCTGATATCGTTACTACTACCACCCACAAGACCCTCAGAGGCCCTCGTGGCGGTATGATCCTATCTAAGGCTGAGCACGCTCAGAAGGTTGACAAGGCTATATTCCCTGGTCTGCAGGGTGGTCCTCTGGAGCATGTAATTGCTGCAAAGGCAGTAAGCTTTGGCGAGGTAGCTACCGAGGAGTTTAAGAAGTATCAGGCACGTGTGATCGCTAACTGTCATCGTCTGGCAGAGGAGCTCAAGAAGCTGGGCGTCAACATGGTATCCAACGGTACCGACAACCACCTGATCCTACTTGATCTGAGAGGCACTGGCGTAACCGGTAAGGAGCTAGAGCACAGACTTGATGAGGTATATATTACCGTTAACAAAAACACTGTACCAAACGAGCCACTAAGCCCATTTGTAACCAGTGGTGTTAGAATCGGTACTGCTGCTGTTACCACCCGTGGCTTTGGTGAAGATGAGATGGCACTAATTGCAAAGTGGATCTTCCTTGCAATCACCGACTTTGAGGGCAGCGCTGATGCAATCAGAGCAGGCGTAAACGAGCTGTGTGCAAAGTATCCAATCTACGTAAAGTAATCATTTAGTGATCAATAAACGGCATGATGTGAAGGCATCGTGCCGTTTTTGTTAGACAGATTATGTCGTTTGTAGACAATTATTGTTACAGATATTTATAACATTCGACTTTTTTACTCATAGTAATATACAACACGCCATGACTTTATGGGAGAAGCATTATGAAAATCGCGGTCATTTGTTCTTTATTTTTACACAATCTTCTTGTAAAGGCTGTGGAAGACTTCCAGAGTAAGGCGCAGATTAAGATTTTTGCCTACCAAAACTTCATGCACCTTGAGGAGCTTTTTGATGAGATCTCGCTCTCATACGATGGATTTGTCACAAGCGGCCCCATTCCAAGGCAGGTGCTGCTCAAAAAGTTCCCCCATAATACCAAGCCGATTCTCCCGCTCGATGCCGATCGCCTGAGCTTTTACGAGTTGTTTATCAACTTGATCTATAAGTATCAGGATCTTGAGTTTCGGCGGGCTTATATCGATTTCTATGAGCTGGGGGATAACCCTCACAGCTTTGCCCATTATCTATCGACGGGTACTTTAGATGAAATGTTTGATAACTTCAACAATAAGCTCTCTCAGATGAGCTTAAAAGAGCTGGAGCAGCTGGAAAAACAACTGATTTCAAAGCATATTAAGCTCTATCGTGATGGCGAAGTAGATTTTACGGTTACCAGATTTGGTAGCATCCTCACCGAGCTTCGCCGCAATCCCTCTGAGTGTTATTTTGCACTACCTCGTATAGAGCATATCCAGAGAGACCTTGAGTATATGATTGATCGGATTTCTCTCTCAAAAATGCAGGAGAATCTCCCAGGAGTGATCTGGCTGACCATGCCTAAGGAAGAGCCCGACACCGCCTTGTGGTCAAAGCAAGTAAGCAAGCTGTTGGGGGAGTACAACCAAGAGATGTTTTGCGATTTTGTCATGCAGGTCGTTGGAGATACCATCGAGCTGCTGACCACTTTAAAGACCATAGAGGCGATTACCAGCGGCTTTACCCAGTGTGGCCTTAAGGGCTACTTGTGCGGCAAGTCTAGCTATGATGTGCATATCGGTTATGGAATAGGTAAGGATATCAGCACTGCGATGCTCAATGCCAAGCGAGCCAACAGAGAGTCACAGCTCAGTAGCATCGCCAGCAGCTTTTTGATGAATGAGCGTGCAGAGATGATTGGCCCCTTAGGCAGCAAAGATGTATTGGTGGTGCCAAATGACGTTACCCCTTATGTAGAGATGATCTCCAAAAAAGCCGGCCTCTCTACCCTGACAATACAGAAGCTGATCTCGGCTATGCAGCATCTTAAAACCGATATCCTGACGCCTACCGCTCTGGCACAGGCCCTTAATATAACAGTACGTAGTGCCAACCGTTTTTTAAAGAAGCTGGTAGAAAATCAGCAGGCTACCGTGCTGTATGATCGTCAAAACAGCTCAAAGGGTAGACCTGAGCGAGTATATAAGATCTTAATCAAGCACTAGATCATTAAAAAGGCACAGCAGCAGGGCTACGCATTTGTGCTAGTTATGTTGGTATAGCTTTCATTTGCCGTGTAAAAGAGCACCTACTGTATGGGTGCTCTTTGATCTTGCTATGGTATTTGACCAGTTGATGTTTTTTAAAAAAGCTGGTAGAAAACCAACAGGCCACCGTGCTGTATGATCGTCAAAACAGCTCAAAGGGTAGACCTGAGCGGGTATATAAGATCCTAATCAAGCACTAGATCTTAAAAGGCACAGCAGGGCTACGCATTTGCGCTAGCTATGTTGGTATATCTTTTATTTGCCGTGTAAAAGAGCACCTACTGTATGGGTGCCCTTTGATCTTGCTATGGTATTTGACCAGTTGATCTGTTACAATAAAGGCAGACTCATTTTTAGGAGGATTTTGTGATGTCATCACCTCTTGCCAATCAGCTGCGACCCACTGAGCTTGATCAAGTAGTCGGACAGCAGCATCTGCTGGAAAAAGGCAGAGTGCTGCGGGGGATTATTGATCGGGGGCAGATCCCCAATTTGATTTTTTATGGCCCCTCGGGAGTGGGCAAAACCACTGTAGCCAACATTATCGCGAAATCGGCGGGTAAGCGGCTGTATAAACTCAACGGTACCACCGCCTCAACTGCCGATATTAAGGCTGTGGTAGATGAGGTAGGCACCATTGCCGGGATCGGTGGAATCATACTGTATCTAGATGAGATACAGTACCTCAATAAGAAGCAGCAGCAGACCTTGCTGGAGTGTATCGAGGATGGCAGTGTAACCCTGATTGCGTCAACTACGGAGAACCCGTACTTCTATGTATATAATGCAATTTTAAGCCGAAGCACTGTGTTTGAGTTTAAACCTGTGGAGCCAGCAGAGGTAGCACAGGCAGTGGAGCGTGCTTTTATTAAAGCAGCGGAGCTTTATGAGCAGCCTTTTACCCTAGAGGAAGGGGTCGCGGAGTATATCGCCCGAGCCTGCGGCGGAGATGTGCGCAAAGCAATCAACGCTGTAGAAGCACTGATTGCCTACTGTGGGAGCAGCGAGGGGCAGATTACCCTAGATGCTGCCAAGGAGGTAACCCAGCGCTCCTCTATGCGCTACGATCGGGATGGGGACGCGCACTATGACATCCTATCGGCGTTTCAGAAATCCATACGTGGCTCTGACGAAAATGCGGCACTGCATTATCTGGCACGCTTGCTGGAGGCTGGAGATTTAATTTCACCCTGTCGTCGCCTGATGGTTATCGCCAGTGAAGATATCGGGCTTGCTTACCCGATGGCTGCGGTAATTGTTAAAGCCTGTGTTGACATCGCCAACTCTCTCGGTTTACCTGAGGCTCGCATCCCGCTGGCACAGGCAGTGATCACGCTATGTACCGCTCCTAAGTCTAATACAGCCATAACTGCCATCGATGCTGCACTCCGTGATGTAAGGGAAGGTAGAGTAGGGGATATCCCTGCGGATCTAAAGGATGCCAGCTATGAGGGCGCGGCTAAGCTGAGTAGAGGCAAGGGGTATCAGTACCCCCATGTCTACCCAATGGGCTGGGTGGAGCAGCAATACCTGCCCGACGTGCTCAAAGATGCTGTGTACTATACCTTTGGCGAAAATAAAACCGAGCAGGCTGCACTGCAATATCGATTAAAGCAAAGAGGGCAGAAGATCGACTAAGCGACCCCCATAAGAGGGTATAATGATGCAGACAAGCCTGGATTGAGTTTCGTTCTGGTGATTCTGTATTGCTGTGGTTCAGTGCTGATCATTCAAAAATATATCCGCTCGCAGCAAGTGCATATTTTTGCTGCTGTGATGTTGACATCATCTTGCATTTCGGTGTTGGTCTGATTGAAGTTATCCTTTTTCATGGAACTTTACAGCGTTTCTTCGTTATTAGAAGCGCAAACGCTTAAGCGAATCATTAAGGGGGGACATATGAAGCAGTTTAGATGGGATCGCGTTTCGTTTTGGTTATCAGTCTTGTTGTGGTCAGTGTTGATCATTCAAAAATATATCCGCTCGCAGCAAG
>DAMCAP010000013.1:0-2274 GCA_032059445.1 Oscillospiraceae bacterium
AAGAGATAATAGCTCTCTGCCAGTACCGTTGCGGTCGGGGCAAGGGTGTTGTAGATCACACTCCCCTCCCGCTTATCGAGGTCGTGGGGGATCTCTGAGAGCATCCTGCTCAAAATCTGATCTCGCTCATATAATGCCAAGTCACACACTCCTCTCTATATCGCTGTCAAAGGTGCCTGCCTTGCCAGAGGCTATAGAACCCCCTGCTATACCAAAGTAAAGCATCTTGCTATCTTCCAAGGCATGCACCCCTCTCTACGTTTTTGTTAATGCTCCCTCCGGCAAGGTACACAGGCTTTGTCCAAAATAATATCTCGCTACACCGATACCCCACCAAAGCTCACACTCCTCTCTAGGTCACCAAAAATGCTCCTCACGGTAAAGCTCACGAAAGCAACATCCCCCTCAAAGCGCAGGGCGAAATCCTTTATGCCTTTGATACGGTCATCCTCCATGAGAGCTTCGGTGATCCGGCGCTCTATGTCACCTTTGACATAAGATCTGGGCTTGCCGATCAACTCTGCCAGCTCCACCCCATAATCTCCCGAGTAGATAATGTGATAAAATCGCTCGATGGAGAGGGCCAAATCCACCGCTTGCTCCACCGCCTGCTTACCATCTACATAGCCCTCAATATGGTCACCGTTTAGGCGGTAGGTTTTTGAGGATTTTGGGCTTATGGTATCGCTTCCATAGGTTTTTAATACGCTCATTGCTTCACACCCTGTCTATAATCGAATATCGCTGACTGCCTCGCTGCTGTACTATAGCTACCTTCTGCCCTACATCCAAGCCTGTCTGTAAGGTTACCGGCACATCGGTCAGCTTGATGCATTTTATCTTTGGCAGAGGAGTGCTTTCGTCCTCTGTTTCGATTTCAATGCCCTCTGTGATGACTGTGCTAAGCTTTGCCTCAACCTTTTGCAGATGCAGGGGGATATCGACCATATCCAGCGGAATCTCCAAAGGCTTGTTATCGAGCCTGAGTGCAGCGCCCGTAAATGTACCATATACCAGATCCGACATGCCAGCATTTTCGAGGTACTCCCCGATTATCTGTTTAATTACTGTTTTTAGCTTTTCTGCGCCCACAATATCACCTGCCCTTTTTTACTTTTAAGCTACTTGCCTGCCATAGGCTACTGAGGGGAGCTTTTACATATTTTACTTACTCCCCTGAAGCCTATCATAACCTTTTCCTATCTTTTACCCTGTTACACTCTTCCTCTCAAAGTCTGCTACTCATCGTTACTTCCTACGAATACAGACTTTAGATTTATCAGTGCTTGCTTTATCAATACCATCTGCCAAATCTTAAATTCAGCTTCATGGTGTGCTCCGATCGCTTAAAAGTATGAGATACGGATTCCACCACCGCCCACATGTTTAGGTTTGCAGCGGCGATTCTCACCTCGATACCGCTGCCGCCCTTGACTCTTACATCCCCCATACATTCAAGGGAGAGGGTTTCGGTTTCACGGTTTTTTAGCGCCAGCAGGCGGTTAGCCCGATCCAAAAGCTGAGAGTCATTGAGCTTGGCGTCCACCTTTTCGTAGAGCATCAGCTTGCCCCATTTGCCCATCGTTACGCTGTCACTTGCCACGTATACATCCCTTACACCCTTTTCCTTATCATCCCTGGCCACCTTAATGTAGTTATAGGTGTCGTCATCGATGCTTCTGCTATAATCAAAGTTGGTAGCAAGGCTTTCGTCACCGACCAACAGGGGCAGCCGCAGATCAAAAGTATCCACCAGCTCCAGCGCTCCGAAGTTATCCCGCAGGGTGTAGTAGTATCCGTTTAGGGTGAGGTTCTCCTCGATGGACTGGTAGAGCATATCAAGATAAGTTCTGTTGTTAAAGAAAAACTTTCCCAAAGGGGCTTCGGTCTTGTCGATGTTTCCCACCCTGATCCGATCCCCCAGTGCCGCCAAAGCACGGTTAACAAAGGCATCGAGAGGTTCGATTGGGCGCATAAGAGTGTCCTTCGCCTTGAGGTAGCGGAGCTGATCGTAGCAGGTGCATTTGATCAGCTCCTTATCCTGCCTGCTGGTAAAGAGCCAGCCGTAAAAGACCCCGCTGCCCTTGTAGTGCAAAGTCACCGTGGAGCCGTTGGCAAACAGCTCCCTCAGCTTTGCAGGGTAGGAAAATGTAAGGGTTGAAGCACCGTCGTTCCACGGTGAAACATATTGGATATCCAACGCGATGTCGGTGATATCGACGTCGTTGATCTGTAGTATAATTACACCTCCTTTAAACACATATAAAATCAGCT
>DAMCAP010000013.1:2284-3355 GCA_032059445.1 Oscillospiraceae bacterium
CACGAGCTAGTTTCTGTACTCATAGAGAATTTGGTTCATTTGGTCACTTGTAGCATTCTTTTCTTCATTTTCTGTTAAACCATATTTTTTAATAAACTGTTTTTCCTGCCAATTTCGTAGCCCAGCCTTATTTTCATATGTGCTTGGCATATCAATTGGCTTCTCTCCATCATTGGCTGTTAACCACGGAGCCCATTTCGGATCATTAGGGTCAAAGCCTTCCTGCAAAGTTGCCATAAGATTCACCTTGGAGTTTCCCCTGGGCTTTACCGTAATTTTGTCTGCAATCACCACAGGCAACTTCCCCGGCCGCTTGACATAGGGTACCTCCGCCGACTGTACAGCACATGCTCGATGCTCGATCAGTTTTAAGCCCACCTCGTAGACCCCCGCATAGGATTCGGTCTTGGTGTAGCTCTCCAACAGCACCGGCAGTGAAATCTGACTATGCTCCGACACAATGATCAGCCGCATAGGATCACGCTCCTCCAATAGCCGCTCAAAATAGTCAAAGAGGTTCTTTGCGGGGCTCCAGCCTGAGGCGTTTTGGGAGTTTTGCTCGCTGAGCTCGCAGCTTAAGCCAAATCGGCGCAGCTCACGGTCCCCGCCCAGCACGAAGTTTCCCTGCCCCAGACCGTTGTGAATGCCCAGAGCCCTGTTCGCATTCTCCTCCACCTCGCTTACACCATAGATGGTGGCGTCTCCTAAATAAACATCATATCTCATTTACCCTTCATACACCCCCTGTGCCGAAACTGCAACAGATTCACCCAGCATATGTGTAAGTTCATCAAAAACTAGACCTAAATCAGCAGTTTCATGAACTTGCATATTTTGCACCGTAAGCTGGGGTGCCAGTGTGGCAGTGGAGTACATTGCAAAGAACCTCGCCCCTGCAATATCAAGCATATACTTTAGGTTCTCTTTTTCGATGTCCACATCTCCCGTTACCTTTATAGGATCGGAGTTTGCAATGTTGACGTCTATCCCCGCAGTGCCTATCTTGTCATCCAGGACTGGGGTATTATACTTCTTATCCATCCCCGCCGTACCAAGCTTGTCATCCAGAGA
>DAMCAP010000013.1:3365-11129 GCA_032059445.1 Oscillospiraceae bacterium
GAGTATCTGCATCAGGTGTCGACTTAGGTTTGTTCCCAACTGCTCCCATCATGAAAGCACTGATGCCCGCTATTGCAGCTACACCTCCTGCAATCATGAAAGCAGTGGCAACTCCTCCTGAAAAAAGACTGGTAAACATTAGTGCAATATTGAGCGCAGCCAATCCAGCGGTCAATGCCGCTACCACAGGAATCAACCATTTAGCATTGTTCATCACTATCAAAAGACCATGACCAATCATATTCATCCCATTGACGATCACGTTAATTACGAACTGATACTTCCCCGACTGCAACTTTTCATTAAACTTGGCTACTGCTTGTGCGAGCGTCTCCATCACAGGAACTGCCGTCTCACCAATCGCAGACATAAAGCTGTCTTTAAACTCGCTGATCTGCGCTCCAAGCAAGGAAAAGCGTTCGCCCACCAGTTCGGTAGTAGCGCCTGCATCGTTTAATCCCTCGTCCATCAGCGAAAGCATTCCATCCTTATCCCCCGCCGATCTGTGATCTGCAAGCTGCCGTTCATCGAGGTTCACACCGTAACCACTCTTGGCCAAGGAAGCATCCCCCTGCATCATGGCAGTGACTGCTCCCATAGCGTTATCAAATCCCTTGGTGGGATCGAGCGCATTTAGCCGCTCGGCAAACTTCACCATCTGCTCAATCTGCTTGATATCCCTGGTAAAGGGCATAGAAGCAGAGATTGCTCCTACCACCTGATCCTTAGATAAAGCGGAGCCCTTAGCATACTGAGCAGCATATTTATATAGGTCGCTGCCCGCCGCTTTATCTCCCGCCAAGGCTTGGAATTTTGCTTCTTGCCCTTTTCTGGTATCCGCCGCACTCAGACCCGCCATAGTTCCTTGCACAGCTACTTTCGCCAGATTACCGGTAGTAACCAGCAGCTCCATCGTTGAGTTGGTATTCCCAATATAATCCTTTATCTCTTTATTAATCGATGGGAAGTTTTGATTGAGCTTTTCCTTAGCCTTATAAAGAAAATCAATCTCCGAGATTTTCATTCCGGATGTCCCCGCATAAATATCTTTTATATTCATGTCATCACACCCCCTTATCTCTTTAAATTTTCCGCCGCAATCATATCGCTTGCCGCTATAAATGCCCGCTGCTCCCTGCTCATGTTTAGGTAGTCAGTGGGCAGGATGTTATGATTTTGCAGGGCGAGATGAGCATAGACAAAGTAGCGGTCCTCGCCCTGCTTGATTAGTTTTTTATTTCTGTGATCAGCTCTGAGATCCCCGTGGTCGGCTCGTTGAGCTGGGTGTAGCGGCTGATCAGGTTGCCAAGCTCCGCGTCGCTGAGTAGGCACACCAGCGCGTCCGCAGCCTTGAGGATCACCCTGCCCTCCCGCTTGCCAAGAGCTTCTAGCAACTCCTTATCGTGAAGGTTTGGGTAGATCAGCGACTTTGCCACATAAGCGGTCATCACGTCCATATAGCCCTTGCCCTCAAGAGCCCGAGTCAGCTCGATACCCTCAGTGGCGCTGAGCTGGCGCATCTCCCACTCGATGGGCTTGCCATCCTCCCCGACGAAAGCGTCGGAGAGGACGAAGCGGAGGTTTTCCTTGCGTTTTGGATGCAAAAAGCTCTGTAAACTCTTCATAAAACGGCCTCCTTAACCCTGAAACTTCGAGAGAATGTCGAAGTCATTAGCGGTGATGTCTGATTCGTGAAGAGACGCACTGTCTGAGGAGTCATCCAGTGTCAGCAGCCCAATGGAGTTGATCACTACGCCGCTTGCCAGCACCTCACAGCGGCCTGTGCCGCTGACCCCTGCCCAGCCTTGGATGGTGATTTCAGGGTACTCGCCTCCATCCTTGTAAGCTCGTATCGCCTCGATGAGAGCGCTTGTACAGGCATAATATGAAATGCTACCTGTAATGTTTAGCCCTCTGACCGCAGTCTGGGTGGTGCGCTGATTTAAGAATCGTTTGTTTTCGGTGACGGCGTCAGCCTTAAGGCTCAGCTTGGCATACTTAAATGCCGGGTAGAGATTTCCGTTGATAGTGATGAAGCCCTCGCCGTCGTGCCCGCTGGGCATTGCCTGTAAGTTATTGTTCATGGTTTATTCCCCCTATAGCGTTGTTACGGTTACAAAGATCTTATCTACTGTGTCGGCCACCTTGACCCCTACGGTCACAGCGATGGCATCGCGGTCACCGCCCTGCTCCACCGATAGATCATCTGCGTTAAAGGCTTCAAGATACCCCTTGTCGAGGTACTGCGCCTTGAGCATAGTCACCAGCATGCCCTTGATACGGGCTCTGCCATCCGTGCTGTTTCTGATCTTGCCGATTGCCTTGGAGTCCAGCAGTAGCTTGATCTCAGAGGCCATCTGATCAAGGGTGCGCACTACTAGCCCTTTACAGAAGTCCTTTGGATTTTCGGCAGTAAAGGTCGTGAGACTGTTGATGTCATACAGTAGCTTTACTGCACCATGCATATAAACAAAGAGGGTCTCGCCCACCTTGGTTTTTGCCTCCTGCTGCACCTTGGTGAGCCTTGGAGAAACATCCTCCCACCACGCTACATCAAAGTAAGTAGCGCTGCCTGTGATGCCCTGCTTTGCCATAATACCTGCCAGTGTAGCGCAGGCTTCTGCCGCCGTCAGGGTGTAGCCTGCCGTTACACCACCTACTACATTCTTATAGATCGCCTTATTGTCGGCACTGATCACCGACTGCACTAGCTGCACGTTCACGTCATTTAAGCGCTGGCGATCTACAAAGTCCACCAGATTTTGTGCCACTGTATTGTCGGTGCCTGTGTAAGCGATCAGGTTATACTGCTGCTTTTCAAGCTCGGTCTGAAATGCCGCATACGCCCCGCTCTCGATATCGCCATCACCGCCGCCCGCAAGTGTCACGCTGGCTACCGCCAAATCACCACTACCCGATAGTGTGATAAAGCCATTCTCTACGAAATCCGCTATCCCTGTTACTGTCTGAGCATCTACCTCAGCAGTACCGAGGTAGGTTTTAATCTGCCAGCCAGCTTCGTTTGCAGCAACAGTTACCTTTAGGTCGTTCCCTCTCTGTCCGCCATACTTTGCGCTTACGGTAATTCCTTCGGCCAGTAGTGCCTGCGATTTTGTGCTGTTTGGATTTAGTCGATAGACGATCAACCTCTGCGCCGAGCGCAGCACCTCATTTACCAGCTTCAGCTTGGGGTCGTTTCTCTCATAGCCCAGCGCCATCAGACTGCGATCGCTCTTCTCGATCACGGTAAGCACGTCACCCCAGCTTAATTGTAGCGGCATTGCCACTACACCCACCGTCACGGGTTTGGGCTCTCTTTCTCCTGCCATTACTTCTACAGTTGTCCCCGGCAAAATTCTTGTCATCATACATACAACTCCTTTGATTCAATGATGGGGTTATTGTCGGTGCCTTGCTCATAAAGCACCACCTGCCCTGTCAGCTTGGCGAGCCCTGCTGTAATCTCTGTCTTTGTGCCATGGCACGTTAGCTCCCCCTCGCCATACGGGAGCTTAGTAATCGCCTGCTGCATCCTCAAAGCTGCTGCCCCAAGCTCAGTGGGCGACTGAGCGTCCTGCGGGAGATAGCTCACCGCAAAGTTAAGCTTATGCAGTTTGCTCTCCCCCAACAGCCTACCTGTCTCTGCCCCGATCCATTCTGCAAATAATGCTGGAGCTTGCGTACCATCCTGCACCGCCCCCAGATACACGGAGCAGCCCTCAAAGGACTGTGCCAAACGATCTGCCAGCGCAACCAGCAGCAGCCCCGAAGTATCCAGCTGGTTTTCCAGCAGTTTTTGCTTTGTGACCGCATCTAAGATCACATTGCTGTTAAGCGTCATAATACATCACGCCCTTTCCATCCATGCCGGCATCTTGCCGACAGCCAAAAATACGATGCCCTACCCCTCCCAGCCCGAAGCACTGCTGATATTCGCTTACCTCCGCTAAATAGGCGTGCTATGAGTCGCCAGCAGCCAGCAGGGATAACTCTGTTACCTACAGCTAAGATATTTCAAGGCCAGCTTTGTCCCAGATCCACACTCACCCACCTCAAGCAACCACTCGTCTTTTTACAAGTACTTTCCACCCCGTCTTACCATGTGCTTCAATACTGCTGATAACCCTCGAGCTTATGCTTGAGTTTCCCGCCGAGCCTACAGGGGATCTCGCACAGTCTCTAGGAGTAATACCACCCTGTTTGCCATGAGCTGCAAGGTTACTAACAACCTTCAAGCTTATACTTGAGTTTCCCGCACGCCAGGGCATCTCCCACGGTCTTCCAGAGGCACTTACTACCCTAATTTACCAAGATACCACAATACTGCTGCCAAACTTCCAGCTTATACTTGAGTTTCCCACGCGCCTACAGGGCATTTCCTACGGTCTTCCAGGAGAACTACCACCCTATTTGCCATGAGCTGCAAGGCTGCTGGCAATCCTCCAGCTTATACTTGAGTTTCCCGCAGAACCTACAGGGCATCTCCCACCTGTCTTCCAGAGATACTTACCACCCAAATTTACCAAGATACCACAATACTGCTGGCAAACTTCCAGCTTATACTTAAGTTTCCCACGCGCCTACAGGGCATCTCCCACGGTCTTCCAGGAGAACTACCACCCTATTTGCCATGAGCTGCAAGGCTGCTGGCAACCCTCCAGCTTATACTTGAGTTTCCCGCGTGCCTACAGGGCATCTTCCACAGTCTTCCAGGGTACTTACCACCCCGTCTTACCATGACAGCGAAACAACTGACTTCCTATGTAAGGAGTAATGGGATGCCACCCTTTATGCTTGGTAGATCCATCCATTTGATAGAACAGCGCCACAGTCTTTTGGTGAAAATTACCTCTACTACATCTTCCTTTACAACCCTCTGTTTAACAGCCCAAAAGGGGCTTACTGTTAGAGCCATCGTGGCTCTCTTTATTGATCAGAGGTCGTTTTTCTGGTAGATCCAGTAGATCGTATACGCCTAGCAGTGTTGGGGTAGGTATAGGTTTTTATCCCTTATTGCTTTACTATGGGCGGTAAGCTTCCCTGCACATTTAGTGTAGCATCGCCGGATGTGAACATCCATGAACAATCTCCAGCTTTTGTAGTGCCTGCCCATGCAGCTTAATGATCCATCGCCAGGAGTAATGCATCTGCTCGGCAATATCTTCAAAGGTTATCCCGTCTATGTAGCGATACTGTAGGAGTAGCCGAAGGGTATTGTCCTCTACAGCATCAATGCAGCTGCTGATCTCCCCCTTAAGCTCTACCAAAGCGCAGACATCCTGATAAATCTCTTCTTGTAACCCCTTGACCATCTCCGCTGACTCTGATAGCCTGCCTTCTACCCCGTGGTCAGATAATGCATTATGGGCTGCGGTCAGCGCGCCTGCCATCACTCGCAATCTGCCTAGTTCCCGCAGCTTGCGGTCGATCTGTCGCTCCAGCATCACATAACGGCTCAAAAACGCCTTTTTCTCCTGATCCCTCATCCTATCCCCTCCATGTTGTCTCAAGCAGGTACGGATCCCCAGCATGGTTGCCATAGCTACTACATCCCATACACCAACCCAACCCTATGCAAAGCCCTTACCCTCATCCTCATGCGCCTAGCCTTCAGTGCCTCCTTGATTCCCTGCCTTTTCATACTTCTACCTACAAGCCTCGCATTAGTCTCTGGCAATTCTAAGTCAACACACGACCTTTGTGTATCTATATTGCAAGCAAAGCTCACGCCGCCAACTAGCACATGTAAGCTTCCTTCAACGCAAAGCTCTTCTAGCATCTACCTTTGCGCAGGCCTTACCCTTGCGGTGCGGGTCTTTGCTCGTTTCTTCTTAGGCTTTTGCGGTGGGTCATAGTCGCTTACATACCGCCCATAACTTGCCCCATAGCCTGCCGCCTGCGCTCTACGCAGCATCCTACTGATTGCCTCCATATTGTCAGAGCGATACTGCTCCTCTATTTCATACATACCTACTCCCCCAATCTCTATTAATAAACATCAACTTTCCTCTGGCCTACACCTGATTTCGTTTTTAGCTGCATACACTGCACGCTTCGCAGCTCAGAAATCACTCAAATGCGCTCCTCTGTACCCCCAAAGGTATCTTCGGTAAATTTGGTTCTAGCAGGTAGGTAATTTTGACGTAGCTCGATTAATCATCTTAACCAGCACCTCTTCCACCTGCAAAGCCTAGTTTTCTTTTCCACTCCTGGAGTTCCAAGCAGTGAATAGTGCGAAAAACATACCGTCCTTTATTCTTCGCTCACTAAGCCGAGTGCCGCTACCTATCAAAAGCCGCCTGCTTCTGCTCACCAAAACCCTTTCGAGTCTTTTTGCAACTATCAAGTTGTATCTGTATACCCAATTTTTTTTGGGTACTCCTCCCAAAATTGATTCAGTAGCATAGCTCCCTCCTGCCAATGCTCCTCTTTCGCGGGGAGGCTAGAGGGGTACTTACCCTTATTGAACTGATTGCCTTTATTCGTTTGTGGTTGGACGAAGGTGAGCTCCCAGTTGTCTATTAGGGAGTGGCACATCTTGGTGATGGACTGGTGGTTGAAAGAGGCTTTATCTGGTATTTATCGCAGTCGTGCACAAATTATATCGAAAATTTCGTACTCGATTCAATGACAAGTTCGTAGGATCTCTTAACCAACCAGCGAAGTCTACGACACCTCTCGTTCCTTTGCCAAGATGCTATTAGAGCATCCCCTTTGCCCTTTTCTGACCACCACACCACTACAACGGATTTCCTAATAATTAGCCGTAAATGTCGCCTTGCTACCGAGATCTTGTTACCACTCCCAGCTCAGCATCGACCAATACAGCACGATAAACCCATACTCCATCACCATTGACCTCCTCCTGCTATCAATATCAACATGATCTCTTTTAGTGACCTTGCCTTACCAAGTAAACAATTTACGGCTTTTGAGCTGATGCAAGCTACGCTGTACAATCCTCCAGCACTTGCTCATGCAATATTTTGTCATGCCCCCTCCTGCCCCCTTTGATACAACTGGCACTCGCCCCACTGCCAGCTGCCATCTTGTCTACGCTGCCCCGCTTCGACCTGTGCTATAAATGCTGCATAGCCCGCAAGACTAGGTTGCCAGTTAAATCTCTCTGCATGTGCAATGTACATCTTCAACAGCTCCATTGCCATCCCTCCTTCCGATTCGAGTAATCATCAGATCTGCCCTCTGGGTGCCTTTTCATCCTCATCCTCCATCCATAATTATTGGAATTAATTTTAATTAATTATATAAAATTCGTATATTGCTTGTATTATATCCTGCTGATATCGACTTGTCAATAGTATATTTCAAAAATATCGTATTTATTTCTGATTAATTTCACTCATTTCCTTTTAAACACAACAAAAAACTCCCCCCGCGGATTACCCGCAGAGGGAGCCTAATCAAATTATTATTTATACCGCCAACTCTTGTCTTTTCCCTTCCAACGCCTCCAGCAGCTTGGGGGCAATCTCGCTCACCGACTGGGCTACACTGATGCCGCAGTCCTCCAGAGTAGCGATTTTACTCTGGGCTGTACCCTTGTTGCCCGAAACAATGGCACCTGCATGCCCCATCCGTTTGCCGACAGGGGCAGTTTTGCCGCCAATAAAGCCCACCACAGGCTTATCCATATGCGCTTTGATCCACCGGGCGGCTTTTTCTTCCTCACTACCTCCGATTTCACCGATCAAGATCACTCCATGGGTCTCGGGGTCTTGTTGGAAAGCCTCCAACACATCGATA
>DAMCAP010000013.1:11139-18274 GCA_032059445.1 Oscillospiraceae bacterium
TGATAAAGTTGGTGCCATTGACTGGGTCACCGCCGATCCCCACCACCGTCGATTGCCCGATGCCCGCAGAACTAAGGGCATTTACCGCCTCATAGGTAAGGGTACCCGACCTCGACACAATACCGATATGTCCCTTTTTATGGATGTGTCCCGGCATGATACCGATTTTACATTCTCCAGGGGTGATAATCCCTGGGCAGTTGGGGCCGATCAGGCGGGTATTTTTACCCTTCATAGCGTGCTTAACCTTGAGCATATCCAATATGGGGATGTGCTCGGTGATGCAGATCACCAGATCAAGCTGGGCGTCTACTGCCTCAAGGATTGCATCGGCAGCGTAAGGAGCAGGCACGTAAATAATCGATACAGTAGCGCCTGTGCTATCGGCTGCCTCTTTTACAGTATCAAAAACAGGTAGCCCCTCTACCAAAATACCGCCCTTACCCGGTGATACTCCTCCCACCAGCTTGGTGCCGTAAGCAAGCATCTGTTTGGTGTGATAAGCTGCCGCCTTGCCTGTAATGCCCTGTACCATCACCTTGGTGTCTTGATTGATCCAGATACTCATGATCTGCCGCCCTCCTGTGTCAAGCTTACAATCATTGCCGCGCCCTCTTCCATGCTGGCAGCAGTACGAATATTAAGATCAGATCTGTCGAGGATCTCCCTGCCCTCCCGCTCGTTGTTTCCCTCAAGGCGGACGACCATCGGCACGCCTACATGGATTTTTTGACTGGCAGCAACGATTCCTCTTGCGATGGTGTCGCACTGCATGATGCCGCCAAAGATGTTGACAAAAATCCCCTTGACCTTGGGGTCAGAGAGAATGATGCGAAAGGCCTGGGTTACGTTTTCTTCGGTAGCGCTCCCCCCTACATCAAGGAAGTTGGCAGGCTCACCTCCCGCATATTGGATGCTATCCATAGTCGCCATGGCAAGCCCTGCACCGTTGACAAGGCAGGCGATGGAACCATCGAGAGCGATATAAGAGAGACCATACCGCGATGCCTCTACCTCCTTGGGGTCTTCCTCATGGATATCCCGCAGCGCCAGTATGTCGGGGTGTCGGAAGAGAGCGTTATCGTCAAAGCCCATTTTGGCGTCCAGAGCGATGATCTGGCTGTCCTCAGTTAGCACCAGAGGGTTGATCTCCACCATGTTGCAGTCTTTTTCGATGTAACAGCGGTATAATCCCTTTATGGTTTGTGCGAGTGCTTGCTGCGCCTCAGTCGGTACACCTAAGTGAGCAATCACCGCCCGTACTTGAAACTCTGCCAATCCGATTGCAGGGTCGATTTTTTGGCTTAGGATTTTCTCAGGCGCTTTTTCAGCGGTTTCTTCGATGTCCATCCCACCATCGGCAGAAGCAATCAAGGCTACCTTGCTGTCGGCCCGATCCAGCACCAAGCTAAGATAGTATTCCTGCTTGATGGCGCAGACCTCCTCGATATACACCTTACGGACGAGGGCACCTTCCTTACCTGTCTGGTGGGTCATGAGCCGCTTGCCCATCATTTCCTTGGTGGCATCGACGGCTTCGGTTAAGCTCCTGACCAGCTTTACCCCTCCTGCCTTACCTCGACCACCAGCGTGTACCTGCGCCTTGATGACCGCTACGTGAGTTTGAATTTTGCGTGCCGCAGCTTCAGCTTTTGCGGGGTCCTCAATTAGATACCCCGGCAACACGCTGACACCATACTGTGCCAGCAGCCTTTTTGCCTGATATTCATGTATATTCATCTATGTATAGTCCTTTCAGATTTGTGGTGTATTGACCACCACATCTCCGAGGCAGCAAGCCGCTATAATAAATACAGCAATTTTATGAGTAAGATTTTTAGCAACAGGGCAAAGGGGTAGGTCGCCCCATAGCCTGTCATAACCTCTTCACTCTCAAAGGCGTCGATCGCGGCTGCCAGCCCCGGTGTGCTGGTCATGCTTCCGCAGATGCCTCCTGCCAGATAGATCAGATCAATTTTAAGGATATATCTGCCGATAAGATAGCCTGTGATAATGCTGGTGATACCTGTAAACAAGCCGATCAAGAGCAGTTGCAGCCCAAATTGCGAAATCGCAGAGAACGCATCGTATCCATAGTTAAGCCCCACAATGGCGAGAAACATATTGAGAGAAATATCTCTAATGATCCCCAAGTGCTTATCGTCAAATTCAAAAAGTCGGTTTTTGTTCCAACTCCCCAAAATCAGAGCGCTAAAAAGCACACCGCCTGTGATCCCGAGGGAAAAGCTATTGCCTCCCCCTATGCCGATATTGATCGAGCCGAGCAATATACCGAGCATAATCACCAAAAAGAAGCTTAGGATACGAAAGGGCTTCGCAGGGCCGCTTTGAGCTTTTGCCGCTTTACCAGCAGCACCTCTTGTGCCAGACAGCTTGCCTAGAAACTGAGAAAATAAAATGACATTGAGCACACCCGGTATGTAAGCCACAGAGTAACCAAGCCCTACCGCCGCACTTTGGTCGACTGGGGCTGCCTTTGCCAGCTCAAGAGCTACCGCAAGCCCCGGGGAGCTGGTAAGAGCGCCCACATAGGTGCCAAACACACTGTAACGGAGATCGGTAAAGATCTTTGACATCATTAAGGTCGACAAAGCACCTGTACAGGTGATGGCAATGCTCAAAATCAAAAACTTAAGACCATGAGATTTCAGCGCTTGCTTGATATTGCCGGAGGCGGACAAACCCACCGATACAATAAAGCCAATCAAGCTTAAAGAAAAAATCTGGCTGTTTACCTTCACTGCCACCTCCATCGTAGTGGTGAGGGTATAGCTCAAAATCAAGCCCACAAATAAAGTTGCAGAGCTGCCCAGCTTAAAGTGGCCAAATCTGATGGAGCCTATCAATTGGCCGACCACGGCACAAAATGCGATGAGAAACAGTGAATCATTTAGTACAGTCAACATTTTTCTTCCTCCAAAATGAAAAAAGGAAATACGCAGCCCTTATGGCCACTTATTTCCACTCAAATAAGACCCTTTTGCTAAAAGGGCGACAGAAGCAAGCTGAAGTAAATCTTCAACCTTAACACCTCCTCATCTCCGTGAGAAATTGCAGCGCTGTTACCATTGGCAGGTCTCCTGACTCATCCTCAACATAAACCTATACCTTCCCATGCCCGAGAGCACAGTGGCATATCATAGATTTACTCCGATTTACAGTGGCGGGACCGCGTCGGATTTTCACCGACTTCCCTTTTAAGCAAGCACAAACTCCAAGAAGCTGTGCCGCACCAATAGCCGTATTCAGTTTTGTTGTCCGCTCAAATTATAGCACTTCATTTTTATAGTGTCAATCACAAAGCGGATGTAAGCAGGCAAATTGCAGTATTTGGTGAAAAGAGCTGCAAAGCGCCTCACCAGTACCAAGTAAATATCAGCAAAAGGCAGACGAAAGTCGCGAAAACACCCAAAAACACCATCAGAATAATAGGTCTGCTTCTATGCAGTGCTAAAATCCCTTTTGCATTCATTTCGTGCAGCCACTCACTCTTAACGAAGCACTTAACCCACGGACAAATCTTATAGATTACGCTTGGCTTCCCCAAGCCACAACACCGCTATTGCCCCAATGGTGTCTGTGACACATTGAATGCCTAACCTCATGGGGGAGCACCATCCCTTCCCCTCGAGGGGCCCGTACAGCATGAGCACATTGATGGCATTTGCTTAATGTATTATAATCGCCAGCATATCCCCAGCCACTCCCTCAGCACATGCCCCCACAAACAAAATCACCTCGCAGAAAAACCGCCGCTTTTTCAAACCGCGGTTTTTCTATCAAGGTGAAGGAATTGGTAGAGTATCTACAGTGCTTATTTCTTAAGTATGAATTCTCCAAGGCGCTCCTTGGTCTGTATAGTATTCCTCAGGGCAAATTTACCGCCCATCAGTACATGCTCGATACCCTCTGACTTCTGGAAAGGGTTTTTAAAGGTAGAGCGATCGGTCACGGTCTCGGGGTTAAATACCGTAATATCGGCAATAAGTCCCTCTTTGAGCTGACCTCTGTCGGTCATCCCTAGGGTATCGGCAGTCAGCTTGGTCATACGGTTCACTGCTTCAGCTAGGGTGCAGATCTTCTGCTCACGTACCAACCGCAGCACACGAGGGAAGGTACCGAAGTTTCTCGGATGAAGCTTGCCTCCGCACTTCTCGATGTCAAAGGGATAGCCTGAGCCGTCACTGCCGATAGAAATCCAGTTTTGGCGCAATAATAGGTCCACATCTTCTTCGCTCATGCTTACAAAAATGCAAGATGTTGCGCCCTTGGTTTCAATAATTACCTTGGCTACTGCCTCTGCCATGCTCACACCCAGCGCCTCTGCCAGCTCATAGATGTTTTTGTCATCGGCAATTGGATACCGCCCATTCGTCGAGATGATGTAGAGCGCTTCGCCGTCTGAGCGCTCGGCAAACTTCTCTCTCAGATCAGCCATCAGCTCTTCGTGGTGCTCTCCTGCCAATCGCTCCGCCGCTTTGGCAATACCGCCCTCCAGCGTCCACTTAGGCATAATGTTGGTGATGCCTGTAGAGGATGCGGTGTAGGGGTACATGTCAGCACTGAGGCGGATGCCCGCAGCTCTGGCTGCCTCCATATGCTCCAAAAGGTCTGGTGCTCTGCCAAACTGCTTTTTACCGCTCATCTTGAGGTGAGCAATATGTACTTTGACCCCTGTCTGACGATTGATCTCATACATCTCTTCCAGCGCATCAAAAATCTTGGCACCTTGATCCCGCATATGAGAGGTGATGATGCCGTCATACTTGCTGATGACTGCGCCAAGGGAGTTTAGTTCATTTTGATCGGCAAAAACACCAGGCGTGTAACCCAGCCCCAACGAAATGCCCCATGCCCCCTGCTCCATGGCTTCATCCATCAGCTCACACATGACTGATAACTGTGCCTCGTCGGCAGGCTTACCGGAGAAGCCCATCACGCCGCAGCGCAGAGCACCGTGACCGATGAGAGGGATCAGGTTGGTCGACATTTTTTTGTCGGTATCCTTTACCTTGCTCATAAACTGGGCAAGACTCTCGGAGGTATAGAAATGCGCATCGTACTTTTCATTATTAGAAACATAGTTATAGAGATTATGCATCAAATCCTTGCGTGCAGGGTAGATGGTAGCTCCACACTGGCCTGCAAGCTCGGAGGTAACCCCCTGCGTGATCTTAGATTCGCTCTTTTCGTCTAGTAAAAAGGTGCAGTCACCATGAGAGTGCATATCGATGAAGCCCGGCGCTACCGCAAGACCCGCCACATCGATGACCTCTGATGCGGGCTCGGAGATGGATGCTGCAATCTTGGCGATTTTGCCATCTTTGATAGCGAGATCCGCCTTATAGGCTGGATCGGTGCCGCCATCATAAATCATGCCGTTTTTTAGGATAATGTCGTACATAGCTTCCTCCTTGATGGTTTGTTTGCCTGCGATACTATTAGGGGTATTGCGGTGCGGGTAATTTTGAAATTCCCACCCAATCTTTTCCTGTTGCATGCATGAGATTAGGACTGACTGCTTACAGGTAGCGCAAGGATTTGATGAAATATACCTCTAATCCTTGCAAATCAGGTACAAACTCCTTACACCCATGCCGTACGAGCACTTTCTTCATGATCGAGGTCAAAAAGAGAGCCAAACGTCTAAGGGCTGTGGTCTTAACCACTTGATGGACGAACTAACGGATTGCCCTTGCAAAGGTACCTCACCCATTGAACTGCCCTACGGCATGGGGTGCCTAGCCCGACCAAGCGGGGCGATCCTTACCACTTCTAAGCAACTTTGCTCCTATGAGTGACATAAGGATCCCCCACTTGGAGGGCTCCATCCCCCTGCACACGGTAATATACTGCTTTAAACGATTATAGCACAGCCATAGGCTCTTTGCAAAAGCTTTCTGCCTTACAGCAAGCTACGAAATGCCCCGGCTGTATCTCCCGCAGAGGGGGATTTTCCTTTAAGCACTCGTCGCTGGCGTGAATGCAGCGTTTATAAAACCTGCAAGAATTGGGCAAATTGATCGGTGAAGTAATCTCACCTTTTAGGAGAATGCGCTCCTTTTTGGCTCCACCCACCTCGGGGATTGGTATGGCAGAAAGCAGTGCAGTGGTGTAAGGATGCACAGGATTGTCAAAAATCTCTGTAGCAGGAGCTTTCTCTACCAACTGACCTAGATACATAACCGCAATATCGTCGGAGAAGTGGTTGACTACCGACAGATCGTGGGTAATAAAGATATAGGTCAATCCCATCTGCTTTTGGAGCTTCTTGAGGAGGTTTAAAACCTGAGCCTGTATCGAAACATCCAGCGCCGACACCGGCTCATCACAAACGATGAACTTTGGATTCATCGCCAGCGCTCTAGCAATACCGATACGCTGCCTGCGGCCGCCGTCCAGCTCATGGGGGTAGGAATTGATCAGTCTCTGGGCAAGGCCAACTGTCTCCATCAGCTCTCTTACGCGAGCGTCGATGGCCTCTTTATCGGTGAGGATTTTGTTGGAGACGATCGGCTCCGCAATGGTCTGCTTGATGGTCATTCTCGGATCGAGGGAGGAGAAGGGATCTTGAAAGATCATCTGCATTTGCTTGCGTTTTTCTCGCATCTGGCGGGTGTTAAGCGGCAGGATATCCTCCCCTTCAAAGAGGACTTCTCCCGCCGTGGGCTCGATCAATCTCAGGATTGCCCGCCCTGTAGTAGATTTGCCGCAGCCCGACTCCCCTACGATGCCAAGGGTCTTGCCGCGCTCAATAGAAAAGCTCACGCCATCTACCGCATGGAGCATACCCTTGGGGGTTTTGAAGTATTTTGTAAGGTTTTTGACCTCAAGAATTTTATCTGCTGCCATCTTTGTTCCTCCTTATATGGAAGCCGGGGGTGTCATACGCCAGACAAGCCACCTTGTGAGTAGGGCTAAATGCAGTCAGAGCAGGGCGGCGGGTGATGCACTCCTCGATGGCATAAGAGCAGCGGGGCGCAAATGCACAGCCCTCAGGCAGATTGGTTGGGTCGGGCATTAACCCGGGTATGGCCAGCAGCTCTTCTTTGCGTTCGTTGATATTGGGGATTGAGTTAAAGAGCCCCTCGGTATAAGGGTGCTTAGTGTGGTT
>DAMCAP010000013.1:18284-54529 GCA_032059445.1 Oscillospiraceae bacterium
AAGACTTCATCCAGCGTGCCCTGCTCTACGATGCTTCCGGCATACATTACTGCTACCTCGTCACAGATCTCTGCCACGATGCCCAGGTCGTGGGTAATCATAATCATGGCAGTTCCACGCTTTTCCTTCAGATTACGCATCAAGTCAAGCACCTGCGCCTGGATGGTTACATCCAGCGCAGTGGTAGGCTCGTCGGCAATCAGCACTCTTGGGTTACATGCCAGCGCAATAGCAATGACCACACGCTGCTTCATGCCACCTGAGAACTGATGAGGGTACTCCTCCCCCCTGCTGCGGGGGATGCCCACCAGCTCAAGCATATCCAGCGCCTTTTGATAGGCTTCATCCTTACTGACATGCTCGTGGATCTCGATACTCTCGGCGATCTGATACGCTACGGTAAATACAGGGTTTAGACTGGTCATGGGGTCTTGGAAGATCATCGAGATATCCTTACCTCTGATCTGCTCCAACTGAGGCACCGTCATCTCCATGATGTTGTTTCCGCAGACCTCAATGCTGCCCCCTTTGACCACACCGGGTGGCTCAGGCACCAGCCTTAGCATCGCCAGCGCAGCAGTAGTCTTACCGGCGCCGGTTTCACCTACCAGCCCGATGGTCTTACCCGCTGTAAGAGTCAGGCTAAATTCGTTGACCGCCTTGACGGTCTCCTCCTCCAGCTCATAATAAATGGTCAAATCCTTGATATCTAGTACAACTTCTTCAATATCTATCACAATGCCACACCTCTACTTCTTCAGTCTTGGATCCAGCGCGTCACGCAGCCCGTCGCCCAAAAGATTGAGGGCAAGCACCGTCACCATGATGGCAAGCCCGGGGAACAGGGTCATATGTGGGTAGCCTCTGATAAAGCGTCTGCCACTGGAGAGCATACTGCCCCACTCAGGATCGGGCGCAGGCACGCCCAGCCCCAAGAAGCTTAGGCTAGAGGCAGAGATAATAGCAGAAGCCACGCGAAGTGTGGTCTGCACGATGATGGGAGAGAGGCAGTTTGGCAGGATATGTGCAAAGATAATCTTTAGATTGCCAAGACCGATAGCGCGGGAGGCCTCTACATACTCCTGGTTACGGACTGTCAGCACCGCCGCGCGGGTAATACGCACAAACTGAGGGATGCTGGTAATACCGACAGCAATCATCAGGTTGATCATGCTCTGCCCCATGGCAGCCACGATGACAATCGCCAGCAGCATGTTGGGCACAGCGCCCAATATATCGGTGCTACGCATAATGACTTCCTCAGTCACTCCGCCAAAATACCCTGCGATTGCGCCTAGCACCGTGCCAAATGCCAGTGCGATCACCACCGCTACGATACCAACCGAGAGGGAGTAGCGTGCACCGTAAAGGATGCGAAAGAGGATGTCTCTGCCGTATTCATCGGTGCCCATGATATGAGCGGAGCTTGGCTTCTGGAGCCGCTGGGTAAGATTTTGCCCGATTACCTGGGTATCATAATCCAGAAGTACATTGGCAAAGATCGCGGTAAGGGCAAGGGCAAGCACAATTGTAAGACCCAGCATTGCTCCTTTATTTTTCTTAAGTCTGTGCCAGATTTCTTGCATCTGGGTGCGCTCCTTGCGCTCCTTTACATTAGGCTGTTGCTGTAGCTTTAGCTCGACTGCCATTGCTTTTGCCTCCCTTCTTGGTAGCATACTGCGACTTGATTCTTGGGTCTACCACTGCATACAAGAGGTCGACGATCAAGAGAATGACGCTAAGCATGATTGTAGTCAAAATGATACACCCCGTAACCATCGGGGTATCACGCGAGTTAAGGGAGTCGACGATCAAGCGCCCGATACCCGGCCATGCAAAAACAGTTTCGGTCAGCACTGCGCCGCCCAATATACCCGCAAGCTGAGTACCAATGATGGTGATGATGGGGATCAAAGCATTTTTGAGTGCGTGCTTGTTGATGACATCCTTCTCTGTCACTCCCTTAGAGCGGGCAGTGCGCAGGTAATCCTGCCGCACCACATCCAGCATAGAGGAGCGGGTAGTACGGGTCAGGGTGGCCATCAGGCCTGTGCCGATGGTGATGGCAGGCAGGATGATGCTCTTGACCCCCTCAGAGCCACCTGAGGGCAGCCAGCCCAGTTGTAGGGCAAAGAGTATGATCAGCAAAAGCCCCAGCCAGAAGTTTGGCATCGAAAGCCCCAGCAGCGCAGCCACCATGCTGGCGTTATCCTTCCATGAGCCTTGGTGGGTGGCGGAGTAGATGCCCAAGGGGATTGATAGCAGTACCGAAACCACAATCGAAGCAAAGGCAAGATTCATGGTAGCAGGCAGCTTCTCAAGGTAGCTCTTAAATACGTCACGATCGGTGATGTAGGAAACACCCAGATCGCCTCGCACCAGCCCCGATATGTACTTGGCATAGCGGATGACAATTGGCTGATCCAGCCCTAATTCTACCCGCAGTGCCTCGATTTCTTCTACAGTCGCGCCATCGGGAGCCAGAAGGTCGGTGGCATCTCCGGGGGCGAGGTCAAGGATAAAATATACCAAAAAGGACACGCCGATGATCACCGGGATCATCAGAAACAATCGTTTGATTACATAGCGGTACATACTTCCTCCTAGAGTTTTGCTCTTGTGATGTTGCTCTTAAAGCCTGCGGGTATAAGAAACCATCGCTACCACCAGGCATTTTCATGCACTTCTTATACCCTTTTGGTTAATAGGAGGGGCAGAGCAAGCCCCGCCCCATGGTAATTTATTTGCTTAGTGGTACGAAGACATTAGACATATCGTGGTGAGAGGTTGGGTAGTAGTCGATACCGCCTACACCCTTCTTGACGCCAAAGTAACCGGTGGAGAAGTACAGAGGCACATAGGCAGCCTCATCGTATACGATCTGCTGGATTTCTTCGTAATAGGTCTTACGCTTAGCCTCATCCACCTCAGCTACTGCAAGATCAAGCAGCTCCATGACACGGTCATTCTTAAAGTGAGCCTTGTTTACGGCACTGCCCGGCTGGAGAATACGACGCGCATCATCACCAAAGGTGTTAAAGCCCATGCCGTAGATGCAGGACTGGTGCTCGCCATCGGTAGTGCTGGTGCTGATACCTGCGCTGTCAAGCTCCTTGATGGTAACAGTGACCCCAATTTCCTTAAGCTGTGCTTGGATCAGCTCGGCATTGGATTTACGCTCTGCACCACTGATGGAGATTTCCAGAGTAGCGCCGCCATTTGGGTAAGCCTTTGCCAAGTACTCCTTAGCCTTGGTTGGGTTATACTCAGGGGCAGTCTTACCGCCGTTGTAGCCAAATTCGTTCCAGCCCCAGAAGGAGAGAGCTCTTTCGCCCTTACCATCGATAGATACTGCAATCAAATCATCAAACTTAATGCCGTGGGAGATTGCCTTACGGAAATCCTTATTGCTGGCTGGGCCTTTTTGAGTGTTAAATGCAAGGTAGTTTAAGGAAGATCCCTTCCAGCTTTGCAGCTCCAGCTTGGAGTCATCGGTGATGTAGCCAAGCTCCAGCTTATCAGGGTCAGCACAGATGTCGATTTCACCGGTCTGTAGTGCGATCAGACGAGCAGAAGCCTCAGGGATGTAGCGGAAGGTAAAGGTTTCGCCCTTAGCCTTCTCCCCCCAGAAGTTGTCGTTCTTCACAAGCTTGGTAAAGTCACCAAACTTATAGCTGTCGATCTTCCAAGGGCCGGAGCCTACGCCAGGGCCCTCTACAGGGTCGGAGGTACAGGCTTTTTCAGACAATACTACGGCGGTTGGCAGGGTCATCATATGTAGCCAGTCAAAGTTTGGAGCGGTCAGCACCATCTTGACGGTATAGTCATCGAGCGCTTCTACGCTGGCAATCTTCGTTGCCATTGCATTGGAGGAGGTGGTGCCTACTGCACGCTTAAAGGTAAACACCACGTCGCTTGCCTTTAGTGGCTCGCCATTGTGGAATTTTACATCGTTGCGCAGCTTAAATGTATAAGTAAGTCCTTTATCAACCTCCCAAGAGGTAGCAAGGCAGGGCAGGATTTTGCCGGTAGCGTTATCATAATCAACAAGATTGTCAAAGACCATTCTAAACATGTAGTTGTGCTGGGTGTTGCTGTTGGCGTGGGGGTCGATGCTGGAATGCTTACCTGATAGACCCAAAATAATGTCTTTTTTGTACTCTACTGGAGCATCACTCTTGCTGCCGGCAGGAGCACTCGTATCGGCGGGCGGGGTAGCGGGTTTGTTTCCACAGCCTGCCGCCATACCTGCAATCAGGGTCAGGCAGAGCATAAGGGAAAGAAATCGTTTGAAGTTCTTGCAGTTCATAACCAATATCTCCTTTAAATTTTATCGCTGACCGGCAGGTTTGCCGGTAATACGTCGTAAAAAGGGAAATGCCTTGGTAAAGGCAATTTGTGAGATTATATAATAATATTTCAAAAAGTTTATACTTATTATTGGTATTACTGATTATTATAATAATGTGAAACATTTATGTCAATCAAAATATGTCTTTTAAAATAAAAATGACAGTTTATACTGTAAAATCAAATTTTGTATGTACAATAAGTAAATAAAGTTGTGAAAAGTCCTACAAAAGACTGGTAAATACCGCTAATTAGCCGACATTTCTCCTAAAAACACGTAAACAGGCAGAAATTTCTATCGAAATTATAGAATTACAAGCATGTTTCCTAGTCAAAATGCTGCGAGGCTTACTAGACAAGTCTACATTTAATGGCAAAATTGCAATACGTAGAATTTATCTACGCCAAATAAAAATAATATTTGACATCTACACAAAAATATGTTACCATTGCAATCAACATAAAATCTTTAAACTCGGTACAGAGATGCCGGCAAGATTGTATAGCTTTGAGTCTGATTTCAGGCTCTCCCTAATCTTGCGGTCAATGCAGGATTTTTTTTTGCCTTTTTTTGTACAAAGACAGAAATATTCTGGATCGACTTCAATCAACAGCATTTCATATTGAGTTTTCTGCGCCATCTACCACACACCCATCAACCGTAAAAGTAAAGGAGCAATATTATGGCAAAGAAAATCAATGAGCAGCACATCGACTTGGATTATTCTCTAGAGAGGGTACCCGCCAACGCACGCAAAAGCTTCTGGCCCATGTTTTTTATCATGCTGGGCTTTACCTTCTTCTCCGCTAGTATGAGCGTAGGCGCCAAGCTGGGCAACGGACTGGATCTAGGCGACTTTACCTGGGCGATCCTCCTCGGCGGTGTCATTTTATCAATCTATACCGGCGTGCTGGCCTACATCGGCAGCGACACAGGGCTAAGCCTTGACCTGCTGGCACAGCGTTCCTTTGGTACCAAGGGCTCCTACCTGCCCTCAGCCCTCATCAGCTTCACACAGCTTGGCTGGTTTGGCGTAGGTGTTGCAATGTTTGCCATCCCTGCCTCCGAGCTGCTGGGTATCAGCCCCATGATCTTGGTGGTGCTGGCTGGCGCCTGTATGACCGCTTCCGCCTACTTCGGCATCAAAGGCCTTGAGGTCATCAGCTATATTGCAGTACCTCTGATTGCGATTCTCGGTATCTACTCTATGATCACAGCGACTGCCGAGGGCGGTGGTCTGACAGCCATCTTTGCCAAAAACGCCGGCTCCATTTCTCTCTTTACCGGAGTAGGCATGGTGGTAGGCTCCTTTATCAGCGGCGGTACAGCTACACCAAACTTCATCCGCTTTGCCAAAAACAACACCATCGCCGTAGTTACCACTGTAATCGCCTTCTTCCTTGGCAACACCCTGATGTTTGCCTTTGGCGCGGTGGGTGGTGCCTTTACCGGCAAAGACGATATCTTCTATGTACTGATTGCACAGGGTCTTGCCATCCCCGCTCTGCTGGTGCTGGGCGGCAATATCTGGACAACCAACGACAACGCCCTATATACCTCAGGTCTGGGGCTATCCAATATCACCAAGCTCCCCAAGCGCCCCATGGTGCTGGTAGCAGGTTTCATCGGTACCGTTACAGCCATCTGGCTCTACAACAACTTCATCGGCTGGCTTTCCTTCCTCAATGCAACTCTCCCCCCCATCGGTGCGATCATCGCCCTTGATTTCTTTATGCACAAAGAAAAGTACGCCGAGGGTGCCTCTGTAGAGCGTAAGTTTAATCTAGGTGCCATCGCTGGTGTCATTGCAGGCGCTCTGGCAGGCAACTTCATACCCTTTGGTATCGCCGCCGTCAACGCAATGGTTGTAGCCTCTGCCTGCTTCTTGCTGACAGAGATGACTGGTAAAAAGCAAGCTCAATAATACGATTTGGAGGATCCTCATGCTGATCAAAAACCTTTATATCGAAAACGCAGCCACCCTCTCCGATATCCGCATCGAAAACGGGCTCTTTGCCGAAATCGGTGAAGCCCTTACCCCCAAGGCAGGAGAAGAGGTCCTCGACCTTGGCGGCAAGCTGGCACTGCCCCCCTTTATCGAGTCTCATGTGCATCTCGATACCTGCCTGACCGCAGGAGACCCTGTGTGGAACCTATCAGGTACCCTCTTTGAGGGGATTGAGTGCTGGAGCAAGCGCAAGGAGAAGCTCTCCAAAACCGATGTAAAGGAGCGGGTCAATCGGGCAGTGCGGATGCAGGCAGCAAACGGCATCCAGTTTGTCCGTACCCATGTTGATGTAACCGACCCCAAGCTCACCGCTATGGAGGCGATTTTGGAGCTCAAAGACGAGCTGAAGGACTTTGTGAGCTTACAGGTTGTCGCATTCCCACAGGAGGGCATCCTTAGCTACCCCAATGGCAAAGAGCTGATGGAAAACGCCATTAAGATGGGCGCAGATGCAGTTGGAGCGATCCCTCACTTTGAGTTCACCAGAGAATACAGCGTGGAGTCCTTAAATTTTGCCATGGAGCTTGCCTATAAGTATGACAAGCTCGTGGATGTACATTGTGACGAGATCGATGACGAAGCCTCCCGCGGCCTCGAAACACTGGCTGCCCGAGCATACGAGATGGAGCTCTTTGACCGAGTAACCGCCAGCCACACCACAGCGATGCACTCCTACAACAACGCCTATGTAGTGCGCCTCATGCGCCTCTTAAAGATGAGCCGCATCAACTTTGTGGCGAACCCTCTCGTCAATACCCACCTACAAGGCCGTATGGATACCTACCCCAAGCGCCGCGGCATTACCCGCGTCAAGGAGCTGACCGAGGCGGGCATCAACGTCTCCTTTGGCCACGACGACATCTTTGACCCCTGGTACCCTCTGGGCAACGGCAACATGCGTGACGTAGTCTTTATGGGGCTTCATGTATGCCAGATGATGGGCTATGAAGATATCATGAATTCCTACCGCTTTATCGCCGACAAGGCTGCCAAAACCCTGCACCTAGGTGACAGCTACGGCATCAAGGTAGGCAATCCCGCTAGCTTCATTGTCCTTGATGCTAAGAACTACTACGAGGCTCTCAACTACAACTCCCCCGTGCTGCGCTCCTACAATAAGGGCAAGCTGATTGCATCGGCAGCGGCAGGCAGCAAGGAAATTTTATTTTAAAACATCAATATAAAAATAAAAAGACTGCCGTAATCGAGTGATCGATTACGGCAGTCTTTTACTTATAGGGTAGCGTAGAGTCGCTATCCGAAGATGCAAGGGATCATGACTGCACTGCGTTGCTACTTGGGCGATGAGATTTCAGATGAACTGCCAAAAAAATCAAGGCGATTATCAGATACAGCACAGAAAGAATCGCAAAGAATATCGCACTATCGGGGCAGAAGCCCAGTGAAACGTTAAAGCAAAAGTGCATCCAAAACGCGATCAATAGGTGATCGGATTTCTTCATAAAGACTGCCATGAGAAGTGTCAAGGCTGTCATGACCAGTATATTTTCGACAATATACATCCCCAGCTGCAAGCCACTGTAATCAGATGCCACAAACCAAAGTGGTGCATGCCAAAACGCCCAAATCACGCCCAAAATTACATTTCCCTTTACAAACCCGTATCTTGCTTCTAGCTCGGGGCGTAGGTATCCCCGCCAGCCGGATTCTTCCCCCGAAGCTCCCTGCAAAACCCCGAAGAAAATCGTACCAAGTAGTGCAGTGGGAGCAAAAATTAGCTGCGCTGAAAGGGGTGTTTTTTGGATTGCTGACAAAATCCACGCCGTCAGCAGTGGTATGCCTCCAGCGATGAGTGGGATGATTAAAAACAATCCCAGCTTGAGCTTACCTGCAAAGGCTTTCTGATAAAACCCCCGTATCGTCAGAGTTGGCTTTAGCCTTTTGAGCATGATTAAGAGCACCATCGTCGGCGACCAGCTGCATAATACCACTACCCACTGCATAGCCAAGGGCGTGGCATGAAACACCATCGACGCCAAGCCGCCAAGACCCAACACCAAGACCCAAAATGCGATGTATGCATAGATCACATAGCTCCACATCGGTTCTATCTTTTTTCCGTTCATCATAAACCCACCTTTATTAATCAGTTACCTCTAGCATAAGTGATTTCATACCAAAAGTAAACTAAAATATTGGTAAAAAGCGCTCAAGTTGGGTAATTACACAATTCTGCTACCAGCATCATCTAAGCGTCCAGCGTTTCACCATAGGACGCTACCGACTAATATCTACAAAGCCGCAAGCTCCTAAAAACGCCGCAGGTAGTCTTTATCTCCAATCAGAGGTCTGCCAAAGCCCACCAGATCACAGACCCCTGCTACCAATAGCTCCTCTGCTTTTGCAGCGCTGCGGATCCCTCCAGCGCAGTCTACAGCCACGCCGTAGGGCTGCACTGCTTCTTTAATTGCCTTTGCATAAGGAGCGAAATACGCAGTGTCGTTATCATCCACGCCGATGCCGTAAATGCAGTGATTGCCCGATATGCCAAGCCAGTCCACCCCCATTTTAGCAAGCTCCGCGGCAACCCATACACTTTCTTCTAAACAGAGCCCCTGTTGCTCCTGCCATGGCATATGGTCCGAAGCTCCAAGCCGTACCGAAACAGGACTGTTGCCTGCCGCTGCCTTTACTGCCTCCACAATCTCAAAGAGCAGTCGAGCCCTCTGGCGGATGCCACCTCCATAGCCGTCGGTGCGACAGTTGGTCATAGGGCTTAAAAACTGCCCGATCAGATAACCATGGCAGGCATAAATCTGCACGCCGCCACTATACTCTGCCAGCTCTATCGCTCTACGAGCGGCAGCGGCAAAGGCTTCGACGATCTCCTGTATCTCACTTCCAATCAAGGCGTGAGAATCAGCTCCGATTAGATCCCGAGGATTTCGTAGCCCTGAGGGAGATACCAGCTTAAAATCCGGCTCTAAGAGCAGCTCCCTGCCCGAAGCTCCCGCCCCCGAGAAATTAAGCTGTGCCACGACAGGCACCCCCTGCGCCCGAAATAGCTCAGTCAGAGGCTTGAGTGCTTGTGCCGAGGCATCGTCATACAGCCGAAACTGGCTTAGCTTATTGCGCCCCCAAGGGTGCACCGCGTGCTGCTCCACTACCACCATCCCTGCGCCCGCCTGTGCGTAGCCCTTGTAGATTTCCATACTCTCCTGGGTAGGTAGCCCCTTTTGATCTCCCGAGTTGCTCACAATTGGCTCAGCGATGAGTCTGTTTTGCAAGCTTAGATTTTGCATCTTAAGCGGTGTATATAGCATATAGGCTCTCCTTTATCTTCTTTGTACTGTATACACAGTATACATCCCTCCCCCCTCTTAAATCTTCCTGATTTGTCGCATTCAATTTGTAAATAGTTGCTCTGCGACACTTGTTTCAAGCATCCTATCGGCGTTTTTAAGTGTTGTAAGTATACTTTTATCTTTATTTAATAACATTTTTAACCTTTCAGCATATTTTACTTATAGGAGGGGGGGGTTGGGTATGTATTCTGTAGAGCTTTTGTATTGTATTACAACTTTAGCAGTAGCTATAGCTAACGGCCGTTCGGCTGATGAAATATCAGCACTCGGAAGTATCTTTACTCAGCTAGGGGATACCCTACAAACCATTGCCACACAATCCGTACTGTGCCCTCCTCCCTCAGATAAAAAATAACACTGAGCTTTTCATCGTACCCCTTGTCTCTCCAAATGCCACGATTCATACAATAAGCTGACCATAAATAACACCGTCCCATCATATTACAAGGCAAGAAAGGGTGAATAATCACATGGAAAACACAAGCAACATCCGCTTAATTCTCAACAATGCCTTAAGAAGCCTATGGGAGCAGCATGTCATGTGGACAAGATCTTTCATCATCAGCACAGCGGCAGATCTCCCAGATCTACAGGCAGTAACGCAAAGACTTCTGCGTAACCCTACAGATTTTGCTACTGCCCTGTCGCAATTTTACCCTGAGTCCATTACAAATCAATTTGAGAGCCTGTTTCGGAATCATCTGCTCATCGCAGCAAAGCTTGTAAAGCATGCGAAGGAAGGCAATATGCACGAAGCAATCAAGGATCAGCAGGAATGGTACCGCAATGCAGACGAAATTGCTTACTTCCTTGCTCGCATCAATCCCTACTGGAACGCTTATGATTGGCAAAAAATGCTCTATATGCATCTCGCTATGACCCAGCGCGAAGCTGTAGAGCGCCTAAATGGGAGATTTGAAAACGACATAGCCGAATTTGACAACATACAGCAGCAAGCCCTAACAATGGCCGATGCCACGACCCAAGGCTTGATCGCCCAGTTTAAACTATAAGGCAGCACTCTTCCCTTCCACCAGAGCAAATATAATCCGGTAGGAACGATGAACTTCCCTACCGGATTTTATTGCGGCTTAAATTTAATACCCCTATAACAACATTCTTTCTGATATGTAGAAGGCGGTAGCCATACAGCTACCGCCCAGATCTATTACTGAAATTTAAGCGTGGACAAACAACGACAGCACCCACACAGCGGCAAAGGCTGCAATACTGCCTAGAGCTGTGCCCATAGAAACGAGAGAGTAGGTTTCGTCCATCGATATATCGTTGGATTTCTGTACTACCCAGAAATGGCTTGCATTTGCATGGTAGAAGAAAGACGAACCTGCTGCGATGGATAGACAAGCGATTGCAGGGTGTAGACCGAGCGAAGGCAGCAGTGGCAATACGATTGCAGAGCCGGTGAGCAGTGCTACGGTTGCAGAGCCATTGGCTACGGACAGCAGCAGCGAGATGAGGAATGGAACGAAGATTGCTGGCAGTGCAGTAGAGGCAATCAGGTTGCCCAGATATGTACCAACGCCAGAGCCCTTCAGCACCGCACCAAAAGCGCCTGCTGCGCCTGTTGCAAGGATGATAAATCCGGATTTCTCTACAGAGATATCAAACCACTGATATACCTGCTCCTTGCTAAAGCGGCTTGTATCTAGGCACAAAGCAATCAGCACGCCGAGGAACAGAGAGATAACAGGGTGACCTACGAATCCAAGGTAAGGAAGAAGCGCGCTGTCCTTTTCGAGGTACATAGCACCAAAAGAGTTTAAGCAGATCAGCAATACAGGGGTGAGGATTGCTGCAAAGGTCAAGAAGGTGCTTGGGAGCTTCTTATCGGTTTTGATAGTAAAGTCATCACCCAAAACGGTTTCAACGTTTGCCATTGAAGAAATCTTAGGGTACTTTGTTTTCATTGCCTTGCTGTTACACCACAGCATACCGACAAATGTATAAGCGGCAGCTGTAATAAGCCCCAGACCGATAACCATACCCAGGTCAGCGCCAAGAGTACCGGCTGCTGCCAGAGGGCCTGGAGTAGGAGGTACCATTGTGTGGGTTGCCATGATTCCTGCATTTAGGGAGCCCAGAAGCGCAAACAGTGGCACACCGGAGCGCGCAGAAAGTGCACGAGCAACAGGGGACATGATAACGATCGCGGAATCACTAAATACGGGGATCGAAACAAGGTATCCGGAAATAGCCATGGCAAGGTGAGAGTTTTTCTTACCCACGATCTTTAGGATCGCATTTGCCAATACAAGGGCTGCACCAGTATCCTCTAAGATAACACCAAGGGTGCATCCGAGGATGATAACGATTCCGATGTTACCGATTGTGCTTCCAAATCCTCCGGTAACTGTTCCTACTACTTGATTAAGGGGGAATCCAAATGCAATAGCTGAGCCTATCGCCACAAGAACTAGAGCAAATACTGGGTGCACCTTAAACTTCATAAGTGAAAGCACCAGTATTACAATGCTCACAAGCATAACAACGAGGGATCCAAATCCTGCCTCCATAGTTAGTATACTCCTCCATCTTCGTTTAATAGTTTTTTTACACGATATTCATAATACCACATATGTTAAATCTGTGTCAACAGATATATCCTTTTTTTATTACAGATTTTTTTCGCATTTTTTAGGTGAAATGTAACAAACGCTGTCTTTTTTTGGTATTAATCTTTATTCAAGCAGCAATTTAAAGGATATTATTCCCAAAATTCCGCTCTTTTTCGAGAAATATGTTTGCCTAGTAAACATGATAAAATATATGAACAAGTTGAGAATAAATCTCTGTTAATCTATATTTAAAAACACTGTTAACACAGTATCAATATACGCTCTCTTTCTCTAAGTTAGTACCAATAGCCTCTCGCACAATTTAGATTCATACAATCAGACAAATTATTACACCAGTTTTTTACCGCTAGTCTATCGTCCTTTACTTCAGCATATCCTATAATAAAAACAGTAAGGAGATTTCATATGATTACTGATCAGCAATATGTCGTCTTTTCCCTTGAATTACATATGTTTTTCGCCCGTATTATGAAGGAGCACTCCCTATTTCTTGAGGCGGGCTTTACACCGGCCAATTCTGACTTTTCAAGATCCGCTGACCAATACAAAAATCAATTTGAAACTATTTTACACAATGCCGTAGTTTTAGGGACTGGCATTATCAGCCCCGAAGTGGCCTCTTCAGGCGAAATGGTCACTGATTATACTCTGGGAAGCGAGCAAAAAACTCAGAGCTTTACCGGCATAGCAATCAATCAAGAAATCACCAAGCTTGAGTCGAAACTCTATGGCAATAACAATCCTCAAATAACGCCTGCATTGGTGCAACAAGTAAAAAATCTCAACATGAGTGCAATGCCATTGTTGGATGGGCTGATTAATTTCAAAACCACTATACTAAATGATGTGATGTCCTGCCACATGTTTACAGTCAATTATCCACTTCTGATCGATCACATATTGCGCGAAGCCAAAATGTACAAGAGTCATCTGCTGGAGCTGGAAAATCGCCAAAACCCTCATAAGAGTCTAAAGGAAGCGGAGTTGTTTTGGGATCGGATCATGATGGAGCACGCATTATTTATCAGGGGGCTCCTTGATCCAACCGAGCATAAGCTGATCAGCACTGCCAATGATTTTGCAAAGGAATACAATGATTTGCTGCAAGCGGCTGTAGCGGCTACCGATATGACCATCCAAAGTGTAACAGACAAAACCCTGCAAGAAACTATGAAATACCGTGATTTCAAAGAGGCAGGTACAAAAGGCATCGCAGAATGTAAGATTCGCAGCATTATCTTGCCTTTGCTTGCTGATCACGTTTTACGAGAATCCAACCATTATATCAGGTTGCTGCGGCAATTGGGGTAGTGATTCAATCATGGCAAACGCGTGACACCAATAGCGTTGACAGTCATAATTATGGTGTATTTGATCAAATATAATAAAACGCAGGAGGGTCCTTTAACCCTTCCTGCGTTTTATTGATATGCACATCTCTTTTTACAAGACAATCTCTAATCTTGATTCTTATGGATAATCAGAAATACGCTAGACGCATCCACTTCTTGCACTTGATAGGGGTACCCCGTTTCTTGGCCGATTTTATGTAAATCCTCCAGGGAGTGAGTAACCGCCTTAAAGCCATCCTTGCAGATAATCACACCGTTTTTCGTATTGTCATAGTCAACTTCCCCCAACAGTCCTTTGGAGGCTTGCTCCTCAAACCACTTTAAACGAAAATCCCAAAACTTAGCGCTATAGCTACTGAAATAGGCTGTACCACCCGGCGCCAATATCTCAAGAATTTTGTGAATTACCGCAGAATCAGCCCTCATTGCAGACAACCCGTTTTGCATACACAAAATTACGTCGAAATGATTTGGGAACTCCATGTTATGCACATCCATCACGACCATACTGGCGTTGGCGTAGTCTTTGAGGTACTCTCTGCCCGCTTCAACATTTTCCTTCGAAATGTCTATCCCTACGATTGACCCGCAGTGGGGTGCTAATTCTCTGACAATCCGACCATATCCGGCCCCAAGCTCCAATACGCTTTGGGTCTTTGATAGATTCCCCTTGACAAAGTCTATCTCCGCTTTCAAATACTGACCAACTCGTGGGATCTGGGTTTCGTACGCTTGAAACAACTTTTGAGCATTCAGTTTTTCATCATAATAATTTCCCATGCTTTCAACCCTTTCATACAAAATTACGTAAAATCCTATATCGCAAAACAAACCAAGTATGTTGACCCTATAAGTAAATGCATTGACGATTACAAATAGATTATATAAAAAAGCACCTAACAACCTTTAGGTAGATCCTTCTACATAAAATGCAAACCGAGTGCTATGTGGGTGTTGCTAGTGCAACATCCGACTATTTATTCTAACATAACAATGCACTACTATGGGCATCCTATACATCATCCATGTATTTAGGAAGGAAGTAAAGTATGTTACAAGGAAAAGTAGCAATTGTTACAGGAGGCACCAGAGGCATAGGCTTCGCGATTGTAAGAACCTTTTTGCAGCATGGTGCAAAAGTAGTTTTATTTGGCTCCAAAGCAGAAAGCTGCGAGAAAGCAGTATCTTCTTTAAAAACAGAAAATCCTGATTGGCCGGTTGAAGGGTTGTATCCCAACTTATTGAAAGCAGAGGAAGTCGCACAAACAATTGATTCGATACACCACAAATACGGGAAGATAGATATCTTAGTAAATAACGCAGGTATTTCGCAGAGTACTTCTTTGTATGAGTATAAACCCGGTGAATTTGAAGAAGCAATGAGCTTAAATGTCAATGCAATCTTCTATGCTATTCAGCCAACAGCAAAGCATATGAAAAATCAAGGCGGTGGCTGTATCATCAACACCAGCTCAATGGTTAGCATATCGGGCTCCCCCGCCGGAGTGGCATACCCTACCAGTAAATTTGCAGTAAATGGCTTGACCATTTCGCTGGCTAGGGAGCTTGGCCCACACAATATACGAGTAAACGCTGTAGCCCCAGGCGTGACTAAGACAGACATGGTGGCAGCATTACCTGAAGCTCTCGTACAAGGATTGGTTGCCAATATTCCACTCAGGCGCATCGGTCTGCCGCAAGATGTCGCAAATGCCTTTTTATATTTGGCCAGCGATCTAGCAAGCTACGTCACGGGAGAAATTCTTTCGGTAGACGGCGCAATGAGAAGCTAATATTGGGGTACTAATTTACTAGCACCTATAAGTCATGTATTAGGGTAATACCTATACATGACTTTATTTCTCTATAATCAAGCAGCACTAAGCGAAAACCCTCTACCTTGAGCAAAAAGGCTTTGTAACATTATGAGCATCTTGAAGCACACCCGATATTGCATCAAAGGGGGAATCCCCTAGCACGCAAATACTGTAAGCTATATTTTATTATAAACCAATTCTGCAAATTGCCCGTATTTTTTTACTTCCTTCAACTGGAATCGCTTTAGGCCTTCTTTTTGTGCAAACAATGGTATTCCCTTCCCCAATAACACAGGGGCAATCTGTATGATCATCACATCTACCATATCATGCTCTAACAGAGGAGCTACTAGTGTGTTCCCTCCCACAATCCAAATATTCTTGTCCTTGTCGATCTGTTTGACAAACTCCACAATATCACAATTGACAGGAATAAATCCATTAACCGATAAACTCTCCGCATGTGTTAGCACATAGTTAATAGTAGTGGGATAAAAACTAGCTATATTCTCCATATTCTTAATTTCATTAAATGTCCTCTTACCCATGATGGTAATATCCATGCTTTTATAGAAGCTTTCATAATCTGTTTCTTCTACTGACCCACTTTCATAGAGCCAGTTCAAATTATGGTCTTTATCAGCAAGGTAGCCATCCATCGTTATGCAGCCATAAAAATATACACTCATTTTAAACCCTTTCTTATAGTACATTTTTTTCGAGTGGGCAACTGGTGGTGAGCAACGCCTTCGCAACTCCACCCGCAATAACCGCAACGCTATACTATCTATAATTTACCATAAATCCATTTAATAATAAACCATATACAATATATTCTCTTTATAAAAGCAACCCGCCCCAGCAGATTGCTAAGGGGAGATAATCATTTACATAGTACAGTATAATTATACTGAGAATTGCGTGACCATATAAATATAGATATAACCATTCATACTAAACAACTCAAAAAATATCATACTATTATAAGAACGTGGAGGTGTGCAGTATGAGTTTTCTGTTCTTATACACTAACCTAATAAGGATAGTAATCGTGGTTATGACGATTGTTGAGTTAATTAGGCATAATACCAAAAAAATTGCCCCCGACGTTATTGCGATAATTCTTACATTAGTCCCTTGGCTACTCAGCTTAATACACATCCAAATTAATACAATTACAGGCTTTTTATTTCAAACTATTGTATTTATGGCTGTATATCTAGGCTCAGGCTATAGATATTATGATTCATACCGCTGGTGGGATAGAAGTGTCCATTTCCTCTCCGGGGCCCTATTCTTCGGATTTGGAGTAACCTTGGCCCAAAAAGCGCCCGATGCAGGCTTTGTCGGTACATTGGTATTTAGCTTTGCTTTATCACTGGCTTTGCATGTGCTTTGGGAGGTCTTTGAGTTCCTGATTGACAGCATTTTTCACACCGATCATCAGCATTGGCAAAAGCACAGCCCCGTCATTAATCATCAGCCTGAGAAGGCTATCCAGCCACCAGGCTTAGTAGATACCATGAATGACACCATTGCATGCATTTTTGGTACCATACTAGCCTGCGTAGGATGGTGGATTTATTTAGCTTGATAGACTGTTTGATTGGTAATAAGCTCAAGAGCTCTCGCCTGTGCCCACTCCAAAGCCATGATACCGAGCAAGGATCCATAGTTCATAAATATTACTATGCGTTTAGCCCGACTACCCTCAACTTCACCAAAAAGACCTATCTTCCCTTGATGGAAGATAGGTCTTTTCTACGCCAGAAATTATCTAAGAAAGATTTATGAGGCAAAAAAACATGTACAACAATTCAGATTGCAACTAACCATTATCGAATATAAAATCGTTTATAAAATAAGCTCTGCTTTACATCATAATTCGCTATACGGCAAATAATCGGTATAACCTCTTTCACCGCCGCCAAAGAAATACTCTTGGAAATAATCTAAAGTTGGCAAGTTGTGTTTGTAGCGATAGGGCAGGTCTGGATTAGAAGTGAATAACCTACCAAAAGCAACCAAATCGGCAAGACCATCACTTAATATAGCTTCGGCTTTATCTTTGTTGTAATTTCCGGCCACGATAATTGTACCAGCAAATTGCTTGCGAATTTCTTTGCGGAACTCCAGCGGCACATCTGGTGCATTGTCCCAATCTGCTTCTGCAAAATGAATATACGCTACCTTTGCTTCGTTTAGCTTTGGAATAAGCGCAAAAAGTGTATTGATCATATCAGGGCAGTCCATACCTCTTGCTGTGTTATGAGGTGACAAGCGAATACCGACTTTTTCACTTCCCATCTCAGCGATAACGGCATCCAAAACTTCTAACAGCAACCGCATACGGTTTTCCCTGCTACCACCATATGCATCCGTTCGCTTGTTTGAAGATGTGCGTAAAAACTCATCTAACAAATATCCGTTCCCAGCGTGAATTTCCACACCATCAAAGTTTGCCTGCTTGGCGTTTTTGGCAGCGGTGCCATAATCTTTTACAATATCTTTTATTTCATCAATGGTCAGCTCGTGTGGCACTGGGCATTCTAACATTCTTCCGTCTTTGCCCTCTTCCGCCACCCACACAGAAGCGCTCGGTGCAATTGCCGAAGGCCCAACCGTTTTTTTATCTGGATGGAAGGATGGATGGGACATCCGCCCCACATGCCAAAGCTGGCACAAGATCTTTCCGCCATTTCTATGGACTGCATCGGTTACTGCTTTCCACCCCTCTACCTGTTCTTCTGTAAAGATACCTGGAGTGTAACTGTAACCCTTACCCTGTAAAGAAATTTGTGAAGCCTCTGTTATAATTAGCCCTGCACCGGCACGCTGGGAATAATATTTTGCCATCAGCTGGTTTGGTATATCTCCCGGCTGACTGGAGCGAGATCTTGTCATTGGTGCCATGACCATTCTATTTTTAAGTAGGTTGCTTCCCAAAGCATAGCTTTCAAATAAAATATCCATATTATTTAACCCATGCGATTAGGTCGCTCGCTTCACCTCTGGTTTTAGGGTGTATCGTGCTGTTTGGGGCTCTGTATCCAAACGCCGCTATCACACTAACACCAAAATGGTTTAAGTCTATAAGCGCCTCTTCTGCAAGAATTTGCTCAAATCTGTTTCTGTCAAAACCCTCCATTGGGCAAGAATCAATTTCTAAAAGTGCCGCAGCTGTGAGCATATTACCAAGGGCGATATAAGTTTGCTTGCAAGCCCAGTCAAATAATTTACGCTCATCTGTAAGGTCAAAATCATCTGCTTGAAATGCTGCAAATTTCTCCCCTTTGCCTCGCTGGACATCTTCAGGTAATTTTTGCACATCACGCATTACATGGCGGATATACTCCGAATGAGCCTTTGTGTCAATCATTTTGCGAGCTAATATAATGACCACATGACTTGCTGTCGGAAATTGACCTTGTGCACCCCATGATATAGGGCGTAGCTTTTCAAGTAAGTCTTTGTTCTGTACCACAAGGAATTTCCAAGGCTCAAAGCCAAAAGAGCTTGGAGATAATCTTGCTGTTTCAATAATGGTTTGAAAATCCTCATCGGTAATTTTCTTTTCGGCATCGAATGCTTTGCATGCATACCTGAAATCATATGCATCTTTAATTTGTTGGTTTACTGTTTTCATTGTAGATCTCCTTTCTTGTTTTAACCGTTTCTTTTAAATTAATAGTAGCACATAACATAAATTTATAGAAGTACGCAAAATTTTGTGATATAATGCTAGTATTGCACATTACTATAATAAGTAGAGTATTGGAGATTTTACATGAAACACTACACTTTAACCCCCGATTGCACAGCGGGTTTTTGCCCAGTAGAGACAACTCTTAATTTAGTAAGCGGCAAATGGAAAGGGATTATTTTATATCGCCTTGTGGGAGGCAAAAAGCGGTTTAATGAGCTAAAAAAAATAATGCCCGCTATTTCTTATAGGACCCTAACCTTGCAGTTAAGGCAACTCGAAGAAGACGGCATAGTCGAGCGAGTTGCTTACCCTGAGGTTCCCCCCCGCGTAGAATACTCCCTAACTCCACTTGGCATAACAATGATCCCTATTATCGAAGCCCTGTATGACTGGGGGATGGCATATCATAACAATGAATTGGTGATTTCTCAATAAGTAGATAAATAAGCACCTGTTCTCATAACCCGAAACGCAGGGCGGATTTTACATTATGGGGGAGCAATGAAAAGCGCCACCCTCTTTATGCATCTCTACTTATTTCCATTGTAAACCACATAGTGCTGTTTAGCCAAAAATAAAAAAGCAGACTATCAAGTCGTAAAAAGCCTTCTTCCCTTTATAGAAACAGAAATCCCTCTCTAGAGATGAAACTAGAGAGGGATTGTTTTATTGGGTATTCATATACAAAATACTTATTTCCTTTGCAGACATAGCAATTCCTGATCAAACCATGTGATAATGTCCTCTCGTATATCCAAAGTAGAATCATCCAAGGGTATGATAAGCCCGCGGCAACCGCCATCACAATGGCCAATTTCTCTTTTTCTTCCGCAGCCATACCCCTTTGCAATCATTTCCTGCAAGAATGCAGGGAACGTTTTGATGGTGTCGGTATATTGCTGTGTCTTTGATGCTTTGACATTTATGTGATAGCCATTATTAAGGGAAGCGTTAATACCCCATAGATCTTTGCGCTTATAACAGTACTTAATATAAATATGAAACCCTTTTATCTCCACTACACAATTAAGTCCTTTATCAAGGTAGCGCTGATGCAGCTGTAGGATAAAATCCTGTACATCCGAGGATAAAGGCTTTATCGTATCCTTCACGATAGCTATCACATCGGTTTCATCCTTTTTTAATATCCTATAATCACAGCGCAAAAAAACATCCTGGTTGACGAGGGTGCCGTGGTCTATCTCGGCGATTGCCATGGTTTTCAGCCCCGTCAGCATAATGGGGTTGTAAGGATATGTAATCTTTATCGTTTTGACATCTGATAGGCTTTGCTTTTTGTCGTTTACATCTATACCGTCAATGCATATACCGCAATCCATCAGGAATCGTAGGCACTCTAAGTTTTTAGAAATAGGTAGCTTTGGGTTAAATATCGTATTACTGCAAGCCAGAGACTGCCCATCATCTACCAATACGCCAAAATAGCCGATACTCATCAGCATGGTATTTACATTATGTAAGAAAGGAAAGTACACCGAAATAGTAGTGCGGTTCTCATATTCATGAGCAACTTTTTTGCTTGTATCATAGACGGAGCCTACGGCGCTTAAGAGATCATAGAGCCGATATAAAAAGGCTCGAAACGCTAGGACACCTTCACGAATATTTTCTTCTGTCGATATACTTGCATATACAGGCTTGATCGCGTACGCTTCGCTTGCCTCGGGTAAAACAATACTCTTTAAATAGTTTGCTAAATCCATAAGCGTCTTTCGCATGAAATTCTCCTCATGTAGTTCTCTATCCTAATACCTTTACTTTGCCAGAGATTGCAGACCTATAAGTACCACTTTAAAACTTGCATACCACATTCATTACGAAACGAACCGGTATGCTTGGGTCGGATACTTGAGGTATATCACCTACAAAAAATATATCTTTCTCTTTACAATAAAATGCAAAGGAGCCAGTTGACCCTGAGTGCCCGACGAGGATTGATTTTTTAGAAAAAGGCAAGCTTGCCTCTATTTTCATGTAGCCACCAGCATAACAGATGGGATAAAACGAAAGTTGAAGTTTGTTGCTGTCAGAGATTTCATCAAATAAGGACTTATCAAATAACTCCCCCAACCAAAAAGCTTTTAAAAAAATCATTAGCTCACGTGCAGTTGTTATAGCTCCGCCGTTTGCATAGCAACTGCTAATGAATTTATTTCTTTTTATCTTTTCGCTTTTATAGTATAGGGTAGGAATCTCATCCGTTTCCTTCGATGCTATAAATGTTTTAGCAAGAGAGAGCTTTTCAAAAATATACTTCTTACAAGCTTCTTGATAGCTTAACCCTGTTACTGCTTCAATTATTTTGCCAAGCAAATCAAAATTTACATCAGCATAAAAGGCTTTGTTGCCAGATGAGGGTGGAAAAATAGCTTGTAGCGAATTGGTCCAAGCTATTTCATCCTGAAATGAATATGAAAAGTCGGTCGTCTTTACTTTGTTGTATATAGAATCTTTCCCCGCGAGATAAAAATCAGGAAGTCCGCTGGTATGATGCAATAAGTTATTTATGGTTAGGTCTTGTGAATAATCTGTTCCTTTATAGGAATGGAGGTTTTTAATACAATTTATATCAAAGTACTCCGTAATCTTGTCATCGAGTTTCAGCTTACCTTCTTGATATAATCTTAATATACAGGTGGTTGTAAATAGTTTTGTAATGCTGGCAGCAACCATAGGTGTATCTAGCGTTTTATCTCCATAGCTTTTAGACCATGTAAAATCCCCATTGCTATTTTCACAATAAAAAATAGCTTCATGTACTTTAGGTGATGTTGTCAACTTGTCAAAAGACTTCTCCAACTTTTCTATACTCATCGTACCCTCCCCATATGCATCAAAATAAAGATAATGACCCTTAACTCTTGTTACAAAAACACGTATCATCAGAAATAGAATCTTTTGATACTAGCTATAGTTTAGCATATGTATTTGTCAAAATAAACCTATTTATCGTAAATTTTTCCACAAAATAATCTCCTTAACCTGCCCCATTCAAGCTATAGTCACGGTTATCCAAGAGTAAAGAGGTTTATGAATTTTGACATCAACCATAATTCATCCATGTAACGGTGTACTAAATGAAAATGTTGACAATTGCTTTTAGATACTGTAATATCAAAATAGACCAGTCGGTCTATTTTGAACGATTTAGAGGTGGTAGTATGTGGTTTATAATCTCTCTATTAGCAGTGTTATCAGTGGGAAGTGTAACGTGGACGATTATTCAAGTGATTAAGCCAGAGTTATTTTTTGCAGCAGAAAATGAAGCCAATTTAAAAGGAATTCGCCCCAAGTGGTATTTTTATGGCGGGGTTATAGGGATTTTATCCATCGCTCTTATGTGGTTTTATGCATTTCAGCTTCAAATAACTCCCGTCTGGATATTGGCAGTAGTTTTAACCATAGGCTCACTAAAACCAATTGGAATGGTATTCTTCTATGACCAGTTCAGCAAAAAAGCATCGGCAGTTGTGCATAAGATGCAATCCTCAAAAATGACATATTGGCTGGGTGTGGTGCTTAGAGCTATTTTATCCATAATATTGGTTATAACAACAATTTACTTTTATAATCTGAAGGTGTGAAATCTACTAACAGAGGAGTACATACTTGGATAAAGGATTTAAGAAAAAAGAACAATTATTGGCAGCGGCTATAAATGAATTTGGAAAGCATAGATTTGAAGATGCTTCACTTAACAGAATTCTTCAAAAAGCAAAAGTCAGCAAAGGTCTTTTCTACCACTATTATGAAAACAAAGATGCTCTATACATAGACATAGCAGGCATTCTCCTTGAAAAGAAAAAAGCGTTTATTGCAGAGCGATTGGGACCAGATGATCTCAAAGGTGACGTTTTTCAAATATTGAAGAAAGGCATGACCTTAGGCTTTGAATTTGGAGAAATCAACCCTCTGTATGCCAAATTTTCAACAATGTTGATGAGAGAAAGAGGAAGCCAGATATTTTTAAAGGTTATGGCCAAATACAATGTTAATAATGATTCATATGTATCTGGATTGATTCGCTTGGGTATCAATAACGGCAATATACGCTCAGACTTATCTCCGGAATTCGTCTTTAGAATTATATCCCATATACTAAATAACGTTAATGAAATCCTAGACACAAAGGATATTGAGGATTACAAAACGAAAATTGATGAGCTGCTGATCTTTATGGAGTCAGCACTCAGAGCATAATTACAAACATAAAAAATCAAGTCATATATCGCTCTATAAGCAAAAATCCCTCTAGCCGAAGCTGGAGGGATTAATTTGTGTGTAAAACCAAACTGATCATTCTAGTAAAGATCCAGTCCTCCTGTTAGCGGTAATAGCTACTGTTGCTTACATTACGACATTAAAAATCTCAGTAAAAGTTTGTAGTTAGAAGAGTAAATGAGTTTTATCTATCTGGGATGAGGTTCAAATAGTATTTCTAAAATCTCGTTCTGCTCATCTTCATCGTTTTTACCATCAGGTAACAAATGAAATAAAATCTCATTTTCATTCCATAAACCACCAATAGAGTCGAGCATGTAAGTTGCGCATTGCTTAAGCAACTCAAATTGCACTTCTAAACAATTTTCCGAATATAAGCTTGAAACTATATTAAATAAGCTAGGCTCTTGATTTTTAATAAGGCTTAGGTGCAATTTAGGTTTTCCAGCTTCCCAGCCTTTAATTCGAGCATAACACGATAAAAACCAATCAAATTGAGAATAAATAAAATACTTAGTATAGAGTTCATTATCATGTAATCTGTGCTTCAATTTATCGAGTATATGCTTAAATGTAAATCTAAATAATATTCTTTCAAATTCTGATAATTCCTTGGGAATTGACCAAGTGATTTGAATCCTCTTTAAGAGGTCCGCTGTTATATCGTTTTTATCGTATAGTATTTTACAATTAAGATGCACCAATAAAAATTCATTTAATATAGCCTTTGACATAAAATCTTCTCTGGATAACAGCATACAATCAACAGGAATATCCTTAATATGAAAGTGAATGCCTATGAAATTCTTAGAGATAGGTTGATCAAAAATTATAGTTAAATCATAATCTCCACCAGCCGACATATCAGTATATACCCGCCCACCATACTCGACTATTCCTACTACATTTTCGTTTTGCTTGATATGCTCAATAAAACTCTCAATGCTATCAAATGATCTTTTATATGTCAGCAAACTATACATCTCCTCACAAGTTTTTGGGGGGCTTTGGGGTGGGGGTTCCTCGCCCCATTTTATTATTTTACCACTAGGGAGATAACAGCGTGGTGGCATATGGGTAGAGGGCTGTAGCGAGAGGGAAGCTTTCGCTGCTGCTTTAGGGATAGTGCCCACGGTATAAAACGCTCTTTTCCCTTTATCTAAAAGTACAAGTGTAAAATGAGCTTATTTACCGTTATAAATTACATAGGGCTTTTCAGCTTTTCCTAAGCTCTTTAAAGAAATGAACTGCATATAAAAATTATTGTTTTCATCAGTTTTTTCGATGAATTTTATTTCCGATAAAAATACATCCCCATATTTATCAAAGTTACCATTCACGATATCCTTTAATCTTTGCAAATACTCCATATCTTCCCCATATCCATCCGAAATCACATAAAAAACAGCGGTGGTTATTCCGGCTTTATCTCGCGAAATATCTTTTAATATATATGAGAACCCGTGGATACCCCATCCCGTGGAAGCAATGTTACCATTGTCTAAAATATGGGTCAAACGATTATTATAATTTACTATTCGATTAAAATACTTCTTAGTAATTCCATCCAATAACTCTTTAGATACTCCCTTTTCAAAATCATAACTTTTCTCTTGTTGTTTAATTGCCATCGAAATAGCGAAACCTGAGATACTGGTGTCTGTAAATCCCAAGTTAGGATCACCATCATAAAGTATAGCCATAGGCATAGGATCAAGATATCGAAAATACATTGCAACTTTTTCTGTTAGAGTTGCTAAGATATCTTCTTCGGTGGGCATTAGTTCTGTATTGTCACTACTGGGCGTACCTTTTTGCGCCGTATAAGATGAACTTTCTTGTAGTGCAGATGAAACCGGAGGGATTGTACCATTACAACCAACAATAGATATCATCAATAGAACAACAAAGGCTGATATAAGTAATTCTTTCATTGTACATTCTCCTTCATAAAGCTAAATACTCTCCTTTTCATTTTACCATAGAAAAACAAAAAGTCATGTAAGAGTTTAAATACTCATACATGACTTTAGTTGGCGGAGAGAGAGGGATTCGAACCCTCGGTGGAGTATTAGTCCACACACGATTTCCAATCGTTAACATATAGCTTATAAACATAGTAATTTACTGCATTGTAATGCGCAATAGTTGATCACTACGACACTTTTACGACACCTGTACCACACAACTCTGCCCTTCAAAAGAGTACTTTTCATTTGCATCGCACTCACCAACGCCGGCGCATATCCGCCTCAACTTCTAGGCTGTGGGTAATGAAGCATTTATTAATCAGCTATTTCTTTGTACCAAGGATTTCTATTATTTGCTCCATAACAGCATCTTCATATCCAAGTTTTGCATTTCTATATCCCCACGTAGGATGATAAGTGAAGAGATAATCTACACATTGGTGCTCAATCTTGACCACACTCTTAAACCATACTGACCGATCTTTCAATCCACCTGGATAAAGCTTTTTAAACACCTCTGGAAGTTCATGCTGAAGTGAGACGCCATACCAACCAAAAAAAATGACCAGATTAGGTTGCAATATTTCTATTTCCCTTTGAAGAATCCGCATGTCAAGACTATGTAATTTTTGACGATCGGTAGCAGTCAATCTACCTTCTCCTTTACCGAGCGAATGGATTTTATCTATGTTCGACCAACAGCAGACTCCATGCTCCGCGACTTTTCTGAATCTTCGCCAAAATGAGCTGGCATTTATTTTTGTTTTGTGTTCTTTATCATCTACTAACTGTTGTTCCAGATACTCTTTTATAATGGATTGGATTTTTGTTATGTCGTTGGCTTTTACGCCGTCTGACTTTCCTACTCCATAATCCCCATATCCCTCCTCACCCACAATTAAAATTCTGGGGAGCTCTGTTTCAAACCAATTAGAGGGGATATCAATATAGTACGGGTTAGAATACCCGTCCTCCAGTAATTCGGTTTTATCCTTAATTTCCTCGTACCATAGTTGGTAAGACTCTACAAGACTTTTGTTGGCTTCCTCATATTGATCTCGACTTGATTTATTTATTGAATTCATTATAATTCTCCTTGATGTACTTCTAAAAAGTTTGCTTTTATGTTTCTAGTATATCGATGAAATTTATACCTTTTATGGCGCCTGAATTTTGCTTTTGTTTGTGAATAGCTTAAATAAGTAGCATTACCAACATAGTACATTATTTAACAAAAAAGCAAGATGCACTATTTATGCCAGGTTCTTTTAGAGCATAGGCATAATCTCCTATTTTATCAAATAACGAGTCAATCTGTTTTATCGTCCGATTAAACCATTCATCCTTATAAGTACAACCCTTTAGCATTACAATGCCAGAGATGAACTTTATTTTGGTATTTGGTAGATCGGTATAAAAATGTATCTCGCTTGGTTTGGCAGAGATTAAGTTTAAGAGAACTTTAATATCGTGCAAACAAAGCGAGATAGAATTCTCACGATTTTGTATTTCTGAAAATTCTTGAATAAATTTATTTATCTTATTCTCAGGCAAGTAACACACGGCATCGACGTTTCTTAAAATTTCACCTTTAACCTTGTTAGTAGATAGTAGAATACTGATTTCACAGGCTGGCAAAATCGCAAGCGAAGTATTTTCAAAAGAACTATCGGCTATAACAAAACAAACATCGGTACTTTTAGAATTGCTTTGGGTTTCTCTTCTTAAATCAAATACTTGATATGTTATTTGTTGTCCCCCCTTTACTGCCCACTTTTCTGCATTAATATAAACAGTGTAGCACATATTATTGTAAAAATAAACCTCAAAACGACATATTTCCCTATAAAAACAAAAATCCCCTCTAGCCGGAGCTAGAAGGGATTTAAACTATTATTCTTTACTGAGAGTAACCTAAAAAATAGTCACTGCCCTATTGTTCTTTCAAAAATACCAAACTTATTAAAGATTATAAAACTTGCTTAGAAGTTCACTTGCCATTTCTTTAGCTTCAGGATGCATTTGATTGATACGTTTAGAATCACGTACTTTTATTAAGGCGTCAACGCCACGCTGGCTCTCGATCAATCTCAAGACACTGGAAACTCTCGTGCTGGTACCAGTTTTTTTCTCGTCAAATCCTTTTCCGTAAAGATGGTCTACCAGCTCGGCTACAGACCCAGCCCAATTAAGTATTTCTTCAAATTGAGTTAAAATAAACCACCCACCCGCAGCAGTGAAAGCATCATCGAATTGTTTATTATTCATGGAGTTCTCGTTCCTTTCTAATCTACAAATTTACACAACCAATCATTAATTAACATTATTCAAAATACCAACTTCCGCAATACAAATAGATTATTATTGTATTCGCTATTTCTATCAAATTAAACGCTTAAATGCTCTTGTATCAATCTCTACTTTATTGTATGAGCTGTCTTCTAGACGGTTAATAATATTTACAAGCTCGTCGCTATTAAGTGTAATGGCAATAATTACTTGACTAGTTTTCCCCAAATCTATTACCGAATCAATAAAACTATTCATATCAGCGGGAACAATGCTCTGCTGTGCAGGCTCATCAATTATCAAAATACCAGGGTGATTCCCATTTGTAATTTTAGATATTTGTAATAGAGCCATTGTGAAGGCCCAAATTACTCTAACACCATCGCTAGCGGATGAATCAAACTTCATATCAAAACCATCAATTGTTGGTAAGAACGACTCTTCAGAAATTTGAATCCCATCAAAGCTTGTTAAACTGTTATAATTATAATTCTTCAAGTTGTCTACAAATTTGTTTTTCAAAAGATTAAGCTTTTTTGAATCAGATTCCGAAATACCCTTTCCAGGCAAATTTTTCTTTTCTGACAAGTATGTATTCCATTGTCCAGATAAATCTCGAAGCTGATCAATATATAATGATATTTCCGCATCTAGTTGTTTCAATTTTTCAATTCGTCGACTTGTTTCTATACGTTTAAGCATTATTGACTCAGATGCTTCGGTGTCAGTTGTTGTGAATAAATCGGACCGTAAAGATTGAGCTAAGCGGCGCAGAGTAAACAAGCGTGATTCAATTGAAGACTTCTGTTTCTCTAAGGTGCCTTTATTATTCTTCCTGCTAGATAGCGAGAAATCCAACATTGCTTTCTGAGCTTTTAGATGACGAATATTTTCTTCAATATTCATAAATAAGCCGTCAGTCTCTGTTAAAAGCAGCGTATCATGAATATGTTGCTTGCATACTGGACATATGTTGGAAGATGTTTCGTCAGCTACAGATCCAAATTTTTGCAATCTTGCTGCATCATTATTATTACGGATGTCTGTATTAATTATTTCTAAATCCCTGATAAGATGATTTATGGCATTATTCTCGCGAGAAATGCGGATAGTGAGTTCTTTAACATTTGCTTCGAATGATAGTATTGTGCTTTCAGTTTCTGCAAGTTCTTTATTTAGTGCTTCAAAATTATCAAAAACGCGCGGCTTTAGCTCTCTCAAAGACTCATATTCAATTTCACGTCGTGTAATTTCCTTATTAATGTCCTCTCCTTCTAGTGTAACTAGATGAATACGATTATAATCGTTATCTGATAAAACACGAGGATGGTTAGGAAGATTATCAATTCTACATGCATCGCGCATTACAAGTAGTTCAATGTCAGAAACTACTTTTTCCCAGCGTTGTTCAAGCTTCAACTTTAACGCTCTTAGGCGATCACGCTCTTTTTCATTTTTCAAAGAATCCAAACCTAATAAGTATTCTATAACTCGCTTTTTAGACTCTCTAATGCCAAAAATAGGCATACCTGAAAAAATATCAGACCATCCATGCTTTTGCTCAATAAACATACTTGCGAAAACCACTTGAAGATATAATTTTCGCTCATTATCGTCCGATGTACGAACTTCTGGCAATCCTAGATGAAGAAATTCTTCTAAATACGTATGAAATCCTTTTTCGCTTGTAGCCGAATTTGTAACATTGACAAACATATCTTCACATGAAATATTTGGATCGGTTATAGAATTATAGTCTCCGTGATAAACCGTTACCAGCCTATTATCGCGATTATTAGACGCAAGCGCATTCCTATAAATAGTAATTGTTTCATTGCCATTTGAAATTTCTAAATATGCGCCGGATTCGGTAACGGACCAAGACTTTCCTCCATCTTCAATAGCTGACTTGAACACAGACGTCAAAACTTTATTGCCAATACCACCAGCACCACCAATAATTTGTTCTAAGCCGAGGCAATAATATATTGCAGCGAGAATAGAGCTTTTTCCGCAGGTATTATCAGAACTTGCAATAAAATTCAATCCGCTATGAAAAGTAGCATCAATACCATATAATCCATTTACAGTATTAATCTCTACGCGAAGTTTATTAATTTTCAACATAGCCGATCCTCCAAACATCTGTTAAGTCTTTGATTCTGCCTTCTGTTAATTTCTTTGATAATTTTGATAAGTAATTTATTTCCATCACCATTAAATCGCCTACAAGTATAATCTGTTCAGCAAAATTCTTGCCTTTATTCGTCAATTTATAATTACCTGTCTTTTGCTGTATAACTAATCCATATGCTACCGCATAGGTTAGCGCTTTATTTACTGCTGGATCGAATCTAACAACAGGAGGATTGGTTAGGTCCTGGTTGGCAAAGCTTAGCAGCTTGTCCATATTTTCACGAGTACAAAGTGAAGAAGAAATCATGTGTAGCTTAATCAATGAACAACTTCCTTGCAAACTACAAATGTTCATTATTAAGCATATCTGTGATACCTTATAGCTAATACGATAGTTATAAGGGACCGCATCAGGTTTAGCATTAAATACTATATTATTCTGTAGTAAAGAGTTCTCTGTCATAACTTAAACGCTCCTAAACTCCATTGAGCAATCAGCTAACCAGCTTGCAACCATATCATGTTTTAATTCTCCGATAGAGGCTTGCGTCAATATCTTTGAAAAATCTCTTTCCAGTTTTGACTGAAAATCATTAAGTATCTCATTAAAAAGTTGACCATTCAATTCCCGATTTGTGTGCATTCTTGTTTTGAGTTTTACTTCCTTTTTATACATTTGCTCTAGTTTATATAAATCCACATAAAACTCTGGCGCATCTATACGCAGAGAGTTCATAATTTCCAAGCCGCTTATGTAAAAGCCGATATATAAATCAATAACTTCTTTTAAATCTTCATTCGTATCATCATGAACGAGCATAACTGCTTTGATTTTTCTGCGAATGTTTGCAACCTTATCAGAATCACATTGGGACCAGTCGGGGGCACCGTTATGTTGAATGGCAAGATTAAGTTTCAAGTCCGTAAGATTTGTTCTAATTATTTTGCTTATTTCAGGAGCAAAATCTTCTGCAGTCTTTATTATGATTCGAAAATCGTCACATATATACTTGTAACTGTCTGGGGCGGCTTTTTTGGCTTCTAAAACTGTTCTGCGCTTTGTTTCAGCATGAGTAAGAATTCGTGAATCTTTATACTCAGGAATATTAAAGTGCCATTCTAGTACGGGTGGAACACCCCATGTGCTCAACCTTTCAGCATATCTTGGTGAAAGCAATTTATTGATATCAGTTGTGAGTTTATTTCGCTGGTGCTCATACAGCTGATCTTCCGAATATTCTCGTTCTGGGCAATAACACTGATGAACAATACCTGTAATTGTAAAGCCTTCTATGCCACCATCACCCCCTTGAACAGCAGGGATTGGTTTATAGTGCTCATTTTGATATCGACTTGTATAACACATAACACATAATTCTTCCCAAGCATTGCCTTCTAAATAGCCTTCAATGAAAGTTAGTATGCTCAACTGCCACACCTCCTAAGAATCTGTAAAGAAACTGAATTAGTAAAATCAGGTTTTTCTGTTAAAGCACAGATATCTATAAAAAAACCTATGGAGTCCTCTAGATAACGTATTTGGACTAAACTAAATCCTTTTAAAATTTTCATGACCACAATCTCCTTTTGCAAAAGATATAGCCGGTCACCAATAGCAGGAAAGTGTCGCAACTTACTAATCCCCCCCCGAATCTTATATAACATTGTTTATATATTCAGACAAACACTTGACAAGCTTAATCGCAAATTCAGCCTCTCTATTTTGTAGGAGGGTTTCATTAGGATGTGATAGGGAATGCCGATTTCTCATATCGTTAATGGAGGCTATAGCACCTGATGAACTTCGTAAACAAGATCTTACTAACTCCGCTATCGGCGTAGAGGATATATTAGAGCTTATATTAGTGTGGAGTTTATTATATAGCTGATTTAAAGTTTCTGATTCTTCATATGCAATCCTTTTGTTATCTAGAATCTTTCGTAAATATCCGTGGAATGCCGTATGAACCCTATCAAATGCTGAATCAAATTTTCCATGACTCATAAGTAATTCTGCGTCTGCTATTGCTTTAGTTATAACTTCTGTTAACGAAATTTCTGAAAAATCTATGACATCATAGTGCTCAATTAAAATTCCAATATCAATATGAGTTAAGAAATTATCGCCTTTTCTGCCATAGATACTCTCTGCTACATCTAATATATTTTGAGCTTCACCTTTAAATAAAGCTTGTTTATCAACAGGAACTTGAATATGAAGTATAGAGCAAAATGTATTCCATTCGCGCCTACTAAAAATACTGGTATCTTCAATATATAGATTACATCTAGGAAGAGTCGTAATAATTTCCCACATTTTTTCTGTATCATATGTAATTATATTATTCGCATTGTGTTCTAACGCCTTAATTAACGTTATCTTAAAGCTTCTATCATCAAACAAAATAAAACTCTCCTTTTTGATACTAGTTTACACACATTTAGTCTAACACAATTGAATTCCAAAATAAACCTCTTTGCGACATATTTCCCTACAAAAGAAAATACCCCCACCAACCTGTAGCATTACGCAATGGGTCAGTGGGGGTACCGTTACGCTATTAACCTTCGTACTTCTCCGCCAATGCCTGCAGGTCGGCAATCACCGCATCAAACTTCGCCTTCCAGTCCGCAGTGTCCACATCCTCTGCTGGTGGCAGCTTTATATCCGCCTCGCTTGTCCAGCTATCCAGCGGCAGCGCACGGTAGATCTGTTGACCCTTACCTAGCCAGAATACCGTGGTTGGCGGTAGGGTGGTATCTTTAGCACCCCTGTACCCTGCCCGCAGGATGTTGCTATTGGTAGAGATAGTCGGGGTGTAGGTCGGGGCCTTGGTGTCGGTATCTACCTCTATGTGCAGATGTATACCGTTGATTTTGCCGTTTGGGGTCTGCCGTGTGATGCCCATGAGCTGCCCCTGTACCAGCTTTTCTCCTGCCTTTACTTTGATGCTCTCAAGGTGGCAGTAGCGTAGGATCAGATCCTTAATAGTGCCATTAGGCAGCTCACAGTCGTTGTAGCGAGCGATGATGATGTTGCCCAGGCGGTTATCGTAGCCGGTGATAAGGACAGTACCCTCACCGCTTGCGATGATCTCTCTGCCATCAGCATAGTCATTGCCATAGTGATCGTACCCGTAGGCTGCCTTGTAGGTCCTATTGAGGTAGTTCGCCGTAACCTTGCACTTATTCAGTGGTAGTATCAGTCTTTGTTCCTTTGCCATCTTCATGTCCTCCCTTATCAATAATCTGTGCCAGAGCGTTTTTGAGTACCGGGGGCAGTCTCATGCCCATCTTGCCGTAATTCTCAATCAACGATAATAGCTCACGACCTATGTAAAACCAGATCACTGCCGTGCGGATGATGGGCTGCGTATTACCCAGTAGTAGATCCACCTTAAAAGCCAATCCCACCAGCACAAACACCATTACCTTATTAACCCCGCCCCAGAACATTACCTCGGAGTTGGTGGTCTTGTTTTTAAACGAAGCTACGAATCCTGTAATGAAGTCAATCACCATTGCCCATAGCAAAAACTCAACCATGCTGTCCCATCCTCCGACAAAGGCATTAAAGGCTAACCCGAGTGACGCCAGTAGCCCACTGAGCCATGCCCCGCCTTCTCCGTATCCCCATAAACTCATTTTGTCCATATAAACCTCCTCGATGTTAAATAATGAAGGCAGCCACGCTGGGCTGCCCAATAATCTCAAAATTCCCGTCTGCCACACCAGCCTACTCTCGTATGAGTAAGCATATCTTCAATCACAGCTCCTCTGCATCTCATTATATCGTTACTGGCTAGATTAATTATCCTCCATTATTTACAAATGTTATAAAATATGGTACATTAAAATAAAAAAGGAGATTATTATGAGCCTTTTTAAAAGCAAAGATGAAAAGCGGGACGAAGCACTAGAAAAAACCCTCTCTACAGTTCAGTTGGATCTGGGCGAAGAAGATATGGAGGTTGTCAGATCCTTTGCAGACAATTATAATAAAGCTCTTTCCAGCCTAGCCGGTAGTGCGCTAGGAGCAAAACAACATGAAATTAACCTTGTATACTCCAACTTGACGGTCATGCAGCAAAATATGCTTATCATTAAGCAACTGGAGCGGCTCAATAGAAACATGGAAATGATGATCCACAGATAAAAATACATAGCAAAGGCGGGGAATGATCCCCGCCTTATTTTATTGCAGAATACTTACCCACGCCGCTTTTTGTAACAAGCGCACTGGTCACATGCTCTACAGTTTCACCTGAGCTATGTAGGGCTGATATTCAGGTGCGATCTGCTCAAAGGTAACCTTACCCTCATTATACAGCCGTTGCAATGTCCTTAACATGATCTCGTTAACCAATCAGCGCACCCCCTAACTGTAGCACCAAAATTGACAGGTCGTCTATTTGCTGCTGCCTTGCCGCATCCATCGCCTTAAGCTGTGCAATCTCCTGCTCTTGCGTAAGCTTGTGCGGTACGTGACCGTTTTCATTTGTCCAGATATCGTCTGCATAGCTATCACCGATCGTTACTTGGTAATTATCAATGTTCACTATGCTCTGACCCAAGGGTAGCATCAAGCCCTCCAGTCGCTCGCCTTCGATGATATTGATTGCTACCTTGTCCTCATTGAGCACTGCCCATCTACTCATATTTAATACCCCCATCTAATAATCACGATACCTGAGCCACCTGCACCTGCGGGGCGAGGATAAGTTCCCGTGTTTCCACCACCACCACCGCCACCGGTATTTGCAGTACCGTTTCCACTTCCGCCTTTACCGCCGCCTCCGGCTCCTCCTACTCCATCTGGACTACTTACGTAATGACTTCTACCAGCACCGCCGCCACCACCACCAAATAACCTACCCAATGTGTCACCAAACTCTCTTGTGGTAGTGGATTGGCCCGTGCCACCATATGTACGCCCATCAGTAAGTTCACCGTCCTCAGTGGTTGTAAATCCGCTATTACCACCACTCAAGCCGTTGCTTCCACCCACGCCACCAGCATATTGTGCGTTCGTCCATGGATTGATGTTACCGCCAGCTCCACCACCAGAGCCACCAGCTCCACCATTACCACCCCAATGACCGCCTATAGGGGCAGAAACACCACCGTTAGCAGTTACCCCAAGTGCAGTACTTGCCCCACCATTTGCTGCAGCGCTACCTCCTGCTCCAACAGTTACAGAGGAGGATTGCTTGGTAGTTAGCACAATCGCCTTTTGGGTCTTGGTGTAACCACCGCCACCGCCACCACCGCCATTAGATGTGGCTGTATTGCCTCCCCCACCGCCGCCTACTACAAACACATCATAGCCTGCAACATCAAGCGTGATGGTGCCGCTGCTGTAGCACTCGATGTAGCCCTTGGTTTCGTTGCCAAAAATCGCATGCGATCCTGTAAAGGAGGGAAGCTCAAACCCTGACCAGCAGAGCTTTGCTACACCATTAACGCCAATGTATACCTTTTTTGCCTTTTTGGATACACCCCCGATCCCTACATAAAGTTTCTTGATTTTCTTTGATAGACTCCCCACTCCGAAGTACATTCCCTTTGCCATAGCTTAACCCTCGTATACTATGTAGATGCTGCCGGTGACCAAGGCAGCACCTACACCAATATCACCGGTGCCGGCATAGATGTTGCGCATCTGAGCAGTTCCTACTGTGGATTGAGCGCTAGCGTTGGCTACCACCTGCCCTGCAAATGTACCGGCTGTAATGGCGCTTGCAGGGTGTGTGTGGGACGCATTGGCTTTGCCGTTTGCTGTACTCTGAGCAGCTGCCGCAGCAGTAGCAGCGTTATTGGCGGTGGCTTGCGCTGCATTTATTTGCACATCAGCCGCATCAAATCCCGCCGCAATCCTATTCTCCAGATCGTTCATCGTCTGGTTAGAGAAGGCATCCCCCTCCTCCAGCACCAAACCCTCTTCTCTGGCCACATCATATACATTGGCTTCGCCGGTGGCAGTTAGCCTGCGGCGATTGGGGTTTTCCGACTGCCTATTCTTCCAATTCTTTTTTACATATGCCATCAAATCACTCCTATCTGCTGCCCACTGTATAGCTCTCCGGAGTAGCTGCGGGCGGCTCGGTTTTCATTCCAAATTATGTAGATATCTAAGAGCAGCTGCTCCGCATCATTCCACTTCTGCCAAGTGTTAAAGGGAGGCAGAGGTACTGAGGGCGAATAGCTGTAGCTGTAATACGCCTGCCGCAGGGTTGTGATGTTAGCCAGTATACGAGAAAGCTCTACATTTGTGGGGAAGTCTGCCCTGCTCCATGGTTGCGCTCTAGGGGTTATCTCTACCCCTAGCATCTCAGCCAGTGTGATGCAGTTGCCCTCCAAACGGTTTAGGTCAGCAGCGTTACAATGGGCCTTGGCTGACCTGTTCTCAATATCTGCCTGTGTACGGTCGGTTATCGGCGCTATCCACATT
>DAMCAP010000013.1:54539-75257 GCA_032059445.1 Oscillospiraceae bacterium
GCGTAGATTTCACCAGCATAGGCTGATGCCAGTGTCTCAATCCGCAGGCCTGTCACCTGTGTCTTTGCAATGAAGCCTCCTGTCAAATCCAGCTCCATCGATTGAATGTAGCCACGGATATATTCTCCCTTAGTGCGGATCATTACCATATCCCCTGCGGTTTCCGCTCCCGCCAGTATGTTGAAGCTGTTCTCATGGCGCAGTTTGCGGTAAGAGAGAAGCCGCTCCCCCACCGCCCCTGCGTTGGCCATGCTCACCAGCGTAGCATCCTGTATACGTAGCTGGTTGGCTGGGGTGTTGGCGGGCAGGCTGGGCAGTCGCTTGGTGATGATCTGCTTCTGATCTTCGTATTCCTTGCCAGTTAGCAACACCTCACCCTCAGTGGCTACCAGCAGCCGAGCGTAGTTAACATTACTTGCTGTAATGCTCGCTCCTATTACAGACAAGCTATGCATAGGGGCGTCAAAGACGATCTCATACTCCCCGAGGGCGAGGGTTTCTTTCAGCAGCTCTCGCTGGTTTTCGCTGGCCAGATAGCTGTGAGCAGTAACCGCAACAGAAGTGACCACCGGCAGCAGCTTAATAGTCTGCCCATCAAACTTGCGGTTGGGCGTAATAAAGGAGCTAGGTTGCATTGGTGGCGGGTAGATACGCACCTTGTCACTGCGGGCGCAGCTCACTACCACACCCAGTGCAAAGGCTACTTGCTGCAAAGCTTCTCTGTGGGTACAAATAGGCAGATAACCACTTAATGTTGTGGCTGCAAGACCGCTGTCTAGCTCATACTCAACTCCTGCGGAAGCCATAATCTCACTGATTAGCTGCGCTGCAGGAATATTGCTGTAGATCCCGCCCATAAAGTCGGTCTTATCCATCACCCCTACCAAGTCCATCGCCGAAAGGGTCACTGCATTGTCAGTACCGCTCTCCCAGTTATCGAGCCAAAAAGCACCCAGGTATTGCTCTACACTGTTTACTTCTTCCCATACATCCAACCGCTGGCGCTCCTGCAAAGCGGAGAACATGCCTGATGGGTTGAGGAGGGAGAACTCCCGACTGTCACTATGGAGGGTGAAGTCCAGCGTATTGATACCCAGCTCTGCCGAGAGAGGGTGCGCTTCTTCCAGTATTTTTGCTGAGGCGAGATCCTCCCCTGAGAAGATTTTCTTGAGACCGTACTTGATCTCGGTAAGTTTTAGATAACGGTAGGGTTTCGCTGTACCTGCAAAGCGAAGCACAATCTGGCGGTAATTCTCCGCCTTGCCATCCAGATAAAAGGTCATGCTATCGGGGAAGTATCGCCTTTGCAGGATGGTATTGCCCTGCCCACTCTTCCACTCCACATCTATCTGTGAGGGCCATGTATCACCGCCGAAGCGCAGGGTTAAGCCCATCGAACTGTGATTCTCCGTGAAGCTAATAGTCAAGGTAACAGGGTTTGCAAAGCTGCCATCCGCCCCGCTCATGGAGCTGCTCCACAGCCCCCAAGGCTGGCTCTGTGGTGCATCAGGGAACGGGGCAAAGCTTCCGTCTAAGAGGAATAAATCCTCCTCCAACGTGCCATAGAGGGGCGGCTGCAAGTCCTGCTCTAAGAGGTCAGAAAGGGATACAAAAGGCTGCACGTCACCACAAGCTGGGGTGCTATCCCCTTTCGCTGTGGTATCGTACAGCCCAAATGCGATTTTTGCCGTGGTTGCCACGCTGCACCTCCTTTGCTACTTTCGTGCCGGCTCTCTGGCCGTGAAGTTTACGGTGAGGTTTTGCCAGTAGTTTTTGCCGTTTACAATCCTACGCACCTCATCGCTCACATTAGAAAAGTAGGCGGTAAAGGTGTAATCCACAGATTCATCCGGCACCGTAACCGTGTGAAACTCGGTTGGCTCGGTAAGCTTGCGCCACAGGCGGGCATACTCGGCGGTATCTAGGGTACTACCAAGCTGGAGTTGGTAGTTGTAATACACGCCGATCAGCTCACGGTGGAGTACACCATCCTCGGTACGGCTCGCATACTTATCCAAAAACTCAGCCTTGCGCTTGAGGGATACTACAGGGATGTGATAGGTCTGACCGTCGATGATTACCATACTACACCCCCATAATTAAATTCTTGCCTCGCCTTCGGGCAACTTTCTGCTGATTTTGATAGATGACTTCACCGTCTAGTTTGAGGATGTTGTTTATCATCATATCTCCGCCGCCCAAGTCACTTTTGTCCAGAGCTGTCATTACAGCCGCTACGATGGTATCAAGGGGGGCCTCGATATTCGTACCCCGCTTCTGGTCGCCCAGCACCGCTAGAAATTCCGCATTGGGTGGAATAACGGCACCGGTGGCTAAGCGGGGGATTTTCACAGACGGCACTTGCGAAATGTTCAAGCCCCACGATAGCCCCGCCAAATCCCCGAGAATATCCCAATCAGGCAAGCTAATAGAGATTTTGTTTAGACCATCAATTAATAGATTGATAGCTCCTATGAAGAAGTTGATGAAGCCCTCAATAATGGTAATCCAACCGTTAACATACCCCTTGAAAGCAACCGTCATAAAGTCCCATGCGAGAGTAAAGGTAGCTTTTACACCATCCCAAAGCCCCTTAAAGAAGTTAGCAATAGGCTGCACAACATAGGTATCAAACCATGCCCCAGCCCCTTGCCAAGCAACCACTACGTTGCCCCATACATCCTGCGCTGTTGCCGTCAGCCAGCTCCATAGACCAGCAAAGAAAGATCTGATCGGCTCTACTACCTTGCCCTTAAACCAAGCCGCCGCAACATTCCAAGCAGCGACAATGCTATTCCATACATTTATCGCCGTTTCCTTGACCCTGTCCCAATCCTTTACAAGTGCTACCACGATAGCGATTAGTATGCCAATGGCAATGACCACTAGTCCGATAGGAGAGGTAAGAAAAGCAATTGCTACGCCAAATGCGGTAGTAATTGCAGTGGCAATTCCTCCGATTAACGCCCATATCCCCATAACTGTGTTTACAAGTCCCCATGCTAAAGCAAAGCTTCCTGCCGCAGTAGCAATAGCTTCCACAAACTCTTTATTATCTTTGATCCATTCAGATACCCCCTTAAGTGCTGTCGTTATACTCTCTAATACTCGCACAATCGTACCGCCTGTCCACTGCGCCAAAGGCTTCAAAAAGGTTTCCCAGAGCCAAGTTCCTAGTGGCTTTAGAGCGTCAATGGTAGCTGCAACCACATCAAAGCTCGCTGCCCAATTATCTAGCAAAGCGGGCAAATGCACCTCCATGGACCATGTAGCAAGCGGAACAAACAAATTCCGATATGCCCACTCCAATCCATTAAATAGGTTCTGTGTAATAGGAGAAATTGCCGTCTTTAGCCGCTCAAAAGCTTTTTTTAGGTTATCAAAATTAATCTTCTGTAATGGTTCCAGTATTGATTTGATCTTGTCAACAACCGCCTGTACTGTTGGGGAAAGAGTCACCTCACCCGGCACTTCTACTGAATCAGGGAGTCCCGGTAGCGCAGCCTGCTGCGTACCATCTGGTACACCCTCAGCACCGGACTCCTTTTGCAATACATTTAGCTCATCGAATCCTGCCAAAGACTTAACTGCCGCTTTGCCCGCCGCTTCTGTGGCTTTTGCAAGTTCTTTTTGCGCTCCTGCCGCCGCCGATCCGCTGCTTGCTACAGCTTTCTGTTGCGTTGCTTGTTTTCCAAACAGAGCAGTAGTTACCTGTGCCGCCAGATATGCTAATCTGGTAAGCCCAGCAATCATTGCATTAATACTGGGCATTACTGCCTGTGCAATCGGAATCAAAGCGTTCCCAACTGCCACCTTGAGGTTGTTAAAATTAAACTGCAAGCGCATCAACTGCCCTGAATAGGTATTAGCAACCTTAGTTGCATCTCCTGTTTGAAACCTAGTTTCCTGCATAATACCTAAGACTTCGGCTTGGATTTTTTGCTGCTTGGTAAGGTTGTTGGCTGTTGTACCAATGGATTCTGCGTACTCCTCCCACATCTTCGCTACATTCTTTGTAACGCCAGCATTATCTACAAGGATGCTATTTTCGTTTTTAAGGCCTTCGGTGGCACTTTCCACAGCCTGCCCGAGGCTATAGCTTGCCTGTCGACCAAAGGCTGCGCTATCTTTTAAAGCTATGAGCACCTGCTGAATCTGGCTGTCGTCATAACCACGCAGGGCGAGGTTTTTATAGGCATTGATGGCTTGGGTTGCTGGCACAAGACCGTCTTTGATGTACTCATCAATAAACTGTTTAGCCTTAAAAAAGCTTCTTCCCTGCCCCTCCACAATGCTTTGCAAGCCTATAAGAGCGTTGCTAAGCTCGGTGGATGCCTTTACAGCATCTTTGCTGTAGTTTACGATTACCGCTGCGCCAAAGGTAAGCCCTAGCGCTACAGCAACCCCATTGAGCGATTTTTTGATGCCGTTTAGGCCGCTCTCTAGTTGTTTTCTTCCAGTCGTAAAACCACTCTGATCTATTTTCGTAGAGATTTTTATACTACCGTCAACCGCCACATCACACCTCCTTTTGGGGTAAATAAAAAACGCCTGCTATAATAACAAGCGTTTTAATCTTTAACTTTACTTCTCTCCGGGCTTGAATTGATACCCGCACTTTAAACAGGTTACTTTAACTTTCTGTGCTCCAATATTGCCTGCCACTAAGCCAATTCCCCCGATCAAGGTTCTTCCAATAACCGCTTTGCCTATTCCGAAACCTTTTTTATTGGCAGATAAACTGGTGGAGTGGCATTTAGGGCAGTAAGCAATACCCTGTTTATCCATTTCGGTAATGCGGTCCTTTTCGGCTTTCTGCGTCGCTTGGTTATCCTGCACCTGAGCCTTTAAAGCACTCATAAAACTAACATTATGGCTTTCATTTAATAAGGTACCGCAAGTAGGGCATTTTTTCATTGCGTTGATGGTGCTTTGATTGCAATTAGGGCACAATTTCATAGCATATACCGCCTCCTTTTCCATAATAATACATGAAAAGGGGTCCATTAGCAACCCTGAAGCAATCTCATAAACTCCGCCTCCTTCACCGCTTCTTCGCTAGAGCGCCTAATCGGCAGGTCAAGTATATCTTTGATCCTGGCGCAGTATTCCCGCTCCTCGGGGGTCAGCTTTCCACGATTACGCTGGCGGCGGTAGTAGATCATCTTTGAGAAGAAGCAATCCTCATGAAGGTCCATAAAGAGGTAGCAAAACTTCCACCAGTGCAGATCCTCCACCGTCTCAAGGTCGATGTTGTGAGATTGTCGTATAGCACTAAAGATATACCTAGCGTCTTTTTCGAAGCTGTAGAGCCGCTCCGCATCGCCTTGTGCGCCGTCCCCCGCCTCTTCCCCACAGTTTAAAAAACGTACCGCCAGCTCGCAGGCTTTCTGCGTGTCCGGCGGTATTTCTTTATACAACAGTTGCAGCATGATTAACTGCTTCTCATGATCGGTCAGCTCCTCATCCTCAAAGGCGAGAATGATCTTAAGGCAGTTTTTGAAATCTGTATTTAGCTGATACTCTACCCTATCAATCTCGGCAGCGGTGGGCAGCCTGTCGGTTAAAATGTTCATGCCAGCACGCCGCTCTTGCCTTTGCCAAGGTATTTGTCAGTCTTACCCTGCCTTGCTTGCTTGATGAAAGGAGTAATTCCCTCAAAGAACTGAGGAAACATATCAAGGGTATTGGTATCGCCGAAAGCGGCCTTGCTGGTGCCCTCGCCAAACACATAATCGATCTGCGCCTTGGTAAACTCACAGGTTTCTCGAAGTAAGGAAAGGCGCTGAGCTACGTTCTTGGGGATGCCGTAGGCATCTACAGCACCATCCTTGTCCAGCTCGGCTGCCCTCTCCTTGTACTCCTGTTCCTTGGCTTCAAAGGCTGCCACCAGCCCATAAAACCGCTCTACAAACTCAATAGAGCTGGGGTCAAATGCCACCACGCGGCTCTCGTCACCATTGACGGCAAGCCGCACGGTATTATCCCGAATATGTAAGCTCTGCATACCCCCTTCGTGAAAGTCTTGGTTACAGGGTTAAAGGTGCCAATCTCGGGGTCACCAATCAAGTTGATGGTGAAGTTGAGCTTTGCGCTCTCACCGCCTGCACCGCCAAAATCGTCCACCTGAATGGAGCATACATTGCGCTCTGCAGGGTAGGCTCCCTCTACGGCATCCTCATACAGATAGACCATACAAACCTCGCTGCGAGCTTCTGCCAGTACCTTACGCCCTCTGCGGATGCCATCCACATAGGCGAACACAGGATCACCCTGAATAGCAGTCATGGGGGTCGGAATGTTAGGCTTGTAGCTCTCCACATCTGTGGTGCCGCTGTCCTGATGGATGTAGGTCTCGTCGGAGGTCTGAGGGTTGTAGGCAATGGTCTGCTCAGTAACTCCATCCCCCACTAAAGACCATTGTGGTGTACTGGGAGTGCTTACGGTATTTAAAAACAGGGCGATTTTGCTTCGTTTGATTTTTCCCATAGATTATCCTCTCCTTTTCGTAAATATAAATTGCAGCTGGATTTGATAAATCCCGCAACCGTTTTCCTCGATGTCAAAAAGCATAGCGTTTGATACCTCCAAGGATTCCACTTGATAGTTTCCCGGTAAGGAGGGAAGATTACCTGTGTCGGATTGCTCCTCCAGCCAGTCTGAGAAATCCTCTAAGAAATCGTAGGTATCCTGCCGATCTACTTCACTGGCGGCCAGCTCCTTGGCATAGAAGATATAGCTGTTTTGATAGCTCCGGTTGCCGAGGATATCTTCGGTGATCTTGCTGTTGCCGCTCGGTGCTATCGCATAGCTGGAGGGTTGCTCAGTCGTCTGGTCGGTCAGCACCACCAAATCCATCTTGCCGTAACCCTCTAAAAAGCTCTGTAATGATTTTAAGATACTCACTCGGGCTTACCTCCTGCCGCAACGGCCACATTGTTGACGATGATGCGTTTCTTGTCCGCCCACATCCGCTTATCCCACAGCTTGCCCCGCATGGGAGCGCCATGGTACTTAAACTCCCGATCACTTACGATCTTCTTGACTCCCTTGCGAGAGCGCCAACCCTGAGGTGTAAGGAATCCCGCAGCCTTGATAACAGGATCGACCATCACCTTACCGTAATACATCATGCGGGCGTAGGGGCTATTGTAGGTTATGCTGTCAGCGCCAATAATGCGGGTATTCTTTAAGAGCCCTTGCTGCATCGGTATATATGGATCAGAGTGCTTTGCCACCTCATTGGTAAAGAGCCGCTGCACCCTGCCACCCGGCTCCAGCCCACGCCTGCGGAGCATGGTAGCTGCATCATCAAGGTTTGCCGCAACGGTGACTTTCATCGCCCTGTCACCTCCCAATGACCCATGCCACCACCATACTCACGGCTGTCTACCGCTGTAATGGTAAGCAGATCATCATAGCCCAGTAACTCCTTGGTTGACCTCTCGACTTCGTGAGCCACCTCACCCTTGATGACGATGTCGCCGCTTTGCATAGTCCAGCGGCCTGACTTATCAGCAAGCTCAGTCCATGTCTTGGGCTTAACGTATCCGAGCACAACAGACTGGGGGATAATGAGGGTTAGCCCATCGGCAGAGGCCACCCCTGCCTTGCGAAGCTGCGCGCCTCTGGTAGAATCCCAAAACACACCCCGCAGCACAGTGCGCTGCCAGCGCTCCTCTTGCCCCGCATGGTACTTGTTGTAGATCGTCACAGTATGAGGGAACACTACAGCCACCTCCCAAGGAAGCTGCTGTCTAAGTACAGGGCGGCGGCCTCATATAGCCTTGCTTCGTTACTCTTAGGTTTAGCTGCATAGCTGCGACTCCAGCTGCCTACGCTTTGGCTTTGGAGTTCTCCTCCTTGCTCGTTGGTCTGCCATGCCTCGGCAACGGCGCAAGCAGCAAGCATTACGGACTCGGGGGCAGGCCTTGGTACCCGCCCCCTTGTGATACGGTCGATATAAGCAGATGCCCGCAGCATCAGCCGCCCAAAATCAGCATCGGCAATAGCATTACCTTGGTAAGTGCCTGTATAGTAGGCGTAATCTGCATATGACATCAAGTACACCCCCTACCCGGCGGGGTCAGCTTCGGGGTCGGGTGGTAGGTCGTCTTCATTATCGTCCGCTGGGGGTTCCTCTTCCTGAGCGTTTTTTTCGAGGAGCTCCAACAACTTAGCGACCTTCTCTGCCCTATTCTTACAATCCGAAATGTCAGCACCCATCTCTGCCGCGTTCGCCTCAAGCTCGGGAACCGTCATCTTGCCAATAGGCTTGCCGATATCCGGCTTTTTCTCAAGGCACTGGCTCTCAACCGCCATACCCTTTGCCCGAAATCGATCTGCAAGGTAGGCGTTTTCGGTAACTCCCTCCCCGTCCCGAAAAGGAACGGAGAGGTAAATCCCTGTGAATAGGTTGCCTTGCGGAAAGTTCACTTTAAACATAGTCTGCCTCCTTACTGCACCTTGATCTTACGGAACACGCCTGCCTTGCGGCTGTTCTTAAGAACTACGGCCGCAGCCATCTCGACCTCAACCTTCTTTACAGCACCGGGCTGCGTAAGGTCAGGCAGATAGGTGCTGACAATCTTACTGCCAGCAGGGCTGATACCATGGAAGCCATCCAAACCGAAAGATGCAGCGTAGAGATCGGTTAGACCTGTAACTGCGCCCTCGCTTGCCGTGTAGATGCCTACGGTAGGTACCGTCAGGCTGCCGTTGTAGTAGTAACCCAAATCCACAAGAGGAATGCCGTTATAGGCCTCCACCTTTCGCCCAAAAGCATCCTCGGAATGGGTCAGATAACCTGCTCTGCGGGCAGCACTGCGGATACGGGTCATCAGCTTATTGTTGCCCATCAGCATATTTGGAGTGCCGTCAAATTCAGACAGGAACTCATCGAGCATATCGAGGAAATACTTGTAGTTGGTATCAAGCGCCGAAGAGCTAGAGAGATCAAGAGCATTGGCAGTGTTGTATTCAGTGGAGGAGCCTGTCAGCATCACATCCAGGCCGTCAAACTCATCACCGTTCTGGGTGGCGTCACCGTTGATGGTAGCATAGTGGAAGAGATTCACCGCCCCCTTTACCTTCTGCTCCAACTGGAAAGCCATCTCATTGACAGCACCGCTGGTGTTCTGGATAATACGATCCACCTGGGCGCTACCGCCGAAAATCTTGATATCTGCACTGGCTTTCTCCCTCTTTGCCTCCTGAGGGGTATACTCAGTGTTGATGGCTCTAAAGCCTGCGGTTGCAGGGGTCTTGAGCCTGGTGTAACCGTAGGTCATGGTGCTGCCGCCCGTACCTGGGGAAACGGCGTCATCAAAAATCAGAGCGTCCAGCAGCAGAGAGCTGCGGCGAAATTCGTCGACCACCTGCTGGTCAACTTTGTCGGCCATACCGACCTTTGCTTCTGCGAGTGTAATAGGCATATTCTTTATTCTCCTTCATTATTAAATTTCTCCTGCAAGGCGCCAAGCAGTGTGCCTGTTTTGCCCGGTGCAGGGGGTGGGGTGTTGTGTGATCTGCCACTATCCACCTTTGCTGAAGATTTTGCAGGCGAAGTGGCATCATCAAAGAGATAGGGGTCACTTTTCTTAAAGGCTTCCAGCTGATCATCCAGCCCCAGAAGCTTCTCCCCGTCTAGCTTTAGCTTCTCACGGTCAAGGGAATTTTTGAGTAGCTTAGGACTTTTGACCTTAGCAGCCGTCAGAGCTGAGTCCAGTGCAGCATCCATACGCAGGGCAGCAGTATCGGCATCGTATTTGTTTTGCAGATTGGCTAGGTCACCCTTGAGCTTTTCAATATCCACGCCGTCAAACTTCTTAACCGTTTCCTGCAGGGTCTTAATCGTCTGGTTTGCAGTATTAAGTTCACCCTCCTTGGTGGCAACCTTGTCTTTCTCGACGCCAATGTCCTTACCGTTCTCGGCCATAACAAACTTGATTTGCTCTTCGGTCAAGCCTTGTGCTTTTAAATCTTCGGTTTTCATGTTTTCCTTTCCCGGCTAGGCGTTTTAGGAGGTCGCCAGCTCCTGCCGTCCTGCTATATTAGGCTTGCAGATAAGCCAATTTTGGATATAAAAACAGCACCCTGCGAATGCAAGATGCTGTAATTTATAATATTGCCTTTTAATATAACTCTTGAAGCGCCTGAAAAACTCGTTCAAAGTCTTCTTTAGTAGGATAAGACGGGCATTTCCGACCCTGTATCTTGCCGTTGAACGCCATCTGTACTTTGCAAACTTTGACCTCAACATTGCCCCACTTCTCCACACCAGACGAAACAACATACTCCACACCTGGACCATGGGATTCCTCGGCACTAATCCGCGTTATTGTATTTCTATCTGGAACATAAATCCTACGCATTTTAACCACCCTTTCAAGATAATATAAGTAAATATTACTTATATTTACTAAAATAGTCAATGTGATTTATGATTTACTGAATATTCTCCCGCTCATACTGCCGCTTTAGATCCGTCTGCCTAATGAAATCTCTCTGCCTCTGCTGCCATTTGGTTAGGCGGGCTGCAGCTTCATCGGTAGGTTGCCCTGCGGCTTCCATCGCCTTGTATTCCCGCTTCCAGCGACGGATGCTGCGTTCAATACCCCGCTGGGTCTGTGCAGCTTCGTACTCGGTGAGTCTCTTGCCATCATACTCGTATATAGGGGCGTTTAAGCCCTCTAGCTCCTCCTTGGTGTAGACCGGCTCCTGCCCCTCAAAGTAAGGGAAGAAGCTATGGCGGCAGTTCCACCCACCTAGCCCCTCCCCGGTGCCGTAGCCGGTGCTGATGCGAAAGTCAGGGTATTTCGGATGTCTGCCTGACCTACTGAAAATCTTTCCTTGCCACTCTGCGTGATTGGCGGGACCTGTGCCGGTGTTTCTTGCGCCTGCATGGGCGGTGGTTTCTACGAGGTCGCTGCCCATCTCATTGGCTAGGGTGTCCTGTAGTCTTAGTGCGGTCTGATTAACCCCTGTCACAACCGCCCTGCGCACCGCTGTTTCCATATAATCTGTGTGCCCGGTGGGGTAGCTGATTACCGCCAAGCCCCTTTCACTGAGCTCCTTTATGGCTCCTCTCACTGCGGTGTTGTAGTCAAATGCCCCCGTGTTGATCTGCAACCATGCACGATCCAGTGCCTGCTCAAACTGTCTTGTTGCGGTGTTTGCCGTGGTGCGAGTTAGGTTATCAAACAAGCCCTCTGTACTGTCTATCCCCGCCTGTAGCACTGCCTGTAGGCTCGGGGAAGCATCCAAGGGTGAGGGGCTAAGCCCAGCTTTGCGGTAGATTCTACCATCACTTTCTATCGCCTTAAAGCCTGCATACTGAATCAATGTTTCTATCTCCTTGCGGGTCAAGCCTGACACCTCGGTAAGCTTCTTGACCATCGTTTCATGGACGGCTCCCATCTCTGCAAGCTTGTAATACTGCCACTGAGCGGCAGGGATGAATGTAAGCTTGGAGAGCCGTTCTGCCATATTTACCAGTATGTCCAGCTCCACCTCGGCATAGAGCTCCAGGAGGCGTTCGGGTAGCTGCTCGATGTATTTCGGCTTTAGCATTAGGCATCACCAAACCCCATCCAGTCATCATTGCTGCGCTCGGCGCCTACCATCTTCTTGGCGGTTGCTTCGTCCTCGCCGCGCCATTTTACCCTGTATTCCCAGCGCTGCATCAAACCATCTCGTATCTCCTGCAAATCCCGTAGTCGCTCCGACTCTTTGTCGATGATGTAGCTGTCCTCAAAGTTTACAGTAACCTCAGCGTCGGGGTTTACCGCCCGCCCGAGGATCTCCTTACCCGCCCAGAGGATGGCTTTCACCAGTTCTTTAATGGCTCGCTCAATGGCAATATAGTGCTTAGCGGCATTTTGGATCAGCTCCTGCTTATCCCCCGTGTATTGAGTGGCGGTGACCACACTGCCGGCATTAAACTGATAATGCTTGGTGCCAAGCCCAACCTTAAAGGACAGGTAATCAAGCTGTGCCTGGATGCCGTCTTTGTTTTCAGTAACCCGCAAGGAAGGGTTAAACTCCTGTACAAACTTGTTGTTACCGTTTTCATCAAACATTTCAGATCCTACAGAAACGAATAATTGCTGCATCACATCGTCAGGCGCAATCATGTTCCCCTTTTCGTCGGTGCGTGTCATACTCTCGTTGTAAAAGACCTTTTTGCCTCCAAGCTTAAAGTCGCGACAGAGGTTATTAAAGGCAAGGTCCACCCCCATTAGGCAGTCAACTGCATGAGCAAAGACCGACATCCCCAGCCCATTGGAATTGTCGTAGGTGTTCACAATATTGGGGCTGACGATAGCAAACAGAGGGATGCTTGCACCTGTCCGCACCACTGGGGCAATCCCCGTTGGCAATGGCGCAGGCTCAAGCTGGCTGTTCTGTGCCTTGAAATACTGGTTTGTTATGACATAGCCTTCGCTCTCCAGCGTATGGGTTTCGAGATATATGTACTCCTTCCCCTGATCCAGTACCTCCGACACAAAGGCAGCGTCGATAATCTTACCGCCTCGCACCGTTAGAGGGATGATGTGCTGCGCTGTCAGGTACTCGATGCGGATTTTCGCAGATGCATCCTGCACTACCGTATCATCCACTACTGACATTCCGTGGAGCTTTAGCACAAAGGCCCCGGTGCCGCTATAAAAGGCTTTCTCCACCAGCGCATTGCCCTGTACCCAGAAGTCATTCTCGCCCAATACGCCGCCAGTGCCATCCTTGCCGTGGACAAACTCCGAAGAAGCCTTATCGGCTATGGTCAGGGTAGTCTTTTCATTGAGTAGGATAGCCGCCCAGTCCTCACAGACCTTCTTGCCCATCCGTAAGGTAAAGAGTTTACGCTCAATGGACTGGACGCCATTGACCTCGGTAAACTCATGAAATGGCTTATAGAAGCCCTTCCACCAGTCCTGCCAGACCTTTATCTTGCTGTAGTATTCCGATGGAATGTTGCATTCTTTGGTTTTGTTTAAGTGCTCAATCACTGTTTTGATGTTCACTGCTTTTCCTCCCTTGCGCTTGGGTCACCGATATGCTGCTTAAATGGAAGCCATGAATACTGATCCGCATTGATGGTATGATCGTTACGGTCTTCTGGCTCGTCTTTCTCTTCTTTCCAAGAATACAAGTTTAATTCTCGGATGCTCTCCTTACAGGTATCCACGATTAAATAATCCTCATGGGTCATCCAGCCTGCTTGCAGGTTGATACGGTCAATCACCTTAGTTTTTTTCCAAGCAGGGTTGAACATATATACGCTGCCGTGCCGGCGCTTATATTTCTGGCACTCAAGGATAGTTCCCTGATCGGCGGAGTCGATAAAGACGTTCTTTCCGAAGCCCCACTCGGCACGACACTGCTCCAAGAACTCAATAAGCAACCAAGGGATATCCGAGGGGGTGAGCGGCGTCTTTAAGTACTTATTGTTGTACACCTTTTCTGCTAGCGTGATCTTCTTGCGGCAGGTGGTAATGCCGGAGAATATAAAGGCAAAGCTATCATCCGTCAGCCGGCTGTAGGAAGTATCCACACCGCAGGAAAATACACTGAACTTGAACGCCTTAGCACGCTTCGCAGTAATGATGTTCTCTGGCTTCAGGTTAAACACAAGCCCTGTAGAGCGCCCACGCAAGCCCTGTATCTTGTTCTTATAAAGCTTAGTACCTACAGGTACATTGCCGATGATTTGGGCTTTCTTCTCGGGTGTAATCCCCAAATTGTGGTCAAAAGAAAAGAACCAATGCACCCAGTCGGGCTTTGGTTCTTGGTTTAGCATTTGATTGATTTCCTCAGGTGCGTCATGCTCATACTCGGGCAGAGGGCGGCTGTGGTTAATATACTCCTCATAGATCGGTAATGATGGGTCATCAGGATTAAGGGTAGCCATCAGGTAATCGCAGCGCATGGAGGCTTCTCGGACATATTCCATATCGGCAATGTTAATCTCGTCAATATACAGGCAGCCGTACTGGCCGCCCAGAGCCTTCTTCCAGCGCGCTTTATTGTCATAACCCAATACGTAAATGATCTTATCCTGAAAGGCTAAGTGGGGTAAGCTGTGCTGACCCTTGCCAGCAGCATTGTATCGCACCAAATCGACGAAAATATCCAGGATGCCAAGGTCTTTGTTGATGATGTTCTTCTCGATGGTACCAAGGTCAAGCCCCGACAGTATGTGCAGCTTCTTAGGGGACTGCGCCACTTTGAGCATAAACTTAAAGACACCTACAGTGGTCTTACCAGCGGCCGTGGTGCCCTCCAAAAACTCTACAGGGGCGCTGTGCTTGATAAAGGCTTTATACTTTGGTGAAAGCACCAGTTGTTCGCTACTCATTAAGCTGCTCCAGTATTTTATCTAGTTTATCCGAGGAAACATTTACGTTGCCCGCGAGTTCCAGCTTATCAGAGAACATCCCCAGATGCTTGCCTAGTAGCTCCAAAGCCTTAAGCTTATCAGCAAACTTAACCTCCCGTTCGACGCTATCAAAGTCACCCTGCACGATCTTCACCTTAACCGAAGCAATAGCGGCGGTATCATCCTCAGAAGCACCCTCAAGCACCGTTGCATTCTTGGTATCCACAACATTAGGGGGATTGACAAAAGCTATGCGGGCAAGCTCCCTAATAACACGGTCAGCGTTAACACCAGTTCGGCAGGATCGGACGGCGAGGGCTTCGTCTATGCGTGCGCGAATGTTAACATTTGTTAGCAGCCTTGCGCCCTGTTCTTTAGCTGCCTTTGGCGAATACCCTGCTCGTATAGCCGCTTGGGTAGCGTTTAGATCAATAAGGTACTCTTCGCAAAATCGTTTTTGTTTGTCGGTCATGGTATTCACCACCTCTCTTCATATAAGTTCACAACTGCTTCTCAATAGCATAGTATGTTAAACGGAGTATTCCGTATTAAATAATGGAGCGTGTAATTATGTGCTTTAATAATTGTAATCGCTGCCGTTGCAATGGTTGCAACCGTTGTGGCAATTCCTGCGGTAACTTCTTCCCTCTCTTCCCCTTCTTCCCTCTCTTCTTCTTTTAATATTTATAAATCCCCCAAGGTAATCCTTGGGGGATATTTTTATGTATAAGAAAACCGCCCGGATGGGGCGGTTTAAATAGCTAAATAGAATAGTCAAACATCTTAAAAGTAATTAAAAACGAACCTATACATGATGTTAGCATCATCCAAAATGAATAAATACCAAAAGCTGCGATAAAATTTTTAAACAATGTATTCATTTCAAAATTGAAAATTTGTATCGATAACGCAATTGTTACCACAACGATGCACCATATAACGCTACTTTGTAATAGTTTTATTAACTCCTTATACGCATTACCCATATCCACAATAAACTTCCTTATAAATTCCTTATCCTGTATCACTAACAAAACAGAATAAGCTAATCCTATAATTGTAAGCAACACAGTAGAAAAAGAAATTATATCAGACATTAAAGCACGAATTCCATTGATTAGATTCAGATTATATAAAACTAAAACAACAAAAATTACTACAAATCCCAAAAGAGATCTATACTCTATTACACGTAGAACAGTATCAAATAGCTGATCTGTAAGTTTAATGTTGTTGTTTCGTCTCATCGTATTTTCACCTCATAACAGGGCCCAGCAAACTCTTAATTAGTCGATTTTCCACCTTTAACAATGCGCTGCTCATTTCATTAAATAAAACCTCATAACCAAGTGTTTGCTTTGGTTTAATAGTAAATGGAATGACTACCTTTAATTGCGGTGTTAACCAATCTATAGATTCGGTGTAATCACCTGTTTTAATTGTAGTCTCTATTTGTGGCAAAGGTGTGCTTTCCTCTTGAGTCAATTGTGAAAATTCCTCAAATAAATCAGTTATTACCTCTGCATCCAATGGTTTAGGAGAAGTCTTAGTCGTCCTTTTTCTAACGATTATCTCAAAGTCGGTCCCTTCAAAATCTTCAACTATTTTTCGCAAACCATATATTGATTTCTGTTTATTCTCGGCAAATGAATATAACGAAGTGCGATTTCCTTTTATGTGTATCTTTTGAAAAACCCCATCTCTCGTTATCTTTTTGTATAGATTTTCATCCATGACAGAGATCAGGTTTATTCTCATAAATGCTGTAAAATCACTAGGGATCCCCATTGTTGAAAAAAACATTAAGGTAAGAAACATTTCTAATTGACCTTTTACAAGAGAATATCTATTAGACTGTACCATTAAAACATCCGTCTGTAAATGATACAATATACTCATGAATTCGCCTATGTATTCATCATCTTTCAACGCAATTTCTTCGCGATCCTGTTTTGGAGCCTTGATTGACGGTATATTGGTATCTCTAAAATTAGTTAATTGGAAGAAAATAGTTTTGTTGTCTCTTTTTACAGTGGATTTATCAAGTTCAACTAATTTTTCACCTATATTACAAACCTCATCCACCTTGCCATTAATAACTGCATTAAATGCATGACTTAATTTTATATTAGTATCGGATAAGAGTAGTTTTTTAATCACCGAACTTATATGATCTTTAGACGAATTATTATAAGTAGCAAACCACTTATTAAACTCATCTTTATCAATATCAATTTTTGCTGTATAAAAGTTAAAGGTCACATTTTTCCTTATCTTTTTCTCCTTTTTCATAGCTATATCCTCCGCATTATATTATACTCCAAAATTATACACTAAAATATTATTTTGGTCTACATAATAATGCCATTTTTGACAATTCATTTCCTGATATAGCAAATTGAGAAGATTGTACCTACACGATACCACTTTCAAATGTGAACCACCATGAACAACATCAACTTACCCATACAAAAAGCACCTCACCTAAATAGGCAGGGTGCTTTTATACTACTTCTCATTTTGAATTATAGCACATTAAAAAGTAACATGTGTAACAACTTAGCTATTCGCTAAATATCTCTTAACCGCCATCTTCACACTGGCTTCACTCCCATTTACCCTCGCCCCTACCTGTTGCCAAGATAACCCTTCAACATACCGCAGTGTAAATATCTGCCTCGTCAGGCTATCCTCAATACCTGCTATGTACCTCTCCAGCTCCAGCAGCTCCCTCTCCCGGTGCAGCAGCGTTTCGGCTAACTGCACTTTACGCTTTGCGATTGCCTCTGACAACGCTTGCGCCTGCACTGACGGCCCAATCCCTGCAATGACCTCGGTATGTAGCTGATAGGGTACACAACGGGCGGAGGCTTGCACAGCATCCACCACGGTGTGTTTACAACGATCTTCTCGCAGCTTACGCAGTTGACTACGCAGCATACGAATTTCACCGTTAAGGTGCTGGAGTTGGGAAAGCTTGTCTATTGTCATATTTCACGCTCCTCTCGGACTTCCTCAAATTTCATCTGCCCTTCCATTTGCACAGGGATGTACCTGCATTTTTGCTGATGCCGCTCGACGCCCTTTGGGGTAGTCAGCACTCTACCGCAGGCTAAGCACTTCCACACAAATATCTGCTTGTACTGGTCCATTAAGGTTCCCTCCCGTCAAATATCCGAGCCGCTAATCTGCACCTCTCGCACCCATGAATATTGAGCTCACTCAGGTAAGCGCTAAGCCGATTGCGCCTTTTCGCTTCCGCTATGTACAGATCGTAGTTTCTTATTGCAAGAGCGTATTCCGTCAGCAGCTTTGCTTTCTCCTTGCGAGCCTCCTCCCGAGAGATCGCACCGCAGCGATACTCCCGATAGAGATTGCGAAAGGACAGGAAGAGAAGTTGCTGGGGTTGCGGTATATCGTTAGGGAGCGATTCACTTGCCATTGCCCTGCGTTCTAACTCTTCAAGCTCAAGTACCATTCGATCAGCCTCCTTGCACTCTCCCATCCATGCGCTACCTGTGCAAAATTCCCCTCAGCATTCAGCTCCTCGATCCACCAATTCTGCTCCGACGAGCTTGTGCCAGCTTCCGTTTTAAGCTCAATGTATAAAGAATGATACTGTCCTCGGGCGACTGGTAGGTGCAAATCAGGCACTCCTTTTTTCACACCTTGCCTCTTGAGCTGAGCTGCTTCTCGCTCGTCCCTAGAGCCCCCGTTAGGAATATGGTGAAGGAGTTTAAGGCATGGATACTGTTTACGGATAGAAGGCTGTGCGGCCCATTTCAGCAGCGTTGCCTGATGCTGCCCCTCAGTACGAGGGGCGGGGATACGCTTAGTTGCCACTCTGCTCCCCCTTCCAACACTCAACAAACGCCACATTGCGCTTTCCAGACTTGTCTTTTTCCTTGCCTTGGCGGACCGTGTAGCCGTTCTTTGCAAGAATCATCACAACGGCATCCCTGTCCTCTGGGCGATCAATATATAGTTTGGTTGTCATACCGCCTTCCCTCCCATCATAATTCTGTTAAGTATTTGCGATGCCTCCAGCTTTGTAAGTTCGGTGGTATCAAATCCCTTGAGCTTTCGCTGGATTAACGCAAGCTGCTTTTCACTTGCAGGCTTCTTGCCCCAATATCTCGCCTGCTCCAAATCCCAGATATATCTGGAATCCTCATGCTCTCTGCATAGCTTCTGATAGGCTCTATCCAGCGCCGCCTGCATGGGTACAAGCCCCCCACCAAGAGTTACCCTGCCAAGCTTATCAGCGCAGGGTATCACAATGCGCTTACGCTGGGGTAGGCTGCACACCAAGGAGCCGTCAGGCATCTTGAAGTAATTTACCCCATGGGTCAAATACTTCTGCTCCTGCGCCCACAGATCCACCATCTGAATGTTCTTAATCCAGCTTTCGGGACAGTCGGCTGCACTTAACACCTTCTCAGGAAGTTCAAAGAGCAAGCCTTCCAGATCCTCTGTCCTCCTTGGGGGTACATCTTTAAGGTCTATTCCCAAAAGTGTAGGTGCCGTACATAAAGACGCCTTACCTGACACCCCTACACAATCGATCAGATTGAGCCGTTCCTTCCCCGGATACAGGCGCAGTCCCCTACCTACCATCTGGGTGTAAAGACTATCAGACTGTGTAGGGCGGGCGATGATGACCGTTTCCACCAAGGGAATATCCGTTCCTTCGGTAAACACCATGCAGTTGACAATACAAGGGATCTCCCGCCGGGTAAATGCCTCTATGATGGCAGCCCGGTTTTTTGTTTCTCCTGTGACCACTACAGCACCGGGGATACGGTCGGCTATCTCCTGTGCCTGCTTGACCGATACCGCAAAGATTAGGGTAGCCCCCACCGCCAACTCCATGTATGCCTGCGCTATGGCATCGGCTGTGCCATCCATAGCTTCCTCCAGTTCACCAGGGGCATAGTCCCCAAGGCGTGTACGCACATTTCGAAGGTCAAAGCCTATATTTACTCGACGGCAGTAAATATCCGAAAGATATTGATTCTGGATACCCCATTTAAGATCACGTTGGAAAATGATATCATCAAAGATATTGTCTAGTCGCACCTTGTCACCACGTCCGGGTGTGGCGGTAAAGCCCAGCAGCAGCCGAGGGGTAAAGTACTCAAAGATACGCTTGTATGTATTTGCGGCAGCGTGATGCGCTTCATCACATACCACAATGTCAAAGTCATGGGGTGCAAACCGCTCTAAGCGCCGAGTGATCGATTGCACCGATGCACTGACCACTTCATCCAAGGAAGACGAGCTTTCCCCCGCCATCTCCACACCCGTCATGCAGGTGAAATATTTGAGCGGCTGCCGTACCAGCTCCTCTCGGTGAGATAGAATCAGCATCCTACCGCGTCTGGGTATATTGGCAAAGGTAACCGTCTTGCCAAGTCCGGTAGCCATCTGTATTAAATACTTCCCGTTTTCGGGAATGCTCTCGATACATTCACGTTGATAGGGTCTTAACTGCATTTTAACCTCCTTTTGTGGGGATCGTGGGACGATGTGGGACGAGTGTCCCACGGTAAGAAGCCAGTCATTTAGCGGCTTCTCGGGGTGTTGTGGGGGTGTGGGGGTGATTTGCACACTTTTTTCTTACGCGCGAGGTGCATATTTTTATGGGTGCTTCGTGTAAGAAAATCATATATATACATGTATGTTTTTTCGCCCCACACGCCCACACCCCCACAGCCCTGTAATTTAGCGGGTTCTCTGGCTCTTTCCTCCCCCACAGGCATCCCACATTCCCCCACATCAAATCAATTCGCCCCTCTCATTTGGGGCATCATCTTGCTCGGGTTCGTTGCCAATCCAAAGAACAATGCACTCAGTGAGTACCCCCGCAATGCGCTTGCCTCTGGTGTTGTTCTTAGCACGAGTCTGTATCAACTTCTGCTGTTTGAGGTAACTGATAAGAGCGGTACTTGAGAAGCCCGCATCCTCCGCAGCCTTACGAAACACTGAGCCAATAATAAATGCCCAGTTTCCCTCAATCACGCCGTATACCTCCCCCTGCTCAATGTCAGGGCGCATCCTGTTTGCATTCTGCGTAACCCAGTCACACATATACCGATAGCCTCGGTCCCCCGCCGAAACAGCAGCACGGCTGGCGAGGAAGCGTGAAATATCCTCGGTAGTCAACGCCCGTCCATCTTTAAAGATCCACTCGGTGGCAAGCTGATCCGCCGCAATTACCACGGCGGCAGCCATCGCCTGCTTTTCAGTAGTGTCGTTCTCGGTTAGCCTGCGAAAGCACTCTTTGTAGAGCTCCTGGGCTTTGGCGGTATTATCGTCGTCATAGAGTCGCTCTACAAACT
>DAMCAP010000014.1:0-13425 GCA_032059445.1 Oscillospiraceae bacterium
ACGGACACCGCTTACCGCATTGCACTGCGCTTCGCTTGTGACAAGCGTCGCAAGCGAGTGTCCTTATGAAGTATCTGTGACACAGTAAAATGCCTAGCGGCATGGAGTGCGCTGGTATGCCCGCAGGCAATTTAATGCGCCGCAGGCTGTCTATAAGGGCAAACCCTTGGGTCGGTTTGCAAATAGGCGAAGGCCTACTGACATGTTAAAGACCTCCAATCATATTTCTATCTACGATTGGAGATCTTTTTATTCAATGTTCATTTTTTATAGTGCTTAACACTCATGCCGTGCAGGCACCCCATTTTTATTTGGACGATAAAAATGGGGGAAAAAGCGTCTAAGGGCTCCACCCTTAACCCACGGACACCGCTTACCGCATTGCACTGCGCTTCGCTTGTGACAAGCGTCGCAAGCAAGTGTCCTTATGAAGTGTCTGTGACACAGTAAAATGCCTAACGGCATGGGGGGCGCAGCATGCGCGCATCGAAGCATTTGCTAAAGCATTTTCTAAACAGATGATAGGGCTAAAAGTTTAGCCCTATTATTACACCAGCACCTATGTAGATATCGCCGCCTGTGCGATTGGCTATATCTTTGTAGATATTGCTGTTCACCATTACTATCCTCCTCTATTTCGTGAGCCTTTGCCGAGCTCTCTAGTGCTTGCTGTCAGCAGCAGTCTGGCGCATTTAGGATCCTATCTGTGCTGGGACATCCATAGCAAAAAAGCAAGCAAGCTTACCCTTCGCTTGCAGTGCGAAGGGCGCCTACATTCGTCCGATTCGCCTTTAAGTAGGTATGATCAAGGGCTGGCTGCTCTGAACAATAGGGGTATCCAAATCATTTTGCTGTAGGATCAGAGCTGCGTTGGTATTATAGCGTTTGGCGATGTCCCACACCTGCTCTCCTATGGTGGGGTAATAGATCATCATGCCTACAGTGATATCCTGCTCGACAGGCTTACTCTGGTCAACGGCAACATTGGTCATCATCTTTACCTTTTTGTAAAACATTGGGCAGCCTCTAATGGTAAAGCGAGCCTTGAGGATCAGCATATCCCCTTCTATCTGCCACTCCAGTGCATCCTGCTGGAAGCTTGGCAGCATCTCCAGCTTACCATCCAATATTGGGGCCTCCAACGCTTCTTTGACCTCCCACTGCCGCTCAAAGCATTCAAAGCCTTGTTCAGCATTTTTACCCAGCACAGTCACCAGCATGCGGCAGCTTGCTACAATCTTGCCACCCTCTACCGTGGCTGTTTCTCTGCTAGGTGTCAGAGTCACGTCTGTCACTTCGGTCACACCATCAGGGATCTGCATTTTGTTGCTGGTGGTAACAGGTGCATTGATTACCTTATCCATCTGAGGCAGATTCATTAATTGATAGGTGGGGCTACACTCAAAGTTTGTGCTATAGCAATCGTTAACCCCTTTAAACTGATAAGTCGAATAAAGCTTTACGTCTGCCTCTAGCTGTGCCGACACACTGATTTCATTTTTATCGGGATTATACTCTCCTTGATAAGTAGCTTCACAGGAGATCACCCTTAAGCATACATCACACTGTGGGTTTGTTACCCCGGCGGGAGCCTCGATCAGTGAGGTTAGTGGCAGGGAATGTTTTAACCTGGACACCTTTTTTTGCCCCTTCTCTTGGAAGAGAATTGTCATTTCCAGACTTCCCTTTACGACAACTCTTCCCCCTACAAGCTTGCACTCCTCCACTATCGGATGACAGTTGGTGCACACGATCGTCAGAGGCGGCTTGATCTCCGACGGTAGCGGGAACTGGTCTGTCAACTGGATTGGCCGGCTTAGCTGGGCTGCTATTTTGGCAGCTGTTCCCTCTGTGTTTTTGACCTGAACGCCCATTCCATCTGCGCTGCATACCGCCTCTACCTCCTTGGTATCACATACTCTTACAATAATACTTAGTGTGCTGGTTATGTCCATTCTGCGCCTGCTAATCGCCCTGCAGGTGGTCGTGGTGCTGCTGATCTGTACATCGACTGCCCCTACGTTGTAACCCTCTTTAAGCTGCACGGATCGGCTAAAGGGCACACGGTACTGTGTGGAGCGCATTTCAGAGCTTTCACTGCAATAGCTGACGTCCACCACAGCCATACCGTCTATATTAAGCTTATCCCCCCGGCTCTGGGTATTGGTGACGATCCCTGTAACGCTGCAGCAGAGTATTCTGGCAATGTCGGGGTAGTAATCGGGGAGCAACACATCACACTGTATCGGCTGCTCGGCCGTTGCGATTACACTGACTTCTCCCGTACAGATTGGCTGCTTTTCTATTGTTAACTTCATTGCGTCCCATCTCCTCACTTTTTTATTCTAAAGATATATATTGATTTTTTTGATAAATTATTCCTTTATAACACTTGCAAAACGGAAATTAACAGACAAAGCTCCCTGTTATTCACAACTATATGCAGCAAATGCAAAAAAAGAAGGGCAAAGCGTAAGCTGCCCTTCTTTTTTATGCGGATTTATCATGTACTGTTTTCAACAAGTTGTCTGCAAAATGTTGAAAACTCATAGTCCGGCTCTGATGCCAAACATCAACCTAAGTATGCCGGACAACAATCTGGGACTCCTAAAAACAACTACCTTCATTAAGCTACCTCCTATCACTGTGCTCACATAAACCTCAAGAAGTTAAAGGCCATGATCAGCAAAAGCACAACTGCAATAAACAGCGCCAACTCGAGGGAGCACACCATCGCAAGTAGCACCCCGAGACCAAACCAAAAGGATATGATCGGCAGTAATGGTCTACATCTGCGCCACATTGCGCCGCCTCCTCTCATCTATTTAGTATAGTATACGCATTTCGAGGAAAATAGGTGCATAGAGGCAGCAAATTTGATGTTTGTAGCGCTTCTGTGTCAAACTTTACACAGTTTATCTGCTGAAACTTCGGAGCTTCCTCGTCTATTGCCAAGGTCTATTGCCAAGTAGATTATGATGGTAGCTTGTACTCTCTATAAAACGGAGCGCAGGATCAGCAGCCTGCCTTCTCTCACAGTGATCTCAGCCTCCGGCCCCTCGATATAGTTGCTTACACCCAGTGGGAAATTAGGCGTCAGTGTCGCATCTTCCAAAGGATACTTAACTCCTTTAAGATATACCCCTTTAGCTATGCCTCCATAAGCAAATACCGAAAGGCTCATACCGGGTATGTAAGGCTCTTTGCCTGTACTTTGGGTAATAATCCTCGCCTGCTCCCGATCTCCGTGCAGGCTTGCCCTGTAGCCTTTATCATCAAGGTATGCAAGGCTTTGCAGGTTTCCTATGATGTGATCTACCCTGCCGCCAAAGCCACAGAGCATAGCAAACTCCTCGCAGCCCCGCCTGATCCCCTCATTGATAGCCAGGATGCAGTCGGTTTCGTCTTTCATCACAGGAAACACCTGTATAGAAATATCGATCGGCAGCTCAGTGCTGATGGAGTCCATATCCCCCAGCAGGATGTGCGGCTTGATTCCTAGCAGAGCTGCATTTTGATACCCGCTGTCACAAGCAATGATAAAATCATCCCTGCGGGCTTCAAAGCCCAAGGCACCACAATCTCCACCCAATACAATTACGCATCTCATCGCTTCACCTGCTTTGGGAGTCAAGCTCCCATTCCTTAATGTTCTTGGCATCTTCGTACATACTGAGGTAGCTCTCATATCGGGATTGAATGATCGCCCCCGCCTGCACTGCTTCGATCACAGCACAGCCTTTTTCTTTGGTATGAGAGCAGCCCGTAAAGCGGCAGCTTCCAATATACTCACCAAACTCAATAAAGCAGTCCTCCAGCTGATCTTTTAAGATCCGCTCCAGCTGGATGGTTTCTAGAGAGGTAAAGCCGGGGGTATCGGCGATCATGCCATCGCATAGCTTGTAGATTTCGGTGGTACGGGTGGTATGCCTGCCACGCCCTAGTTTTTTGCTGATCTCACCTGTGGCAAGGTTCAGACTAGGCTCAAGTGCATTGAGCAGGGTTGACTTTCCTACACCGGTGTTGCCGGTAAAAACACTGAGCTGATCCTTCAAATGGGGCTTTAGAGCCTCGGGGTGCTCCTGTAGGCTGCTTACAGCCACAACTCTATAGCCCACCTTGCGGTAAAGCTCCAGCAGAGGGAAGCCATCGGCAAGATCGCACTTGGTGATCACAATCAAAGGGCTGATCCCCTTATACTCCGCCACCGCCAGCAGCTTATCGATCACCAGCAGATTGGGCGGAGGGTCGATAACCGCAATTACCATCACCAGTTGGTCGATATTGGCCACAGGCGGGCGGATCAAGTGATTTCTACGCTCTAATATCTTGGTGATGTATCCCTTGTTTCCGTCAGTCTGCTCCCATTCTACCCGATCACCTACATAAGGGGTAATGCCCTCCTTACGAAAAAGCCCCCTCGCCCTACACTCCACTACACCCGATGGCGTATCAATATAATAAAACCCGCCGCTCGATTTGATGATCATTGGCTCTGTCATACCATTCTCCGTTCCTTATGCAACTACTTGCTCTCCCAAAAACCACAACACCTTGGCCCGACAGCATGGGCTGCCAGACCAAGGCGGATAGGGTGCTTTGCCCAAAAGTGCCAGCTACCCTAGATTTGCTGCGTTATCCTCCACCAGAGTACTGGTGCCGTTGGTAAAATCAAGACTATAAGCCTGATAGAGGAAGCCGTCTATCAGGATAAATACCTTCTCAGTGCCAGAGCCCTCAAAGCTTGGGCGCCAATACCCCGCCATGGAAGGATTAATCGTTTCTTCCTTGACAATAGCGCCGTCCACCATCGCCTGTATCTTCATGAGTTTATCCTTATTTGGCATCGGTACAGCCAGCTCTACTGTGCTAGCGCTGCGAGAGGCACCAGATATATTGACGTTGACATAGGTGCCCACTGCAATTTCATTGCCAAAGGACGGATCCTGCGATACAATAGTTCCCTCAGGCTCTTCTGATTCCACATAGGTTACTCCGCCAAGCTGTAATCCCAGTTCTTCTAGTGCAGTTGCAGCCTCTTCTTTGGTCTTGCCCTTAAGATCAGGGATCGGCACAAAGGCATTCTCTGGCCCCATGCTGATTTGCAGCTTTACCTCAGCGCCTGCGCCAACCTTGCTGCCAGCGCCCGGCTCGGTAGCCACTACCATGCCCGCAGGCACCGTATTGGAGAAAACTGTAGACTTGCTATACTTCAGATCAAGCTCCACCAATCGACCATAGGCCAGTGTTTCTTCCATACCGATAACATTAGGCACCTCGATTACCTTCTGCCCTGTAGAAACCTTGACCTTAATCTTGGAGTTGACCTTTACGTTTTTACCGGCCTTGGGGCTTTGGGAGAAGATTTCACCCTCCCCATACAACTCATTAAAGTCGGTTTCCTCCACCTCGATGATGAAGTTTTTATACATTTCGGCATCCCGCACAGCATCATACTTAAGCCCCACAAGATCGGGCACTAAGATGTCGGCTACCTTTTCAAATGGATTATTGAGATAAAACATCGTGGCGATAAATATACCGGTCACCAATACAAATGCTGCGGTGATTCCTGCCAGCACTGGGATGATTGATCGGCTACTCTCAGCCGTTTTGCGCTCTTGGGTAGCGGTTGGGGCTTGCTTTACTTTTGTCTTGGTTTCTTTTCTGTTCGTATTAATAGCTGATTGATACCTGCCCTCTGTTTGATTTGTGGGTTTTGCAATGTATTTATAAGCAAAATGAATGCTTGGATCTCGCTTGAAATTCTCTATATCTTCTATCATCTGCTCTACGTTTTGATAGCGGTAGGAGGGGTCCTTCTGCATTGCCCGCAGGATGATATCCTCCAACCCCTGAGGGATCTCACGGTTGATGACCGTAGGCAGGGGTGCATCCAGCTCGATCTGCTTGATGGCTACACTCACAGGGGAATCTGCATCAAAGGGCAGGCGGCCGGTAAGCATTTCATAAAAAATCACGCCCATCGAGTAGATGTCGGAGCGCTGGTCTGTCGCTTCGCCCCTAGCTTGCTCGGGGCTGATGTAGTGGACCGAGCCGATGGCCTTGTCGGTAATAGTCTTGGTCTCGCTGCGGGCAAAGCGTGCGATGCCAAAATCCATGATTTTGATGGTGCCATCGCTGAGGAGCAAGATGTTTTGGGGCTTTAGGTCACGGTGTATAATCCCCTTTTTATGGGCGTGGGCTACAGCGCTTAAGATCTGGCCACCAAAAAACACTGTTTCTTTCCAACTGATCGCCCCTTGCATCTCTAGGTATTCCTTAAGGGTGATGCCGTCGATATATTCCATGACGATGCACTTCATCTCATCGGTAAAGCTCACGTCAAATACGCGGATGATATTGGGGTGTGACAAAAGAGCAATCGCCTTTGATTCATTTTTAAATCTGCGGGTTAGCTCGGTATTGTCATAAAACTCCGGTTTTAATACCTTTACCGCTACTGTTTTACCATCTGTAATATCAGTAGCTTTATATACATAAGCCATACCTCCTGAGCCTACAAGCTCATCGATACGGTAACGCTCGTCAATTAATCTGCCTATGTTGGTGCTCACTGTCTAGCCACCTCCTGTGACAGCGGGGTAATAATTACCGCGGTAATATTATCGCCCCCTCCTCCTAAGTTTGCACTGTCGATAATCGGGTCAACACTTGCCTTGGTTGTGCACATAGCTGTAATCGCCTCCAGCTCCTGATGATCCATATAATTATACACCCCGTCGCTGCATAGGAGGATGCTGTCCTCCTCATCCATGCGGTGGATGTAAAACTCGATCCTGACCTCCCGCTCTACCCCTAAAGCACGGGTGATGTGGTTGCGGTCAGGATGTGCCAAGGCATCCTTGGGCGAAAGCTTGCCCATATCCACCAGATGCTGTACCACCGTATGATCGGTGGTCAGCTGAGATAGCTGCTCACTGCGTAGCAGGTAGGCGCGGCTATCCCCTGCCCAAAAAATCGTAGCAAGGCCGTTTTGCACCACTGCACCTACCAGTGTAGTACCCATACCTCGCAGGGCCAGTTTTTCTTGTTGGATGTGATAAATCTCTGCATTGGCGCCGGCACAGGCGCTGATGATGATATTCTCGATACTTGATTGAGTAGTGCCAGGCAGGACGGAGCGGCGCAAGGCAGAAGCAATAAACTCACAGGCAGTGCGGCTGGCAACCTCGCCACCGTTGGCGCCGCCTACACCGTCACACACCACTGCCCAGCATTGATTTTGCCCTGTAGAAACAGCAAAACAATCCTGATTGTTAAAACGCTTCATACCCTTATGGGTACCGCCGATGATCCTCAAAGCACTACACCTCCCTATGCTTTCTACGAAGCTGCCCGCAGGCAGCGTCAATATCTGTACCCAGCTCTCGCCGAATGGTGGCGCTTAGCCCCCCATCCTCGAGGATCTGTCGAAACCGTTCGTTATTTTGCTTGGAGGGTCTTGTAAAACCGGTACCCTCTACCGGATTAATCGGGATCAAATTCACATGGCAGTTTTGCCCCTTAAGTAGCTTAAGCAGCTTCTCTGCTGTAGCGGGGTTGTCATTTACCCCATGGATCAAGGCAAATTCATAGGAAATCCGCCTGCCAGTCAGTGCAAAGTATCGCTTACAGCTTTGCATCAGCTGCCCGATGTTATACTTATGGTTGATAGGCATGATTTGATCTCTCGTCTCATCATCGGCAGCATGCAGCGAAACCGAAAGGGTCAGTTGCAGCTTCTGATCAGCCAAGCGGTCAATCTGGTCGCAGATCCCGCAGGTAGAGAGGGAAATATGCCTGTGGCTCATGTTTAAGCCTTTAGGGTCATTGATCAGCTCAAGGAACTTCATTACGTTGTCAAAGTTATCTAGTGGTTCACCAATCCCCATCATGACGATGGAGTCGATCCTTTTTCCCGCAATCTCCCCAGCTCGGTATACCTGCTCAAGCATCTCCGCAGGGCTTAGGTTGCGGACACGCCCCCCCACAGTCGAGGCGCAAAACTTACACCCCATCCTGCATCCTACTTGACTCGAAATACACAAAGAGGTGCCATAGCTGTGGCTCATCACCACTGTTTCAATGGTATTGGTATCAGGTAGCTCAAAGAGGATCTTCACCGTGCCGTCACTGGATCGCTGCACAGTAAGCTCCTTAAGCACCGTGAGGCTGCACTGCTTGGCAAGAGCAGCTCTAAGCTTAGCAGATAGGTTATTCATGGCATCAAAGCTTGGTACCTGCTTCTGATGCAGCCATACAAAGATCTGCCCCGCACGAAACTTCGCCTCACCAAGCCCCAGCACCAGCTCCTCCAGCTCGGGGTAGGACAGGGATTTTATATCGATTTTATCCATTAACGGACTCTCCTGATTTTTGAGATGAAAAATCCATCACTTGCACCCTCGCTGGGCAAGATGTTGCAATACCAGCTTTCACCATCGATGGCCACAGGCTCAAACCTGCTGTCTTCGCCGAGCAAGCGGCTGACCACCTGCTGGTTTTCCTGTGGGTTGATGGTGCAGGTCGAGTAAACAAGCTCTCCACCTATCTTAAGGTAGTTTGTGGAATTTTTCAAGATTTTATACTGATATTCGGGTAAAGTAGCAAAAGAGCCTATCGGTTTATACTTAATTTCGGGCTTTCTGCGCAAAATGCCAAGTCCTGAGCAAGGCACATCACAGAGCACACGATCAAATTCCCCTAGAGCAGCGTCAAAAGTAGTGGCATCTGAGAGTTTCGCGGTGATGATCTCGATCCCTAAGCGCTCCGCACCAGCCTGTATCAGGGGCAGCTTATGCTCGTGGATGTCACAGCAGAGGATCTCTCCTTGATTTTGCATCAGCTGTGCCATGGTAAAGCTCTTGGAGCCGGGTGCAGCGCAAAGATCCAAAACCCGATGACCGGGCTTGGGGGCAAGCGTAAGCGCTGCCCTCTGAGAAGAAATATCCTGTATGTGAAACTGCCCTTTTTTGTGCAGTGCTGTTGCAGCTATATCCCCACCACCCAGCATGACGCAGGCCTCTATCGGCGCTGCCTCTGCATCAAAGCCCTGCTCCTGCAACGTGGCTATCAATGTTTGCGGAGCGGTTTTGAGGGTATTGGCCCGCAGGTATATAGGCGGACGACCAAAGGAATGGGCGAGGATTGCCTTGGTGGTATCGAGCCCATACCACTCGATCAGCAGTGCGATAAGATCCTTAGGGGTCGAGTATTTGATCTCAAGGGCAGCCAGACTATCGTCATCAGGGGCTTCTTCTACTCCCTGCCTTAAGAAGCTGCGCAAAATACCGTTGACCATCCTCGCAGCCCCCGGTTGCCGCATCAATCTAGTGAGCTCCACCGCCTCATCCACCACTGCACTCTCCGGGATGTTTTTCATATAAATGAGCTGGTAAAAAGCGAGCCTTAAAATCTCGCGCACTACAGGGGTAAGCTTGTGCTGGGCATAGTTGTGGATAAAATGATCCAGCGTGAGCTTGCGCTCAATCACACCATAAAACATCGCAGTGACAAAGCCCTTATCTCGAGCATCCATCTCTGAGCGCTTAAGGGCATTATCTAGCACGATGGGAGAATACCCTCCCTGTGCGTCCACCTTCATCAATGCTTCTACTGCCACCTGCCGTGCTTTTTTCATAGAATGCTCCTTTCCCGGGCGTCGACGTATCACAATCGTATCTTGCAGCTTTTATCTGCAAGCGTGTAGGCTTAATCGTCCCTACGGCTACCATAAAGGAGAATCAACCGAAGCAGCTGTGCCGCCGAGGTGATCAGGGCTGCCACGTAGGTCAAAGCAGCGGCAGAAAGCACGCTCTTCGCTCCACTTAGCTCTTCAGTGGTCAAGATACCGTGAGAATCCAGCGTACGGATTGCTCTGCTGCTGGCATTAAACTCAACAGGTAGGGTAATAAGCTGAAACAAAGTCACTAAGCCAAAGGCAATGATGCCGAGATTGACGAGAGGCTGCGCGCCCATTACAATCCCTGCTAAGATCAAAGGGAACGACAGGCGCGAGCCGAAATTGGTAATGGGGATAATGGCATTGCGCACTGTGAGGGGAGCATACTCCATCGAATGCTGCACTGCATGGCCTGCCTCGTGGGCAGCAATACCGATGGCAGCGATGGAGCTAGAGCCATAAACCTCACTAGAAAGCCGTATCACGCCCGCTTTTGGGTCGTAATGATCGGTAAGCCGCCCATTAATAGGCGTAACCTGAATATTATATAATCCATTGTCATTTAGTATCTGACGGGCCACTTCTGCCCCTGTCAGCCCCCGCTGGCTTCGTATACGCTTAAATCGCTCAAAGGTGGAGGAAACCATGCCCTGTGCAAACAATGCAATCAGCATTGCAGGTATAACCAGCAGGAAGTAATAGCGATCAAGATAAAACATATGCTTCTCCTTTACTGGGTAAATTTAAATCCTTTGGCAAGACGTTGCCCATTGATTAGCTGAGATCCAGTATTTTTTTTGCCACCCTCCAAGACCACCTCAAGGAGCTCAATGGAGCCATCACCAGTGCCGATAATCAGCCTGCGCTCATCGAGAAGCTCCCCCACGTTGCCTTTAAGGGTAGCAGGTGCCCCACGGTAGACCTTAAGCACCTTATCCCCAAGCTTCGTGTAAGCCACAGGCCAGGGGTTGCATCCTCTAATCTGATTGTGGATCTGTAGGGTACTCTTGGCAAAGTCGATTTTTCCGTTTTCTTTGGTAAGGGGCGATGCCCATGTAGCCTCTACATGATTTTGGGGTACAGGCTTTAGGGTGCCTGCCTTGAGCTTTTCTAGGGTCGTCAGCAGACAATCGGCGCCCGCCTTTGTCATCCGCTCAAAAAGCTCACCTGAGCTTTCGTCAGGATCAATGTCGAGCTCTACTCGCTCTAACATATCGCCTGTATCAAGGCCTTCTGCCATATACATGGTGGTCACACCGGTGTGGCAGTCGCCGTTTAAGATCGACCACTGGATTGGCGCTGCTCCCCTAAGCTTTGGCAGCAGCGAAGCATGGACGTTGATTGCGCCGAGAGGAGCTGCTTCTAAAAAGCTTATTGGCAAGAGCTGCCCATATGCCACCACTACCGTTACGTCAGGCTTTAAGCCACGAAGCTGCTCTAAAGCTTCCTCGTTGCCTCGAAGCCGCAGGGGCTGATACACGGGGATATTGTGGGCAAGCGCTACTTCCTTGACCTCTGAATAAACCAGCTTATGCCCTCTGCCGCGGGGGCGATCAGGCTGGGTAAATACCCCTACAACCTCATAGCCTGCCTCGATTACCCTCTCTAAGCATTTAGCGGCAATCTCTGGTGTGCCCATAAAAACTACTCTCAAGCTTTAATCCTCCGTCTAGCGTTTTTTGCGTGCCCTTGGCTCCTCTGGCTCGTGCATGGCAATCACCAAGTCTTTAAACAGCACGCCCTCCAGATGATCAATCTCATGACAAAGAGCTCTGGCAAGGAAGCCTTCTCCTGTTACCTCTAGGGCGTTGCCCATTCTATCCTGTGCCTTTACGGTAACCTTTGCAGGCCTTGGCACGACGCCATACTCCCCGGGGGAAGAAAGGCAGCCTTCGTCACCCTCGATTTCCTTCTTTGACTGGTAGACGACCATGGGGTTGATCAGCTCAATCTTGCCCTCACCCACATCGATCACCACCACACGCTTTAAGAAGCCTACCTGAGGTGCGGCAAGACCCACGCCATTGGCAGCGCGCATGCTTTCCTCCATATCGTCTAAAAGCTCCCAAAGCTTCTGGTCAAATTTATCTACAGGCTTGCTTTTTTTCCTTAAAATCGGGTCAGACTCGTGTACAATTGTTCGTATTGCCATGGAACTCTCCTTAGATTTTATTTATTCTATTCCTATCTAGCAGTGGGGCTTACAATGTGATGCCCCATGCCCTAGAGTTTACTAGTCCTATCTTAGTATACCAATAGTTTTTGAGCATTTTTAAAACACATTCTTACATTTTAACGATATGTGAAATTTCTAATCACTATAGAAATCTACATAGCAGGCAGAATGCTCTCTAAGCTTATTGTACCACTCAAGTGCCTCTCTTATGAGGCTTCGGGTGGCTTTGGTATTTTTGCATTTGATCAGCAGCTTGTAGCGGTATTTACCCGCCACCTTTAATTGGCTAAATTCCGATGGACCTAGCACCCGTAAAGGGAGATTTGAATATTTCTCACTGGCCAGTCGGGTAAAGTAGCGCTGAAACTCCCCTGCATCCTGCTGTGCCTTCTGCTGCTCTTCCCCTACAAATGCAATGCAACACAGCTCGCAAAAAGGCGGGTAAAGCCCTATTTCTCGAAAGTCGATTTCGGCGGCATAGTATCCCTTATAATCCTGCAAAGCCGCCAGAGAGATCACTTGATTTTCGGGGGTGTAGGTCTGTATGTAAGCTCTGCCGGGTAGCTCTGATCTACCGCAGCGCCCAACCACCTGAGTGAGGAGGGCAAAGGTCTTTTCGTAGCCCCTGAAGTCCTCTGTATAAAGAGACTGATCTGCGGAGAGCACTCCTACCAGTGTCACCTTAGGGAAGTTAAGCCCCTTGGCCACCATCTGGGTGCCGATCATGATATCATATTCTCCCTTAGCAAAGCTGTCAAACAATCGCTGGTGGGCATGCTTGGTCATGGTTGTGTCCATATCCATCCGCAGTACTCTCGCGTCAGGGAATAATACCCCAAGCTCCTGCTCCACCCGCTGTGTGCCTACCCCTGTATGCAGTAGCATAGCGCTGTTGCAAAACTCGCACTTGACACCCATCTCTCGGATATGCCCACAGTAATGGCAGATCAAGCGGTTATTGGCAGCATGGTAGGTAAGGGGTACTGAGCAATGGGGGCATTTTGTAACCGTAAAGCAAGAGGAGCATTTTACGGTGGTGTTGTAACCCCGCCGATTGAGCAGCAGGATCGACTGCTCCCCACGGTCAAGATTATAGCAGATCTCCTCTGCAAGCTCCTCACTGATAATTGAGGAGCCGGTGGCCAGTTGGGCTTCCTGCATATCCACCGTTACCACCTGAGGCAGCCCACCTCTGGCGTAGCGCGCCGTAAGCTCCACAAGGCCATACTTGCCCTGTCGTGCCAGATAATAGCTTTCGATCGAGGGCGTAGCCGAGCAGAGTAATAGCAGGCAGTTATTAAGGCTGCACCGCAGCTTCGCAATCTCTCTTGCGTGATAACGAGGGGAGCTCTCGGAGTGATAGGTGTGCTCCTGCTCCTCATCCATCACCATTAGCCCCAGATTTTTGACAGGAGCAAAGACTGCAAGCCTTGTGCCTACCACAATATCGCATACTCCGTCCTTGATCTTTCTCCACTGATCAAGGCGCTCTCCCATCGAGAGGCTGGAGTGAAGCACTGCTACCCGCTCTCCGAAACGGCCTGTAAATTCCGCAACCGTCTGC
>DAMCAP010000014.1:13435-32594 GCA_032059445.1 Oscillospiraceae bacterium
CCCCGCCCGGGAGCCACTGTTTCTTGGATCAGCCTGATAAACACCTGTGTCTTGCCGCTCCCTGTTACACCGTAAAGCAGAGTAACCTTATAGGCCTCTGCTTCGGCGTCAGCTTTGAGCTGCTCATAGGCCTTTTGCTGCGGCTCGCTTAATGAAACTTGGGGTAAATCCTCAACAGCTCCAGGTAGAGCGTCTCGATAGACGATCTCCTCATAGAGCTCGATAATTCCTCGTTTTTTGAGCCCATCAATTACCGACAAGCTTACCGAGCAGTAATAGCAGATTTCCTTTACCGAAGCACTGCCCATCTGCCCTAAAAAATCAAGAACATCCTGCTGCTTAGGGGTAATCTTGCTGCTTGGGGTTTGATCAATGAGCCTTGCCATCACCGCCCGCTGATCCCCAACCTTGCGTGTAATCAGCTGCCCTCTCACCGCTAGCCCCTTTGCAAGCAGCTCTTCGGAGGTAGCTTCTCCGATGATGCCAAGCTGATTTAAGAGGCTATGCTCATCGCTGAGCTTTTTCTTTGTAAGAAGCTTCTGATAAAGCAAGCGGGCATCGTGGCTTAAAGCCGGCAGCGGATCAGGCGGTGGCTGCACTGCCGCAATCCCGGTGGAGAGCCGTACACCGATCCCGGGTGGCACAAGGCAGCGCACCGCATCAAAATAGCTGCAAAATGTCAGCTCCTTAAGCCAATGGATAATCTGGATGCCCTCTTGATCAACCACTGGAGAAGCATCAACAGCAGAGATGATTTCCTTTAAGCCCTCGGTTTCACCCTCCTGAGTGATCTCCATCACAAAGGCGAGCCTTCGGGCATTGCCTTTGCCAAAGGGTACAATCACTCTACAGCCAGCAGCTATATGCAGCCCTAAGGGGAGCTTGTAGTCATAGATACGGTCATAGCCTTGAGAAGCCTTATCCAAAACAACCCTTGCGACCTGCATGTTATACACCCCTTTGATACCATATACAATAAAGCTCTGTTTTCGTTATTGATCAACCCAGTCCGTTGGTAGCAATCCACCAGAGGCAGAGGCTGCTTGGAGGGTACTGTGAGTAGACAAGCATAATTTGTTTTACGATCGCCTATACCTTTTGGCTTTTCTGAGCCAACAAGGCTGCTGCTTCATCCAGCACCGCTTCGGCTACGGCACGCTTCTCCATCATTGGCAGCTTTCCCTTGGCTGTAATGATGGTTACCACATTATCGGTGCCAAAGCCCGCACCCTCGGCTCTAAATAGTCCATTGACACTGCCACCAGAGGTAGAAGCTACTTTGAGGGTACTGTGAGTAAGCAAAGCATGTATGATTTTTGCGACAGACTACACCTTTTGGCTTTTCTGTGCCAACAAGGCTGCTGCTTCATCCAGCACCGCTTCGGCTACGGCACGCTTCTCCATCATTGGCAGCTCCATATTCCCCTTGGCTGTAATGATGGTTACCACATTGGTATCGGTGCCAAAGCCCGCGCCCTCTGTCTTTAAGCTGTTTGCTACAATCATGTCAGCGTTCTTCTTTAGGAGCTTCTGGCGGGAGTTTTCTAGTAGATCCTTGGTTTCCATAGAAAATCCGCACAGTACCTGTGTGGCAGGCTTGCTTTCTCCCAAAGTCTTTAAAATATCGGGGTTTCGCACCAGAGCGATGCTCATATCCCCCTCTGATTTTTTGATCTTATCCTCTGCCTGCTGGGCAGGGCGATAATCGGCCACTGCCGCAGTTTTGATAATGATATCCTGCTCTGCCTGCCGTGAAACCACCGCATCATACATCTCAAGAGCGGAGCTTACCCCGACCAGCTGCACACCAAAAGGAGGAGCGATCGAAACTGGCCCGCTGACCAGCGTCACCTCAGCGCCCCGCATACGGGCTGCCTTGGCAATGGCATAGCCCATCTTGCCTGTAGAGTGGTTGGTGATGAAGCGCACAGGATCAAGGCTCTCTTGGGTAGGGCCGGCAGTTACCAGCACCCGCTTGCCCGCCAGATCTTTCTTGGGGGCTAGCACATACTCAATCGCGTCCATGATCTTGGGCAGATCAGCAAATCTCCCCTTGCCCACGTCGCCGCAAGCAAGCCATCCAGTATCGGAGTCTACGAAATATACACCGTCTACCTTTAAAGTCTCAAAATTCCGCTGGGTAGCTGGGTTATCATACATGCCAGTATTCATGGCAGGTACTACCATCTTGGGGCAGCGTGCAGCAAGGACGGTGGTGGAGAGCATGTCATCGGCTATGCCATGAGCCATCTTGGCAATGATGTTGGCAGTAGCGGGAGCAATCACAAAGAGATCGGCTTTTTTGGCCAGCGATACATGCTGCACATTCCACTGAAAGTTGCGATCAAAGGTATCTACCGATACCCTGTTGGCAGTCAAAGTTTCAAAGGTAGTGGGAGTAACAAACTCCGTTGCATTTTTGGTCATAATCACATGGACATCTGCCCCGGTCTTGACCAGATCACTCGCCAATTGAGCAGCTTTGTAAGCGGCGATCCCCCCTGTGACACCCAGTACAATGGTTTTGCCTTTAAACATCATTTTCACCTGTCCTTCTATCATTTTTTATTTGCGCCACCTACGGTCTTAATTTCAGGTATAAAAACAATTTGCCGCAGAGCGAGCGATCACCCTACGGCTGCCTTAGGCTGGTTATCTTTGCTTGGTTTCCTTCGCCTGCTTGGCAAATTCCTCGACCGCCAACTTAACCGGCTTCTTATCAAGAAAAACCTTGTTTTCGTCTGCTTCAATGGCGATTTCACGAGCTCGTTTGGCAACCGCCACCACGAAATTATAGTAATCCTGATCGTTTTGCAGCATTTCAGACATAGCTGGTCTTAGCATAGTTTCTCTACCTCTTTTATAAAGTTATAATTTTTGCGTGTAAGGAGCTTGCCCGCTCGCACCGCGGCGAGTAAATTCTCCCTAGCGGCGGCAAGGTCATTGTTGATAATAATAAAATCATACTGCTCTGCCATTTTGATTTCATCTCTGGCAGCCGCTAGCCTGTTATGTATCTGCTGTGCTGTCTCGGTCTGTCGGCCTATCAGCCGTGACCGCAGCTCTTCATAAGAAGGAGGCATCACAAAGATAAACACCGCCTCGGGGAAGCTCTGCTTAACCTTCATAGCGCCGACTACTTCAATTTCCAGCAGCACGTCGATGCCTGCATCTAGCTTTTGCTCCACAAACTCTCTGGGGGTGCCGTAATAGTTGCCGTTATACTGGGCATACTCGAGGAATTGATTCTCCTTGATCATCTGCTCAAAGCGATCTCGACTAAGGAAATAATAGCTTTGCCCCTCTATTTCACCAGCTCTAGGAGCTCTGGTGGTGGCCGATACCGACAAGGCAAAGATCGTATCCTTGATTAAAGGGGCGATAATCGTGCCCTTGCCTACACCGGAGGGGCCGGAATAAACGATCAGACTACCTCTGGGTTTACTCATCGTCCACGTCTTCCTCCTCATCGTTGTCCAGACGATTTGCCACTGTTTCGGGCTGAATCGCTGACAAGATGATATGGTCAGAGTCGGTGATGATCACCGCGCGGGTCCTTCTGCCGTAGGTGGCATCAATCAGGGTGCCACGATCCCTCGCATCCTGAATGATCCGCTTAATAGGGGCGGACTCTGGGCTTACGATGGCCACCAGCTTGCGGGCAGATACCATGTTGCCAAAGCCTATATTAATTAGCTTCACTGCCTATTCTCCTGTTCCTTTGATTTCATCCGTACATCGTGCAATGATCTAAAGTCTATTCTATGTTTTGGATCTGCTCTCTGATTTTTTCGATTTCGCTCTTTAGCTCGATGACCACCATACCGATATCAAAGCTCTGGCTCTTAGAGCCGATGGTATTGACCTCACGGTTTAATTCCTGTATCAAGAAGTCAAGCTTCCGGCCGATGGCATCTTCTTTACTTAGGATCTCCCTAAATTGCTCTACGTGGCTGTGGAGCCTTACGGTTTCTTCTGCTACAGCTACCCGCTCGGCAAAGATCGCCGCCTCGGTCAGCACCCGCTGCTCATCGATACCACGCTCTGCAAGGATGTCGCTTAGCTTGGCAAAGAGCCGATTGCGATAATCCTCAACGGTCTTGGGAGACTGACGCTCAACCTCCACCACCAATCGACTGACCACATCGAGCCTAGCAGAGATATCTTCCCGCAGCTTGGCACCCTCTGCACTACGCATAGCAAGGAAGCTCTCGAGGGCTTCGGCAGCGACCTCTTTGACATCCGCCCAGATGGCATCTTCGTCTTCGGGCTTTTTTTCCACTACAAAGATCTCGGGGAATCTTGCTAGGGTTGATACCTTAATGTCGTCAGTCAGCCCTGTTTCATCGGCCAGCTCCCGAAATGCATTGATATAAGAGCGTGCCAGCTCATGGTTGATCTGCACGCTGGCATCTGCCGCTATATTGGAGGTAATAAAGAGGTTGACATCTACCTTACCACGAGAAACCTTCCCCTGTACGAAGCTCTTTAGTCGCTCCTCTAAGTACCCATAGTTGCCTTTAATCCTGGCAGCAAACTCAAAATAACGGTGGTTGACAGACTTGATCTCTATTGTAATATCTCTGCCGTTTACCACCCGCTGGCATCTACCAAATCCTGTCATGCTTCTAGCCATTCTAGTCCTCCTCGTTATGTGAGTTTCAGCGTACTATGGGCGAAATTATCTTACACTATATAATACCCTTATGCCGATAATTTGTCAATGCACAAGAGGTGCCAAGGAGCAGGTCTCTGCCGTAAAATCCAGCCTCCACTGCCCCAATTTAAGCGATATTCTTTATAATTTATTTGGTAATAAATACGAAACAACACCCGACCTGCACCTTTTGGTAATACGCCATCGCTAAGGCTGTACTTAGGATAGCTTACTTATGGCCGCAGCTGGGCTTTAGTTCCTCCAGCCTGCCCTTGGGGTGGTAGCCCATCGATAGCAGCTGCTGCATAGTCGCCTCATCGGCTCTCGTAATATCATAACATTCCGCCCCCAGCGCCACTGCCCAGTGGAATGCAGCCCTCACGATACCATCGAGCACTTGGGGATCATTGTAATGACAGCGGCAGAGGCAGACGGTATCTTCCTCTGTCTGAAAGATGCCATATGCCACACAATGCTCCCCTTCACAGGCGGTAAAAACCGCCCCTTGGGGCTCTGTAGTACCTATAAATTCGCTGATTTTGTCTTGATCAAGCTCCAGCTTTATCGTCAACATAGTTTTCCTTCCTGTATGATGTTTATCCCTTTACGGAGCTTAGCGATCTTGACCCTTTGGGGCAGGGCGTCTTGCTGTGTTGCTTCTGGGTGCTGGCTTACCGCCTGCTCCTGGTCTGCTGCCTGCTCCTGCTTTATAGGGTGCATAGCTGCGCCTCTTTTTGTCGGGGTTTGGCTTTGAAGCCTCAAGTGTGACCGCATTTCGGATCATCCCCACTTCATTTGGGCTTAGCTCACGCCACTCTCCCGGCTGAAGCATCCCAAGCTGGAGGGGGCCGATGGTGGTACGACGGAGCCTTGCTACTTCTAGCCCTACTGCCTCACACATCTTTCTGATCTGGCGGTTTTTGCCCTCTGTAATGGTCATTCGCAGCACGACTCTTCCCGCTTCCTTAGTTAGCACCGTCACCTGTGCGGGGGCGGTCTTGCCTGTATCGATCTCTACGCCGGTCGAGAGAGCAATCAACTGCTCCTCGCTGATATCAGGGCGCACAGTCACTCGGTAGGTCTTAGAGATATGGTGCCTTGGGTGCATAATCAGATTGGCAAATTCACCATCATTGGTCAAGAGCAGCAGACCCTCACTGTCTTTATCAAGCCTGCCGATAGGGTAGACCTTCCCGGGCATATCTTCTACAAACTGAGCGATGCATTTACGCCCTAGCTCGTCCGACATGGTGGTAACCCAGCCTCTGGGCTTGTAGAGGGCGATATAATGCTTGTCGGTATTTGCCCTTAGGCTCACCCGCTGACCATCGATGGCGATAATATCCTTAATAGGGTTGATATCCTGCCCAAGGATAGCCTTGTGACCATTGACTGTCACTCTACCCTGCCCGATTAATTCCTCTGCCTTGCGCCTAGATGCGACGCCGTTATCCGATAAAACCTTGTGTATTCTCATACTTTTTCCGTTCTGCCCAAAAGGCCATGTATTTATTATCCTGAGCCAAAAGGCTCGCTTATTGATTGAAACTCCCCTCGCAAGGCTCTGCCTAGCACAACCTTGCAAAGGGAACTATGTTGGTTATTTACTCTGCCGAAACCAGCTATCCCAAAATCTTTCTTTGACAGTGGCTGCCACGGTTTCTGCTGCAATTACTGGAGCAGTAGCAAGCTTACTATCCCCTAGTGTCATGACTACCTCACCTACAGGCTCCCCTTTTTTGATAGGTGCGTATACAAAAGGCGGTATATTGATCGAAATTGAAATATGCGCCGCCTCTTCTTCGGTTAAATATGCGCCAAATTCCCAAGGCACCTGTAGTGATAGCCGTGGCTTTACACCACCGGTTACCGCCACACTTGCATTCTCCACACGATCGTTTACCTTTAGGAAGTGAAGGCTATCAAACGCCCACTCAAACATAGCACGATGGGTGTTAAAATCATCTGCGGCATTTAGGGTAACCATCACCAGCGTCAAGCCATCCCGCTCTGCTGCCGATACAAGGCATCTGCCTGCTTTTTTGGTAAAGCCGGTCTTGACGCCAATGGCATCTTCGTAGCTGCCGATCAATTTATTGTGGTTGTGGAGCGTGCGCATATAGGGTGGATTACCATATTTTACATTGAGGTAGTGGCTGGAGCATAGCTTTACAAATTCATCATTTTGAAGGGCTCGGGAGGCGAGCAATGCCATATCATAGGCAGTGGAGTAATGCTCTCCTTGGTCAAGCCCCGAAGCAGTGCTAAAATAGGTATTGCTCATCCCGATTTTGGCAGCATAATCATTCATCAGCTGGGCAAAAGCAGCTTCACTGCCCGAAATCCGCACAGCGGCAGCTCTTGCGCCATCATTTGCCGAAGGCAGAAGCATCCCTGCTGCCAAGGTGCGCAGCGTGGTCTTATCTCCCTGCTGAAGCCCCATGCTGCTACCCTCTACGGTGATAGCACTGGTATCTACCGTAAAGAACTCATCAAGATTTGGCTGCTCTAGGGTGATCAAGGCAGTCATGATCTTAGTGGTACTAGCCATCGGCAGCTTTTCATTGGGAGCACCCGATAAAATCATCCGACCCGAAGCTGCGTCCATCAGCACCCAGCCTTTGGCTTGCACCGCGGGAGGAGGAGTGACGGGGGGCTCAGCATCGGTACCCTTGATGGTGTTGATGGCGAGGCCGGTACGGTTGTAGGGGGACCGCAGCATATAGCGCTCCCCTCCATCGGGAAGCATCTGGGGCTTTAAAAGGCTTGCCAAGCCCGCTGCCCATAGCAACGCAACTAAGGCAATATTTCGCACGCGCTTAAATAAGCTGGTCTGCTTTTTTACCACCTTCGACTGCCACCTTCCCTTTTGTTTATTACAAAAAAGTTATATGCAGTCAAAGTGGGGTTTATTACTCTGGAATTATGGGTGAATGTGGGGCTTTGCGCTTAGCAACAGTATCTGACACCAGACCCGAAACCTTGTCAAATAATCCGGGGATCATATTGACGATACGATCAGCCGTATTATCGGCAGTTGCTACCTGGAGAATATCCACCTTGCCACCGGTAATCACAATAAAAGCAAGAGGGGTGATGGTCACACCGCCGCCGCTTCCTCCGCCAAAAGGCATCGCTGACTTGCCGCTTGGCAGCTCAGTGCCGCCGCTGGCAAAGCCAAAAGCTACCTTAGAAATCGGGATAATGGTGGTACCCTCAGTGGGGGTAATTGGGGTACCGATAACTGTATTGGCGTCCACCAGCTTGCGCAGGTTATCCAGTGAGGTATCGAGTATTTCTCCAATTGGGTGTTTGTTTTCCATAATCACTGCACATCCTTTTCTTTTGTTGTGGTTGTTGTTTTTTTATCGCCTTTAATGAGCTTCATTACCGGCCCAAAGGCCGCTATCAATATATTGACTGCCGCAATCAGCACGATGATGGGGATAATCCTCACCTTAAAATATACATAATGCTGGTCGGTATCTCCCGTAAAATCGGGCTGCACCAATAGGGTACGGGGGCGGATGTCAAAGAAATTTCTAAGTAAGCCCAGCACACCATGGAGATAAGCCTGCACCTGCCCCAAAGCAATTGCAGTAGTAGCTGCATCTCCTCGGGCCACCAGTATACCAATATCTAGATCATAAAATTTGATTTTGCCCACCAGCCACTTGACCCAGCGCCAGAGCTTTGGCAATAGCTCCTGCGCCATCTTCCAGATTTCTTTGAAGTCAAATGAGGGATCTTTTTCCTCCTTGGGCTTTTTTTCCGCCGGAGGCTTTGGCTGCTCTTTCTTTTGCTTTTTTGGTTTTACAGGGGCAGGTAGCAGCTGCTTGCGAAACCACAGTACCTTGACCCAAACCATGAGATCTTCATGATATTTTAGCTCCAAAACCACCGGTATGCACAGCAACAGCACAATACCCAGCAATATCCATAGGAATAGTATGTCCATCACTCCTTACCGGTATTAAAGAGGTTTTGCCGTCTATCAAAGTATGCTACCCCATAAGGGGAACTATACCAAAAGCGCAAAATATCAAAGCTTATAAAAGGCTTAACTGTCGCTCTTCTTCGGCCTCGGCTGCCTCCACCCTTAGCTCAGGTAGCTCATCTAATGAAGATAGCCCAAAGGTCCGCAAGAAGTTATCGGTCACCCGATACGCGATTGGTCTGCCGGGCAGCTCTAGTCTGCCTGCCTCCTCGCAGAGGCCTTTTTCGATCAACCCGCCCAAAGCAGAGCTGCAATCTACTCCTCTGACCTGCTCGATAAATGCCTTGGTCACCGGCTGATTATAAGCGATGATCGCCAAGATTTCCAAAGATGCCTGTGAAAGAGGCGTATGTCGCTTCTGCTCCAAGGCTGCTCGTATCACAGGAGTAAATCGCTGACGGGTCGCTAGCTGATAGCGACTGCCAAGCTTTAGCACCATCAAGGCACCATCCTGCTCGTCGAGGTTGGCAGATAGCAGGTCCATCATCAGCTGGCATTCGTCGATATGTATCCCAAGCGCCGCCGCAATCCTGCTTAGCTCTATCGGCTCCCCTGAGGCAAACAAAATCGCAAGTATCGATTGTGAAATTTGATCCATCCTTACTGCTCCCCCGGCTTACTTCTTAACTTGTCTGCGTTTTTAACCAGTGTAATACTGGTATTGTCAGGGTCAGTGACCACCCTGCCTGCCTTGATCAGCTCTAAGATGCCCAGAAACGTGGCTACGATGTGGCTCCTGCTCTCGGCTCCTACAAAAGCCTGCTCAAAGTCCATGCTGCCCTTGCGGTATAAGCGCTTAAGTACATTGATGATGCGAGAGGTCACCGATACCGTGCGGCGCGAAACCAGCTGGGCAAACTGAGCGGGGCTTGGTGCCGCCTTACGCCGCTTCACCGACTCACTGATCCCCATCTGTATAAGCAGTGCCGAAAGGGGCATGGTGCCTGTGTAGGTGGGGTCTAGTTGCAGATCCATCGGTGCCCTCACATACACAAGGTGCTTTGCCTCCCGCTCTCTGAGGAATTCCGCCGCCGCCCGGCAAGCCTGATACTCCATCAATTGCTGGGTTAGCTGGCTTTTTAGGTCTTTGGCTTCGTCCTCGTGCTTGGGCAGTAGCATGACCGTCTTGATATGCACCAGATGCGCTGCCATCTCGATAAAGGCGCTATCCACCTCTAGGTCGATGTCTGCACGATGATCAATAAAATGCAGATACTGCTCAAGGAGCAGCGAAATCTCAATATCTTCAATATTTAGCTTATGCTTTGAGATCAAGTGGAGCATCAGCTCTAAAGGGCCCTCAAATTCTGACAGCTTAAAGGTAGGGTAGACCATAGGCTCCCCCTAAAACAAAAGCTGCACTGGGAACAAAATCAGCAATGCAATCTTGTCTACCAGCATATACAGCAGGGAGGACAAAAAGCCCAGAGGGCCATTGAGCAGTCCGGCAAAAACGATCAGCATTAGTGCCATACCGATCATCTGCTCTTTTTCGGCGATCTGCCAGTAGAGCCTTGGGGGTAGCAGCACCGAAGCTACCCGCCATCCATCTAGAGGCGGTATAGGCAGCAGGTTAAAGACTGCAAGGGTGATGTTGGCAAAAACCATGATCTGCAGCACCTGCACCGGCCCATAAACCAAATCAAAAATCTGCGGCATGACCATCCCCCCAAACCGCAGAAGCCTGTAAAGCACCAGCGACACCAGAGCGAGCAAAATATTAGAGGCAGGCCCTGCAAGGCTGGTGAGGATGATCCCCATTTTGCGATCTTTAAAGTGGAAGCTGTTGACAGGCACCGGCTTGGCCCAGCCTACTCCCACCAGCAATATCATCAGTGCACCCACAGGGTCGATATGGTCAAAGGGGTTGAGTGAAAGCCGCTTACCATATCGTGCAGTGTCATCTCCCATCTTAGAGGCAACCCAAGCATGAGCCGCTTCGTGGACGGGAATGGAGGTAAGGAGCACAATTGCTCTGGCAATCACGGTGTACAAGCTAAGGTTAAACATATTTGTCCAATCTGTTGCCGCCGCTGCAACGACTTATTCCCGCGGCCTAAATCTAGGGAAAAGTCCTTCTCTATTGCTCTCAGGGCTGCAATGCTTTGCCTAACACCGATCAACAGTACACGCCTTATAGCAGTACCGCCAAACCAAAGCTGCACCTGTGCAAAAAATTTACGCATTTTTATGGAGCTCTGCTCATATATAGACGAATCCATCTTATTATTATAGCGATTTTACTAGCGGAAATCAACCAATGTTCTGTATAATGGATGAATTTTTGGCAGTTTTGCGCTTTAGTTCCTATAGAAACCATACTTTTGCGAAATAAACACTTGATTTTGTATTTTGCTTGTGATAGAATACTAATGTTATGAATCCCACAGGAACAATAAGGAGGTGCAGAAAATGGCAAAATGCGATATCTGCGGCAAGGGAGTAAGCTTCGGTATTAAGGTCTCTCACTCTCATAGGAGATCTAATAGAACCTGGAAGCCAAACGTAAAGAAGGTTAAGGCAATCGTCAAGGGAACCCCTTGTCACATTTACACCTGCACCCGTTGCTTACGCTCGGGCAAGGTTACCAGAGCCATATAACCGCTTTTATAAGCCGTCCATCAAAAGCTGCGAAATTCGCAGCTTTTTTTGTTTTTCCCTTGATACCCCAAGACTTGGCACTGTATATTTCTCCTTTGGCTGACCATATTGTAAGATAGAGCCGTCGCAAAAAACAAACAGCGCCGGACAAGGAGTGAAGATCATGGCCTTAAGTGAGCGGCTGCAATTTATCAGGAAGCAAAACCATCTCAGTCAAGAAAGTCTGGCAGAAATTTCAGAGCTGTCACCTCAGCAGATCGCTGACTGGGAAGAGGGCAGATCCTCCCCTGTAGCCGAGGAGATTATCAAGCTCGCCAAAGGTCTAGAAGTATCGGTAGGGTATCTGCTAGGCTGTGAGCCCTGCCTAGAATGCAGCGCAATTATAAAGTCAAAGGACATGCACCGCAAGCTGTGGGTGGTCACTACGGGGCTGTGTGTCATCGGGCTGCTGATATCAATCGTTGCCTATAGCATGTGGCAGACGCCGTTGTCGCTGGCATTAGGGGTCATCTTACAGGCAATCAGCATCATCGTGTATGAAGCTCTTACCCCCAGCAGGATCGAAACCGCTGCCATGCGCGCTCGATTTTATGAGGTCAATATCTGGCTGACCGCCTTTGCCCCCTCTTTTATCGCTGCGGAGCTGCTCTTTCGTCAGTTGCCCTTCTCTTACCCCAAGGTTGCGCCCTTTTTGGTGGGCGTAGTCCTCTACCCCCTATTATGCACGATATTTAACTCCCTGCTTCGCCGTAATCAATAGAATAAAACCGCCCTGATCCAAGATCAGTAGGCGGTTTCTAATTTTGGGGCTATAGAAGCCGAAGCATATTTTGTATGGCGTGGTGGATTCCATCACTGTCGTGGTCGTAGGTGACATAGTTCGCCGTATCTTTTACATGGCTTTCAGCGTTCCCCATGGCAAAGCTGTATGGATATTCCGAGAGCATCTCCATATCATTGACATCGTCACCAAAAACCGCCAGCTCATCTTTCGAGAGCTTTAAGCTTTCTCGTATTTTTTCGATGCCCTTTACTTTATTGACCGCCCGCCCCATGATCTGAATACATGTGCCTTTGTCGGTCAGATAAAATTGGGCTGCATCCCTACATAGCTCTTTCAAGGCAGCAACCAACCCCTCTTCTAAAGGCATTGCTGTGTCTATCAGATTCTCATAAAATATCAGCATCTTTACGGCTTGGAGCATTTCGATCTGATGGAGTGTGCATGCCGTTTCGGCACTTATTCCCCATCTCGTGTGATCCTTGGCGTCGAGGGGGAAGCGAAACCCATGGGTTTCGCCCTCCAGCTGCAATGCAATATTAAGAGCATCATATGCACAAACGCTCTCAATCGCTTTACGCACCACCACATCGGAAATAAACTGATACTCCTTCTGCCCGCCAATTTCGACACAACCCCCGTTATAGTACACACCTCCATTAAACAGAGCCAAGATGCTCTGATCCCATGAAAGCATTCGGTCTAACAGTGGTGGTCGTGCAGTGGCAAAAAAGAGTTTGATTCCGCTTTTTTTGCATCGTTCAAGAGTTACTCTTGTTTGCTCTGATATTGTCCGTTGACTGTTGAGCAGGGTACCATCCAGATCAAAAAACAGTGCTTTTATCAGGTAGATCGCCCTCCTTTTTACAACAGCGCTCTCAGTGCTACTGAGGCAGCTTTACACCACTTAGCCAGCTCGACTCACTCTCGTGCTTCAGTGGGCGACCCATCAGCTTGGCAATCACCTGATGCGGAGTAGTCTCCCCCATTACCAGCTTATAGATCTGATTGGTAATAGGCATCTCTACCCCAGCTTGCTGCGCCATCTGATACGCACACTTGGTAGCGGTAATCCCCTCTACCACCATGCCTACCTTCTCTACAGCCTGCTCTACAGTACAGCCCTGCCCTACTAGATATCCTGCCCTACGGTTACGAGAATGCACGCTGGTACAGGTAACGATCAGATCGCCTACCCCCGACAAGCCCGAGAAGGTTTCACCCTTAGCACCCAGCGCCACACCCAAGCGGGTGATTTCGGTTAAGCCTCTGGTCATGAGGGCAGCCTTACTGTTATCGCCGAGGCCCATACCATCGATGATACCTGCCGCAAAGGCAATGACATTTTTGAGCGCGCCGCCCAGCTCCACACCAATGAGATCGGTGGAGGTATAGATGCGCACCTTAGTACCAATAAAGAGCTCCTGCACTACCTCTGCTGCTGCAAGATCCTTACTTGCCGCAACAATAGCAGTGGGCACCTCTTTAGAAACCTCCTCCGCATGAGAAGGCCCCGAAAGCGCCACCACAGGGAAGCCCGGAAGCTCCTCTGAGATAATCTCACTCATTCGCTTGAGGCTTGAGAGCTCCATACCCTTAGAAACACAAGCAAGCACCGCATCGGGGCGTAGCTTGCCCTTGCAGCTAGCCGCCACCCCACGCACACCAAAGGTAGGTGTAGCAATCAGCACCACATCGCAGTCGCCGATCAACTGGGTATCATCCACGATTTCGATATCAGAGGGGATCATTACCCCGGGGAGGAAGTCGGTATTTTCTCTCGTGATCCGCAGTCTTGCCTGGAAGGGCTTTTCCCAGCCCCAAAGTACGATCTGATGCCCAGCGGAAGAAAGTGTGACCGCCAGCGCTGTGCCGAAGCTGCCGGAGCCAAATACAAATATCTTTGCCATGATAAATCCTCTCTACTGCTTTTTTCTAAAGGAGAGCTTACGCTCGGTACCATTCATCAGTCTTTGAATATTTGCCCGGTGTGTATATAACAAAATACCCGACAAAATCAAGCTAAGCGCCAGCTCTGTCATGCTAAAGCGCCCCTGCACCAGCCTTGCCACAGTCAGCACAATGGGGAACCCGCTAGCCCCTGTAACCGAAGCCAGCGAAACATAACCCGAAATCGGTGCAATGGGCACAAAGACCAATGCAACAATGGAAAACACCAGTGGGTCAATCGCCATGATTGCACCAAGGCCTGTCGCAATACCCTTACCGCCTCGAAACCCGAAAAATAGCGGGAAGATATGCCCAGCAAGGGCACCCAACCCACCGAAGTAGCTGCCCAGATCCCCAGCGCCAAAATGTGCAAAGATCATCTGCGCCACCCATGCACTGCACATCCCCTTTAAGAAATCAAGGATAAAAGTGATTGCAGCAGGCAGCTTACCATAAGTCCGCAGCATATTGGTAGCCCCGGCATTGTTGCTGCCATGGCTGCGCACATCGTCGTGAGCCACCACTTTAGAAACAATTACCGCAAAGCTGATGCTGCCGATTAAGTACCCCGCAGCCAGTGAGAGCACTGCGGCCAAGATTCCAGTCTGATTCATAACAGTCCCATTCCGCCCTCTGCGCCGGCCTGAATAATTCTTCAATGATCTCCGAGAGCCCCAGCCGCAGAGCAAATGCATAGGGCTCTGTCTTAAACTGTAGTAATGCTTCTTTTGCAGAGTTGCCCCCCGCAAAAGAAGCTGCACATAACAGGTATAGTTTATTTGATGATACCACATAAGCCCTGCGCTGTAAATCAAGGTTTATTCTTTAACAAATACCCCGATTTCACAGAAAGACCACAGAGCATTCGCCCAATGCCTACTTATCGCCGCGCTCCCGCACAATCATGCGGATGGGAGTACCCTCCAGACCAAAGGTTTCTCTGATCTGATTTTCGATATAGCGCTGGTAAGAGAAGTGAAACAGCTCCTTGTTGTTGACAAAGGCTACAAAGGTTGGAGGTCTTGTGGTAGGCTGGGTGATATAGTAGATCTTTAGCCGCTTACCCTTGTCAGAAGGAGGCTGCACCCTTGCGGTAGCATAGGCCAGCAGGTCATTGAGCATACCTGTGGAGATACGCATGGCGTTTTGGGTGTTGACAAAGTTAATCAGCTCATAAAGCTTCTCTACCCGCTGCCCTGTAAGTGCCGATATAAAGATAAACGGCACATAAGACATAAAGGAGAAATCCTCCATCAGCCTCTTGCGGTAATCATCCATGGTCTTGTCATCTTTTTCGATGGCATCCCACTTGTTGACTGCTACGATGCATCCTTTACCCTGCTCATGGGCATAGCCTGCAATTTTGGAGTCTTGCTCAGTAAAGCCCTCAATTGCATCAATCATAATCACGCAGACATCAGCACGATCTACCGCCATATAGGCTCGCAGCACACTGTAATGCTCGATCGCTTCATTCACCTTTGACTTGCGGCGGATGCCAGCTGTATCGATAAAGGTGTATTTGCCAAAGTTGTTTTCGATCAAGGTGTCGGTAGCATCTCTGGTGGTGCCTGCGATATCAGATACGATTACCCGCTCGCTGCCGGCAATCCGATTAATCAGCGAGCTCTTGCCTACGTTAGGCTTGCCGATGATCGCGACCTTGATATGCTCCTCGTCTTCCGGCTCCTGCTTGTCAAAGTCGATGTGGGAGCAAATTTCATCTAAGAGATCTCCCGTACCGCTGCCGTGAAGGGAAGACACAGGGAATGGATCTCCCAGGCCCAGATTATAAAATTCATAGACCTCAGGGGGCGTATTGCCCACACGATCACATTTATTGACGCACAAAACGATTGGCTTGCCGCTCTTGAGCAGCATGGTTGCTACCTCCTGATCGGTGGCTGTCACTCCTGTGCGCACATCGGTGATCATCACGATCACATCGGCGCTATCGATGGCAAGCTGTGCCTGGCGGCGCATCTGTGATAAGATAATGTCGTTGCTATAAGGCTCGATACCGCCGGTATCTACCAGCATAAACTCCCTATTTTGCCACTCACAGGCGGCATAGATACGATCTCTGGTTACCCCCGGAGTATCTTCTACGATAGAGAGTCTCTGCCCTATCAGCTTATTAAAAAGTGTGGATTTGCCTACATTGGGGCGCCCCACCACTGCTACGATTGGTTTTGCCATAGCTTTATGCTCCTTTTCTCCGATGTCGTTGGCACCTTCGTGCGGCTTTGCTTGCCTCCGTCATCGGTGAGAGGCAAGAGCCTTTGTAAAGGGTCTTTGTAAATCAAGGGATCAAGTATTCCATAAACACCAGCAGTCGCCACTGCCTAAAAGAATACGAAAATCCCAATCTTTCTAATAATACTTAATGCTGTTCTTTCCCAAGCAGCAGGGTCTGTGCCAGCGCAGTGCCAGTAGCCGAAATCACCTTGACACCGCAGCCGATCATCACTTCAAGCTCTTGGATGGAGTTGTTGTCTAAAAATAAATCCTGCTCATGGCGCAGCATCACCGATGGGATCACCATTAGATCTCCCAGATGCAGCCCCTGTACCCGCTTGTCTATATCGGAGGCAGTGACCAAGCCGGTAACGGTAATCGCCCCACCAAAAAACACACTGGGCACGTCAAATACATTAACCTTTAGCTCTGGGTCAAGCTCCATGGCCCTGTCACAAAGGGTTTTGATAATGGGGTACGCTGCTACACCTGTGGCTACCGAAATCTCTCGCTGAATGCCCAGCGGGGTAATCTCCTCGCAGGCAGCGTGAAACTCGTCTATACAAAGGGAAAGCAAGCCTACGCCGTTTTCAAGCTGGTTAAAATCCCCATAGTACTCAGGCGGAGGGATCTGCCGCTCTGCTTTTAAGAAAAACTCATCAGCAGGGTATGCCACCCGCTCCCCGTGGTCTTTTAGCATCCGATCAGAAAAAGCTTCGATGATGTCAATAGTCCTACCTGCTTCCTCTTTGGTAAAGGAGCGCAGCGGGTACAAGCCCTCCCGATGCCCCGTCAGCCCCACAGGCACACAGGCAATGCTGCCTAGATTGGGGTACAATTCCCCTAAATCTCGCAGGGTGCGCTCCAGCTCCTCCCCGTCGTTGTGCTCAGGGCAGAGGACCAGCTGAGTATTGATGGTAATGCCACCCTCGCAGAAGCGCTTTAGCAATGCAAGAGAGCTACCGGAATTAGGGTTTGCCATCATCCTCTGGCGCAGATCGGGGTTGGTGGTATGCACCGAGATATTAATAGGGCTGATGCGCATCTTGATAATACGCTCTATATCGTGGGGCTTTAAGTTGGTAAGGGTAATGTAGTTGCCAAATAAAAAGGACAGTCGGTCGTCGTCATCTTTAAAATAAATCGACTCCCGCATACCCTTAGGATTTTGATCTACAAAGCAAAATATACATTTATTTTTACAGCTTCGCTGCTTGTCCATCAGATAAGTCTCAAAGCCCAGACCAATATCGTCATAACGGCTTTTGTGAATGCTGACCGATCTTTGCGCCCCTTGCTCATCAGAGAGCAGCAGCTCTAGGCTACGCTCAGTGATATAAAACCTATAGTCAAGCACATCGTTAATTTCGTTTTGATTGATCAGGTGTAGGGTTTCCCCCGCTTTGATACCCGCTCTGCAGGCAGGAGAGCCCTGCTCTACAGTGGTTATGGTTACAGACATTAGACACTCCGTTTCTGCCGAGGGCAAAGCGCCTGCGGCACATGATCATATCTGGCTGATATGACATAAGGATAGAATCGCTTTGATATAGGTCGCAAAAGAAGATACCCCTTGCACATGCCGTGCAGGCAAACCACAAGAGAGTCTGTGGCGCTTCAAGAGGCCTGACGGGTGGGGTGTGCTATTGTGACTCCAAGGGATTTTGAGCAGTCACCCCTTTGATACACACATGCCGCGGGGCACCCCTTTTTTATAGGACAATAAAAAGGGAGAAAAGCGTCTAAAGGCTCCGCCTTTAAACCACGGACTCCGATTGCTGCATTACACTGCGAGCGAGTGTCCTGACAGGGTGTCTGTGACACAAGAGCATGCCTAACGGCATGGAGTGCGGACTAGCCTACAGGCATCTAAAATGCGCCGCAGGCTCCCTATAAGGGCAAGTCCTTGGGACGGTTGTCACAAGCAAAGCGCAGTGCAATCCGTCAAGGCTTTGCCCGTGGGGTTCAGGGGCTTGCCCCGAAGCGCTTTTTCCCTTATTTTTGTCGCTCAACAAAAATAAGGCGCCCGCGCGGCGTTAGCGCATAAACACATAAAAATACTTGCATTTTATTATTACCACGAACAAAGTCATGATATAAATGCCTATGCCCGTAGAGCAGGCTTAGACTTTGTATTTATTATATAGTATTTTACCGCTATAATCTACCGCTTACACAAAAATTCACACCTACACAAAAAAATAGAGGCGTAATACGCCTCTACCCTTTTTGCAATCCATAGATCTAAGACTACGCCTCGATCTTGATGATCTCTCTGCCCTTATAAAAACCACACATTGGGCATACTCTATGTGGCATCTTGAGCTCACCGCACTGGGTGCACTTGGAAAATGCAGGAGCCTCTAACTTCCAAACGCTGGAGCGTCTCTTGTCTCTGCGTGCTCTGGATACTTTTCTCTTTGGTACAGCCATCTCAGCACCTCCTTAAAACTTTTGCTGCTTTATTATAACAGCTTTTTTAAAACTTCAAGACGGGGGTCTACAGTTTTAGTGGTACACCCACAGCTTTCCTTATTCAGGTCTGCTCCGCACATGGAGCAGAGTCCCTTACAATCTTCTTTACAAAGATATGTGTTCGGAAGCTCCAGCTGAATGTCCGTAGCTGCTAATTCACCCATGTCTATAATGCCATCTGGGGCAACCAAATAGCCGTCTTGTTCACTCGCCTGATTAAGTTCTCTTACAACGGTATGGTTAAAGTGCATCTTGTGCTCGATCACTGCTGGTTTCAGGCAGCGGTCGCAGCTAACAGGTTGCTTTACCCATGCGTCATAATCCAGCGTCAATACCGACGCTCGGTTGACCAAATGCACCTCAAGCTTTACCGGCTCGGGGATGACAGTTTGTCCAAACCGCTTAATCCAGGAAAGGTCCGCTTCACCTGAAACGTCCAGCCTTTCACCAACGATGTCAA
>DAMCAP010000014.1:32604-69584 GCA_032059445.1 Oscillospiraceae bacterium
TCTAGTTTCATTTTACACACCTTTTTTTTAGGTAACTCGCCTAAAAGGCGGCAAAAAGCAGTATAGCGCAGGCGTTACCTAGATATTATATAGTTGTTTACTTGGTTTGTCAATAGAAATTTTACTGAGCACCGAGGCACCTAGAATTATGCTTCCCTTGACTGGGTCGATTATTTGCCGCTTTCAAAAAGCAGCCACCCTCTGTGCCATACGGCAGGCAGAGGATGGCGTAAAAGCAAGATTGCTTTTGGGGTTACACTGCGTACTTCCTGATGCGCTCAGGCAGCTCCTCAAGATCGCAAGAAACGCTAAAGGTAATGGTCACATCGGTTTCGCTGGTGATCGCAGCCAACCGATCAACCATGGTGGCAAATCCCTCATAATCTCTTGAGCCGATGCTCAGGGTGCTGTCGCTAAAGATATCGGTTATATCATAGTTGCCAGCCAAGAGGCCGCACAGGAATCCATAGTATGCTTCAAAGCCCGCAACTCCATACTGGTCCACATCTACAAGACGCGCCTTATGGCTGACATCATAAGTCAGCTTGAGGCCTTTTTCAATGAATACTACGTTTCCATCGGTGCTCTTAACAGCCTCATTTGCCATGGAGATCAAAGTCTTGGTCTTGCCCGAGCCCTTTTTGCCAACAATCAGCTTAATCATAGTAATTCCTCCTAAATGTTTTGTTGCGAAACCTTAAAAACTCTTCTGTAATTTTTGATTTAGTTTATCTGTAAGCTCTTGATAGCCGGGCTTGCCCAGCAGAGCAAACATATTTTTTTTGTAGCCCTCTACTCCCGGTTGATCGAAGGGGTTGACCCCTAGCAGATAACCGCTGACCCCACAAGCCAGCATAAAGAAATAAAACAGATACCCCAGCTCATAAGCCGAGCGATTGGGTAGCTCTAGCAGGATGGTTGGCGTGCCGCCCTCCTGATGAGCGATGGCCACACCCAGTGCCGCCAGGCTATTGATCTCCTGTAAGCTGCGCCCTGACAAGAAGTTAAGTCCGTCGAGATCATCAGGGTCATCTGGTACTGTGAGGCTTACGGTATCCTCCTTAATTAGGATGCCCGTTTCAAACAGAATCCTGCTTCCATCCTGTAAATACTGCCCCATGGAATGAAGGTCGGTGCTGTACTGCACACCCGCTGGGAAGATCCCCTTGCCGTCCTTCCCCTCGCTCTCCCCAAAAAGCTGCTTGAGCCATTCGGTAAAGCTCTGCTGGCAAGGATCATAGCCTACATATACCTCGATTGCCCTGCCCTTACGGTAGAGGATGTTGCGAAGTGCCACATACTCTAAGCAGGGGTTGGTGGTGACATCTCCCTTAGCAAGCTCTGTCTGAGCCTGCTTAGCGCCTGCTACCAGCTGGCGGATATCAACTCCCGCACAAGCGATGGGTAAGAGTCCCACAGGGCTCAGCACGCTAAAGCGGCCACCGATATCGTCATCAATTACAAAGCTCTTATAGCCCTCTGTTACGCTTAGTTGCTTGAGAGTGCCCTTGGCCTTATCAGTCACCGCATAGATGCGCCTAGCAGCCTCCTGCCCATAGCGCTCCTGCATATAAGCTCTCAGTACCCGAAAGGCCAGTGCCGTTTCGGTGGTGGTACCCGATTTAGAGATTACAATGACCGAAACCCGCTTATCTTTGCAGATTTTTAGCACTTCGTTTAAATGGGAGCCACTTAGATCATTTCCCACGAAATAGATAGCGGGGCCTCCTCGATCGGGCAGCTGGTTATACATCGGAGAGCACAGCAGCTCGATTGCCGCCCTCGCTCCCAGGTAAGAACCACCGATGCCTGCCACCAGCACCACATCACTTTGCTCTCGTATCTGCTCTGCGGTCTGGCAAATATCCAACAGCAGGCTGTCCTCAATTTCACAAGGCAGCTTTAACCACCCTCGAAACTCGCTTCCCCTGCCGCTGCCTTCGGTCAAAATCCTATGCGCCATATTTACAAACGGCGCAATCTGTTCTATTTCGGCGGAAGAAACATGCTCTTTTACAAACCCTTTGTTGATTGTTACGGGCATCCAAACCCTCCTTTTGCTTTTCTACATTGTACAATATTTATCTATGCTTTTCAAGTAATTTAGGTGAAATTATCTTTATTTAGCATGAAATCTACCCCTAAAAGCAAAATCACAACGCTTTGCACAAACAAGGCCCCTAGGTTTTGATGAATGCTATACAATTACACAGATATTACCAATTGCACTCTGCTGTGTCAAGTATACAAGGATCACGTAAACGTCCATGTGGTATTTTTGTACACCAAGAGCTTGCTTTATGCCAGTATATTATAAAATAGGGATTTTATACCCGCCGCAGCCATCAGCTTTTAATTTGATTTTGCTACCTATGCTGTGGCAAATCCCGCTTTTGGCACTACAGATCGGCTATACAGAAGTCACGTATTTTTGCTTATCTACACCCTCTACGAGGCTGCAAAAAAGCCGCCGATCCCAGTGACCGACGGCTTAACGATGTAGTGGCGCTTATAAAAAATATTTCTATACGCCCTTGCCCATTCTTACTGCACGGCGGATAACCTGATCGATGGCTGCACGCCAGTTCATCTTGGCGATATCCTTGCTCACCACAATCGGGTACTTCGATACCAATACGCCGTCGACAAATACCGTTACCTCGCCCACCTGCTCACCTTTGGTTACAGGGGCAGGGATGCTCTCGGGCAGCTCCACCTTAGAAACCAATTTGCCTGTCTTGCCTTTTTCGAGGATCAGCTTCTGAGGTGGCTGAGGCTCCAAAACTACCTGCTTTTCTACGCCCTTGGTCACCTTCATCGGCTTCAAAGGCTCCTCTAATTCCGGTACAGGCTCCGCCTTATAGTTGGCATAGCCATAGTCCAGTAGCCCTCTGGCGGCGCCAAAGCGCTGATCGCTGGTTTCTGAGCCAAGCACTACAGCAATCAGATCAAGACCGTTTTTTGACGCACTGGCTGATAGACAATGCCCCGCATCATCGGTAGTTCCAGTCTTGAGGCCGGTGGCGCCTTTATAAAAGCGCACCAGCTTATTGGTATTAACCAGCTGGGTAGCTCCACCACGCAGATCGCTCATCCATGTGGTAACAAAGGGAATAATCTTATCGTGCTTTAAGAGCTCGGCAGACATGGTTGCAATATCTCTTGCAGTGGTCAGGTGACCCTCTGCATCCAGTCCTGTGGCATTCATAAATGTGGTGTTTTCCATGCCAAGTTCCTTAGCACGGGCATTCATCGCATCTACAAAATCCGCTTCTGTGCCCGCTAAGTGCTCTCCGAGGGCTACTGCGGCATCGTTTGCGCTAGAAATCGCAGTGGCGCGCAACAGCTCCTCCACCGTCATCTGCTCTCCCACCTCAAGCCAGATCTGGGAACCTCCCATAGAGTTGGCGTGGGTACTGGTGGTAACCTTTTCGTCCATGGTAATTTTGCCATTGTCAAGAGCCTCCATCACCAAGAGCAAAGTCATGACCTTGGTAATTGAGGCGGGGCTCATCTTTACATCAGGGTCTTTTTGAAACATCACCTTGCCTGTGCTCTGCTCGATCAAGATCGCCGATTTGCAGGGGATCGATGTATCCGCCTTAATCAGCGCCGCTGCCTCCTGCACCGGGTCGCTGCCACTCGCCCAAGACACAACAGGAGTTATGATCATCAGCACTGCAACTATTGCTGTGACTAGTCTCAACGTCATTTTCATCCCATCAACCCCTCATGCTTTTTTTGTAATTCTATGTACTGTCTTCTAGTTTAATGCCAAGCAGACAAATTTGCAACCTTTTCAGTCATTATGCGGGTTCTCCTTGCCGATTTGCAAGAAGCTCTTGCATAGTTATACGAAAACTTGCACATTTTATTGTCTATTTATAATAAAAAATTGTCCACCCTGCCCTTTTCTCCAAATGCCGTATTTTTTTGTTGTGTTTGATCGAAAATTTCTTTATAATAAAGCTATCTTAGGGTAGCTCATGATCTGCACCCTATAGAATTCACGCAAATCAAATAACCAATGCTCTCTTTTTGTCAGAGAGGTTGGTCAAACTTTATCAATAGACAACTTCCCTGACCCGTCTGCGGTGGTGTAATTCCGCCGACTTAGAGTCTGGAAAGTTGTCTAATACATTTTGAAAGGAGGAGAGGCCGTGACCGTCAAATTTCTGACGCTGGGCTGTAAAGTCAATCAATATGAAACACAAGCTGTTTCTGCCCAGTTTGAAAAAGCCGGATTTACCGTAGTGGATGGTAGCCAAAGTGCTGACATCATGGTAATCAACAGCTGCACTGTAACCTCCTCCGCCGATAAAAAAACACGGCAGCTGGTGCGCCGTATCCGCCGAGAGCACCCCAGCGCTGTACTTGCGCTGACGGGCTGCCTGCCTCAGGCCGCCCCCGATATCGGGGAGCTGCTGACAGAGGTAGATGTAATCACTGGGGCCAATAACCGCCAAGCGTTGCTGGGCTGCATTCAGCAGCACATCGCTACAGGCAAGCCCGTGGTGGATATCAGCCCTCACCTGCCGGGGCAGAGCTTTGAGCCGATGGCGGTAAGCGACCACGCCGGGCATCGTCGAGCCTTTATCAAGATACAAGATGGCTGCGACCGCTTCTGCTCCTACTGCATCATCCCTACCGCCAGGGGGCCGTTGCGCTCAAAGCCCATCGACGACATCACGAGAGAAGCCGAAGAGCTGGTGCACAAAGGCTTCAAAGAGCTGGTGCTGGTAGGCATTAATCTAGGCATGTATGGCGTTGATTTAGGCCTGAGCCTCCCCGACGGGGTAGCTGCGGCCTGCCGCCCCAAGGGGGAGTACCGCGTACGCTTAGGCTCGGTAGAGCCGGACCTTCTAAGCGACGACGTGCTAAGCCGCCTTGCAGCCCTCCCCCGCCTGTGCCCTCACTTCCACCTGCCGCTGCAATCGGGCTGTGATACCACCCTACAGCGGATGAACAGGCACTACAGCACCACACAGTACCTTGACACCGTCAATAAGATCCGCAATATCTGGGGAGGGCTTGCCGCCATCTCCACCGATATTATGGTTGGCTTCCCCGGGGAAGACGAAAGTGAGTTTACCAAAACTCTGGAGTTCGCCGCCTCGGCAGCCTTTAGCGATGCGCATATCTTTGAGTTTAGCCCCCGTAAGGGCACAGTCGCCGCTACTATGGCAGCGCAGGTAGACCCTGCCGATAAATCCCATAGGGCAGCTGCGCTTAGTCGGGCAATCAAAGCATCTGCCGAGGATTACGCCGCAAAACAGACCGGCACCACCTGCAAGGTGCTGGTTGAGAACTGCGGCAACGCTGGGCACAACGAACGCTACACCTATGTACTGCTGCCAGACTGCAAAAATTTGGAAGGGCAGCTGCTTACGGTGGAGATCACCTCCGCCAAAGGAGTACAGTGTGTCGGGCGAGTAATCAAAGAGTAGCCCGCAAAATCGCTTTAACTCAAGTTAATCCCGCCCAAAGGGGCGTCGGGCCTTGAAGCTAACTGACGGATCTATTAAAAAGACTGACACGGTTAGCCGCAAGCCCTATAGATTACAGCAAAATGAGGGAGTGTAACCGATGTCAGTTTTTCGTTTATATGTGGAAAAAAAGCAAGCCTATGCAGTAGAAGCTCATGCAGTCCTCGGTGATCTGAAGTCCGCCTTAAGCCTGCCGGGCCTTACCGGCCTGCGCCTCTTTAACCGCTACGACGTGGAGCGCATCACAGCGCAGGATTTTGCAGCTGCCGAGTCCACTGTGTTTTCTGAGCCTCAGGTTGATCTGCTCTACCATCAGCTTCCCAGCCATGAGGGAGCTGTATTTGCCGTGGAGCTGCTGCCGGGGCAGTATGATCAGCGGGCAGATTCCGCCGCACAGTGCGTGTCGATCCTCACCCAGAAGGAGCCGCCACTGGTTGCCTGCGCAAAGGTATACCTCTTGGAGGGTACGCTGAGCCCGGAGGAAGTTGCTGCAATCAAAAGCTACCTGATCAACCCTGTAGAGAGCCGCGAGGCTAGCCTTGACACCCCGGCTACCCTAGAGCAGAGCTACCCCGTGCCCGCAGATGTGATGATCCTCGAGGGCTTCATCACCCTAGATGAAGCAGGGTTAAAGGAATTGATCAGCGACTATGGTCTTGCCATGGATCTTGAGGATATCAGCTTCTGCCAGCAGTATTTTGCTAGGGAGCAGCGTGACCCCACCATTACCGAAATCCGCATGATCGACACCTATTGGTCGGATCATTGCCGCCACACCACCTTCATGACCCATATTGAGCATGTAGAGATCGAGCGAGAGGATGTAAAAGCCTCTTATGATAAATACCTGCATCTAAAGGCAAAGCTAGGTAGAAGCAATCGCCCCGTAACCCTTATGGAGATCGCTACGATTGGCGCCCGTGCCCTTAAAGCTGATGGTAAGCTTACTACCCTTGATGAGAGTGAAGAGGTCAATGCCTGCTCGGTACACATCACTGTGGATGTCGACGGCGTAGAGCAGGACTGGCTCTTGATGTTTAAAAACGAAACTCACAACCACCCTACCGAAATCGAGCCTTTTGGCGGTGCTGCCACCTGCCTTGGCGGAGCAATCCGCGACCCCCTCTCAGGCAGAAGCTATGTCTATCAGGCGATGCGTGTCACCGGAGCAGCCGACCCTCTCACCCCCGTCAGCCAGACGCTAAAGGGCAAGCTGCCCCAGCGTAAGATTACCACCACCGCTGCGGCTGGCTACAGCTCTTATGGCAACCAGATTGGCTTGACCACAGGGCTAGTCAGCGAAATCTACCACCCCGGCTACGCTGCCAAGCGAATGGAGGTAGGCGCAGTGATCGCTGCCGCCCCCAGCAGCAACGTAGTCCGTGAAACCCCCGCCTCTGGGGATGTAGTGATCCTATTGGGGGGCAAAACAGGCCGCGACGGCTGCGGTGGCGCTACAGGATCCTCCAAATCTCACACCACCGAGAGCCTGACCTCCTGCGGTGCAGAGGTGCAAAAGGGCAACGCCCCCGAAGAGCGCAAAATCCAGCGCCTATTCCGAAATCCAGAGGTCACCCGCATGATCAAGCGCTGCAATGACTTCGGCGCAGGTGGTGTATCAGTAGCTATCGGTGAGCTCGCTGATAGCCTAATCATCGACCTCGACCGTGTACCCAAGAAGTACGAGGGGCTCGATGGTACCGAGCTTGCCATCAGTGAGTCACAAGAGCGTATGGCAGTGGTTGTAGCTGCTGATCATGCAGAGCGATTCCACACACTGGCAGCAGAAGAAAACTTAGAGTCTACTGCCGTCGCCACCGTCACCGACAGTGGGCGCTTGGTCATGACCTGGCGCGGCAAAACCATTGTTGACCTTGATCGCGGCTTCTTAAATACCAGTGGCGCTCCCAAAAAGGCTGATGTAGCGGTAAGCCCCGCTCATCACCGCTGCTCCACCTTGGAGCACCTGCCCTTTGAAGCAAGATTGCAAAAGACCCTCTCTGATCTAAATGTCTGCTCCCAAAAGGGGCTTGTAGAGCGCTTTGACTCTTCCATCGGCACCGGCACCGTGCTGACTCCCTTTGGCGGCTTATATCAAAGCACTCCCATACAGACTATGGCGGCAAAAATCCCGCTGATCAGCGGTGAGACCGACACCGCCTCCCTGATGTCCTATGGGTTTGACCCTTACACCTCCGAGCTCTCACCTTACGACGGCGCCATGCTGGCAGTCTGCCAGTCGGTAGCAAAGCTGGTGGCGGCAGGTGGCTCCCGCAAGCGCTGCTGGCTCTCCTTCCAGGAGTATTTCCAGCGTCTGGCGGGCAAGGCAGAGAACTGGGGCAAGCCATTCTCGGCACTGCTGGGTGCTTTAGAGGCGCAGCTTACTCTGGAGTGTGCTGCCATCGGCGGCAAAGACTCTATGTCGGGTAGCTTCGAAGACCTCCATGTGCCTCCGACTCTGATATCCTTTGCGGTATCGACTGCCAAGGCATCACAGATCATCAGCCCAGAATTTAAGGCAGTGGGCAGCGTGGTGGCTTTCATCGCCCCCGCCGCCAAGCCCGACGGCAGCTTCGACCTTACCGCAGCAAAGGAAGTCATCGACAGAGTAGAAGCCCTCATCGCCGCAGGCAAGGTGCGCTCCGCTTGGGTTACCTCCTTTGGCGGCGTAGCCGAGGGTCTCTTTAAGATGTCCATCGGCAACCGCATCGGTGTGAAGCTCAGCGGCGACCTTCATGAAGACTTTTACTTCGCTCACACCCCCTGCGGCTTTATCCTAGAGTGCGATACCCTCCCTGAGGGCAGCATCGAGCTTGGATATACCACAGAGAAGTTTGCCATCGAGTATAAGGGCAAGGCAGTCGACTGCCACCAGCTGCTGATGGGCTACGAGAGCAAGCTTGAGGGCATCTTCCCCACACAGCTGCCTACCCCCAAGATCGCTCTACCCACCTACAGCTACCAGATGACCGAGCCAAGACCCTCTCCAGCTATCAAGGTTGCTAAGCCCCGCATCCTGCTTCCTGCCTTTGCGGGCACCAACTGCGAGTATGACACCGCCAGAGCCTTTGAAAAAGCTGGTGGTATCACCAACACCTTTATTGTACGAAACCGCTCCGCTGCCGACATCATCTGGTCGGTAGATGAGTTTGAAAAGTTAATCCGCAGCTCCAATATCATCGCCATCCCCGGCGGCTTCTCAGGTGGTGACGAGCCCGACGGCTCTGGTAAGTTTATCACTGCTTTCTTTAGAAACCCTCGCATCACCGAAGCAGTCTACGACCTACTCTACAACCGTGACGGCTTGATGATCGGTATCTGCAACGGCTTCCAGGCACTCATCAAGCTGGGGCTAGTGCCTTACGGCAGAATCATAGAGCCGACCGAGAGCTCCCCCACCCTCACCTTTAACCGTATGCCCCGCCACCAGTCCAAACTGGTATACACCCGTGTTGCCTCCAACAAATCCCCTTGGATGATGTATACCGAAGTAGGTGACATCCACAATCTGGCGGTTTCTCATGGCGAGGGCAGGTTTGTAGCCGATGGTGAGCTGATCGCCCAGCTCGCCGCAAACGGTCAGATCACCACCCAGTATGTTGACCTTGGTGGTAACCCTACGCTAGATACCACCTTTAACCCTAACTTCTCGGCAGATGCCATCGAGGGCATCACCTCCCCAGATGGTAGGATCTTTGGTAAGATGGCACACTCCGAGCGCGTGGGCACAAATATCCACAAAAACGCCCCCGGCAATAAAGATCAGCAGATCTTTAGAGGTGCTGTGGATTACTTTACCAAGTAATGCTTTTTGATGGATGCCGCCTGCCATCAGCACCCTTTTCAGTGCAATTTGGGGGCATACTTTAACTATCATCACACAGCTTAAGATATCTATCATCCCTCACTGACCGAAAGGAGCACCCTATGAGCAATCGTCTGCGTATCATCCTCACCAACTGCCTGATTATGCTGTATCTGCTACTGAGCTTCGCATTTCGCCAGCAGGTGACGGTGCGTCTGATTGGCTTAGGGGTGCTGGGCGTATCCGCACTGGCAATTTCGCTGATCTACACCTACACCAATCGCCCCTTGGGCAAAAAAGAGCTGTGGGGCGAAGTCATAAGCGGTGTGGTAATCTTAATCAGCATACTGTATCTGATGCTGCGGCTACTGTCCCTTTCCTAAGTACTGAAACTTACCCCTATATCAGTTAAAAGGCAATCACCAATAAAGACAACATAGCAAGAGCAAACTGAATACAGAAAACCTCTGCCAGCTTCTATTGATTAGAGAGTGGTAGAGGTTTTTTCATCTATTGATATACGAATTTGAAGTACGCACCATTATATAGTATATTTATTATATACATGAAAGCACTTTAACAGGAAATTCAAAAACAGCAGCTGTTAAATAGCATTTTCTAATCCATTTTGTAAATTTTTCTTAATTTAGCATAATTTTCTCGTATTTTATGGTATGATATTAATTATCAAAACCCAAAAAGGCTAACTAAGGATCGTGAAGAGAATTTGAACTTATATAAAATGCTTACTATCTTTTTCTTAGTCATCATCATGGTTTCAGGCTGCGCCATGTCGGATATAGAAAAATCCTCCACACTAGACCCAAGTGGCAACGAGTCTTCTACTGTGCAATCCGATGAAGGAGGAAGCGGTATCTCTTTCTCCGCTGATGCCGGGCCATCTGTTTTCAATTGGAATCAAAGCGATTTCTCGGGACAAGCAGGAACCGCAAACATGATTGGTGACCAGCTGCTTTTCAGCGGATACAGCCCAGACAGAAAGGTCTCGATGCCTTATTTCTATCAACTGGGAGATGAAAAAGCGCGCGTTGACCCGTCTGCATTTGGCAATTACATTTTTATCAATGTGCAAGGCGATAGCTTTTATGTTTTCCCAACTCATATGCAGGAGATAATAACTCTTTTTCCAAGGTAGATCCCGAAACCTGGGAGCTTACCCCCATTGATGTAAATGGATATTTCCACACCCTGTGGGGTAAATATATTTATTATCTTGGATGGGAACCTGACGGCAAGGAATATGAGGTTTTATACCGAATGAATCTGGAGACCTTCCAAGAGGAACAGCTCACAGCGCATCATACAGTGTGGTATGGGATCGACAATGACATGATTTATGCAATTGTCACAGATAAATTTAGGAATAAAGGGCTATGCCGTATCTCCCCCAACGCAATCGAAGCTGTGGAAATGTCACCTATTATTGGTAAGATTATCGATTGTATTGCTATACAAGGCAATTATGTCTACTATGGCAGTGCAGATGCAAATGGATACGGAATTTGCATTCGTTCCTCTGATTTAGGTGGAAGGACCTTGAAACTGACCGACACAGATATCCCCGTAATAAAAGTGAAACCCTTCCAAGATTATCTCTATTGGGTGACTGAGGACGAAACTCTGTATCGGGCTCCTCAAAGTCTGTACAACAACAAGCCATTAGATATGACGATGGATAGAGTCATTAAGCAAAATGAGCATGAGAAAGTCGCTGAAAGAGTGTCAGATTTCTATGCCTTCGAAAACTACATTTTCTACTCGATTGAGAAAGGCTTACCCGATCATTCAGGGCAGGTTGTTAATTATGACCCATCATATTTCCTTATGGATGCCAATGGGCAAATAACGGAGATTATCTTATCCTAAGGCGGGTGAACTTTAATACATCTAAATTGTATACACCCAGCTGGATACCCCGACTGTTAAGATTATCAATCTGTTTACTGAACGTATGGAGGTGGGCGCACGTGAAGAAGGCTCCTCCTGTAAAGCACCATAGTCCATTGGTAATTGCTACCGACATCGGCCTGTAACTTTATAGAGGCTCAAACCGTGGCAGGCATGAAGCAACACCAAAAGAAATCAAAGATAAAGCAATCGGCAGACAGTGAACCAACACTGTCTGCCGATTGCTTTTTTATTGGCATTAGTTTTCCACTTTATTTGTACAACATGTTGAAAACTGTCTTGAACATACCGTGGGTCTGCGCTCTAAAGAGAGGCTGGCAGCCATAAAGCACGACCTGACCCATGCCACACTTGGCACTGACGATGGCACCCTTACCTGCGATCAACTCCTCGCCTACCAGCAGCCCGCTCTCTAAGATGTTCTTCTCGGGGTAGGAGGCGATAAAGGTATAATCATCTGCGCTAAACTTCTCGCGCACAGCAAATACAGGGCCATCCCAGTGGAGCATCAGGGTCTGCTTTGGCATACCATAGCCCACCTGATTGGCAGTATCCACCGAGATCTTTAAGGTAGAGCCGTGGGTGTTAAACTTATCGATGCTCATATCCTTTACGATATTTGCGACCTTAAGCCCGCAAGCCTCGATGGCATAATCGCTGGATTTATTAAAGGCAAGTAGTCGTCCGCCCTTCTTGACGAATTCCACAATCTTCTCGGTGCCTTCCTTGCCAAGGCCGCTCTGATGAGAAGGAGGCTGACTGCCTACATACATCAGCAAGCGATCAAGTCTGGGATCACCGGGGAAATTCTTGGGCCCATAGAGCATTGCTGACTCGTCGCTAGGGAGGATCAGTACGTCAAATTCCGCCAGCTTGCCCCCCATGATATCGGCATCCATCACAGTGGTGTAATCATAGGCGAAGTTCTCCAGCACCAGTCTGCTCCAGCCCTCGTCGGCATTGCCGGTATAGTAGTGCTGGTACATAGCAACCTTGAGCGGCTCAAGCTTGGTCATGTGATCAGAGCGCTGATCTACCGTCCTAAAGGTCGCCTTGGCTTCGGCAAAAATCTTCTCCAGTGCCGTAGCCTCACCCTCTACATAGAAGTCGCGGAAGGGGCACTTATCGAGACGATATACGCTGTAACCGGCTTTTAAGAGCAAATTGGCAGCGTGGTAGTTGTCGTTGTTGCGAGCAGAGAGCACATAGCCTACTGCCTGCACTACAGGGGTAGGGTTATACTCGGCACTGGTCAGCAGCTCTAGCTCACCCTTAATGTCAGCATTAGCAGGTACACAGCTTACTCCCATATACTCAGCTACGGTATCGGTTGCTACGTCAAAGGCGGTGAGGTTGCCATTGGAGTCCTTGGTAAAGTTGTTGTTGGGGTATACGGTCTTGCCCAGCAGATTCATGATGAGGCCATACTTAGGCTGTGCTAGTGGCACCACGATAGAGCCTGCGGGGTAGCTGACAGCTCCCGCCTTGATCTCGGTAGTGGCCATATGCAGCTCAATCCCCTGACCCAGCAGTATGTTCACCAGCTTGCGTGCAGAGCCGCAGTCATGCTGATCGGCAGAGATAATAAATGCACCAATAGAGTTTTCTGAGCCTGCCTCGGTCTGACGCAGGGCTTTTTTGGCCATATTGCCCAGCACCTGCTGGCGGTTCTTTGCCATAGCGTCTAGCTGCGCCACAGAGATGCACTGCTGCCGTGCCACGATGTCACAAAGGCGCCACCAGCCGCCCTTCCATGGTCTTGGGAAGTAGCTGGTCTGCTGGTACTTGGGCATGGTGTAGTCATTGTTGCCCTCCAGCTGATTGGGGTGTATGTAAAGTGGAGTAGCCAGCTTACAGTTGGCCGACTCTGAGAGCATACCTGCGATGTTGTGGCTGTTGGTGATCCAGTGGTAGCCATAGTGGCCCCAGCCGGGGAACTGAGTGGCATTGGAGACGCCGTCAAAGCCCTCCTCCTCCAGCTTATATGCCATGTTGGCACCATACCACGCAAGCTCACGCCAGATCAGTGGATCGGTGTAGGGGCGCACTGGCTCCTTATAAGGTGCGATAAAGAGTCTTGCACCGTAGCTACCCATGTGGTGATGATCCTGGAAGGACTGAGGCATCCAGTCTTTAAAGAGGATCTTACCCATATAGGCCGACTCGATGATGTTGTGGGCATAGGCGTCACGGTTGTTGTCATGACCGGTATATTTGTGATAAAGCTTAGGGTAATTGCAGCCCTCATGATCGGTGCCCAGTGTTTCATAGTACCAGTCATGCACCATGATTTCACCGTCGGGATTAAAGCAGGGCACCATGATAAAGATCACCTGATCAAGGATGTTTTTGATCTCAGGGTCTTGACTGCTCAGCATCTGATAAGCAAGCAGGGGCGACATTTGAGTACCACCGATTTCGATGGCATGGAGGCTCATCGACTGCACACAGACAGCCTTGCTGTTTTTGATCAGATCATCGATCTCCTCTTGACTGAGCCCTCTGGGGTCAGCAAGCTTCATGCTGTTTTGGCGGTATGTTTCGAGGTTGGCCATATTGTCGGCTGATGTAATGATTACCTGTAGAAATCTATTGCCCTCAGTAGAAGGCCCCATGTCGGTGACCTGAATGCAGTCAGATTGGGTAGCCAATAGGTCAAAATAGGCTGCGATTTTATCCCAATGCAAAATAGTGCGGTCATCGCCGGGCATTACGCCAAAAAAGTCCTTTGGGGATGTGATATTCATCATGCGTCCTCCTTTATTCACTATACCTCTTTCTCGGTTGCTTTAATTGTACACCAGCACAACTATTCCCGCAAGCCAAAAGCCCTCTGCTTTCAGGAGAATATTACCAGCAGAGTTTGTCTATATTTCACAAGCTAAAATACAGCTCTCCATACCAAAAGGCAGGTACCCCCAGCCGGATACCTGCCTTTGCTTTACCCATTACAGGGTAGACCATCTCATTTTTTCTTGATGTTTGCGCCGATTATTAATCCCCAGAGCATGCCAAGACCAGAGGTCACACCGATATATTTGGATAGAAATATACCGACGAATGCACCCAGACTAAGGCCTATTAACATCCCTGTGACCAAATAGCTCTCTTGTTTCTCCTTGTTTTCTTTACCGTCATCTTCTTGGTTATGCTTGTCTATATGCTCCTCCATATTTCAGATATCCCTCCTGTTTATAGTCTCTCCCACAGCACCCTTCACCTATTCATGGCGCAGGATCAATCTCACAGATAGATCCCTGCTCTATCTATTCGTTTATTAGGTGATCTAGCTTTAGCGCTTTGATTTTTTGGTGAAGCTTTGCCCATGCATAGAGTAGCAGGGCGCATAGTGTAGAGGATAGTATGCTCATCTTACCATTGAGTGTGCTGCCGATGCTTATATAAGTGCCGAGATTTAGCACAGCGGCAAAAATATTGATCATCAAAGCCAGCAGCACCAGGCTGCTCATCCTGCCGAAATGCTTGATCTTTGAAGATGCATCAGAATAAAGATCAAAGGCACCCTCAGAGGTCTTTTTACGGAAATACACCCAGCCCAGCATGGAGCCTACATACTCCACCCCCATATCCTCCATAAAACCAATGTATTCTCGGTTCTTAGGGGCGCTAGGCAGGCTCTCCAGCAGCTCTAGGCGGTACTGATACTGCTGCGGCTCCCCTTCTTCAAAGGTGTAGCGCCAAAATCCTACCGAAGATAGCAGCAAGCCCTGTGCCGACATTGCATTAAGCCACTCTTCCTCTCGTTCGTGCTCCCATACCCAAAACAGCTTATATTTGGTTTTTTTCATCTATAGCACCTCCCAGCATTCGTTCGCCGTTATCGAGCAGCTCTCTTAGCCTCACGATCTCGCTGCGTGTAGCCTCAAGCCCCGCAGCCGTAATCTGATATTCTTTTTTGCGGGTGTTTTGCTCCCCATCTATTGCGGCAATCCAGCCTCTACCCAGCAGAGCATTGATGGCGCCATAGAGAGTGCCTGGGGCTAGATTTACCCTGCCACTACTCATTAGCGCTACCTTCTGCATGATACCATACCCATGCAGTGGCTGAGTCAATGACAATAAGATATAAAATACCCCTTCAGTCAATGCGAAGCTGTCTTTTGATTCTCCCATATAGTCGGCCTCCGTTATACAGTGTCGCGTTATACCGTCTGACGATATAATTATTATAACGGCTGACGATATAATTGTCAATGCCCCAAATAAAAAAATCGCTTATATTTCTACGATTGATTTAAAACACAAAGCCGCCCAGCTACCGTCAAGCAGCAGGGCGGCAAAGTTCTTCTTAGAGTCTATACAAACAAGCACCATCTGACCCCATATTGATCGATTAAATCTGCCATTAGCGGGCTAAAGTCACATGGCGCTAGCGGTACGAGGATCTTTGCATTGATTCTTAGAGTTTCATATGCTTTCTCAACCAGCGCCTCATTTCCTTCACCGTAATGCAAGCAAAACTGCATAACATTGCCTGTAACCGCTCCCTCATCGATCACAGAGTCGGAGCTTCGCTCTGCTACCGCCAATATCTCCCCTTGGATATCTAACTCAGCGTGATAAAAGGTCCCGTCGCTATTTAGGTAGCTACTTATCAGGGCTGCGTCAAAAGCCTTTTGATAAAAAGCCACTGCTTCACCGCTTCTGGTAACATACACCTGCATCATTGACCTTTTCATGATAACCCCCTGCGTATTTTTTATTTCGAGTATAGCACGATTGGGTAAAAAAAGGCCGCAAGACTTTTAAAGTCTGCGGCTAATTAACAAAGGCGCCTGCCTTGAGTTTATTGCTTTTTTAGATACACAAGCCCCAGCATCCGTGGGCCTGAGTTGACTGCGATACAGGTGCCGATGGGGTATTTACCAAAGGCTTCTTTTGCACCAAGCTCCATCAGTGCCTTCTCAAGGTCATGGGCAACTCCCATATCCTCACCATAGGCAATCACATAGTCTCCGGCTATATCCAGCGCAGTCTCTTGATAAATCTGTGCCATCCGTGCGGCTACTGCCTTATCGCCCCGCACCTTATCGATGACTTTATTCTCTCCCGATATCATCATAATCGGCTTTAGCCCCAGCACTTCACCCACAAAAGCTGCGGTAGAGTTGAGCCTACCCGACTTCTTGGCATAATCAAGGCTATAGACCCCTAGCATAGTGGTCTGGCGGCGGTAATAATCCGCCATAAACTCCGCCACCTCAGCCGCAGGCTTAGCTGCCTTGAGCATTTCGGAGCCCATCAGCACCACCCATCCGCTAGCTATAGCATAGCTTAAGGTATCTACATTGTAGATCGTTACCTTCCCCTCATATTGAGGATACTCATCAAAAAACATGTTTTTCGCAAGCAGGGAGCTATTATAGGTACTAGAGCCCTTGGAGTTGATACAGGTGCAGATAATCTCGGTATAACCCGCAGCTGCCGCTGCTGCATACTCCTCGATAAACTCGATCACCGTCACCTGAGAGGTATGGGGCAGCTGCCCGCTTTCTTTTACATAGTTATAAACATCCGCACAGCACACATCCGCACGGTCTTTATAGCTTTGTCCACCCATCTCCACATTGAGGTTAATAACCTTTACGTTGCCAAGGCGCGCCTCATGCTCAATGCTTATATCGCAAGATGAGTCAACTAATATGATAGCTTTCTCCATGTATACTCCTTACTTCGAGGATCTGCCAAGCAGTCCTGATTTACAGCTGTTTACTGTCTGCACATCCCCTTGTTTTCCCGTTAAAGCTGCTCGAAATACTCCTTTAGCAGCCCTGCCCCGCTTAAAGCTGGGTAATCCCACTGACGTAGCACCTCATATGCAGCAATCGCTACAGAATTCGATAGGTTTAAGCTGCGCGCTTCACTGAGCATAGGGATGCGCACCGTGCTGCTTTGATGCTTGATCAGCAGCTCCATAGGCAAGCCCTGATCCTCTCTACCAAAGACGATGTAGCAACCGTCGGGGTAGCAGATGTCGCTGTGTCTACGGGGTGCCTTCGTGGTGAAATAATAAAATTCCCCGCTGTTGCGGGCAAAGAAATCATCCATATCCTGATATTCTGTAATATCCAGCAGGTGCCAATAATCCAAACCGGCACGCTTAAGCTTTTTGTCATCCAGCTCGAAGCCTAGTGGATGCACCAAGTGTAGCCTTGCCCCTGTAGCGGCACAGGTACGTGCGATGTTGCCTACATTGGGTGCAATTCTCGGCTCAACCAAAACGATATTTAGTGTTTTCATAGTCCCCCTAAAAAACGAAAGGACAGAAGCCCTGCCCAGATCTATTTCTATTTAACTACATTTCACCCTAATAGTCAAGTATCAGGTGTTACATTTTTTTGTGAATATTGTGTACTACAGCTCCCACATTTCGCAGCTATTCCTCATAATCTACAGCGTTTAGCCAAATTCCACCCCTCTACTAGCCTAGGTATCTATAAGTATCAAGCAATGTTTGTCGGTGTCTTAATCGGCTGCACTCAATAATCCCCTTGAGCCTTGTTAAAAAGCGTTCTATCTAAAGGGTCTAGTCCATATGATGTAAGTAGATTTCCCTAGGCTTCATAAGGAGGGTAAAAGGGTGAGAAGGCAAAAAAAACGCATCACAAAAAACATTGCGATCATATTGACGGTATCTGTGCTGATTTGGGGCACAGTGCAAATAAAGGGCAGTGCAGGGCAACTTCTCAAGCGGGCAGGGATGATTGCGGCAATCCTTACGATGCCCGAGGGAGGGCTGATGTCGCTGGAGGATGCCATGGCGCCTGAGCGTCATGTGCCAACCCAGCAGATATCCTCCGTAGCACCGCCCAAGCCATATAACCCCGAGGACGCATCTTCTGACGAGGAGTCCAGCACCCCCCTTGAGCCACTGCCTCCCGACGAGCCTTCGCCCAATATACCAGACAAGTATAAAGGCAGGGTCATCGCCAAAAACATGTCGAATAAAGATAATAAAAAAATGGTGCCCTACAAAAACGCTCGCATCAACAACTACACCTCTATGACCCCTGAGCGTATTGCGCAGAAGTTAGAGCCGGTAAATAGCGTAAAGCTCACCAATACCACCAAGCCACAGGTGCTGATTATGCATACCCACGCCACCGAGAGCTATACCCCTGGCACAGGCAAATATTACGATAAAAGGTATAATTGGCGCAGCAGCGACAACAATAGCAATATGGTAGCGGTAGGCGCAGCACTGGCAAAAGAACTCGAGGCAGCGGGGATTGGCGTGATCCATGATACCACCCAGCACGATTATCCTTCTTATAACGGCGCCTACGAGCGCAGTGAAGAAACGGTAAAAGCCTACCTTAAAAAATACCCCACCATCAGATGATGATCATAGCCTGTGTAGATGACGGAAAGATTGGGATACCCAACTGGGAGCAAAACTTCCGCTTTGCCGCCAATCTCAATGATCATATCGAAACGGTCTACCCCGAGCTGACACGACCGATTTTTTTGAGCTACCGCAAATACAACCAGCACCTGACTACAGGCTCCCTGCTGCTGGAGTTTGGCACCCATGCTTCTTCGCTGGAAGAAGCCAAATACTCCGCCGAGCTTGTGGGCAAGGCAGTAGCATCCTTCTTTAAGGAATAGACTTCTTTTACACCCCTCTCAGCGGCGTTTAACACTGCTGTGAGGCAACCAAATCTCGGGGGTGCTTGGAGTGTCAAAAGACGTCTAAGTAAACTCAAAGGACGTGGGAAAATTAAGAAAAAATATATGATAAGCTTTGCTTATGCTTTTATAATCTCAGTCATCCTAATGGGTACAATCTGCGGTCTGGCAGTGGTTGAGCTCCAAAGCGGTAGTGTAACCCTGCCCGACATCTCATCTCCCTGGACGCTCACCAACCATCACAACAATACCTTTACCCTGACCCTATCCTCTTCCCGCCAGCAAATTGATGTCCATATCCTAAATGAGATAGAGGGTATCCGGCAGAGGTACAGGGTCTTTATGCCCATGGAGCTGCGCTGGACGGAATCGGCAATCTATGCCCTGCGTGATCTATATAAAGAGTATCGTGACTGGCAATTAGAGCAAGACTATATCAAAAATACAGCCTAGGCTTATGGGAGATAGCTTCCCCTTCTGCCTAGGCTTTTATTCTGTTATTTTACGGGAGGTAAGCGTATCATGCTCTGCAAGCCCTCTACTTAACCTTTGCAGAGGACGTAATTCTCCCGATAAAAGTCGGTATTTTTATCTGCGGTATATACGTCAAAGCTAGATTTAATCTTGGTTACATCTACACGGGCAACGGCAGCTTCGCAGGGCTCGGCGCTACAAATGATACCGTCCTTTGATCGGGTAGAGGATAAAGGGGCGTAGATCGCGGCCGGGTGGACAAAGCTCTTGCCAAACTCCTCTCCGGCACAGTAGACGGGCACCACGATGCAGCTATTGGATTCCGAGGCTCGATAGCGCGCCATCGAAGCATTGGTATCGTTAATTGAGCCTGCTGCCACTGCAATATCAAGGCCCAGCGCAGAGCCAATCACAAAGGGCTCAAAGCTCTTTAGATCATCCACTGTAAAAAGACCGATACCACCTAGCTTGGTCTTGATCACATTTACCTTGTCTCCCGAAACCACCCCTAGTAGCTTCTCTAATGGAGAGAGAAAGAGCTTATCCTGAGTGCCTACCACCCTGCCTTTTTCATCAAAGAGGAAGGAACGATTTTTGATGCTGCCATCTTCCCAGCAAAAAATACTGCCCGAAGCGATCATCACCCCATAAGCCTGTGCCAGCCGCGAAAAGGTATTGAGATAAATTTCTCCGCAAAATCCCAATCCCGCCTCACACACTGCCATAAAAGCCTGACGGTAGTTATCATCGCTGGCTTCGAGGTGGATGATGTCGTTATAGATCCCCCCAAAGCCTGGCGCCATAGTCAAGGGCAGCAGCCCGCACAGCTCAGGGAATGCAATCAGCTGCGCCCCTGACTGTACTGCCTGAGCGATCCGCTCATTGATCACCGATACATATTCCGGTATATTGCGGTAATGCTTTAAGGGCAGCGAAATCGCCGCCACCTTGATGCCTGATACGGTTACAAAGTTTAAATTGGTCGAATGCTTGGTCGGCTGCGCCTCTACGATCTCCCGCACTCTTTCCCCGCTGGAAAGATAAGACATCGCAAAGGCACTGAGCTTTAGCTTCAGCTTAAACAATCCGGTACCTCCAAATATACAGCGAATTTTTACCCCTTTTTAGATCACCACGGCCACGCCCTCGCAGAGCACATCTCGGTGTGTGCCAATCAGGCTGCGTGAAAAAGCAAAGGTCTTGGGGTCATGGGCGATCTCACCGGGGCAGATATCTCCACCAATTGGCAGGCAATCGGTAAAGGGAGCGATATAGTTGCCGTCCGGTGCTGCAATGCAGCTGCCCGTATTGGTCACCAGCGCCACATATACCCCGTTTGAAGCAGCGGCATTGAGGGCGCTGTAGTTAATGCGATCTTCATAAAAGTCAAAGAGCTGTATGTAGGAGCTTGCAATCACCAGCTGAGCGCCCTTTTCACAGGCGAGCCTTAGCACCTGAGGGTAGTTGATATCTACATCCACCAGAAGGCATACCTTGCCAAAGGGAGTCTCGGCAATCTGCAGCTCGCTTGACCGCTTAAATAAGCCCCTGTAGCTGAGATTTTGATAGATTGCCTGCTGCCCCAGCACCGGCTCACCTTTGGGGTCAAGCATGCACATACAGAGGTGATCATCACTGACAAAGCAATCGGTCACCAGGTATACCTCATACTCCTTCGCATACCGCACAGCAGCAGCCAGCATCTTTGGGGTGTCATAGTGGGCTATATAGCTTCTCCCACTGCAAAAAACCACCAGCTCTGCCCCTTGGGGCGGGGGAGTAAATGAATGTACTATCGCAATTTTTAACGCTTTCATAAGCTCCTCCTATTAATATTGAGAATCCTGCAAATATATAAGATCGAGGGCGTATTCCCTGAGCACTCGTTGGTGTGCCGATTTAAAACAGTAGATAAACTGATCCTAAGCTTCTAGTATCAGCAGCAAAATGTCGAAACTTAGTAAAACCATCTTTTTTATTATAGCTTTGCCGGCTGCCCTCTTCAAGAGTTTTTGTGAATTATCGAATCTCGTACATAAAATGCATGGCTAGGCAAATATTATAAGCAGTACACAATGAAAGGTGGAAACGACTTTGACCAATAAAGACTATAATGATTTAACGAAAAAAGCCTCCCCCAATTCCAAAAGCTACCGCAACATCCCCATGGCTTTTGTGGTGGGTGGATTGATCTGTGCATTAGGGCAGCTGCTCATCTGGATATTTACTACCTACGGAGGCCTCGAACCCAAAGTGGCCTCTACCTGCGCCTCCATTACGCTAGTATTTTTGTCGGCGACCTTTACTGGGTTTGGCATCTTTGACAAAATCGCCAAGCACGCAGGAGCAGGCACACTAGTACCGATCACTGGCTTTGCCAACGCAATTGCAGCCCCCGCGCTGGAATTTAAGAGCGAGGGTCTGATCCTCGGTGTAGGTGCCAAGATGTTTGTTATCGCAGGCCCCGTTATCGTCTACGGCGTTGGTGCCAGCGTGTTATACGGATTGATCTTATATCTATTTCGCCTAGTTTAGGCTTAAATCACTACCCTGCCCCCTCTGCCGGCAGGTAATCAGCAATATATGCCGCGCAGAGCGGCGGAACGGAGTGTATCATGGCAAAAAAACAAGGTCATACCACATATAAAATGGACAGCCCTGTCTCGATCATCTCCTACGCTGGGGTTGTTTCTAAAAAAGAATCAGAAGGTCCCCTAGCGGAGCACTTTGACACGATTAATCCCGACTCTACCTTTGGTGAAAACTCTTGGGAAAAAGCCGAGAGCCGTATGCAAAAAGATGCAATGAACAAAGCTCTTGAAAAAGCGGGCATCAGCTCCACCCAGATAGAATGTGTATTTGCAGGTGACCTGCTCAACCAATGTACAGGCTCCACCTTTGGTCTGCGAGAGCTAGGGGTGCCCATAGCAGGATTGTACTCCGCCTGTGCCACCATTGCCGAGGGTTTACTTCTCGGCTCACTGCTGATAGATGGCAAGGGCTTTACCAAGGTGGCCGCCATCACCTCATCTCACTTCTGCTCGGCAGAGCGGCAGTACCGCTTCCCGCTGGAATATGGCGGTCAGCGTACCCCCACTGCCCAATGGACAGTCACTGGAAGCGGTGCATTTATCTTGGGGCAAAACGAAATGCCTCCTTATATCAAATCTGTATGCATCGGCAAAATCATGGATCGTGGCATCACCGATGCCAACAACATGGGAGCAGCAATGGCGCCCGCCGCATCTCAGACCATCAGTGATTTCTTCAAAGACACCTGTACCAATCAAGACAACTACGACCTTATCCTCACCGGAGATCTTGGTTATGTAGGCTCTACCCTCTTAGTGCAGCTGCTGGAGGATCAGGGGTACAAAATCGGACCCAAGCATCAAGATTGCGGGCTTCTGATCTATGACCGCGAAACTCAGGATGTACACGCAGGTGGCTCGGGAGCAGGGTGCAGTGCTACAGTGCTGGCATCCTACATCGTGCCAAAGATCCGCTCAGGTGAGCTAAATAATGTGCTATTTATCGCCACAGGAGCGCTGCTCTCCCCCACTAGTGTGCAGCAGGGGCAGACGATCCCTGCCGTAGCCCATCTGGTGCACATCAGCTCAAAGGGTGAATAACAATAATTTTCTCAGATACTATGCCAAAAACGGCTGAAACGGAGCAAATATGGAACTATTAATTTCTTTGCTGAAGGCTTTTGTAGTAGGCGGGATAATCTGTGCCATCGGACAGGTGTTTATTGATTATACCAAGCTGACACCTGCCAGGATACTGGTCAGCTATGTGGTGCTGGGCGTGCTGCTCGGTGCGCTTGGTGTCTACCAACCTCTGATCGATTGGGCAGGAGCCGGCGCAAGCGTACCCCTCACAGGCTTCGGGGCATTGCTAGCAAACGGTGTAAAGGAGCAAGTTGCCAAAGACGGGCTTCTGGGGGTCATAACTGGTGGGCTTACCTCCTCTGCCGCCGGTATCACTGCTGCCATGATGTTTGGTCTATGCGTCGCACTGATCTTTAAGCCCAGCGATAAGTAACGCTGCTTTGATATTCTGGTTTATCCATCAATATAGATTGCCGCTGCACCAATGGCGCAGGCAGATCGTACCCTACGAAATCTGCTTAAAGTCAAGCCCACTGCCCATCGGTATGGCAGGCGCAATGGGTTATCATGCGGATTGTATTATAGCAAAAGCAGGGTGCGGTAAAACCACACCCTGCTTTCAGCGCAAAAAGAGCCATCAGTAAGCGATGGCTCCGAGTTTAAGTCTATGAACAAAAACGAACGGGTTACACCGTTCGCCTATGTTTTAGCCGATTGCATTGAGTTTGCTAGCCAGAGCAGACTTCTTGCGTGCAGCATTATTCTTGTGGATGAGACCCTTAGCAGCAGCCTGGTCAATCTTTTTGATCGCTTCTCTTACAGTAGCAACACTGTCAGCAGCTCCTGTAGTCACAGCGCCCTGAGCCTTCTTAATAACAGTCTTCAGGTTGGTCTTGACAGCCTTATTCTGGGCAGTCTTAGCCTGAATAACCTTGACTCTCTTCTTGGCAGACTTAATATTTGGCATCTTTACACCTCCTTGCAGTGTATAACAGTACAAGTAATATTAACACGTTTTAGGGTTTATTGCAACTGTTTTTTTATTAATGCGCCTGTTTTTTTCTATGTTACTATTTTCCTTCGCAATTGTCAACCGTTTTTTATAGGACTTTATAATATATCACAGGTATTTTTATGGAAACTGCTTAACGATACCGTTACTATCCACAATACAACACTATATTACCATAAAGGAGCAAAATTATGAATTACCGTAGCGATTTAGCCATCGAGAGCATCGACAGCAACGACGGTCAGGTGCCCGAGGGTGTAGAAGTAAAAGAGAGCACCAAAGACGGCGTAACCCTTACCTATGTCAGAGTCAAAACCAAAGCAGCCGCCAAACGAATCGGGCGCTCTGTGGGTGCGTACTACACCCTAGAGGGGAATCTTGCCGACAACGGCGAGAGCTTCGTGCAACCCCTAAAGGAAGTCCTCAGCCAGCTGCTGCCAAAGGGAAATGTTATGGTGGTAGGCTTGGGCAACCCAGCTCTTACACCTGACACCGTGGGCACCTGTGCTGCCGATGGGGTATTTGCCACTGGGCATCTGGAAGAGAGCCTGTTAAACTCCCTTAAAATTGACCCGCAGTACCGTGTTACTGCTATCGCGCCAAACGTAACAGGTCAGACCGGCATCCCCTCAGCTCAAATTGTGAGCAGCGTAGTCAATACCGTCAACCCCGACTGCTTGATCGTGGTGGATTCCTTTGCAGCCCGCAGCCCCGGTAGGCTAGGCAACACCATTCAGGTGGCCGATAGCGGCATAGCGCCCGGCTCGGGAGTAGGCGGCGGTCGCTGGGAAATCTCCAAGGAATCGCTGGGCATACCGGTAATTTCGGTAGGAGTGCCCACCATCATCGATACCAATACCCTGATGGAAACTGAAACCTCCCGTCACCCCATGATGGTGACCCCCAGCAACATCGACATCATCGCCAAGCGTGGAGGCGATGTCATTGCTATGGGTATTAACCTCGCCCTCTTCCCCAGCCTGGATGAAGACACCATCCGCTACTTGACGATGTAGTTGACCTGACGAAGGCATCACATCTGGTTTTTTGGAGCATCTGTGATGTATATTGGTCAGAAGTTGTTTACAATTCGCTTCTATTCTTTAAAATGATATTGTGGTATAATAAACGCAAACATTCTTAGGCCATTATTTTGTTGCCTGCTAAGCTTATCGGGCAACTACACCAAATGCCCCCTTGAGGGATATTAATGCAAAAAACGGATATTCGCTTTCCATTTTTATAGACGTTTACACTTCGATGTGCGCCCTCTAATCTAACGGTGAAGCTTGTTATACCCAGGTATATACAATGCGCCGTAGGCTCTAAAATAAGGGCAAGCCCTTGGGGTCGGTTATCACAAGCCACCAGCCTTAGCCGTACAATCCGCCAAGGTTGCTCGCAAGGGGTTCCCTGTTTTTTGCCGTAAAAAAGAGCACCTCACGGCACGATCGCTTCGCAGTGAGATGAGTAAGCGCCAACATGTTATACAGCTAAATTTTTATTCTCCGTAGGGCATGGGGAGATTGAAATAACAACCGATCAGGTATGCATCTATGGTATGATCTTAGATGCCGTATCCTCCCCAGCGCTACTACATCCACACACAGCCTAGTATGGCAATCTAATGATATAGGGGTGAGTTTATGATACACGACAATCCACAAAATGAATCCAATAACTCCGAAGCATGGTATCAGACGGCAGATCCCCGAGAGCATACCTATTCTCCCGGATACGGTTTCTCCGACAAGCCGCCCCACATGCTGGAGCGTGCAGTGCTTAGCTCCTATGCTGCGGGGATCGGTGTTTCGATCCTCGGCTTTTTCGTCCTGCGCTCCATAATCCCCACCATTGCTACACTGGTAACCACCATGTTTTTTAGTATTTCTGCCACCACCGACAAGCAAAGCTATGAGGTGGCTCATCAGGCAGCACTTTTAATCTCTTCCATTGCAGCAATCGGCATCCCCTTTAATCTCTTTCGAATGTTTATCAAAATCCCTGCTCCCAATGCCTACCCCTTTAAGCCGGTCAAAAGGCACACCATTGCCAAGATGGTTTTTATCGGACTGGGAGTCTCGGTAGTCAGCTATTCTGCTACGGTGATCCTGGTAGCCATCGCTTCTCTAATAGGGGTCGATTTGGCACCTTCCACCATCACTACACCCACTAGCCCAGCGGCAATATTTTTGTTTATCATCAATACCACCGTCATCCCCGCCTTTTTTGAGGAGATGGCTTTTAGAGGGGTTGTTATGCAGACTCTACGGCGCTTTGGCGACGGTTTTGCTTTGATCACCTCCTCCCTACTGTTTGCTATCATACACGCAAACTTTTCCCAAACCCCCAACGCCATCACCATGGGGCTTGTTATGGGCTATTTCACCATGCTTACAGGCTCATTGTGGCCGGCAATTGCCATCCACTTTACCAACAATCTTAGCGTTATCCTGATGCTCTTTGCCACACAGGCGATGAGCCCTCCCGCTGCCTTGATCGTACAGTATGTACTCTATATGGTGTATATCATCGCTGGTGTGGTTTCGCTGCTCTATCTACTGCGCCGCTACCACAATCTCTTTTATATCCGCAAAAGCTGCTGCCATCTTGACAGCGCGCGCAAAGTTGCGATCTTCTTTGCCTCCCCTGCAATCGTTATTGTGCTGGGTACAGCAATCACCATCGCCCTCGGGCAGTTAGGTAGGTTTTAACTTGCAGGACGAAATCTATATGCAAGAGGCGCTAGAGCTGGCCGCTCAGGCTGCTGCCCTCGGAGAGGTGCCGGTAGGTGCCGTGGTAGTCTGGGAGGGGCAAATTGTAGGGCGAGGCTATAACCTACGAGAGCAGATCAAAAGCCCTTTGGCTCATGCCGAAATCCTCGCAATACAGCAAGCCTGCCAAGCATTGGGTGGCTGGCGGCTCCACAAGGCAACCCTCTATGTTACCTTAGAGCCCTGCCCCATGTGCGCAGGAGCAATTATCAACGCCCGCATTCCCAGAGTGGTTTACGGCGCCCATGACCCCAAGGCGGGCTCCTTTGGCAGTGTCGCAGATCTTAACCAGTTTGCTTACAATCATGCCCCTCTCATCGAAGGTGGCTTTATGGAGGAGCAATGCTCCCAGCTCCTGACAGAATTTTTTAAGGAGCTGCGTAAGCGCAAAAAGCAACCCAAGCTGTCAGAAAAGATAGAAACATAAAACACCTTCGCTCCCATTGTGGTAAGCGAAGGTGTTCTTTTTTATCTTGGGATTATTTTAGACCGTTAACTTGCTTGCTATTGCGGACTTTCATCCGTATCAAGGTCATAGAGCTTTAGCAGGCTGATGATATGGGCACTCATCAGCTTTTTACCCATCAGCTCCTTAAAGCGCAGCGATTTCATCTTGCCTTGCGCCCGCAGCTGCTCTAGCTCGATGCTAAGCTGGCGGTAGTTTTGCAGTACATCTTGGTGAAGGCTCTCATACGCTGCCAAGCGGTCGATGGCTGCGCCGCTGTAACCACCCTCTACAGCCTTAATCCCCTCGTCGCCTGCCACATAAGCCTGATCTTGCTTCTTTGTATACCGCTGCATGTATTTCTCCTCCTATTTCGTGTTTTGGTCGTCACTTTATTCTACAGCACTCTCAATAATGGCGAAGCTACTACGCACACAGTCGATTTCTGCCATGGCACCGTAGGGCAGGATCATCTTCGGCTCATTATGCCCAAAGCTGCCGTTGTAAAGGATCGGCAGATCCTCCCTGCCAAACTCGGCGGCCACCTTTTTGATCACTGCCTTATACTCCTCATAGTACCTACCCCCTTGAGGCTTCGCCCAAAAGACGCCGGCGATCCGCTCCAGCACCCCCATTGCGCCCAAAGCTCGCAGGGCATCCTCTACATACCAAGGCTCAGGGAGCTCCTCACAGGTCTCAAGGAAGAGGATTGCTCCCTCGAAGCAAGCAATAGGCGGGAAGAGCTTGGTCCCCCGCAAATTGCTTAAAACCTCAAGGCAGCCACCAAGGAGCCTGCCCCTTATCCTACCCTGCCCACCCAGCAGCTCATAGCCGCTATTGGGTACAAATCTACGCTGCGTCCCTTTGTTTTGCTCTATCCATTCCAGCCACTCTGCGGTATAGTCTGTGCTAGGCAATATCTCTCCCACAGGCTCACCGCAAAATAAGGTCTTGTTGACTGACTCTATGGTATAGGGGCTCATCGCTACATTCTCGGCGAAATCAGTGAGGATAGCCGGCCCATAAAAGCTAGACAACCCTGCCTTGAGGCAGAGCATGTGACTAACTGTAGTGTCAGAGTAGCCCATCAAAATTTTGGGGTTGGCTTTGATCTTCTCCAGATCGATATAGGGCAGCATACGGATGCTGTCATTCCCTCCAATGCAGGAGATGATTGCCTTGATCGACGGATCAGCAAATGCAGCCATCAAATCCTCCGCTCGCTTCTGAGGGTTATGGTAGACAAAGTCAGCGCCTCTAAGAGTATGAGGCATCTCCACCACCTCCAGACCAAAGACCCGCTCTAAGCGCTCCTTGCCCTGATGGTAGCGCCAGAGGATCTCCTCCTCCCCCGCCCCGCCCCACGAAAGGCTGACGGTCGCCACCCTGTCACCTGGCTTGAGCCTTGGCGGCTTTATAAGCTTGCGCATTCTCTTCACCCCTTTATTGGATTGGATGCGACGGAAGCTTACTTCGTAAAATCCTTATAAAGCAAGCTGGGCTGCACACCAGTATTATTTTGATACTTACCGCTCACATAGCGGTCGTACTCACCTTGTATGGTATGATAATAGATCTGACAGATCTCTACATTGGGGTAGATCTTAATAGGCTGCACACAAAAGATCTCTAAAGTCCAGTACCCTGCAAAGCCCACATCTCCAAAGCCCGCTGTCACATGGATAAACAGCCCCAAGCGACCGATAGAAGAGCGCCCCTCTAGCATCGGCACAAAGGTATCGGTCTTGGTAAATTCATTGGTGCGCCCCAAGTACAGCTTACCCGGCTCCAAGATCAAGCCGTCCTCCGGGATGATGATCTTGCTGGCAGTATTCTCCTGCTTCATATCCAGCAGGGTATTGTCATAGACCAGTAGCTCATTTGCCAGAGATAAATTATAGCTATTGGGGTTGATCCGTTTTTTATCGAAGGGCTCGATGATGATTTCTTTGCCCATGTGTTTTTCGATTTCCCGACCAGATAATAGCATAGTAGGCTCCTTTGCTTTTTTATAAAAGTATAACACAAACACATCTAGTAGCAAAGCTTCTATTTTTGCCCCCTAAATGCTAACCAAGATCACTCAAATACAGGTGTCGACATCAGAGAACCAGTATGGTATAATAAGCGCAAACTTTATTTACAAGCCTTCTTGGTATGGGCAGTTTATCACGGACTCTACCCATGCTATGGTAATCAAACTCATACTTGCAAATTGCAACAGCTTCTTTGGGGCATACTGATGAGGAACACTTATGAAATAAGGAGGGCATTTATGAAAACTATTTATCTTGCAGGCGGGTGCTTCTGGGGTACCGAGAAGTACCTGTCGCTGATCCCGGGTGTACTGCACACTCAGGTAGGCTATGCCAACGGCAAAACTGAAAACCCCAGCTATGAGGATGTGTGCCGCCGTGGCACCGGCCATGCCGAAACAGTCAAGGTGGAGTATGATGAGCATCAAATCAGCCTGACATTCCTCCTAGAGATGTATTACAAGTCGATCGACCCCACCAGTCTTAATCGTCAAGGCGGCGATGTGGGCACGCAGTACCGCACAGGGATCTACTACACCGACCCACAAGACAAAGCCATCATCGAGGGCTCTGTGATCCTGCTCTCCGAGAGCTTAAGCGACCCTGTAGCGATTGAAGTGCTGCCGCTGGAGAATTTCTACACCGCTGAGGAGTACCACCAAAGCTACCTTGATAAAAACCCTAGCGGCTACTGCCACATTGACTTTGCCCTCTTTGAAGAAGCGAGAAATGCTGTCGATACCCTCACCCGATTTCGCCCCGCACCAAAGGCGGAGCTGAAAGACACCTTAAACAACATGCAGTTTGAGGTTACCCAAAACAATGCTACCGAGCCCCCCTTTGCCAATGAATACTACAACACCTTTGAAAAAGGCATCTATGTAGATATCACCAGCGGTGAGCCCCTCTTTGTATCAAGTCAGAAGTTTGAGTCGGGCTGCGGCTGGCCTAGCTTCGCAAAGCCCATCGCTGCCGATAGCATCGAGTACCTGCCCGACAATACCCACGGCCGCCAGCGCACTGAGGTGCGTGCCAAAAACAGCGACGCCCACCTCGGCCACGTGTTTGAAGACGGCCCTCGTGAACTGGGTGGCCTGCGCTACTGCATCAACAGCGCTTCGCTACGCTTTATCCCCATGGATAAGATGGAGGAAGAAGGCTACGGCTACCTGCTCCCTCAAATTGAAGACTAGCAAACAACTGCTGGCAAAATCTAAAATAAAAGCACCCTCCTCACTGCTGATCAAGCTGCTTTGTCGGTTTCATGCTATGAGTATCTCGGATATAATCCGTTTGCTTCTACAAAGCGGGTAAGCTCACCATCGACTTTGGCAGGAGGATCGTCTAACAGTTAAACCCTACAATAAATAAAAGACCGGTATCCAAAACGATACCGGTCTTTTTTGACCGTAAAACCATTGCTAAGCTCTATTTACCAGTGGATTAAAGGTAGATATCCCTTACCTACTGTATTGCATCGGAGTAAAGCGGATCCCATCCACTAGCTGCTCTCCATCGGTTGCCACAAATCCTAGATGGCGGTAGGCCTCCAACGCATAGGGTGAGGAATTCACCGTCATAGTATCACCGGGGCAATATTGCAGTGCTTCATGAAACAGCGCTTTACCAATCCCCTGCCTATGATAGCGACCATCTACAAAAAACAAAGAAATATGTTTCCCCTCGTTTCGTGTAGCAATTACCCCTACGATTTTATCTGCTGCATAAGCACCATACATGGTCAGATTGCTATGATGATGGGCATCTTCAATAAAGCGCGTAAAGGCCTTTACGCCCTCCTCACTGTATTCGGGAGCTTCGTACTGCATAAAAACATCTAGCGCCAGCTTAAGGGCCTCTGCCCTTCCTTGTGCATCATCGGGTTTAATCAGCATAAGTACTCTCCTCTACTTCGTTGATAAGGCGATTATTTCATCAAGAGAGCTTTTCCATCCGTCGTCGTTTTGTATCCGTAGCTTCCAGTGCTTCGGGGCAGCATCGCCCCTTGCTGCATCCACCAGTATAAACTCCCCGCCGTAAGACTCCAGCCTAAAGTATATGCGTCCTTCCCCATCTTGGGCAGTAATTAAGTACCGCTCTTTATCCTCAAAAGGCACAGAAGCAGATGTAATCCGCTTAAACTGCGTACTCTCCAGAAGCGAAATCAGCATAGCAAGCTGCGCATCTTCCAATCTATGCTCATAAATTCGCTCAGATTTCTCCGAGCTTTCGTAACTCTTGGTCAGCTGTATGCTACCCTCATTATCCAAGTCGATAAAGCGGCTGATTTGCGCACCATCCACATTAAAATAAAGCTGAAACGCCATAAACGTAATAATCCCCGCTACTACCGCTATCATCAGCTTCACAGCTCTGTTGTTTTTCAAATCCGATACCCCCTCATCATCTTTATAGCTGGCACAAGCATTATTATGCATTTAAATTCTCTGCAACTTTATCTCTACAAATCTATATAGATCGACCATGTGCTCCTCATGAAGCACCCGATAGTTAAGCCAGCCACCCTCTCCACAAGGGTATCTGCGGTCCCAAAGCTCTTGGGCATACGCCGATAGATCGGGGTAAATCCTCTCAACCTGCTTATCAGCAAGCCTGATCATGACTGTAAACGCATCTGTTTCGGCAAACACATCACAGATGTGCTTGCTCTTACACTTGTGCTTGATACCCCAGCCATAGTGCTTCCCATAAGGGAAGCGGATTTCAAGCTCGGTTTCGTACTTAGCTGCCATGCTCTGATTAAAGCACGCAAATAATTCACCTACAGCCCCACAATACTCAGTCATTTGGTGCAGGCTTGGTCTGCAGGATTTATCCAGCATCCGCTCATGCATGAGTCTCCCCCTCACTTCCAATCGTTCCCTTTGTAAAATATAACATAAAAAAGCGGGAATGGAAAGATATCGCTGACAGCTTCCCGATTTTGCATTCACTGCCCAGTATGCTTTATCTTTATCGCACAGTTTCAGTTTTTACAATCTTAAAGCCGTTTGATAAATACATTATGATTGCACCTTGATTCCAGTCGGCAACATGAAGAATAATCGGAGATCTCTCGTGTTTTTGCAAAAAGGCTATAGCAAATTGCAATAAGGCCTTGCCATACCCTTTATTTTGAAACTCCTTTGCAACAATCAGATCGTCAATCTCATTATCATATACTGCAACAGACCCTACAATCGTACCATCAATTTCATATATAAATACCTGATCTTGTTTTAATAAAAGCTCTTCTTGACTATCACAGCAGTTGACAGGAGATAGCCCTAGCGCTGCCCTCATAGCAAAGAAGCAATCTTCGTATATACGTTTATAATCATCATAATCTTCGCTTACATAGTGCCTCACTTCTAGCTGAGAAGTCAAATTTGCCCCGCAATACTCCATCGTATGAGCAACAATTTCCACTGCCAATCCACCGTCCTATTTGCTTTTTAAGGTAACCACAACAATTTCAGGTCTGTTAAAGATCCTTACGGGCACAATGCTATTGCCCAAGCCTCTGCTTACAAACATGGTAGATGCATCCTGATTATAGCTGCCACTCGTAAGCTTGGGGAATAGCCCTTGATCAGGAGCCACCAAGCCTCCTACAAACGGAAGTCTAAACTGCCCGCCATGAGCGTGCCCAGCAAAAATTAGATCCATACCGCTAGCACAATAGAGGTCAAATAGCTCTGGTCTATGTGAGAGCAGTATTTTAAAGCGATCATCAGCCGACCATTGATTTAGGCTTTCTAACATCCTAGCAGTATTGGTGCCTTCCATGTAACTAGAAGTAAGGAAGTCTGGGTCGCTTACTCCTAAGATCTTTATCGAGCTGCTGCCTCTAGAAATTTCAAATACTGCATCATCAAGCACATTTACGCCCGCATCTTGCAAGCTTTCTTTTATTATAGGAAACTTCCCTGACCATGCTTCATGATTTCCTGAAACGTAATATACAGGCGCGAATTTGACAGCACCCTTAATAAATGTCATCGCCGCGTCTAAGTCATATTTTCGTCTATCGATTAAATCACCTGTAATCACGATGATATCTGGTGATACACTTTGTATATTTAAGATCTTTATCTGATCTTCTCCAAATTTTTTGTTGTGCAGATCAGAAATATGGGCTATGACAAAGCCATCAAAATCACTTGGTATGTTTTGATTGATATAATCAGATTTTGATAGAACTATACTCGTATTTTGCCAGACGCAAAAACATACAAGGACAATGAGCGTAGCAGCTGATATGAGCACCTTATATTTCTTGAGTATTCTTCTCACTAGATCACCTCAAAGCACATATAATCTTAATTTCATTATAGCATAAAGAATAAGAACGGTAAGCCTATCAGTTATAAAAAGCTGTGGAAGCCTCTTATTGACAAAGACCTTAAAAAAAGGAATTGCGTAGTTTGGCCAATATGAGTCAAACATCTATGGCTAAGCTTGCTCATAATTAAAATGTTACAACTGATATACTAGTGCGCATTTGAGACATTAAAATGCGATATTGGAGATATTGCAGCAATCTACTACAGTGTAGATGCTGAGCGGTTCAAGGGGAAACCATGATTTTTAAAGAAATAGAGAGCAGGCAAAAATTGAGTGGTAGTTATTATACTTCCTGATGGTTAGCCGATTTTTAATGCGTGGGGTTTTAGAGTCTAATTCTAAAACTATTTTTGACCCTAGTTGAGGAAATGGCGTTTTTGGTGTTTTGCCTCATGATAAATGTGACCTTTCCACACTGGCTTGGACATTAATAACGATGCTGCTTCTATTTGTCTAGACAAGTTGAGTACTTTGTCGGTGCAATCAATGGTTGCTACTCAAGATTTCCTAAAGTGAGCAATTGACTTAACGTCTGAAAAGTGCCAAACGTTTGATGCTGCTGTATGATCGGTATGAGTTTAATCACTGAGGGGACAATCATATCTAGAAACTCTTGGATTCTGGCATCCTCCTGCGACGGGGATTGGGATTTTTTCTTTCTTGCCATCGGCGTTTCTTCTTTTCTGGTTTTGATTTTGGGTATGGCAAAAGCCGCCATGGTTGTGACGACTTGAGATAATTTGGTTTACTTTGATAAAGGATTGAGATATAATAATGTTTATAAATAATTGATCCGTAAGATTTTTTTCAAACGCTGTGTTTTCATTTTACGCAGCACGAAGGAGGACTTAATGGAAAACTGGTTTACGCTTGATCAAATTGATACATATACTCACATAATCAGTGAATACCGTCATTGGGAGGAAACACATTGCTACCTGCTCGAAGGTAGCGAGCGGTGTCTGCTCATCGACACCGGACTTGGTATTTGCAACATCTCTGAGGTAGTGAAAAAGCTGACGGATAAGCCTGTGACTGCCGTGGCCACACATGTCCATTGGGACCATATCGGCGGACACGAATACTACCCGGATTTCTATGCACATAAGGCAGAACTAAACTGGCTCAATGGTGAATTTCCACTGACGATGGATACTATCCGAGATATGGTCATAGATCGCTGCGATTTACCGAAAGGGTATGACGTCAACACATATAAGTTCTTTCAGGGAATGCCTACACAGGTGCTCAAAGACGGTGACACCATTGATCTGGGTGGGCGCATGATCACGGCACTGCATACACCGGGACACTCTCCGGGGCATCTATGTTTTTGGGAACCACAACGCGGCTACTTATTTACTGGCGATCTTGTCTATAAGGACACACTATTTGCATACTATCCGTCCACTGATCCCCAGGCATATCTCACATCGCTTGAAAAAATTGCGGCACTGCCCTTGAAAAGAGTATTTCCTGCTCATCACAGTTTGGATATTCAGCCAGAGATTTTGATCCGTATGCGAGATGCTCTCAGGCAACTGAAAGTCGATGGCAATCTACATCATGGTAGCGGTACTTTTGATTACGGAGATTGGGCTATTTGGTTGTGATCTTCGAACATATGAGAAGTAATGAGCAAACCGGGAAGCTGAGAACCCTTCGCTTCCCGGTTTGATATTTTTTCTGCACTCACTCATTTAAAATAACCCACCACTCACCATCGAAATCCTCGAATTTCTCGGTCGTGATATCTGTGAGAAAAACAGAATACCGGGCGTAGTACATTTTAGCCTTATGTGGCTGATACCAAAGGACGCAGAAAACCTGTTAACGGACGGCGAAAAAGATAAAAAGGTAAACGCAACGTGAAGTTACGTATTTGCAAATCCAAGTTGATGGAGTTTCAAGAAAATCTATATTATCATTAGTGTATAAAAAGAAAGCGAGGTAATAATATGAGTTTTGCTAGATAATCTGAAACAGATAAGGAAAGATAACAATTTATCTCAATAGGACTTATCAGAATTATTAGATGTTAGTAGGTAGTCTGTATCAAAGTGGGAGCTAGGAGTGGGATACCCAGAAGTTCTTCTTTGGTTTTGGTGCGGGAAGCTCATGATAAGTAGCGGATATAAACTGTGCCATCAACTCTCTGTCATCCACACTGTCTATGACAAGGTGTGTTTTAGCACCTGTGTATGGTGAGGCTTCCTCGCTATTCGGGTAGATATGTATTCCAGCTTCAGTCTTTTTAACAAAAAACTGATTGTCACAGATAACGCCAATGACTTTTCCGTTACAATAAACGCCATATTCTCCGAACATTTTTTTGTATGTGATTTCACCTGCACCACTGATTTGGTCACAGACATACTTCACAAAATCTAAAGTTGATGCCATGACTACCTCCTAACCCTTACACCACAATTTGCATTGCTCAATTCGCTTTCCGTCATCGCCTTGCTTTTCATCATATGCAAATTGCTTAAGCAGGTTACATGGAAAACTGTTACACTGTCCACAATGCTCTTGTTTTTTAGTTTCACAGCATGATTTAATGGGACAGCTTTCACCCCAAAATGGTTTTTCTATCTGGGTACAGCCCTTACAGTTCATTTGCTCACGATAAGCACATTGGCTACACAAAAGACCACATCTTGATTCAATCATGAACCGACACCTCCTTTTTTACCCTATTATAAAACAAGCAACACGACAACAGTGTGTCATGTTGCTTGCGGATATTCTTTATCTTTCCAATACCACCATTTTAGTTTTTCAGTCTCATGTGTTTCATTCTCGGCATAATAAACAGCCAATCTGAAAACATATAAAATACATCTGTCCTCTTGGAAACCTTTAAATAAACAATCTTTCAAATATAATTCCTCGGGGTCTTTTCCTTTTAAGTCGTTGACAGTCTTAATTCCAATATGACACAGATGTTGCTCAATATTTTTTCCTATTCCGGGGATTATTTTTAAATCCTCGGCACTATTATTCTTATCAGCTTTCATATTCCCTCTCACAAAACGGCATCGATAGCATTAACAATATTTTTCGCCTGCCGTATCCTATCGTCATGTAATGCTTGCGGCTCTAATATTTTAACTTTATCTCCAAAGCTGAATATCCATTCTCGCATATTTTCATAGCTTGCAAAATCCCATTCAAAAAGCAGCTGATTGCTTTCGTCTATGCGGTAGCAGTCAATCCCGTATTCTTCAATTAAGCGGTGCTTTTCACTTTCTGCAAAAAGAGCCTTTAGATGCATTGTATTTGATGTGAAATAGCCATCAAACTCCAGTTCGTCTTCAGGTATCTCCCTCACAAAAAAAGTCTCCTCTGCCATTAGCAACTCCCAAAGTCGATTTAACTTGAATAAGCGAAATGCTTTTTTTTCTG
>DAMCAP010000014.1:69594-70438 GCA_032059445.1 Oscillospiraceae bacterium
TGCAAAATCCGAACACATACCACGATGACCACTTAAAAACTAAGCGGTACGGCTCTATTTCGCGGTAACTTTCCCCTTGTCCGTAGTAATACCGAAATGAAATAAGGTGTTGTGACCAAATTGCCCTTTTAATTGTTTCAATTTTGGTGGTCAGTGCGGCTTGATAATGTGATGCTAAATCAATGATAATCATATCCTCGGCAATCACACGGTTTCCCTTGCTCGAAAGTTTATCAAGCAGCTTTGCAAGATAGGAGGTTTCGGATACGCTGTCGATTCCTTTTAGCCCAGTAAGGATAGTTTGTAGTTCTTCCCCTGTCAAAAGTGACTTGTCGATTTTATAACCGTCGGCAATCGAAAGCCCACCACCATAACCCTGTGTAGTAACAATCGGTATTCCTGCTTTACAAATGTCCTCAATGTCACGATTGATTGTCCGTCTTGATACTTCAAATCGTTCTGCCAATTCTGGTGCAGTTGTTTTATCCTGCCTCAATAAAATCGTAATGATACCAATTAAGCGGTCAATTTTCATTTTTACTCACCACCTTATGGAGATAAGTATAACACACAAACACGACAGCATAAGGTCATGTTATGAAATCTCTTTCATCTAATTTGCTTAATCATAGCAAATCAACTCTGCAATAATACACTTTGTGCTTTATTTACGATCTTTATCTGATCTTCCTCTCCAAATTTCTTATTGTGCAGATCAGAAATATGGGCTATGACAAAGCCATCAAAATCACTTGGTATATCCTGATTGATATAATCAGATTTTGATAGAACTATACTAGTATTTTGCCAAACGCAAAAACAAACCAGGGCGATGAGCGTAGCA
>DAMCAP010000015.1:0-603 GCA_032059445.1 Oscillospiraceae bacterium
AGGCAGAAGCAATCGTCGAGCAGATCAAGCAGGATAGCATCCATATTGACAACAAGGGCTTGCATATGAGCATTTCTTTTGGTTGCGCTATGAAAGAGAAACCAGACGATAACATCCAAAAGATCATGCGGGAAGCGGAAGAGTATATGTACCATCAGAAGCTGCTTGATGGTAAAAGCTATAGAAATGCCATTATCAACACTCTGCTGGCCACACTCTATGAAAAAAGCAATGAGACAGAGGAGCACTCCAAGAGAATGGAGCGCCATTGTCACTTAATTGGCCGTAAGCTCCAACTGAGCTCTAAAGAAATGGATGAGCTGTCTTTGCTGGCGATCCTACATGATATTGGCAAGGTTAGTGTGAATCCGAATATCCTGCAAAAAGCTGGGCCTCTAACCTCAGCAGAGTGGATCGAAATGAAGCGTCATACCGAAATCGGATATCGGATCGCACAGACAACGCCTGAGCTTGCTGCTGTAGCTGACTTCATCCTTGCTCACCATGAGCGATGGGACGGCAAAGGCTACCCCCGCAAATTAAAGGGTGACGCAATTCCACTGCCTTGTCGTATCCTTGCGGTCACTGATGCATTTGATGCTA
>DAMCAP010000015.1:613-8750 GCA_032059445.1 Oscillospiraceae bacterium
ATGACCAATGATCGAGTTTATCGTAACGCCATCGACACAGAAGCAGCAATTTCCGAGATTAAGCAAAATGCTGGTACACAGTTTGACCCTGCAATCGTAAATCTGTTTGTCGAGATTGTATTAGCGGAGTAATAAGGCTTGCAGGCTAAGGGCTCTCGTGTTTCAGCGCGCATTCTAGCACTAAACACCTGAATATGCAAGCACAATAGAAGGAGGTGAGTTATGAATCAGCTTGTATCTAGCACAAAAAAGAGATATTTCGTGTTTACTTCAGCCCTTATCATTCTGCTGTTTTTTATGGTTTTCTTGCCGATGGTCGAGCAACTGAAAGAACAAGCGAAAGAAAACTATAGCATCCTGGTAGAATCCAAAAAACAGACCATCACCGAGCTGATTAATAGCTGCCTCTCAAGTGCCATGAGTGTGTCGAGCCGTACTGCAATCAGAGACTATATCGTAGAGTACAACGATGGCGATATAACCTGGTCAGCCCTTCGCCAGCAGAGCTTTGCTAAATATTGCGATGGAGTCAAGATTATCTCAAACCTACAGTTGGCAATCCGCTATGTGGGGGAAGAAACACTTCTTACCTATAACCCAAACGGTATTGATGTAAATCGTTATATTAATTTATTCAATCATTCCACAGAATTACAATATCGGTTTTACACAGATCAAAGTGGTACCAAAATTGCTGTTTGCTCCCCAATCATCTACCAAGGCACAGCGCTAGGGCATGATATCATCGTAGTAGATATCACCGAGCAAATCCGTGAGATGGCCAAGGACGGCTTTCATGCAAGGATTTTGCAGGTAAATGATCCATTGTTTAAGCATATGGCTCCCAATACAATCTATGAAGAATACCCCATTGATCATGTAAATCACATGTGTGTCATCAGACCAATTAATGAGCACTATTCGCTGTTTGTAAGCAAGCCTACAAGTGAAGTGTATGAGAGCGGTCAACGAGTATCGATGTATAGCATTATTGGGTTTTCGTTGGGGTTGATGCTGATTTTCTTTGTGATTAATATCGGCTTAGTTAAGCTTGCAAATACCATGATCCAAGAGATCGGCTGTAGTAGAGATACGTATATGCAATATGCGCATTATGATTTTTTGACTGGAGCCTACACCAGGGTATTTTTTGATAACTGGATCAAAGACAAAGACGAGTTATTAAAGGATCATAAGTATGTAGTTGCAATGATCGATGTAGATCACTTTAAGAATATCAACGACACCTTTGGGCACAAAACCGGTGATGATCTTTTAAAATACATCGCAATCACGTTGATTGATAGCATTCGTCAGCACGATATGGTGATTCGTTTTGGCGGTGATGAGTTTATAATTGTATTTCAAGGCATCAGTGAAGAAAAGGTGCTTCGGGTTTTTGAAAGGATCAATCAAAATATCAATGATAACAACCATTTTGGGTTTAAAATATTCATATCTTTTGGAGTAGAAGAAGTAGAAAATCTAGGCAGTATCTATGACTCTATTAAAAGAGCGGATGAAAAAATGTACTTCCATAAAAGAAGCAAGTTGATATCTGCCTTACCCCAAGACGAGCCTTGGGAATAATAAAAGGCTTGTATAATGAGGCATGTTGCGCTAGTAAATATTTTATGGTATGATTAGTGCAATCAAAATTTGTTACATATTATGGAGGTGCTCAATGAACTATCAGGCGCTGAAAGCGAACTTCGAACGACATGGCTTTGCTACCTCTTATTTTGATACCAAAGAGGCTGCGGCTTCGTATCTTAAGGAGCAGATAAAGGGGCATGTAGTCGGTTTTGGTGGCAGTATGACGGTCAAGGAATTGGATTTATACAATATACTCGGAGAAAACAATACCGTCATCTGGCATTGGCAGACACCGGGCGATACAACCCGAAAGGCAGCGCAGAATGCAGATGTATATATCTGCAGCGCCAACGGTGTTTCTGAAACTGGCGAACTGGTCAACATCGATGGTACAGGTAACAGACTGGCTATGACAATCTTCGGGCCACAAAAGGTGTATTTTATAATTGGGTCCAATAAGATCTGCCCGGATTTACAGGCTGCTATTTTCCGTGCCAAAAACGTAGCTTCGCCGAAGAATGCTATGCGATTTAACCGCAAGACCCCTTGTGTTGCAAGTGGCGGAGAGCGTTGCTTTGATTGCAACAGCCCAGAGCGCATCTGTAATGCAACCCTTATTATTGAGCGCCCTACCAATGGTATCAGTGCCGAGGTTATCTTTATTAATCAGGAGCTGGGTTATTAATAGATCATTAGGCAATCAACAAACCTTGCCAAGGTACATTATGATATGGTATAATATGTGTTAGTATTTATTATGTATGTATTTTTGCACCTTTGGAGCAGAAGATCATTGCCCCAAGCTGCATGTTTCGAAATACGCTTCATAAGAAATTGCATATTGCTTTGATGCAATTAATTTAATTTGATAGGAGTGGAAAGATGCGCATACTTTCTTGCTAATTATACAGCACGGTGAAACTGCTTTATTGGGTCAAGTACCCTTTGTTTCGTCGTGCCTATGCAAGAAAGTACAGCAATCCTTCCGCTCTATATATGATTGCCACATGCCTTTTTTAGGTATGTCTGTCTGTATATAATAAGCTGCAAGAATTGACTTTCTTGCAGCTTATTATTTTTAATAGGGGGATGACGCAACCGTGTCACTAATAAACGTTACCAATCTCAGCTTTGCCTACGAGGGAAGCTATGATTTCATTTTTGAAAACACCAGCTTTCAGCTGGATACCAATTGGAAGCTTGGCTTCACCGGTCGAAATGGTCGAGGAAAAACTACTTTTTTAAATCTCCTCCTTGGTAGATATCAATATCAAGGTCAGATTTCTGCATCAGTAAAATTTGAGTATTTTCCGTATGAGGTATCAGATAAAAGTAGGATGACCATCGAGATCCTTAAAGAAATTTGCCCGAGTTTTGTACAGTGGGAGCTGTTACGGGAGCTTTCGCTACTGGATGTTGAACCAGAAGTTTTGTACCGATCCTTTGATACACTCTCAAATGGAGAGCAGACCAAAGTTCTTTTGGCAGCATTGTTTTTAAAGGAAAATAGTTTCTTATTAATTGATGAGCCTACCAATCATCTAGATATGGCAGGGCGGCAGCTTGTCAGTAGCTATCTACAAAGTAAAAGTGGATTTATCCTTGTTTCTCATGATCGAGCGTTTCTTGATGGCTGTGTAGATCACATCCTATCAATCAACAGGAGTAATATTGAAGTGCAGAGAGGGAATTTTTCATCTTGGCTTCAAAATAAAGAACGGCAGGATAATTTCGAGCTTGCCGAGAATGAGAAGCTTAAGAAAGAAATCAAGCGCCTAGAAAAAACCGCAAGAGAAAAGGCAGATTGGTCTGATCGAGCTGAGAGCCGTAAGATCGGATTTGACCCAACCAAAACTGAAAAAACCACTGGACGAAGACCCATCGAGGCAGCAAAGGCCAAAAAGCTCATGAAGCGGGCAAAAGCCATCGAGATAAGAGGTCAAGAAGCCATTGAGGAGAAATCAAAACTGCTCAGAAATATTGAGACAGCTGAGAGTCTAAAGATCACACAGCTTATATATCATACAAATCAGCTGGTGCATCTTGAGGATTTATCCATTAATTATGGTGATAAATCCGTCTGTCAAAATATCAACCTTACCGTGGAACGTGGGGATCGTATTGCGCTTTGCGGTAAAAATGGCTCAGGCAAATCCAGCATATTAAAGTTGATATGCGGTCACGATATCCCCTATACAGGTGCTTATCATCAGGGCAGTCGACTGATTATTTCTTATGTTTCGCAGGATACCTCACACCTGTGTGGGAATCTAACTGCATATGCTCAGGCTCATGAAATTGATGAAAGCTTATTTAAAGCAATTTTACGTAAGCTGGATTTCCCAAGGGTGCAGTTTGAAAAAGATATGGAGAATTTTAGCGGAGGTCAAAAGAAAAAGGTCTTAATTGCTCGTAGCCTTTGCGAAAAATCTCATCTGTTGATTTGGGATGAACCGTTAAACTACATCGATTTACTCTCTCGTATGCAGATTGAGAGCTTATTGATGGAATATCAGCCTACAATGCTGTTTGTGGAGCACGATCAAAGCTTCTGCGAACAGATTGCAACCAAACGGATTAACCTCTAACATCAGCAATACAAAACAGCCTACCGTGCTAAACGGTAGGCTGTTTTTATGAAAATCTGATCGGTATTAGTCTATTTCACTGATCACAAGCGTATCGTTCTCTTTGATCAAGGTCTTGCCTCTTGGAATAATGATGCGATCGTTTCGCTTGATCATTACGACCAGCTTCTCCTGGCTAAGGGGTAGATTTGCTACAGTCAGTCCTAAGTAATCGCTATATTGATCGACTTTCATCTCGGTAATTGTAATGTCGCTCTCTTCGTTAAAGGCCTGGGCACTCAGAACCAATATATCACCAGAGTGGATGATGGTTGAGCCGTTGGGCAGGATTTTTTCATCATTTCTTAGGAGCAATACAAGAAGTGTATCGGGTGGCAGGGCGATATCTTTGATCTTCTTATCAATCCATAGATGACTTGGTGTAATCGTCAGCTTGATAAAGCGCACCGGTACTTCTTCGGAATAGTCATTAAAGGTCTTTAGCACGTTGTCATTGTCATCGATCATGTTTAACTTTCGGGCGAAATAGGGGATCAGGGAGCCCTGGAAGGCGATGGAGAATAATACGATACAAAATACCATATGAAAGACATCATTTTTCATATAAGCGGGGTTAACCGTAGCCATGACAGCAAAAACAATTGAAGCCGCTCCTCTTAAGCCCGCCCAAGAAACCAAGAGCTGCTGTGGAGCTTTGCAGCCAAAAGGAGTCAGTAAAAGAAACACAGCGATAGGGCGCGCTACAAAGGTTAAGAATACTGCAATGGCAAAGGCGGGGGCTATGATAGCGGGGATCTGCGAAGGGAAAGCCAATAACCCCAGCAAAAAGAAGATCAACATTTGGGTAAGCCCTGTCACGCCATCAAAGAAGTTTACAAGGGCTTTTTTATTCGGTATCGTGCAGTTACCTAAGATAATGCCGACAATATAGGTGCTTAGGTAGCCGTTACCTCCTATTGCGGCAGGTACCGCATATGAGAGTAAAGCTACAGCAAAGACAAAGATGGTATCAAAGCCATCGGTGGTAAAGCGGTATTTCTTTAGGATATATACAGCACCGTAAGCAATGATCACTGCTAGTACGATGGCATAAAATACTTGGGCAAAGATCATGTAAGTAATCTGCGATGCATTGGATTTGCCATTCATAGCAAAGAGGGTAATCATTGTCAGCATATAAGAGCTAGGGTCGTTGCTACCGCTCTCCATCTCCAGCATTGAGGCAGTATTGTATTTAAGATTAAGCCGCTTATTTCGGAGAATCGCAAATACCGATGCCGCATCGGTTGAGCTAATAACCGAACCAATTAAGAAGCTCTCTAAGAAGCTGATATCTAATGCAAAATAACAAAATAGGCCCGTAATGCCTGCCGTAAGGATGACTCCCACGCTAGATAGTAAAATCGCTTTGACTGCTATTGGTTTCGCCATGCTCCATTTGGTACCAAAGCCGCCGTAAAACATAATGAAAATCAGCGCTACCGAGCATACATTTTCAGCTATCGCAAAATTGTCAAAATGTATTTTAAACAAACCATCGCTACCAAACAGCATGCCCAACATAATAAAGGCAAGCAGCATGGGTATACCCAAACGATTGGAAATTTTGTTTAACCAGATGCAGGATAGCACAACTAAGGTAGCAATCAAGATATAAAAAGGCAGCATAGAAACCTCCGTAGGTAAAAATTCTGTCTGGGTATGATCGTCATAATGTAAAGCAGGTGAGTGTATCGCTCAATCTGCTTTTATATTGTGACTTGAGATATGTACTGGTGATACACAGAGGGGGTATAAGTAAAACGTTATGAAGTAGCCTGAATTATTATATCATAGTTATACCCTTAAAATCTAGTTTAAGAGGGGAATTTCTATAATTTCTAGAACGATGGGGTTTTAAGGGGATTATCTATAGAAGTAGCAACAACTAATCAGGTATTTATCGGTATGGCAAGTAGTATATATCTATAGTAAGAGCAAAGCGTATGCAAATAAGAAAGGAGGGGAGAAGTGGAGAATAAAGACAGAGTAAGCGGCTTTGATATTGCGGCTGCATTTATTGGTACTGTAATCGGTGCAGGTTTTGTATCAGGGCAGGAGTTGATGCAGTTTTTTGTTCGCAATGGGTATAAAGGTCTATGGGGCTGTGTTTTAGTAGGCTTCCTTTTTGCCTTCCTCTCTATCATCGTTATGATGCGTGCTAAGCAACTGGATACCCCTTCATTTGATGAAGTGATCATTCCTTCAGGTATAATTTTAAAATTGATTGCAAATCTTTTGGTATGTTTTTTTGCTTTTGGTACATTTGTAGTGATGCTGGCCGGTATGGGCGCGCTAGTCAGTGAACTATGGGGATTACCTGCCGCGTTAGGGAATTTTATCATGGCAGCAACAGTTGTAGCGGTAGCATTGTGTGGGCGAAAGGGAATGCTGGGCAGTCTAAATCTACTTGTCCCATTGATGATCGTGGTAGCCGTCATCACCGGGGTGGAGGGGGTTATTTCTGGTACTCCAGTTGATCATACACTTGATCAAATAAAGGGTAGTATTACTAGTAACTGGGCTGTATCAGCTTTGCTGTTTGTTTCTTATAATCTGTCAACCGCTTTGGCAGTATTAGCACCTTTAGGTCAACAGGCACGCAGTGTAAGGAGCATACTTACCGGAGCAATCACAGGTAGTGTTGTGCTGGGAGGCCTTGCTACGTTATTATGCACAGCTATGTTATGGCATTATGATCATGTCTATGATTCTTCCATGCCTATGCTCCAAATTGCACTGTTGCACGGGAAGGAAATCAGCATGCTGTATATACTGGTGATTTTTTCTGGGATTTTCACCACTGCCATAGGAATCTTGTTTGCTTTGGCAGAGCGCTTCGCCCAGTACCCCATCAGCTTGCTTCAAAATAAGCGCTTTGTGTACCTCATGATCACAGTGGCAGGGTTGATTTTTAGTAAAGCAGGGTTTCGCTCCCTGGTGTCTACGGTATATCCATTGTGTGGGTATTTAGGCTTCTTTATTATGTTTTTTGTCCTATACAGCAGTATGTCCACAAAAAGTGGATAAAGCAAGAAGCACCCTAATTAACTAGGGTGCTTCTTGCTTTAAGAAGGGTTAGGGGGGTTATAAGCTAATTTTATTAGAAGAACGCCTGTGGAGGATGATCATAGTAGCGGCCAGTAGCAGTAACGATACGCCGAGGGTGATTATCCCACTGATCATCATGCCCATAGGGATGGTCAAGCCTGCTACGATATATCCCACAAAGCAGCAACCTGCTACAACGGAGGCGTAAGGAAGAAACATGGTTGATGTGGGGGCAATCAGCACCTGTAGAGGAGAGGATTGTGGTATCGGAGATTGGGGAACAGTGATCGCCAAAAACTGAACCTGCAAAGGTAGCAGCGAAGGAGATGATCAGCAGATCCATAGAGTTGCCTCCGATGATGCTGTGGACGATTGGGATTAAAATACCGAAAGTTCCCCAGGCTGTACCCATTGAGAAGCTTAAAAATGCTGCAACAGCGAAGATGATTGCTGGAATAAAGGTCATCGATAAGGTGCTGTTGCGTACTACCTCACCTACATATTCACCAGTACCGATCAGGTCGCGGCAAACGCCGCTGATGGTCCATGCTAAAGTCAGGATGATAATTGCACCAGTCATTGACTGTACACCTTCTGTGATACTGTCCATAAAGCCTCTGAAGGAGAGCACATCTCTTGGGATATAGAGTAGTAAAGCAACCAGTAGAGCTGCAAAGCCACCATATACCAGCGAAATAGAAGCGTCGGTATTGCCAAAAGCCTCGGCTAGGGACATGCCTGATCCTTCAAAATAGCCACCAGTCATCAGCATAGCCAAAATAGAAAAGATTATCAAGGCAGCAATCGGAAGTACGAGATCGATAACAGTGCCCTTTTTACCGATCTGCTCACTGCTTACGGTG
>DAMCAP010000015.1:8828-40925 GCA_032059445.1 Oscillospiraceae bacterium
ATAGTAGAGATGAATACTTTCATTGGTTCCGCAATGCCAGTTTCAGAAATCTGCGAAATAATTGCGGCAGCCCAGCTAGAGATCGGAGCAATGATACAGATCGGAGCAGCAGTAGCATCAATTAAGTACGCCAGCTTTTCTCTAGAAATCTTGTGCTTATCGGTTACAGGCTTCATTACTGTACCTACTGTCAAGCAGTTGAAGTAATCATCGATAAAGATCAATGCTCCAAGAAGTGAAGTAAATAGCTGTGCACCTGTGCGGGTTTTGATTTTGGAAGCTGCCCATTCGCCATAAGCGCGTGAGCCTCCGGCCTTGTTGATAACCACTACGAGGGCTCCCAGCAAAGCAAGGAAGAGTACGATGCTGGCATTGGAGCCGAGCTTATCTGCCATGAGTGTAAAAGTAGTTTCGACCGCTTTGATAATACCACCATCGGTAAGGTAAGCGTAGATTAACGTACCTGAGAAGATGCCAATCATCAGAGATGATATAACTTCTTTGGTGACCAGCGCCAATCCTATCGCTATGATGGGAGGCAAAATCGAGAGAAACCCTGCATTGATCATTTCCATAACTTACTCCTTTCCCGCAAATAGCTAATGCGGGCTAATAATTTTGTTGCTTAGCTTATTTTCCCCCAAAACTGCTGGATCAGCCATAGTAATAGCAGGCAAATCCATGGCAACAAAAAAGGTTGCATCACTACGATGCAACCAAGAAGTCAGAAACTGACCTATATCTATAGTTATCATCGATAGCTCCTCTGTCAAAATAACAGGAGTGCTGATGATTTTATCACCAGCCCCAGCAAAGCTCTATACCTAAAGCTCGCTTCGGCGGCATTGCCTTTCTTTAAGCTTCATCGAATGTCTTCTCCGCTTAAATACTGATCGTTGCCGCGCCTCTATCAACCGAATATTGTTAATGTTTGGGAAATTGCTGTTTGTTTTTAAAGCATAGCAGATTACAAGTGAAATGTCAATAGGGTTTTAACAAATTGTTGCGTTTATTACATTGAGAGAATTTTCTCACTTCGTGTATCTCTAAAAGCTATAAGTGTAAAGCCTAGATACTTTACAAATCGACACGCAATGCTAAATTTCAATTAATTTTACAAGCATTTCATAATAATTTGTAATTGTATTTATATAATATAGTTGACAAATTATTTGTGGAGTGATATCATAATTCCAAAGGATAGTCTTTCTTTACTTATAACAATTTTGTGATAGCCCAGCTTTATTTGAACAAATCAAGAAAGCTCATGAGGAGGTCGTTGTGGAAAAAAGCGTATATAGTCTGGTGCTGATGGATCAAGTCATAAAAGAAATCGACCGCCTAGCCCATGCAAATAGCACCAGCAGATCAAATCTGATTAATCAAATTTTGGCGGAGTATGTTTCTTTTGTTACGCCGGAGCAGCGTATGAAGGGGATTTTTGAAGAAATGACCCGTACTTTTGATCGCAATAGCCCTCTGCAATTACAGGAACAGCCATCGGATGCGATGATATCATTTCGCAGTGCCATCAGTTTTAAATACAATCCTACGATACGCTACTCTATAGAGCTGTATCGCAGCCACGATAGTGCCATCGGAGAGCTCAAAGTGCTTACTCGCACCTCAAGTGAACGTTTGGTTGCCCTACTTGAGGAGTTTTATCGTTCTATGATTTTGCTGGAGAAGGCGTATGCCAAGCAGTATTTCCCGGGCAAAGAGATTCGTTTTACGGTGGATGGGGGCAGATTTTACCGGAGCTTTTCACTCCCCGATACCGATCATGCCTTATCTACACAGGAGATTGGCAAGGCGATTGCCAATTACATCAAGATGTTTGATAAGGCAATGAAGCTGTTTTTTGAAAACTGCGAGGAGCTTCATAGTGCAGTTACCCAGATTGAAGCCCTATACTTCCATTACTTAAAGAATACCCCTGTGATATTATAAATCAATTTGAGAATAAGGAGGATTTACTTTATGAATACACAGAAATTTACGCAAAAGTCACTGGAGGCTATCCAAAACGCTCAAAATCTTGCTGTAGAGAATCATAATATGCAGATCGAGCAGCAGCATTTATTGGCGGCGTTGCTCACACAGGAGCAGGGCTTGATCCCGCAGCTGATCCTTAAAATGAATAAGGATATGCCCACACTGATTGCGAAGACAAATCAGGCGATTGATAGTATCCCCCGCGTAACAGGCCCTGGCAGAGAGCAAGGCAAAATCTATGTTTCGTCGGACGTTGACAGTACTTTGGTTGCTGCAGAGCGGATTGCAGAAAATCTTAAAGATGAATATGTATCGGTAGAGCATATCTTCCTTGCGATTTTGAGTCAACCCAACAGTGCCGTAAAATCTGTATTAGCTGGTCAGGGGATCGACAAAGACGGCTTTATGAAGGTGCTGGCTTCTGTGAGGGGCAATACCAGAGTCACCAGCGATAGCCCAGAGGCTACCTATGATGCTCTAAGCAAATATGGTCACAACTTGGTGGAGCGTGCCCGCAATAAGAAGCTTGACCCTGTAATCGGTCGAGATGAAGAGATCCGTAATGTGATTCGTATTCTGTCACGAAAGACAAAAAACAACCCTGTATTGATCGGTGAGCCGGGAGTAGGTAAAACTGCCATTGCAGAAGGCTTGGCACAGCGGATCGTCAGTGGGGATGTGCCTCATAGTCTGAAGGAAAAGACTATTTTTTCCCTAGATATGGGCGCTTTGATTGCAGGTGCAAAATTCCGCGGTGAATTTGAGGAGCGCTTAAAGGCAGTACTCAATGAGGTGCGTAAGAGTGAGGGGAATATCATCCTCTTTATCGACGAGCTGCACACCATAGTAGGCGCTGGTAAAACCGAAGGCTCTATGGATGCTGGCAATCTGCTTAAGCCTATGCTTGCTAGAGGAGAGCTGCATTGTATCGGCGCCACAACGCTAAATGAATATAAGCAATATATTGAAAAAGACCCTGCTCTTGAGCGAAGATTTCAACCTGTGCTGGTGAATGAGCCTAGCGTAGAAGACACCATTGCGATCCTCCGTGGTTTAAAGGAGCGGTACGAGGTCTACCACGGTGTCAAGATACAGGATCAGGCGATCATCGCTGCAGCAACTCTTTCTAATCGTTATATCAGCGATAGATTTCTCCCCGACAAGGCAATCGACTTGGTGGACGAGGCTTGTGCTATGATCCGCACCGAGATTGATTCTATGCCTACCGAGCTAGATGTGATTCAGCGTAAGATCATCCAGCACGAGATCGAAGAAGCAGCTTTGAAAAAAGAAAGCGATAAGCTCTCGCAAGAGCATCTAAAAGATATTCAAAAAGAGCTGGCTGAAATGCGAGAGCAGTTTAATGCTATGAAAGCTCAGTGGCAGAACGAAAAGGATGCGATCGGCAAAGTGCAGAAGCTTCGTGAAGAGCTGGAGCGCGTTAACTCTGAGATAGAAAAAGCTCAGAGGGAATATGATCTGAATAAAGCTGCAGAGCTTAAATATGGTACTCTGCCCAAGCTGCAAAAAGAACTGGAAGAAGAGGAGAAGCAGGCCGAAAGCGGAGCTCAAAAAGCCACTCTGCTTCGAGATAAGGTGACCGAGGAGGAAATCGCCCGTATCATTGAGCGGTGGACAAACATCCCCGTATCCAAGCTGATGGAGGGCGAACGTGAAAAGCTGCTGAACCTAGAGTCAATCCTCCATAAACGGGTAATTGGGCAGGATGAAGCAGTAAATAAGGTTTCGGAGGCGATTTTGCGCTCTCGTGCCGGCATCCAAGACCCCAACCGCCCAATAGGATCATTTCTTTTCCTTGGCCCCACCGGTGTTGGTAAAACAGAGCTTGCCAAGTCACTGGCAGAGAGACTCTTTGATGATGAGCACAACCTTGTAAGGATCGATATGACCGAGTACATGGAGAAACACTCAGTGTCAAGGCTGATCGGTGCACCTCCCGGATACATCGGATATGAAGAGGGCGGTCAGCTAACCGAGGCAGTCCGCAGGAAGCCATATTCAGTTATTCTCTTTGATGAGGTGGAAAAAGCCCACCCCGATGTATTTAATGTACTTCTTCAGGTGCTTGATGATGGGCGGATCACCGATTCGCAAGGTAGGACGGTAGACTTTAAAAATACCATCATTATCCTTACCTCTAATCTAGGTTCAGCATATTTACTTGAGGGCATCGATCAAGACGGAAACATTACCTCTGAGGCAAGAGAGAGCATAGAAACGCTGCTGAAGCATAGCTTTAGACCCGAGTTTTTAAATCGTCTTGACGAAATTGTATTTTACAAGCCTTTGAGCAAGGCTGATGTTACCCAAATAATTGATCTTTTGATTGAAAATCTACAAAAACGCTTAAAATCTCAGCAGCTAACCCTAAAACTCACCCAATCCGCTAAGGAGTATATATTGGAAAACGGCTACGATCCTCTCTATGGTGCTCGCCCTCTCAAGAGGTATCTACAGCAAAAGGTGGAGACACTCATTGCCCGCAAAATCATTGAGGGAAACCTTGCGCCCGGTACCGAGCTGGTAGTAGAGCTCTCGGGTGATAGCTTAATTGTCACACATCAATAATTTACTTGCTATGCTCCGGTCAATTTATTTGATGCGGGGCATATGCTTTGTTGATGGGTAATTTTCACTGTGTAATTTGATGGATCCTCCACAAAATAATACGGAGATCTCTATACAAAATCAAAATAAGGGGGCGTATGCTGTGCAGAGCTCATGGATCCCGCAGCTCATTATCGTATCCATCGTTTTGATCTTGCTTGCCCTTTTTGCAGATGCGATATGGGGCTGGTTGGGATTGATACTTGGAGTTGCTGTCATTGCATACCTGCTGTCATTTCGATAAATCAGGCTGATTTTGTTTGTGAGTCTTGTGGCGAGAGATTTCTATTAAAATCAAAGGAGAAGTATATGTCAGAGCAGAATAAAAAAAGAAGCACCAAGAATAAGAAAAAAGAAGATGGGAAGTTTCGCTCAAAGAATATCAAGCATGATCCTGTTTCAGAGAGTGCAAGAGCAGTTTTTGGCCTGCAAGGGCCAGAAGTAAAAACCGATGAGCTTCGATAGTAAGCTGTTTGAGGAGATTAGTCACCACCTGCTTACAGATGAAGATCCATCCGAATATTTGCGAAGCGCAGTTACTAGGTTTACAGCTCCGCCTTTTACAATGATCAGTGATCTACAAAAGGCCAAGCAATCACCCGTCCATCATCCTGAGGGAAATGCCTGGGAGCATACCCTACTAGTGGTAGATCAAGCCGCCAAGCTTAGAAACCAAAGCAAAGATCAAACCGCCTTTATGTGGGCTGCATTACTCCATGACATCGGCAAGCCATCGACAACCCGCAACCGCAAGGGTAAGATTACTTCTTATGACCATGATAAAGTAGGCGGGCAGATGGCAAAGGAGTTTATGTCTTGCTTTACCGATGATCTCGAGTTGATTGAGCGTGTAGGGCATTTGGTACGCTATCATATGCACATCTTATTTGTCTTAAAAGAGCTGCCGTTTGGTGATATAGCCGGTCTGATGCGGGATGTAGATCTAAAGGAGCTGGCACTTCTAGGATATTGCGATAGGGTAGGGCGTGCCAATCCTGATATACAGGCAGAAAAAAGCAACGTAACACGATTTGTCGATATCGTACAAAATTTGATGAAGGCAGGCAGCTGATCGCTTCAGCTGCTTGCATTTTTTAATGACATTTTATTGGTTTGTAAAACAAAATATTGCTTTCCCAAAGATAGTGTTGTACAATAAAAGCTACACGAAAAATAAGGAAGGGTGTAACATTTGGAGGATTTGCTTGTCGGGTTTCTTATTTCATTAGTCTGCGCTTTGATCGGGGGATACATTGTCAATGATAAGCTACATATGCCTGCTGGTGGTATGGTGGGTGGCATGGTGTTTGTCGGAGCGCTTAATATTTTTACAGGGATAGCCTATTATCCTCCATTGCTCAAGGTGCTGGTGCAAAGTGCAGCAGGAGGCTTTATTGGCATCAGAATTAAAAAAGAAGACCTCAAATGCCTCAAAGAGCTGATTAAACCTATGCTCATCATGGTGATTGGGCTCATGATTTTTAACATATCGGCGGGTATCGGGATCAGCAAGTTGACTTCTATGGATCTCCCTACGGCGCTGCTATCGACTACACCGGGTGGGCTTACCGAAACAGCCATGATGAGCGCTGATCTTGGGGCAAATCAATCTGCGGTAACCATCATGCACCTGATGCGTATTATCTTTGTAATCGGTACATTTCCAACTATTTTGAGATATGTTTCAATGAAATATGACCCTCATACCATAGAGGAGGATACTGCATGCTCCGCATGTAGCGGCGCAGGAGCTGTCGCTCTCATTGCCAGTAAAAAAGATACGATGATTACCGCCGGAATTGCAATTGTCGGTGGCTTTATAGGATACCTCACCAAGCTGCCCGCAGGCACCATGTCATTTGCTATGATCAGTGTTGCTACCTATAATATACTGACTTCTAAGGCAACACTGCCGCTAAAAAAACGCAAGTATGTACAGATGTGTGCTGGGTTGACCATTGGCGCAACCATAACTATGGCAGATGTACTAAACCTAAAGAATGTCATAATCCCTGCTTTGATGATGCTTGGCGGCTATGCCGCAGTAAATATTTTACTTAGTGTGATCATCTCCCGCTATACCAAGGTGGATTTAACCACAGCTTTATTTGCTACATCACCCGGAGGGGTCAGCGACATGGCCTTGATTGCTATGGAAGTGGGGGGAGATGCTCCCAAGATCGCCACCATGCAGCTTGTACGCTTACTGACCGCGGTGACTATCTTCCCACTGATGATTAAGTGGATCTGCTCAATGATTTTATAGTTTGGAAGGAGCGTTATGGGCAGGAAGCTCTTTTGCGAAATCTCTCCCTTGACCTATCGTATCTCTCAACATAAAGAAATTATGCTGCGTAAGGCCGCCAATAAACTAAGGGCGATCAAGCTCTCCCGTAGCAAAGCAGAGCACAAGCTGCCTTATACTGTTTATACACACAAGTCGCTCATCCGCAGAAGCCTTGGCAATGTAGATGCTGCTCTACAAGAAAATAAGGCGGTCAATCTGGCAATTGCCGCCCCCAAAATATCTGGAGTGTTGATCCGACCTCACGAGACCTTTTCTCTTTGGGAGTTGTTAGGGCGCTGTACGGCCAAAGAAGGCTACCGCGAAGGCTTGGTCATCAAGCAGGGTAAGCCCGATCGTGATATCGGCGGAGGACTATGCCAGCTTTCGAATTTGATTCACTGGATTATCCTTCATAGCCCCTTGGTCGTTACTGAGCGGCATCATCACGATGGGGTAGATCTTTTCCCGGATTTTAATAGACAGGTGCCTTTTGGGCTTGGCACTTCGATACTCTATAACTATTTGGATTACCGCTTTTATAATCCCACTGAATACACGTTTCAGCTGATTGTGTATACCGATCCGAGGTATCTCTGTGGGGAGCTTCTATGTGATCATGCTCTCGAGCATAGTTATCATATCAAACTAATCGATGAATACTTCTATAAAAAGGACCAGCAGTATTATAGGGTAAATACCGTAAACCGTAGAGTGATACGTAAATCTGATGGTATAGTCGTATCAGATACATGCATTGCTAATGCACACGCAAAGGTGCTCTATGACCCAAAGCAAATCAATCCTAATAAAATAAAGACCGAAGCTTAATGCTCCGGTCTTTTTTATAAAATTAATCTCTGTATATAATGTGGTCTCTCTTTGGGCCTGTCGATACATAGGTGATTTTGTAGCCCAGCTCTTTTTCAACAAAGAGCACATAGTCCTGGGCTGCCTTTGGCAGGTCTTCAAATTTATTGATGCCGGTAATATCGCTCTTCCAGCCATCGACATAGGTCATCACAGGCTTCGCGCGGTCTAGCATTGGTGTAGCAGGGAAGTCATGGGTAATTTCTCCGTCCACCTCATAAGCGATGCATACAGGGATTTTATCGAGGTAGCCCAGTACATCAATTAGAGTCAGAGCCACATCGGTGGTGCCTTGCAGCATACAACCATAGCGAGATGCAACCACATCAAACCAGCCCACACGGCGTGGTCTGCCAGTAGTAGCGCCATACTCACCGCCGCGATCGCGTAGCTCGGTAGCTTCGTCTCCAAAGATCTCGTTGACAAAAGCGCCAGCGCCTACACAGCTGGAATATGCCTTGACTACTGTAATCACCTTGTTAAAAGCACAGGGTGAAATACCAGCGCCTACAGTGGCAAAGCCAGCCAGCGGGGAAGATGAGGTAGTAAAAGGATAGATGCCGTTGTCGGGATCACGCAGTGCACCCAGCTGACCCTCTAGCAGAATTCTCTTGCCAGATTTTACTGCCTGATTGAGCAGTAGAGCGGTGTCGCCAACAAAAGGCTTTAAACGCTCGCGGTAGCTGACAAGTAGATCAAAGACTTCCTTAGGGTCAATCAAAGGCTTGTGATAGATCGCATCGATCAGGATGTTTTTGTAGTTGATAGTAGAGGTTAGGCGCTGCATCAGGCGCTCATCGTCAAAAAGCTCGCAAACCTGTATGCCAACCTTCGAGTATTTATCTGCATAAAAAGGCGCGATGCCAGATTTGGTAGAGCCAAAGCTATTGGCACCTAAGCGCTCCTCCTCATAGGTATCTAGCAGGATATGAAAGGGCATAAGCACTTGTGCGCGGTCAGAAACCACGATATTGGGCTTAATACCCGCAGCGACAATTGCATCGTACTCTTTAAAGAATTTATCAAGGTCAAAAGCAACGCCCTGGGCTATGACGTTGGTTATATGATCATAAAATACACCCGAAGGAAGCAGATGCAGCGCAAACTTGCCAAGATGGTTGATAATCGTGTGGCCAGCATTGGCGCCCCCCTGAAACCGTACTACAATATCAGCGTTTTCTGCTAAAAGGTCGGTCATTTTGCCCTTACCTTCATCGCCCCAGTTACCGCCTACGATAGCTTGTACCATAAAAATACCTCCGAAAAATATTTTATGTCTAAAATGACAGGATAACATACCATACTTTCATAGTATAGCACGAAAAATGATGCTTGTATATAGTTAAAATGCTTGAAATCTTGGGATTTTATGTGGGAAAACAAGATTGCAATGTCATAGTAAACTATAGTATAATAAACAAGTATTCTATTAAAAAATCAGTTTTATCATAGGAATATTCTTTATACAATCATTTATGGTAAGAAGTCTAAACAACAGACTTTAGCCCCAGTAAAGCAAAGACCTTTGAAGGAGCAACGATGAAAACCGATCAGCAAGCCTTTCTCCATAGCTTTGGGTTTAAAAGGTACTATACACAAGATTATTATCTCAAGAAGACCTTTGGGCAAAAGGTGTTTAAAGTGCCTGTCAATGCCGGCTTTACCTGCCCTAATAGAGATGGCAGCAAAGGTGTTGGCGGTTGCACCTATTGCTCAGAGATGGGTAGTGGAGATTTCGCCGGTGATGTCAGCTACTCCATCGAGGAGCAGTTTCGCTCGGTCAAAGCAAAGCTCCATAGCAAATGGCCCGATGCCGCCTATATCGTGTATTTCCAAGCCTTTACCAATACCTATGGCAGCACACAGCGCGTAAGAGCTATGCTGGAAAGTGCCATCGCTCTAGAGGGAGTTGTAGGGATCAGCATCTCCACACGCCCCGACTGCATTGGCGAAGCAATGGCTGATTTGCTACAGGAGTTTAGCCATAGGATCTATCTCGAGGTGGAGCTCGGCTTACAGACCATCCATCAGCAGACAGCTCTTCGCATTAACCGCTGCCACAACTTAGCTGAGTTTGAAGCAGGATACATGCTGCTAAAAGAACGGGGGATCAAGATTTGCATCCATATTATTAATGGCTTGCCGGGAGAGAGCAAGGAAATGATGCTTGACACGGCCCGCTATGTAGGTAGTTTGCAGCCTCATAGTGTCAAAATCCATATGCTGCATCTGATCAAGGGCAGCAGGATGACATTAGAATGGGAAGAAGCCCCCTTTCATTTGCTGGAGCTCGATGAATACGTAGAGATTGTATGTGATCAGGTAGAGCTTCTTCCGCCAGATACGATCATCCAGCGTGTTACCGGAGATGGAGATAAGACGAGCCTTGTCGCACCATCTTGGACCTTAAAAAAACTTGTAGTGATCAACAATATTGATAAAGAGCTGCTGCATAGAAATAGCTTTCAGGGAAGGAAATTTCCTATGTAACTATCACTTACAGCATGAGAGCATACAGGAGGAACTATGATCGGAATACTGCAATTAATCAAAGAACAAATGAGACTCACCGTGGATCCTCAGGGCACCTATTTGGATTTCACCATGGGAAATGGTCATGATACCTTGTTTTTAAGTCACTTAGTGCCAGAGGGTAAAGTTTTTGCCTTTGATATACAAGCCCAAGCGGTTGCCAGCACAAGAGAAATGCTTGCACAAAATGGAGTGGAAAATGTAACGCTGATCCATGATAGTCACGAAGCTTTTGAGAGCTATTACGATGGTGAGATCTCGGGCGGTATGTTTAATCTTGGCTACCTACCCGGTGGAGATCACAGCGTGACAACTTTGTGTGAGGTTACCATCCGTACCCTACAAAAGGCTCTGAAGAAATTAAAGGTGGGTGGGGTTATTGCCATCGCCGTGTACCCGGGGCATGAAGAAGGTGCAAAGGAAGGGATGGAGCTTGGTAATTACCTTGCAGGGCTACCAAAGTACTATTTTGATTGCTTTATGGGTAGATTGATCAATATTTCTCATTGCCCTTATGTATACATTATTGAGCGTAAGAGAAGCGAGATCTAAGAAGTTTCTACCAAATCATTTTGCTAAATTTTACGGATTATTTTATGATCAAATAATAACGAATTGTTAAAATTGAAATTTTTATTGACAGAAGAGGGTTTAACAAATATAATTAGTTAAACAATCTAAGTAATAGGAGGAACCATAGATGGAACATGAAAACGAATTAAACCTACAGCTCAACCAACTTTTGGTAGAAACATTTCACACCATCCTGAAGTTTGAAGAAGCCGCCATCAAGATGTCTGATAAGATTGATCTATCTATGAGTGAAATCCATTTACTCGAATCGATTGGCAAGCAGAACGGAAGAACAGTCAGTGATATTGCCGAGGATCTTGATATCACCTTACCTTCGGTTACTGTGGCAGTAAAAAAACTAATCAAAAAGAAATACGTTGTGAAGCATAAAAATGAAAAAGACAAACGCTCCGTTACGCTGCATCTGACCGAAAACGGGGAGCAGGTTAACCGCATCCACAGCTACTTCCACTACAGGCTGACCAAGGCTGTAGTCAATGAGCTTACCGATGAGGAGCGTATCGTCATGCTTAGCGGGATCGGTAAGCTAAAGAGTTTTTTTGCGACCAAGCTGGAATAAGGAGTGTATTTATGAGCTTTAGCATTGTTGGTACCGGAAGCTGTATGCCTGACTGTGTAAAAACAAACGATCAGCTTCCGATCGACTCGAGTGATGAATGGATCAAATCAAGGACGGGTATCGAACAGCGCTATATCTGTAACGAAATGCGTGTCACCGACATCGCTGCCGAAGCAGCCAAAAGAGCACTAAGCAATGGGGCTGTTGACCCGACTGAGCTTGACTTGATCATCTGTGCTACGATCAGCGCCGATTATGTAACGCCTTCGATGGCATGCTTGGTGCAGCAGATGATCGGTGCCAACTGCCCCGCCTTTGACATCAATGTAGCTTGTACAGGGTTTGTCTATGCTCTTGATATTGCTGCTAGCTATTTTGCAAGCAAGAAAGCGAAGAAAATCTTGGTGGTTGCAGCAGAAGCTATGTCAAGGATTGTAGATTGGACTGATCGAGCAACCTGCATTCTCTTTGGTGACGGAGCAGGTGCAGTCGTACTCAGTCAAGGAGATGACCTACTTTCGATCACTTTGACTGCTAACGGTGATACCGGCCCCTTAAAAGGTTCGAATCTACCGGGTAACTGCCCTTTCACTGTGCAAAAACAAGACTACCCATATCTACAGATGAATGGTCAGGATGTGTTTAAATTTGCAGTTTCTTCTATGTGTAGAGATGTGGAAAAGGTGATGACCGACGCCAATCTCTCCTATGAAGATGTAGATTATATCCTGACTCATCAGGCAAATATGCGGATAATCCAAGCGGCGCAGGGGAGACTACCAATTGACAAGGATAAGTATCGCACCAACATCGATAAATGCGCCAACACTTCCTCGGCAAGTATCCCAATCTTGCTTGATCAGCTAAATCAAGAAGGATGCTTTAAGAGTGATGATATTTTGGTCATGAGTGCTTTTGGAAGCGGATTGGCGACCGGTGCATGCGTATTGCGTTGGAAGTAAGAACTATTTTTTTTGCGTTCATACTTAGTTAATCTAACTAAGATGATAGTGATTCCTGCTTATAAACCCTTTGGTTATAAGATATATTTCAGCAAAAAGCTGCCCCATATATGGGGGAATAATTACAACGATTTTTTGGAGGATACGATGATGACTAACGAAAAAATTATAGCAATCCTTGCAGATTACAAGGGCTGTGATGCAAGCGAGATCAATGCTAACACCAGCTTTAGCGAGCTTGGTCTTGACTCTCTGGATATTGTAGACCTGGTTATGTCTATCGAGGAGGCATTTGGTGTTTCTATCGAAATGAGCGAGGGTATCAAGACTGTAGCAGACGTAGCAGCGATCATTGACGCTAAGTAGTCTTTTGCGAAGCATCGTGTAGATGCTTCGGATGTAATACAGCTAGGTAACCTAGTTGTATTACATCCGGGGCATAGTATTTCATTTGAGGAGGAGATTATGTTAAAGACTCCATTATGCAGCTTGCTTGGGATAGAGTACCCTGTATTTCAAGGTGGTATGGCTTGGGTATCGGATTATCATTTGGCCAGTGCTGTCAGTGAAGCAGGTGGGCTCGGTATAATTGCGGCTATGAGCTCTAATGGGCAGCAGCTGCGATATCAAATACAAGAAACCCGTAAGCGTACCGACAAACCTTTTGGCGTAAATGTGATGCTGATGAGCCCTTATGTAGATGAAGTGGCACAGGTGATAGCCGAAGAAAAAGTATCTGTAGTGACTACAGGTGCGGGTAACCCTGCCAAGTATATGAAGCTCTGGCTAGATGCGGGGATAAAAGTCATACCGGTGGTGGCTTCGGTAGCGATGGCGAAGCTTGCGGAGCGTAACGGTGCTGTAGCGGTCATCGCAGAGGGTACTGAGTCGGGAGGTCATATCGGTGAAACTACCACCATGGCACTTCTGCCTCAGGTATGTGATGCAGTAAGCATCCCAGTGATTGCCGCAGGCGGTATCGCCGATGGCAGAGGTCTGGCAGCAGTACTAATGCTGGGAGCTGTAGGGGTGCAGATGGGTACGGTGTTTTTATCCTCTTATGAATGTAACATCCATCAAAATTACAAAGACAAAATTGTAAAAGCAAAAGACATCGATACAATAGCCACAGGTAAGCGTCTGGGGCATCCGGTTAGATCCCTCAAGACACCTTTCTCCAGAGAGCTGTTTCGTTGTGAATATGACACAGCAATCAGCGATGAAGAGCTAGAAAAAATGGGGGTCGGCGCACTGCGCAAGGCTGCCGTAGAGGGCGACTTAAAAAACGGCTGCTTTATGGCAGGGCAGATCTGTGGCCTAGTAAACACTCAGAGAACTGCGAAGGAAATTATTACGGATATATGCAATCATTGTGAAATCGTACTTGGAGGTGCTGGCAAATGGGTAAGATAGCGTTGGTTTTTTCGGGGCAAGGAGCACAATATAGCGGCATGGGCAAGGAGCTTTATGATTGCTCCATCAAAGCAAAAGAAGTCTTTGATCGCTGTGATGCTATCCGCCCGGGTACATCCCAGCAGTGCTTTGCAGGTACAAAAGAAGAACTGACTCAAACCATCAATACGCAGCCCTGCCTCTTTTGCGTAGATTTGGCAGCAGCAGCTGCCGTGCTGGAGCAGGGGATACAGCCTGATGCTTTGGCTGGGTTCTCTCTCGGCGAGCTACCAGCTCTTTGCATAGGTGAAGCTTTGAGCTTGGAAGATAGCTTCAAACTGGTGTGTGAGCGAGCACGCTTAATGCACGAGGCTTCTACCAAAAGCGATAGCACCATGATGGCCATTTTAAAGCTTCCCACCGCCAAAGTTGAAGAGCTTTGCCGACAGGCAGGGGAAGTATACCCTGTTAACTATAACTGTGAGGGGCAGATCGTCGTTGCAGGCAAGCAACAAGCACTAAATGCTTTTGCCGAAACAGTAAAAAGCGAGGGTGGCCGAGCAATGCCTCTGGCTGTGAGCGGTGGCTTCCACTCAGTCTATATGGACCCTGCCAGAAAGGGACTTGCAGAGTTTATGCAGGGCGTGAGCTTTGCTGCCTCCAAAATCCCTGTCTATGCCAATGTGAGCGCGCTGCCTTATGAAGATAACGGAGCAGATCTGTTAGCTAGGCAGGTTAATAGCCCTGTGCTATGGCAAAAAACCATTGAAAATATGCTAGCTGATGGAATCGATACTTTCATTGAGGTAGGAGCAGGCAAGACGCTCTCCTCTTTAATCAAGAAGATCGCTCCTAACGCAGCTACCTATAATGTAGAGAATAAAGCAAGTCTCGATGAGACGATCTCTATGCTAAGCAAGGAGGTAGTAGCGGTATGATAACCAACAAAGTAGCGATTGTAACAGGCGGCTCCCGAGGTATCGGTAAGGCAATCTGCCTGAAGCTGGCGGAGCTGGGAGCTGATATCGCCATCCTCTACTCGGGAAATTCCGAAAAAGCCGCTGAAACAGCTGAACTCTGCACCCAAAAAGGTGTAAAGGCAAAAGCTTATCGCTGCAATGTAGCGGATTTTGCGGAGACTGCTTCGACAGTAAAAGAGCTTGTTGAGGATTTTGGCACGATAGATATTTTAGTTAACAATGCAGGCATTACCAAGGATGCTTTGGTGATGAGCATGAAAGAAGAAGACTTTGATAGTGTAATCGATGTAAATCTCAAGGGAACCTTTAATATGATCAAGCATTGCTATCCACTTTTTGCCCGCAAGCGCAGTGGGCGGATTATCAATATCAGTTCGGTTTCGGGTGTGCTGGGCAATGCGGGGCAGGCGAATTACTCCGCATCTAAGGGCGGTGTGATCTCGATGACCAAATCGGTGGCACGAGAGCTGGCAGCGCGGGGTGTTACCTGTAATGCTATTGCACCCGGGTTTATTGAGACCGATATGACCGGTGCTATGAATGAAAAAATCTTGGAGAGTATTGTCTCCACCATCCCTCTTAAACGGATGGGGCAGCCTGAAGATGTAGCGGAGCTGGCAGCTTTCCTTGCAGGGGAGCAGAGCAGTTATATTACAGGTCAGGTCTTTAGTGTAGATGGCGGGCTATCAATGTAATACGATTTGGCGATATTTATCCGACGATTGTTGCCTTGATTTGGTGCTAATCGTATTACACAAAATCTGCTAGTGCCTTGTAAGTGGGTAAAGGCAGATTGGTAGAAGGAGTAATGATATGAGATTAAGAGATAAAGGCTTTGACATTGGTGACCTGCACATAGAGCTCCCCATCATACAAGGTGGTATGGGAGTAGGTATTTCGGGCAGTGGCTTAGCTTCTGCGGTGGCTGCTCAAGGCGGTGTCGGTGTTATTTCAGCGGCAGGAGTGTCGATGCTGGATAGTACCTATGCAGGCAGGGCGATGCAAGCAGCGGCCGAGGCACTTCAGGCAGAGATCAAAAAAGCACGGGAGCTAAGCAAGGGTGTGATTGGTGTCAATATTATGGTGGCCCTTACAAACTTTGAAGAGATGGCACGTGCGGCAGTAGAGGCAGGGGTGGATATTATCTTTTCGGGAGCTGGCTTGCCCCTTAACCTGCCAAAGGTACTAGATCAAAATAGTAAAACTAAGCTGGTGCCAATTGTATCTTCTGCTAAAGCGGCAAGCACCATAGCCAAGTGGTGGATTGAGAAATATAACTATATCCCCGATGCCTTCGTACTGGAAGGGCCTATGGCTGGGGGGCATCTCGGCTTTAAGCCTGAGCAGATTGATGACACTGCATTTTCACTGGAAAGACTAACTGTGCCGCTGGTGGAGTTTACTGCCAAGCTGGAAGCACAGCATGGTAAAACGGTACCGGTTATTGCTGGTGGGGGTGTATTTACAGGTGAAGACATCAAGCGCATTTTAGACCTAGGGGCTAGCGCTGTACAGATGGCTACTCGTTTTGTGGCAACTCATGAGGCGGATTGCGACCTTGCATTTAAAGAAGCATATGTAAATTGCAAAGAAGAGGACATTGGTATCATCAAGAGCCCAGTCGGGATGCCTGGCAGAGCAATTATCAATAGCTTCGTAGAAGAAGCACGCTTGGGCAAGCGCCATCCAAAGGGCTGCCCCTACCACTGTATCGTTACCTGTGAAAAAGAAAAAAGCCCGTATTGTATTTCTTTGGCGCTGATCAATGCTTGCAGAGGTAAGCTTAATAACGGCTTTGTATTTATAGGCAAAAATGGTCATAGAGTTGATAAAATCGTCAGTGTAAAAGAGTTGATTGATGAGCTAGATGAGCAATACAGCAGTGCCTGCCAGCAGGCCAGTACAAAACAATAAACAGCCAAAAGGCAGTGAGGAGTAATTATGCGTAGAGTAGTTGTAACCGGTATGGGTGTAGTATCGCCCATTGGCAATACCATATCTGAGTATTGGGATAGCCTTATTAATGGTCGATGTGGGATCGGTCAGATTACTTATTTTGATACAGCAGAGTATAAAGTTAAAATTGCCGCTGAGGTAAAGAATTTTGATATCCTTAAGTATATGGATAAATTGCAGGCGCGCAAATGCGACCTCTTTACCCAGTATGCCGTTGCGGCAGCAGCCGATGCAATGGAAGATAGCCAGATTGATGGCAAGATTGACCCAGAAAAGCTGGGGGTATATTTTGGCTCAGGTATCGGTGGCTTGATTACTCAGGTCAGCGAAACTGAGAAGTTGCTATCGGGTGGACCAAAGAAAGTTTCTCCTATGGCAATCCCCATGATGATCTCCAATATTGCTGCGGGCACAGTAGCCATAAGGCACAATGCGCAGGGACCTTGCATCCCAGTTGTCACCGCCTGTGCAACCTCCACCCACGCCATCGGTGAGGCCTTTAGAGCAATTAAATATGGTTATGCCGATGCAATCATCGCTGGCGGTTCCGAGGCCTGTGTGACTCCGATTGCGATTGCAGGCTTTACCAACTGTATGGCACTTACAACCGAAGAAGACCCAACTAAGGCGTGCTGCCCGTTTGACCAAAATAGAAGTGGATTTGTAATGGGTGAGGGTGCAGGTGCAGTTATTCTGGAGGAGTATGAGCATGCTGTCGCCAGAGGAGCAAAGATCTACGCCGAGGTAGTCGGATATGGTAACACCTGCGATGCGCATCATATCACTGCGCCACATCCTGATGCACAGGGTGCTTCGAGGGCAATTATACAGGCTAAGGAAGAAGCACAAATTGAGGGCAACGAGAGTATTTACATCAACGCTCATGGTACCAGCACACCTCTCAACGATAAATCAGAGACCATTGCCATCAAAAAGGCATTTGGTGACGCTGCCTCTAAGCTCAGTGTAAGCTCAACCAAATCGATGACAGGGCATATGCTGGGTGCTGCGGGAGCGGTTGAGGCCATTGCCGCGATTCTTGCGCTTAAAGAGGGGATTGTGCCTCCAACCATCGGGTATACCACACCCGATCCTGACTGTGATCTTGATATTACACCAAACAAAGCGGCAACAAAGCAGCTTGCTTACAGCCTTTCTACCTCACTTGGTTTTGGTGGGCACAATGGCTGCGTAGCTTTTAAGAAGGTGTAGTCATGACCAGAGAAGAGATTAAAGGCTTCCTGCCACATAGGGAGCCGATGCTGCTGCTGGATGAAGCCGAGCCGCTAGGCGCCATGACCGCTAGGGGTAGCTACAGGGTAAAAGGTGATGAGTGGTTTCTCCAGGGGCATTTCCCCGGGAACCCAGTAGTGCCCGGTGTCATTCTCTGCGAGATGATGGCACAGACCTGTTGTGTACTCATGGTAGGCACAGCAGGTAAAGGTACACCATACTTTACCGGGCTTAACAATGTGAAATTCCGAAGCAAAGTACTCCCCGGAGATCAGATCATATTTGACTGTGAGCTTACAAAGATTAAGCACCCATTTTACTTTGCCAAAGGTATCGGTAAGGTAGGAGATAAGGTCGCAGTAAGCGGCGAATTTTCCTTCGCTCTAGCTGAATAAGTAAAGGTCATCCACATCGCATTGTGGATGACCTTTTTGCATGTAAAGTACTTATTGAGTTTGGATTGAGTCTTGCTGTACATAACCCCATGATTGGTAAAACTGGTGTGCACTTACCGCTGTGCATGTGATATCAAGCGTAATCCTGCTGAGCCAGTTTTTTGGCCAAGCTTATTCTAGGGGATACCTCGCTTTCCCAACACCTTGATCTAGATCGTTACTCAATGAAATCCCATAATGTTTTTAAGCCTCGGATAAGCACATCGAATCTGATGTGATATTGCCCACCACAGTTTGCTCCAAGCTCATCTAAAAATACCTTATCATGTCACTGATAAGGATCAACAATAGCTACCCTGAGGGAAATTATCTAGCGCAAGTGCTTTATATTGAGTTGATACACTGTAGCTAACAGTTTTACGTTAAGTGCTTATAATACCGATATAGCTTGGTGGATGTCGCTTAGATGCCGCTGCTACAGTGTATAAATGACTGAACTAGGGGATTAGTCCCAAAATACAAAATCTGCTCCAGGCCTTACCCGCAGCAGATTTTGTATATATTTTTATGAGATGTTTTATTTCTTTGCAAAGAATGCTACGCCTACGCCGCCATTACCCACATGGGTACCTACGGTTACGCCGATATCTTTAACCGCAGCATTTGGAATTGGGCTAATACGGCCCACCTCACCCATAAATTCCTCAATTTCTTTTTCGGCATCCGCCTTCAAGAAGTAAGGGGTGGTATGGTCAGCTACACCATGAAGCTTGATCTGCTCACCGATCCAGCGATACGCTGCCTTTGAGCCTTTTTGCTTAGAGGCCACTACAATTTCGCCATTTCTTACTTCTATTACAGGCTTGATACCCAGCACTGTGCCAGCGATTGCACCAGCGCCTGACAATCTACCGCCTTTATGCAGATACTTCAAGGTAGCGAAGGTTGCATAAATCCTTACACGGGTTTTTACAGTTTCGATCTGCTGGGCGATTTCGCTAAGGGGTAAGCCCATATCTCTAAGCTTAGCTGCATGCCTGACCAGCAACGCCAGACCGTAGGTAACGCTCTGTGAGTCGATGATGGTGATGCTCTTGTGCTCAACGGAGTTTTTGGCAATGCAGGCAGATTGATATGTGCCGCTCAGTTTGCTTGATATGGTGATCACCAATATGTCGTCATCAGCCCGAATGTCGGGGTCGTTAAATGCATCGATAAAAGCACCTACCGATATCTGGCTGGTAGTGGGCATTACCTTTGAGGTCTTGAGCATGCTGTAAAACATGGTAGGAGTTAGATCAATACCATCTTTAAAGCTTTGATCCCCAAAGCTGACCGTTAAGGGGATGATTTTAATCCCTAGTTTCTGTCCTTCGGCTGCGGGTATATCACAGGTACTGTCGGTTATTATTCGAATGGACATAGAACCCTCCATTAATTACTTTGATAATCAAATTAGTTTATCTAATTATAATACAGATCAATAGGCACGTCAATAGTCTGGATCTGTTTTAAGAATTCATTCATAAAAGTAGGGGTGATCATTCAAAAATCAACTGTAAAGCAACGACTGTAGATGAAAAAACAGGGTAGCAAATTGCTGCCCTGTTTTTTATTACGCTTGATCTTATGCTTACGGTGTGCTCTATATCTGTAAAATCGCCTGTGCAATTGAGAGATATACCACCAAGGATATCGCATCTACAATCGTGGTAATCAGAGGAGCCGCCATGATGGCAGGGTCTACCTTAAGGGACTTTGCTGCGATAGGCAGAAGACCCCCTACAGTCTTTGCTACAAGTACAGTGACAAAGAGAGCAAATGAAACGGTAAAGGCAATCCCCGGTGCTTCGGGGTACATGATCTCAAGCCGGATGAAATTCACAATGCTAAGGGCCAAGCCGACAATCATGCTGACCCCCAGCTCTTTTTTGAGGACCTTAAAGAAATCACAGGACTGGATTTCTCCCATCGCCATACCTCGGATAATCAAGGTACTGCTCTGACTGCCTGCATTTCCGCCAGTATCGGTCAACATGGGGATAAAGGTAACCAACAGTGGCAGTGCGGCAAATGCTGCCTCGTATTTGCCAAGGATCGTGCCTGTCACCATCCCTGAGATCATCAGTACCATCAGCCAGATAATTCGGTTTTTGGCAAGCTCCAAAACCCCTGCTTTTAGATAAGGGTGCTCTGAGGGAGCCATCGCTGCCATCTTTTCAAAATCCTCAGTGGCCTCTTCCTGCAACACATCCATTACGTCATCTGCTGTTACAATCCCTACAAGGCGCCTTTCTGAATCAACCACCGGCATAGCAAGCAGGTCATATTTCATCAGTCGGCGGGCAATCAGCTCACGATCCTCTGTGGTTACAGCGGTGATTAGGTTATTTTTCATCAGCTCAGCAAGCTGTGCATCATCAGGGGAGAGCAATAGCTCCTTGACAGTGATGACGCCCTCAAGTACTCTGTGCTGGTCAATGACATAGCAGGTATATATTTGTTCGCTGTCTTCACCAACCTTGCGGATATGCTCGATCGCTTGTAACACCGTCATATCCTTCTTAAGGTCGATGAATTCGGCAGTCATGATACTGCCAGCAGTATTTTCGGGGTATTGCAGGTATTGATTGATTAGGTTTCGGGTCTTTGGCGTTGCGCTTTTTAGCACACGTTTAACCATATTGGCGGGTAGCTCTCCGAGCATGTCCACCGCATCATCCACATAGAGCTCCTCCACGATATTGTGTAGCTCAGAGTCGGTAATGGTTGATATGATGTGCTCCTGCGTCTGGGTACTAAGGTTTGCAAAAACCTCAGAGGCAAACTTCTTATGAAGCAGGCGAAATATCTGGGTAGCAGTTTCGGTAGGGATCTGCTCCATAAATGCTGCTGCATCGACTTCGTTATACTCTTCTAAGGTAATGCACAAATCAGTAAATTTCTTCTCTTCAAGTAAGGCTTTTAAAATCTGATTGGTTCTCTCCACGGATAAATACCTCCCATTAGTTTGTTTTGGGCGGTATCAGTTGGCAGTGCTTTTTGTGACAAACGCAAAAATACCGCAAATCGTCAGCTGATACAGCTAGACGAACTTGCGGCGTTCCATACAGAGGTAAAAGCAGCTTTATTGTACCGGCTGCAAAAGCAAGCAGGAAACAAAGCGATACCCACTGCATATAGGAACGTCACTGTCAGACTTGATACTTCGACCGCAAATGTCCACTATTGTTTCCTCCTTTTATATTAAGGCTGATCGCCTTTGATTATTATGTGGCACTTTTGTGACTCGATGGACGACAAGTCGGGTTCGTGTAAATAGCGCCATCCATCTAGATTAGCGTGTTATTATGGTATGATTAAAGTAACACCCTATACTTTAATTATAACATAATTTCGATTAAATTTCAATTGAATGATCATAGATATCGATAAATTCGGAATAACCACTTGTTCAGTCAACAAAAAGGGCAGATAGTTATACCATCTGCCCATAGAAATGTACGGATTGTGTAAGTGGCTTATACTATACTATGGCAGTGCGGTCGATCTTAAAGAAATCCGCCATGCCGTTCTTGACGGGGCGTTCGACTTCTCCCTGGATTAAGGGCAGGAAGTACTCGATAGCGTCGTCAGTAAGGGAATAGTCACTGTTAAACCACTCTACAGGGAAAGCCTTAACAGCATTGGCAACCTGGCTAACAGGCACAGGTACTACTCTTGAGATATAAGGCATGGAATGCTCACGTTCGATTGCTGCCATGACTGCAGTCAAGCCTGCAGTAGCCATCTGCACTGCGCAGGAGCCCACCATGAAGGACTCATCGATATCTGCCTTGGAGGCACAGTGGGATGCAGCTCTTTGTAGGGTAGAGAGCTCAATGGAGCGTACCTTGCAGCCTACTTCATTTTTGATGACATTCTCCAGATATTTGCCTGCCCCACCTAGAATTGCATGCCCAAAAGCATCTTTCAGTGTAGACTCTGCTGTCTGATGAGCATATTTGCCGTCGGCAGTCCTGATGCCTTCTGATACAGCGATCACCACTGTAGTGTGCTTCTGGATTGCTTCTTTGATTTCTGCAATAAACTGATCATGATCAAAGGCGATCTCTGGGATATACACCAAATGAGGAGCGGTACCGCCATTTAGTCTGGCTAGGGCAGAAGAGGCAGTCAGCCAACCGGAATCTCTGCCCATGATCTCAACCACGACTATCGACGGCTGATCATATACAGCAGTATCATAGGCTACCTCCATGATGGAGGAGATTACATACTTACAAGCGCTACCAAAACCAGGAGTATGGTCGGTCATTACCAGATCATTGTCGATGGTCTTGGGCACGCCTACTACCTTGATGTCATAGTTGTTTTGGCTGCAGTACTTACTGATTTTATCTACCGTATCCATCGAGTCGTTGCCGCCGATATAGAGGAAGTAGCCGATATCTAGCCGCTTAAACACCTCTAGGATCTTTGCATATACATCGGGGGTAATGGAGGGGTCTTTCATCTTTAGGCGACAGGAGCCCAAAGCCATGGAAGGGGTGCAGCACAGCTTATGCAGCAGTTCGTCGCTAAAGCACTGCTCGTCGAGAGCTACGATTTTATCCTCAAGGATACCCGCGATACCGTTTAATCCTCCATAGATCCGATCGATCTCAGCAGAGACCATAGCTCCTTTGATTACTCCCGCCAGTGTTGCATTAATTGCGGCAGTAGGTCCTCCCGATTGGGCAACAAGTAAGTTCTTTTTCATTTTTGCCTCCGTATGTATCGTATTAAAAGTTTTTCATTACATTTACATATACTTCATAATTATAACATACCAAAAAACATTACACAATACAGCATAGAGTACAGTTATAGCTTTGTAAAAAGTAGTAGATACTGGGCAATAATGATTAAAGGGGGATCTGTTGCAGATCGACGAACTATCAATGCCAGTAGTCTTAAAAATCCCCATAAACAGCCACGAAAGGGATAAAAACAAGGGGTTTTTATTGACATTTAAAACAACTGCATATATACTATTATAGTGAGTTTATACTGTAAAATTGCGTCTAATTTGTAGTGTAAATTTACTATAAAAACGAATTAAGTCAAAGGGTCTTGCTATATAAAGAGGCGATAATTTTTCGGTTTTTGACTTAAAATCGGAATTGATTTTAAATGCTCACCGTACTGCCAATACTTTGCTTGGCAGGGTTACAACGGTTTTAAATTTCAGCCGTAGCAAAGCGGCAGATTGGACGTTTATTATGAAATGGACTGGATTAAATGAACTTCGCAGTGGGTTTTTAAGCTTTTTTGAGAGCAAGGGGCATCTGGTACTGCCGTCCGCTCCACTAGTGCCTCAGGATGATAATAGCTTGCTGCTGATCAACTCTGGTATGGCACCGTTAAAGAAATATTTTACCGGCCAGACTGTACCACCCTCTAAGCGGGCAACCAGCTGCCAGAAATGCATCCGTACACCTGACATTGAGCGTGTAGGCAAAACAGCCCGTCACGGTACCTACTTCGAGATGCTGGGCAACTTCTCCTTTGGAGATTACTTCAAAGAAGATGCTACCAAGTGGGCGTGGGAATATATCACCGAGGTGGTAAAGCTGCCAGTCGATCGGGTATGGGTTTCGATCTATGAAAACGACGACCAAGCTTTTGACATCTGGACGAAGCAGGTGGGAGTATCTCCTGACAAAATCGTGCGCCTAGGTAAAGCAGATAACTTCTGGGAGATTGGCTCCGGCCCCTGCGGCCCATGCAGTGAGCTGTACTTCGACCGTGGTGAGCAATATGGCTGTGGTAAGAATACCTGCGCTGTAGGCTGTGATTGTGATCGCTATGTAGAGTTTTGGAATCTGGTATTTACCCAGTTTAATTCTGACGGTGCAGGCAACTACACCCCACTCGAGCACCCAAATATCGACACTGGTATGGGTCTTGAAAGAATCGCATGCATTATGCAGGAGGTGGGCAACCTCTTTGAGGTAGACACCGTTGCGAAAATAATGGAGCACATCTGCCGTATTGCAGGTGTAAGCTATAAGACTTCCGAAAAAACCGATGTTTCCCTACGTGTGATCACCGATCATGTGCGCAGCACAACCATGATGATCGGCGATGGCGTGGTGCCTCACAATGAGGGTCGTGGCTATGTGCTGAGAAGATTGCTCAGGCGCGCTGCTCGACATGGTCGTCTCCTTGGAATCAACGAACCTTTCTTATATAAAGTATGTGAAACTGTTATTGAAGAAAACAAATCTGCTTATCCTCAGCTTGAGACCAATAAGGATTATATCATTAAGGTAATCAAGGTAGAGGAGGAGCGCTTTGCCAAGACCATTGACCAGGGTATGGAGCTGCTTAGCAACATGATCGAGCAATTAAGCCGAAATGCTGGCACCGTGCTATCTGGCGAGCAGGCATTTAGACTCTACGATACCTTTGGCTTCCCTATTGATCTGACGCGTGAAATCCTCGAGGAGCGCGCAATGTCGGTCAATGAGGATGAGTTTACTCAGCTGATGAGGGAGCAAAGGGAGCGCGCTCGTGCTGCTCGTACTGCTCTTGGCGATGTAAGCTGGGAAGAGGATGTGCTGGCAGCTATGGCTGAGGGTACCGACTTTGTCGGTTACAGCCAGATTATGAGTCAGGCAAAAGTAAAGGCACTTCTAGTAGATAACGCTGTAGCTGAGATGATCTCCGAGGGAGATAAGGCCGCAATCGTCCTTGATACTACGCCTTTTTATGCAGAGGGCGGCGGGCAGAAGGGCGACATCGGCACAATTACCGTCGGTCCGGCAGTATTTGAGGTGTATGACTGTAGGAAGTCTGCTTCTGGCAAATATCTGCATATCGGCGAAATGAAGCGAGGCTCGATATCTGCAGGTGATATTGTCACCGCAGCAGTCAATGTCACCAATAGAGCGGATATTACCCGTAACCATACTGCCTGCCATTTGTTGCAGCAAGCTCTCCGCGAGGTACTTGGCAGCCATGTGCACCAGTCCGGTTCGATGGTTGATAATAACGTCTGCCGCTTCGACTTCTCCCACTTTAGCCCTGTTACTTCAGAAGAGCTCGCTCGAGTAGAAGATATCGTCAATGGTATGATCTTTGATGCCATGGATGCTACCGCCTCCTATATGGGCATAAACGAAGCACGAGAGATGGGTGCTATGGCGCTATTCTCTGAAAAATATGGCGATACCGTTAGAGTAATGAATATCGGTGGGCGCTCCATTGAGCTCTGTGGTGGTGTGCATGTGTCTAACACCGCACAGATCGGCACTTTTAAGATAATCAAGGAATCCTCCGTTGCTGCGGGTATCCGCAGAATCGAGGCTGTGACCGGCAGAGGTGTGCTTAAGCATCTCTCTGAGCTAGAAGCACAGATTGGCGCTGTAGCCGATGCACTAAAGATCTCTGCGAACTCCGATGTAGTGGCTAAGGTCAACGCATTGGTGGCAGAATCTCGTGAAAAAGACCGCAGCATCACTCAGCTTAGTCAGAAGATTGCTGCCGCTCAGGTAAACGAACTACTTGCAGCTGCTAAAGAAATTAAGGGCATTAAGCTGATTACTGCAAGCTTCAATGGCACTTCACCTGATGCACTTCGCACACTTGGTGACCAAATTAAGGATGCCAGCGGCAACGCTGCTGCAGTATTGATCTCTACCAATGCTGACAAGGTTTCGATCCTTGCTGTATGCGGTAAAGAAGCTGTCGGCGCTGGACTACATGCTGGTAAGCTGGTAAAAGAGATTACATCTCTGGTAGGCGGCTCCGGTGGCGGCAGACCTGATAGCGCAATGGGCGGTATCAACGATAAGGCAAAAATCAACGAGGCCCTAAGCCAGAGTGTGACAATTATAGAGTCGATGTTCACTAAATAGGGGGGGAGTACAATGAGCTGTATTTTTTGCAAAATAATTGCAGGGGATATCCCCAGTAAAAAAGCTTATGAAGATGATAAAGTGCTCGCATTTTATGACATTGCCCCACAAGCACCGACCCATCTTGTGATCATACCCAAAGAGCATATACAATCGATGGACGAAATAACAGAGCAAAACGCTCAGTATGTAGCGCACATTTTTGCCTTGATCCCTAAGCTGGCAGGAGAGCTTGGCCTCGATAAGGGTTACCGCGTAGTCTGCAACTGTAAAGAGCAGGGTGGGCAGACGGTAGATCATCTTCATTTTCATCTACTCGGTGGCAGAAACTTAAGCTGGCCTCCGGGCTAACAAATAGTGCATCATAGCGAATCCACGCAGCAAAATCATATTTTTATAAAGAGGTAGCTTAAATGAGCGAATTTTACAGATTACAAGTGGCTGGTCTCCAGCGGGATCTACCACTGTGCCCAGTCAATGAGAAGCTGGATATCGCAGCTTTTGTTATGTTTTCTGATGTAGAGCTGACGATTGCCTGCGCTACCGAGCTGCTAGCACGGGTACCTGAGTTTGATGTGTTGATTACTGCTGAATCAAAAGGCATCCCGCTGGCTTATGAAATGTCTAGACAATCGGGCAAGAGATATATCCTTGCAAGAAAGAGCATCAAGCTCTATATGAAGAGACCAGTAGCGGTAGAAGTAAAATCAATCACGACCACCAAGCTACAGACCCTTTATTTAGATGTCGAAGATATGGAGTATCTAAAGGATAAGCGTGTATTGATCGTTGACGACGTAATCTCCACCGGAGAATCTCTCTCTGCCCTAAAGCAGCTTGTAGAAAAAAGTGAGGGAAATATTGTAGCCAGCGCAGCAGTACTTGCAGAAGGTGACGCTGCGGAGCGCACAGATATTATTTTCTTAGAGAAGCTTCCTTTATTCTTTAAATAACATTTGATTGGCTTGACATAGCTTTGGCCAAGCTGGCGGGGCTGTATAGAGCCGCCTTGATCGGCAGAACGGAGCTTATAATGAAACGACCTTTAGTATGGATAGCGCTTGCGTATATCACTACACTAGGGGTTGTTTCGTTTTTTTGGGGAAGTTCCCTTAAGAACTTCTTTTACCTTTTGTCGGGCATTGCGATCATTGGGGCGTTTTATAGGCGAAAGCCGATGGCTTATATGCTTATCGGGGTGGTGCTAGGTGTAGCGGTAATCATTCCCCATTATTTTAGATTCCTAGATGTGGAAGCAAAGCTATGGCAAGAGGCAAACCTGACCTTAAGTATAGACGAAGCCCGCTTTTATGGGGATCACTTCGGATATTACCAAGGCGAAGGAATGTTGGAGTTTGAGGATGGAAGCCGCTATAGGGACACGATAGTCTTAGAAGCAATTCAACCCTACGCAGCAGAAGAAGGACAAAGTATAACTGCTAAAGTAAAGATAGTAAAGGTCAATAAGTACTGGGAGAGTGCAGGCGGCGATAAGCTGACTGTAAAACAGATGGGAGATATCTCAATCTCCAAAACATCCTTACGTCCCCTTAGAGAATACTTCGTTAAGCTAAATAGGGCGCTCACCAAGCAAACTTATCAAATCATGCCTCCACAAAGCGCTGCTATCATCAATGCAGTTGTACTGGGTGAGGGCAGGGGAATTGATGATAAAACTAGAGATGCTCTCAATACCGCTGCATTATCACATATTGTGGTTGTGTCAGGGCAACATCTGGTGATTGCTGCTTCCATCGTTACAATCTTCCTACGTGATAAGCGAAAACCCATAGTAGTCTTAATTAGTTTAGCATGTGGCTGGGCTTTTGCTGCTCTGACAGGCTTTTCTCCCTCCATGCTCCGTGGTGCAATTATGTTTACTACAGCCCAAATCGGGCTGCTCTTTGGTAGACGAAGTGATAGCGTCAGTGCATTATGCCTCGCAACCTTGATCATGACAGCCTATGATCCCACCATCTTACTAAGCTTTTCTTTTATCTTATCTGCCGGCGCAGTGCTTGGGATTGGGATTGTGGGCTCCTATATAACAAAAGAAGGGATCAACGCCTACAACAGGCTCTTTGGAGAAATTAGCCCAAAGTCTGCTAGCCGAATAAGCATTGTTGGTACAATCCTCGGAGCACAGTTTGGTGTGTTGCCTGGATTATTGTATCTAAGCGGTAGTATACCAGCCTATGGGTTGCTTACCAATCTGTTGGTGCTACCCATCATCCTACCTCTCATGCTTTTGGGTGCTGCCAGCATCTTGCTGTCGTTTTTCGCTCCAGGCTTGGCAGCAATACTCGCTATACTCTCTAAAGGCTTAGTACAGATGATCTTGCGGGTTAGTTACCTTTTTGCCTCACTCCCTGGTGCTTTAATTCCTTTTAGCGATCACTATCAACTGCTCTGGCTGTCACTGGCTGCGCTTTTTGTTTTGCTCAGCTTGTTTTACGATTTTGATAAGCTTATGCGTAGGGCTATCACAGTGTCATTATTATTAGCAATCTTGCTGGGCAGCTTGGTCAATTACAAGTATAGCCATAATACCTATGACCTCTATACCTTTGACGAGTTTAACACAGTGGTATATGCCAAAGATAAAGCAGGGGTGATTGTGGGGATTCCCTCTAAGGATGATCTATATCAATTAACTACCTTGCTAAAACGGCTAGATATAAATGAGCTTAAATATGCAGTTGCTACCTCAGCACTAGACAGCGACCAAACGATTGTACAATTAAATGAAGACTTTAGCATTAAAAGCGTCGTGATTTATCCAGATCCTCTGCTTCATAATACTGCTGAGATCCTTCAAATTGATGTATTAGATAAGAATATTGTAAGTCAAGTGTCATTGCAGGATTTGCCCATCCAGATTGATTATCCAACTACTGATGGGAGTACTCCAGTAGCATACATAGAGCGAGAGCTTATTGCAGCAGATCTCTGTAAAGTTATTAAGCTTTACACGCCTTTGTCAGGTGTAAATCGATATAAAATCAGGATAGGTGACGATCATGATCTTTCATAATTTGACAGAAATCAATAAAGATATCAAGCTACGGCTTTATAAGCCTGTATACCTGCTATTTGGTACTCAGGCTTATCTTGTCGAGCGGTATTTAGGGAGATTGATCAAGAGCATTTTGCCTGATGGCACCAATATGTTTAATCACACCAAGCTCGATACTAAGCCGGTGGATATGCTGCGCCTCGAAGAAGCTCTTAATCAGCTTCCTGTCTATGGTCACACCATTACTTTGCTAAATGACTTTGATCTAACTGCTCAGGGCGATAAAGATCTTGATAAGCTGGTTTCATTGATGCAAGAGATCGGGGACGGCAATATCTTGATCATCGTAATCAGGGATGAATGTGACGCAAAAAAAAGCGGGAAAGCCAAAAAGCTACTCGCTGCTGTAGAGAAGTATGGATCAGTCTATCCGATTGAGTTAAATACCAAAGGGGATTTGGTAGATTTAATTCGGACAAGGGGGGAGCGTCATGGATGTGAGATTTCGGTAGCTGTTGCCACAGAGCTGATTGACTGGTGTAGCGATAGCGTGGATGTACTGATCCATGAAGTTGATAAACTCTGCCTTTATGCAAAGGATAGACCTATCACGACTCAGATGGTGTGGGAAATTTGCAGTATTTCGATAGAGGGGAATATCTATCAGATTGCGAAGCATATCCTACTCTCTAAGCCACAAGATGCCCTAAATGAAATTAGTGCCCTGCTCTATAACAAAGTAGATCCTATCAGAATTGTAACTACGTTAGGCTATAGTTTTAGTGACCTATATAAAGTAAAAGCAGGGATGATAAAAGGCAAGAGCGCTGAAGAAATTTCAAAAGAGTTAAAGCTTAAAAGTGCAAAAATTGTAAGCTACATGATGAAAGATATCAAACGTATCGACCTCAACAAACTAGGCGAAATCAATATACTGATCCTCGATACCGAGTATAAGCTAAAAACCCTGCCATATCAGAGCAGGATACTCCTAGAGCAGATGGTAATTGAGACGATGCGTATCTTGGGAGGGTAAACCTTGATCAAAATCTCGCAACCCATTGTAGTAGAAGGAAAATACGACCGTATTAAATTAGCCTCCGTTGTTGATGCTACCATCATTGAAACTGGAGGATTTCGGATATTTAACAATACAGAGATGCTGCAAACACTCCGCACCCTGGCGCATAAGACAGGGATTATCATCCTGACCGACTCAGATGCGGCTGGCTTTAAAATAAGAAATTACCTGACAGGCTGCATCAAAGGCGGCAAAATCATCAATGTTTACATCCCCGAGCTCGCCGGTAAAGAACGGCGAAAAATTGAGCCATCTGCTCAAGGATTATTAGGGGTAGAGGGTGTAGACAAAGAGATTCTTCTCGCGGCCTTAATGAAGGCGGGAGTCAGCGCGCAAGAGGTGGAGAACCCCCGACCAATTACCAAGATCGACTTGTATGAGCTGGGTCTAAACGGGCAACCCGACAGCCGCTTAAGGAGGGAACGCCTACTTAAGAAATTAGACCTCCCCGGCAGAATCTCAACGAATGCTATGCTGACGATCTTAAACAGTATGATTACCTATGAAGAGCTGGTGGAGCTTACAGCGCACCTCGGTGCTGGCAAGTCACCTGCGCTTTAGGGTCCAATTAAAAGGAGAATACCGATATGGCAATTGAAACAGTTAAGAAGTATTTCGAAAAATATAACATAGCAGACCGTATACAAGAGTTTGAAGTATCGAGCGCTACAGTAGAGCTTGCGGCGGCCGCTTTGAGCTGTGAGCCTCAGAGGATAGCAAAAACTCTTTCCTTTATGGTGGAAGGACAAGCTATATTGATTGTGACAGCCGGTGATGCCAAGATTGACAATGCGAAGTATAAGGCACTATTTAAAGCTAAGGCAAAGATGCTTACTCCCGAAGAAGTACTCAGCTTAACGGGGCATGCCGTCGGAGGCGTCTGCCCTTTTGGGGTAAATGATGGGGTATGCGTATATCTAGATGAATCCCTAAAGCGGTTTGATACCGTGTTCCCAGCGTGTGGCAGCAGTAATAGTGCAATCGAGCTAACGATATCAGAGCTAGAGAGATACTCGGGCTACTGCGGCTGGGTTGATGTCTGTAAAGAGTGGAATTAAGGAGAGGGTATGGATTTATACATCGATGCTGACGGTTGCCCTGTAGTAGATCTTGCGCTTCGCCTTGCTTCTGCTGTGGGAGTAAGGTGCTTCATCGTGTGTGATACTTCTCATCATATATACCGCCCCGAGGCTGAGACGATCGTTGTATCTAAAGGGGCAGACAGTGTGGATTTTGCGATCGTAAATCGCGTTACCCAAGGCGATATCATCGTTACACAAGATTATGGGCTAGCGGCGATGGCTCTGGCAAGAGGGGCAACAGTTATCACCCAAAATGGATTGGTGATTAATCAAGATAATGTAGATGCGCTTTTGGCTTCACGGCATCTGTCACAAAAGTTGCGTAGAAGTAGAGTCCGCATGAGAGGACCCTCTAAGCGGACATCAAAAGAGGATCAGCAATTTGTGCTAAACTTCAAGAAACTCCTTGATAGTCAATAAAACAGCGAGCCTGCAAAATCAGCGGCTCGCTGTTTTTATTTTGGTTAACCGTTGGATCAACAACGGCATAGAATGTAGAAATATATGCAACAGGGAGGCTTTAATTTGGAATCAATGAGCAATACCAATGAAACAAGCGGCATGCAACATGCTGCTCAACCTACGAGTATGTCAAGCATGTCAGATATGTCGTCTATGGGTACGATGATGGGAT
>DAMCAP010000015.1:40935-49045 GCA_032059445.1 Oscillospiraceae bacterium
GGGGGAGCAATCACCTAAGTATTGGGATGAAAGCCCCAGATTTTACTGCCAAAACAACCTTTGGTACCATGAAGATGTCTGACTATAAGGGCAAATGGCTGGTGTTTTTTAGTCATCCGGGAGATTTTACGCCAGTAGCAAAAGCATAAAACTATAGACCCAGATCCTTACAACAAGCAGCGATTTTCCCTTTATACTGATAAAACCTAGGGACACGCAGGTGTATCATTGATACCAGCTCACCTACTGAGCCAGGGTATAGATCAGCTAGCTGATATGCATGAAAGATTGCACCATGATCCTCACCAAATATGGTTACGATATCACCCTCTTTTACACCCTCGATATCGGTGATGTCTAGCATGATATAGTCCATGGTGATCTTACCGATGATCGGCGCTTTCTTGCCTTTTACCAAGAAGTATCCATGATTTGAGAGAGTACGGCGGATACCATCTGCATATCCAACGGGAATAACAGCGATCTTGGTATGTCGTAGGGTATAGGTTGTTGGTCCGTAGCTAATGGAGGTACCCATTTCTAGCTCTTTGATCTGCATAATCCGCGCTTTAAACTGGGTGGATTGCTTGGTAACCGTTCCCCGATACATTGGTGCCTGTAATCCCAGCAGTAAGGCGGCTACTCTTACATAATCGTTATGGCACTGTGGGTAAAGAGCGGTAAAGGTGCTGCTGGCGCTATGCTTCTTTAGATGAAGCCCATTCTCCTCTAGGCGCATAGTATATTCATCAAATAGCGCAATCTGTGCTAAGTTAAACTCATTTCCTTTAGGATCCTCACTTGCAGTATAATGGGTAAGCACACCTACTGCCTCTAATCCCGGTAAAGCAGCAATGGCTAAGGCTTCTTCTACTGCTTGGGGTATCCGATTCTTTAGCAAGATCCCGAAGCGTGACAAGCCGGCATCTGCCTTAATATGTACCTTGATCCGCTTGCCATGTAATTGTGCTTTTTGCGATAGAGCTTCTGCTTGTGACAAGCTTATTGCAGGTACCTCTATCTGGTGATCAATGGCAATCCCTACGTTGTCAGGGTCAATAGGGCCTAAAGTCAGGATCGGTGTGGTAATCCCGCTTTCTCTTAGCTCCATTGCTTCTTCAAGGCAGGCGACTGCTAGATATGGACAATTGAGCTTTTCGAGAAGCTTGCCAACGGTAACGGCACCAAGCCCATAGGCATTTGCTTTGATCACAGCCATGATTTCACAGTCTTTTGGGATGCTTTCTTTGATCTGATGATAATTCTGCTCTATACAATCGAGGTCAATCTCCAGCCATGCTCTGTCTTTTTGTTTCTCCATGGTTACATCCTCCTGTCAGTGCAAATAGAATATTCATGAGCTTTTACTGTATATTATAACATCTGCTATTTGGTTAAGCTATCAATATAAGCGCTAAAAATCTATAAGCTCCTGTGTGTAGTATCCATAGACTATAGTTTAAAACTTAAAGACAATATTAATTTCACCGTTATGGTCTGCTGTTATATGCTCTATTGCGGCTTGTATAATCACGGATTTTGCATCTGTATTTAGCTCCCCAAAGTCAGTAAGAAGCTTCACAAGATAAGCATTATTCATGCTATCGGTTTCATATGCTGTTATTTCTGACAATCGTTTGTTTATCAAATCTAGCTGTATGTTAAGTTGTTTTACTTTTTCCATAATGATTTCATCGGTTTTTTTATCGATCTTACCGATCTGATCTAACAATGCTTCCATGCGCGCCGATATGACACCAGCAGCAGATAGGTCAAACTGGTCAGTTACAGTGCGGATCTCGATAGGCAAATCCTTTATATGTGCAGTCAGAGCTTGTGTCAGCTGCTCTTCTAAGAAATCTATCGGTATGTACTTCGTATTTTGACAAAGATCTGTTTTCCTGCTACTGCACCGAAAGTAAGTATACGACTTGCCTTTGTAGCTTGTAGTTTTGATAGACATCTGCCTGCCGCAGTCTTTACAAAGCACAAGTCCACACAAGAAGCTATTTTCTGAGGTGCTTTTTGAAGAGGGGGAATCTTTGTCAAGTATATGCTGGATTTTGATATACTCTGCTGATGAGAGAATCGGGGGATGCATGCCGATAGCTACAGTTTGATCCGAAATTTCCGTAGCTATATTTTTGTTTGTATTCTTTAGTGTAATACTCATGCCATATTGTCCATCAAAGCGCTCTAAAGGCTCGCTGATGTTATAACCCTGATCGATCAGGTACTCATAAATAGTTTGATCCGCTGTGCAAGGTGAGATATTACGCAGCACACGCTTAATACCAAGGCTAGTCCAGGGCTTGTTGTTGCGGTTTGGGATGCCCTCATCGTTAAGGATTCGTGCAATAGCAGCGGGCGAGTGACCTGCAAATAAAAAATGGACGATTTTAATGAGTATGTTCGATTGGTCTTGATCAATTACTAGGATAGATACCTGTTTGTTGTTTTGGGTGATTTTGGTGGAGGTATATCCATAGGGAGTGTTGCCACCCATGTATAAGCCCTGACGCGCCCTATATTTATAATTGTCTTCGATCCTCAGGGCGATCGTTTCGCGCTCTAACTGAGCAAACACCATTACAATATAAATCATTGCGCGCCCGATTGGGCTTGAGGTATCAAACTGCTCAGTTGCGGAAATGTACTGCACATGATATCGATCAAAGAGCTCAAGCAGCTTAGCAAAATCGTTTAAACTCCTGCTGATGCGATCCAATCGATAAGAGATCACTGTGGTGATCCTGCCATCTTTAATATCCTCTATCATTCTTTCGAAGGCTGGGCGCAGTGTGTTTTTGCCCGAAAAACCAATATCCTGATATACTTCGTAGTGATCTTGCGCAAATTTTACACATTGGGCGATCTGTGCTTCAATCGAGACGCTATCCTGCCGCTCTACTGATTGCCTTGCATATATACCGATCATGCTTACACCTCATCTATTTGCCTTTGATCTTTTACTATTTATATGGCACTCCTCTATAGAATAGGACAAAGTGAGATGAGCATATATAGCTTAAGGGGTGTAGTTATGAGGAGTAATCGCAGAGCAGTGTCTTTTACAGTCAAAGTATCTACAATATCAGTAAGTACATCAGAAAGAGGCAAGCATCTCCAGAGATTTGCGGATAGATTGATTGCACACCTTGATCCAAATAGCAATCTAGGCTGCACATATCATACCGATACCAATCAGCTGATCTGCTTCAAAAAATAATTGCTGTATTATTGATCGTCGCAAGGGGAAGATAGTATCCATAAGAATAAATAAATTATGGAGGACATTTTGCATGCTGACGGTTATGACAGCCAATCTACAGCGGGCTTACTTTAAGTTATCGCCTTACCACTGGGAGCAACGAAAGCACCTGATCTTTCAGCTGCTTGATGAAATATCTCCCCATATTTTGTGCACGCAAGAGCTGACACAAAATGTAATTGATGAAATTATCCAAAAGCTCCCTCATCTAAGCTATAGCGGAGAAGGGAGATTTGGTGGGAGAAAGGGCGAGTATGTGGCAATCTTCTATGATGCCCAGCGGGTAGAGCTGTTAAAAGAGGGGACATTCTGGTTGTCGCATAAACCTAATAAAAAAGGGAGCAGAGGATGGATGTCGTTCTTTCCATGCATCTGCTCGTGGGGGGAATTTCAGGACAAGCTTAGCGGTGAAATCTATAAAGTGTTTAACACCCATCTTGATCATATCAGCCCGATGGCAAGGCTACATGGGCTTAGGATTATCAGAGAGCATATGGAAGACAATTGCTGTAATAATGATAAAATCATCATCGCAGGAGATTTTAACGCACCGCCTCATAGCAAAGCTCTTCGGAGATTTACCTCCACGGAGCATTATAATTTGATCTTTTACCAAGCAGTAAAAGAAGGGCGTACCTTTCATGGTCTTTCAAAAAAGGAGCAGGGCAGCCCTATCGATTATATCTTTACCTCCCAAAACATCCAGATAAGAGAAGCATATATCTTAAAAAACCAATATGAAGGCAGATATATTTCTGATCATCACCCGTTGATCGCTGTGATAGAGTCTTAATTTTGGTTTTGAGCTACAGGCGGCTTTACGCCTGTATGTACCACAGAATTTTTGGCTTTTGCGCAGGCAGCACCTAAATTCCATGAGCTCAACACCGAGCTTTTGGGGCTGAGCATTGACAGCAACCCTTCACATCTTGCTTGGGTGTATGCAATTTACTTATCTACCGGAGTGCAGATTCCATTCCCAGTGGTGGCAGATCGTATGGGCGATGTAGCAAGATTGTATGGCATGATCGCTCCTGATGCCAGCGCACAAGAAACCGTCAGAAATGTGTACATCATCGATCCTGATCAAAAGATCAGGGCTATCCTCATTTACCCCCTCACCAATGGTAGGAATATACCAGAAATTATCCGATTGGTAGAAGCATTGCAAACCAGTGACAAGTATAAGGTAGTAACCCCAGCCAACTGGACGCCTGGGCAGCCGGTTATGTTGCCAGCTCCTCAGACGTACAATGATCTCTTAGTAAGAGAAAACAACCCGCCAAACTTGGCTTGTGAGCAGTGGTTTTGGTGTTACAAAGAACTACCCGAAAAACTCTAGTACTTTTATCTTTTCGAATTTTATTAGCAATAAAAAAGGGGAATGGATGAACCATTCCCCTTTGCCTTTTTGTTATATGTATCTACCGACATATCGTCTTACCCGTTTGTGATACGCTGTGTATTCCTCGCCAAATACTGTGGGGAGGTAGGCTTCTTCCTGCAAAATCTGAAGGTGCAGGAGAATGACCGCAAACACCGTAAAGGTAAGCAAAACCCAATTAAAAAACATCAATAGGATGCCGATATAGGTCAGATCAAAGCCTAGAAATGCAGGATTACGGCTGACGCTGTAGATGCCTTCTGTAACCATACTGGTTTGAGCCTCCTGTGGGATGCCAGCTCGCCAGTTATCTTTCATAGTGTATACTGAGATGCCAAAAATGATGACACCAACTACGCCAATACAGAAGCCTACCAACCGTGCTCCCCAATGAAGCTGGGAGGAATTAAAAGCAATACTGATCAGCTCTACACCCAGTACACTATAGGTTGCGATTTTCATTAGTACTTCCACCGTCATTAGATTGCCTTTTTTGGTGCCTTTTGCAATATGATCGGTTTGTATCCCTCTTTGTCTTTGCAACAGCATTTTACCGAGGTAAATTGAATAAAACGCTAGCAAAATGCCAATCCCCAAAATCTGATATAACAAAATTATGCCTCCTGTCACACTGTCTTTGCAAGTCATTGTAACAAATTAAGGGAATAAATGCAACTAAGTTCTTGTCGTCCGCATTGGCTGAGTACCGCATAAAAAAGGGGTAACCACAAGCAAAGTGGTTACCCCTTAGTTATCCGAAGTTCACTATCTTCGCGGAGATGGATCTATATGTAGCATCTTATTTGCGCTCTTTGTATACGGCGGGAATCTGTTTTTCGTAATAGGCATTGATTTCGTCTTGCAGCTCGGGTTTCTCGAGGATATCGAGTGCAGTCATGGCCAAGCCCTTAGCACCCTTTATGCAGATTTCGTTGGCACGAGGGGAGATGGAAGCCACTGTAAAGTCGGCATTGTGGCTGTTGACACCATCTGGTGCAATGTAAAGATAATCATGGATGCAGGGCAACACGATGGATACATTGCCGATATCAGAGGATCCTACCAATGCATTTGGATCAGGGTAGCCCATCTCTTCACCGAGGGTCAGCATGTTTGCCTTCAGCGCTTCACCCATAGGGAGGTTGGGGTATCGCTCAGCTGACATCAGACTTACCTTGATTTCTGCCTTGGCTCCAGTAAGCAGCTCTGCACTTGCTACACAGCGCTTGACCGACTCAACAAGCTTCTCAAGTTCAATTAATGTGCTGGCACGTAAAGAGAACTTACACTGTGCATAATCAGGGATTGCATTTGCAGCAGAGCCACCCTTGGTAATGATTCCATTGATATTGGACTGTATATTGAGGGTGGGGCGGATCATATCTATGTGGTTAAACGTACTGATGACGGCGTTTAAGGCATTGATACCGCCGGATGGATCAGAAGAGTGAGCAGCTTTGCCTTTAAAATCAATCGTCATACCGGTAGCTGCGCGACCACCACGACCGATAATTGAGCGACCAGATGAAGGGTGCATCATGATACCATACTCGATATCTTCAAAGCCACCGGCATCCAAGATCAAGATCTTTCCGCCGCCGCCTTCTTCGGCAGGGGTGCCAATAATGCTGATTTCACCAGCGTATTCTTCCATCATCTGTGCTACTGCCAAAAAAGCTCCTGTTGCACAGGTAGCGATCACGTTATGACCGCATGCATGGCCGATCTCGGGCAGTGCGTCATATTCAGCAAAAAAAGCAATCTTGGGGCCAGTGCCATTTCCTTTTTTGCTAGCTCTAAACGAAGTATCAATACCGCAGTATTTTTCTGTAACGGTGTAGCCATGCTTTTTTAGCAGCTCTACAATGAAACCCGATGATTTGTATTCATTAAAAAGGGTTTCGGGATTTGCGTGAATATCAGCTGATAGCTTGAGTAGCTCGGGAGATATCTGGTCGATGTAATCACAAATGCGCTGCTTTTGATTGGTCATGTTGATCTCCTTTACAATATATATTCTTAAAAAACCTAAGGGTATAATAGCCTATAGGCTTATTATACCCTTAACTGTATACTACCGCAACTAAAACAAGCAAATCTTGGCGTACAAAAATCTCATGATCCTCTATGCAATATGATAGATCAATCTACGATGGCAGTACCATAGCCAAAGGCTCCATCCATCATGCAGACCTCGGCAGCCTTTTTACCGCCAGCCTGCATAGCACGCTCCACGGCAAGATCTTGTTGGCAGTGCTTGGCTTTACCGTTATGCAGATCCATTCTCCAAGTGTTAAACTCAATGAGGAATGCAGTAAGGAAGGCATCTCCTGCACCCAGTGTATCTTTGGCTGTGATTTGATCGGCACTGTGATGATAGAGCTGCTTGCCATCAGAGAATATCGATCCTTTACTGCCTCGAGTTGCAATCACATAGGGTGTACCGCAGTGATGCAGCGTATCGATGAGCTTTAAGGTATCTTCTTCACTTAAACTGCCGCAGGAGATGATCCCGTAATCAATATAAGGGCAGTACTGGCGGCAATAATCCTCTGTTGCTTTATTTGAGAAGTCGTAGCTGACAGGTACACCAGTGCTCTTTAGTACCGGAAGCTGTGACTCTATGTGGCTGTTGATGCTGCTGTGTATCAGATCAAAGTCTTTGATATACGATATATCCTGCTCTGTCAGCTTGATTGGGCTTTGCTTGGCGACACCGCCCTTATTACTGCGTAAAAAAACACGGTCACCGTCTACAATATCAATACAAGCGTAGCCATTCTCGCCTTCGATGACTCGGCAATGTGCAGTGTCGATGCTGAGCTTCTGTAAAACACCACATACATATTCACCTGCAAAATCCTTACCAAAAATCCCTAAATAAGCTGCGTGGCAGCCTAGAGATTTTGCATATACAGCAAAGTTAAGCGCATTGCCACCGGGGTACATGATCCCCGTATGCAGGTACTTATCTACGACATTGTCTCCGATACCGATTACCTTTGCTGACATAACAGCTCCTCCAATTAAATAAGCTTAATAAGCGACTTTCCACATATATCTGCGGGTAGTAAGTGGGTGCTGCCTAACTTCGGCAAGCTCTCTGTTATACACACCATACACAGAATTAAATAGAGAGTGGTTGAAATAATCAATTACGTTGCTATCAATCACCGAGAGGCCTAGATCCTTGGCGTCCATTACTTCAAAGCGCTTTGCATACTGGTTAAGGAAATTAAGTGCGCGCTCGTCTAATTTACGGGTACGGCCTTCGGAAATCTGGATCATGAATGGGATATTGTTATCTGTAATCTCAAAGGGGCCGTGGAAGAATTCACCTGAATGAATTGCGGAGGAGTTAATCCACTGCATCTCCATAAAAATGCAGATTGCTTGCATATAGGCAGCACCAAAGGCCGCACCTGAGCCCATGGTATAGATTACCTTGTCATCTT
>DAMCAP010000015.1:49055-56863 GCA_032059445.1 Oscillospiraceae bacterium
AAGGAAGCTGCGCGCTTTTCGACCAGCTTGCAAGCGTTCTTTACGATACGATCAATCTTTGATACGCCATCTAAGAAGGCGTCGTAGTGCTTATACCCCTCGGTCTGATTGAGTACCTCTGCTGCTATGAGGAGCGCTACCATGGTTTTTTCTCCAGCGATATCACGATCATTGCCAAAGGTATAGGAGAGTACATAATCGCAATGCTCTACAATCGGGGACTCTGGCGCGTAGGTAAGCCCTATGACTGGCACACCCATTTTCTTAGCGATCCTTGCAGACTCCACAGTTTCGGGGGTGTTGCCTCTATGAGAGGTAACGATTAAGAGGGAGTTGGCGCCAAATGCAGCAGGGATGCTGTGGACAAATTCGTTACTAGTGACTGCTGCGACTCTTAGTTCTTTGGCTTCAATTTCGAGCATAGTCTTGGCTGGGTAAAAGGCAGCTAAAGAACCACCACAGGCTACGAAATACACCTGCTTGATGCCGCCGATCTCTTTTTTATCTTGTTGTATTTTGCCAATGATACTTTTGATATCCATAAATCCTCCGATATTCCGGCATCCGATTGTATCTTATTGTACTAATTAATACGTGCCGAATTGTAATATGTTGTACTATTAATTGTATCATCGAGAAAATAGGATGTCAATATCTTTAAAAACTGTTTTTAAAAAGTATCGATTGGACTTTTAAAGCTCTTGTATTTAGCAAATAAACGATGTATGATATAGTTATTACATTATCATACAGTTAAACCTAATATTTGCGCTTTTCTACTCACATAATTAACACGATAGTAAAGGATGATTTTGCTATGGAGCTGGACAGTACCGATGCACTTCCCTTATATAAGCAGCTAAAGAACATAATCAAAACCGACATCAGCCAAGGAAAATACAAAAAAGGCGAGCGCATCCCACCCGAGCTGGCACTAAGTAAAATATACGGAGTAAGCCGAATTACCGTGCGTAACGCTCTCGAAGAGCTTACACAAGAGAATATTCTGGTGCGTCAGCAGGGGAAGGGTACATTTGTAAGCAGCGACAAATTTAGCCGCGAAATTTTTGGAGAAAAGAGCTTTACCGAAATGTGTAAAGCCGATGGCTATGAGCCGGGAGCACGTACGATTAAATCCATCATTGAAGATGCTACAGCAGATGATGTAGCAGAGCTTGGCGTTGACGCTAAGTCAAAGATCATTGTAATTGAGCGTATACGGTATGCCAATAACATTGCAGTTTCTCTGGAGGTTTCAAGATTACCGGAGAGGTTTAGCTTCCTTTTAGATGAAGATCTAAATAATAATTCAATGTTTGAGATCCTCCGCAAAAAATACAACATGATTTTTAAAGACTCCCGTAAAACTCTAGAGCTGGTCTTTGCATCCTATGAGATGGCAAGATACCTAGGGATATCTGCGGGGTACCCATTGCTGCTGATTAAGTGTATCTCCAAAGATCAAAATGGTCAGCCCGCTCACCGCTCCACACAGTATATCGTAGGAGATAAGTTTAAAATAATCATATAGCTTTGCGCTGAGCAGCTTTCGTTTATGGCGACTGCTTATAACAAGATTATTAGGTTTATCTAAACCATCACCGTATATAAGCGGCTGCTGATAGCAGCCGCTTTTTTCATGGAGCTGATTTATCCTTCATGTAATTTGCATAAAGTAAAGCTATTTCGCTCGTAGCTAAGCAGGCCTTCCTCTGCCATCGCCGAAATCTCTCTACTGAGCGCACTGCGGTTGACCGACAGATAATCGGCAAGCTGCTCTCGGGTAAAGGGAATGGTAAATGAGAGACTGTTTGATCGTTCCGATTGCTGAGTGAGGTAGGTGAGGATTTTTTCTCGGGTACTACGGCAGGAGAGGATTTGCAGCTTCTTGCTAAGCTCAATATTTTTATAAGCAATTAGGCTGATCATGTTTTCTACGAGTCTGTGATGAAAGTCACAACCCCCTGGGCAGGTTGTTATCAGCTTACGGTAATCAATGTACATTACCGCTGCGCTCTGCATAGCAAGCACACTGACAGGGCTGTGGGAAAGACCAGCGCAAACAAAGGCTTCGGCAAATACTTCTGACGGTGCCAGCTCACTAACGATGGAGCGATTACCATGATAATCCTCCCTCAGGATCTGTAATCTGCCTGATAGCAAGATGCCTATTTTATCGACTCTGGCGCCTTGTAGTAACAGTACTCCGTCTTTTTCATATTGCTCAATTTTAGCCGACAAGCACCCAAGCAAAATACTTGCTTCTTCTGTAGTAATACCTAAAAAAAGCTTGCAGGCTAAAACTTTTGCTAAATATTCTTTCATTTCTTCTCCTTGGTTGCAATTGCAACGGACTATTTGATTTTAATGTACTATAATCAGCCTATAAAGTCAATTGAATTATTTAAGGAGGATCAACCAATGATCAGAAAAATTATTAAAATAGATGAAGACAAATGTGTAGGCTGCGGGCTGTGTGCCAACGCTTGCCATGAGGGTGCTATCGGAATTGTAAATGGCAAGGCAAAGCTACTGCGCGATGACTATTGCGACGGCCTAGGCAACTGCTTACCAGTATGCCCAACTAAGGCGATTACCTTTGAAGAAAGAGAAGCAGATGCGTATAATATAGAAGTAGCTCCTAAGCGTTTGGTGGCAAAAGACACCAACATGGGTGGAGGATGCCCCGGCTCCAAAGCTAGAATGCTCAATACTGCTCCTGTTGCCGCACCCGTCAGCACAGAAATTCCTTCTTCACAACTTCGCCAGTGGCCATGCCAGATTAAGCTTGTACCGATCAATGCCCCTTATTTTGAAAATGCAAATCTGCTAATTGCTGCCGATTGCTCTGCTTATGCTTACGCAGGCTTCCACAATCAGTTTATGCGTAACAAGATTACCATCATCGGGTGCCCTAAGCTAGATGAAGGGGACTACTCTGAGAAGCTTACGGCCATCTTAAAGCACAACAACATCAAGAGCGTCACTGTAGTAAGGATGGAAGTGCCTTGCTGTGGAGGTCTTGAAAGAGCTGCGATTACTGCACTTAAGAATAGCGATAAAATGATCCCTTGGCAGATCATAACAATCTCTACCGATGGTCAGATTCTAGAGAATTAAGGTTTAAAGTATAGTAAAACAGCGTTAAGGCTAAGCCCTAACGCTGTTTTGCTTTGCTATAAGATATGCTGCATAGTATAGAGACCAGGCTTTTGATCCACGATGAACTGAATCGCTTGGTATGCGCCTGTTGCGTAAATGTCTTTTGAACGTGCGCTGTGAGAGATTGTAATAATTTCATCACAGCCAGCAAACATCACCTCGTGCTCTCCAGCGATTGTACCTCCTCTGATAGAATGCAGCCCAATCTCTGAAGCTTCCCTCTTTTTACGCGTAGAATGACGCTCATATACATAAGCTGGGGTATAGCTTAAACCCTTTGAGATTGATTCGGCAATCATAAGGGCGGTACCAGAGGGGGCATCGATTTTTTGATTATGATGCTTTTCGATAATTTCTACATCGTATCGATCTCCTAGGGTAGAGGCAAGTTTTGCTGCTATCTGACAGAGAAGATTGATACCGAGCGACATATTAAATGAGAAGAATACTGGTATAGTTTCTACAGCCTCGTCAATAAGCCTGAGATCCTGCTCTGTCATTCCGGTTGTGGCGATTACAGCAGGGATTTTGTGTATGCAAGCAAAATTAAGCAGAGAAGGAAGAACTGCCGGGTGGGAAAAATCTATGATGACATCTGCCGTCACAGGTAATTCCTCAAAGCTAGGATAGATCGGAAACTCATCAAACTGAAGCTTTGGTATACGATCTACCCCAGCCACAATTTGAATATGATTTTTGTTGGCACTGCGGGCTATCACCTGACCCATCGCTCCCGTAGCGCCTGATAAAATAGCCCTTATCATACCAACACTCTCCTTATTAGATTAGATTATGAGCGCGAAGCAACTCAAGTAGCTTTAGTTTTGCTATTTTATTCATCTCGACCAAAGGCAGGCGACAACCACCTACATTAAACCCCATGTACAGTAGAGCCTCTTTTACAGGCATTGGGCTTACATCACTAAATAGGGCATTAATGAGCTCTAAGTATTTTAGTTGCATGATTTTACTGGCTTCGGGAGCACCACTTAAATAAAGCTCACAGATTTTGTGGCACTCTCTGGGCAGAATATTAGCAAGCACCGAGATAACACCGATACCACCTAAGGATAAGATCGGCACAATTTGGTCATCGTTACCCGAGTAGATATCCAGATCCTCGCCACAGAGCCATGCAGTCTGTGCGATGCTACTGATATTGCCATTTGCTTCTTTGGCAGCTACGATATTAGGGTGCTTACTAAGCTCTTTATAAGTTTCGGGCTTGATGTCGAGCCCTGTCCGAGAAGGCACATTATATACTATGATAGGTAGATCGGTGGCATCGGCCATAATATTGAAGTGGCGTATTAGCCCCAGCTGTGAGGTTTTGTTATAATAGGGTGTTACATGGAGTAAGCCATCTGCTCCTATGGCCTTTGCTTCTTTACTAAGCCATAAGGCATGGCTGCTGTTGTTGCTGCCGACTCCCGCAACCACTGGGATACGCCCCTCACAGGTGCGCACTGCTGTTTCGATACAGCGCAGATGCTCCTGCTCGGTCAAAGTAGCGGATTCGCCGGTAGTACCGCAGATGATAATGGCATCGGTATCATTATCGATCTGGAAGTTAATAAGCCGCTGCAACTCATCATAGTTTAACGAGCCATCTTCATACATAGGGGTTACCACTGCTACCCCGGAGCCTGTAAAAATTCTCTTTTTCATAGCGGTTCTCCTTTAAGATTGATAAATGTAGCCGAGATACGTCAGCAGCTCTGCCATTAAGATTGCACCACCTGCCGCACCCCGGATGGTATTATGAGAAAGGCATACGAATTTGTAATCATACTGGCTGTCAGGGCGTAGGCGTCCAACCGAAACTGCCATGCCATTTTCGAGACTACGGTCAAGCTTGGTTTGCGGTCTACTTTGCTCCTCAAAGTACTGGATAAACTGCTTTGGAGCTGAAGGCAGCTTATAAATCTGGGGTACACCGTTAAAATTAACCCATCTATCCTTGATCTGGTCGATTGTCGGTTTCTCTTTAAAGCTCACAAATACCGCAGCCATATGCCCATCAGATACCGGTACTCTGATACACTGGCTGGTAATTAGGGGAGAGCGGGCAGGCTCGATGATGCCGTCTTTCACTACGCCCCAGATTTTCAGCGGCTCCTGCTCACTTTTTTCTTCTTCACCACCGATATATGGGATCACGTTGTCTGTCATTTCTGGCCAGGTATCGAAGGTTTTGCCAGCCCCTGAAATTGCCTGATAAGTACAGGCAAGGATTCTTTCCACACCATACTCCATCAAAGGATGGATTGCAGGTACATAGCTTTGTAAAGAGCAGTTGGATTTTACAGCAATGAAGCCTTTTTGTGTATCAAGCCGAGCTCGTTGAGTCTTGATCACACTACAATGCTCTGGGTTGATCTCAGGTATAATCATCGGTACGTCAGGGGCTCCTCGAAAGGCTGAGTTATTTGAGATCACAGGGATCTCCGCCTTTGCATAGCGCTCCTCTAGCTGCCTTGTCTGCTCATGCGGCATATCAACCGCGCAAAATACGAAGTCTACTCCAGCCACGATTTTATCAAAATCCTCTATTGCATCAAGCACAATTATATCTTTGACACTCTGCGGAATCTCTGATTGCATCTGCCAGCGGCCTACCATGACTTCGCTGTAGGCTTTGCCTGCTGATCTGCCCGAAGCCGCTAGTACCACGGTATCGTACCACGGATGATCCTCAAGCAAACTGATGAATCTTTGCCCTACCATTCCTGTAGCACCTATAATCCCAACGCGTAGTTTCTTCATATACCATCCTCCCACAAGTTCGTTTGTGTTTTCTAAGAAAAAAACCGGTTGAAAACCGGCACAAACTTTTATATAATAGAATGTATGGCTTTATAAGCATATTGCATATAAGATTACATTCTACTAGAAGCTCAATGTATCAGTGCCTATCTGATCTATAGGCAAAAATCCCTGTAAAACTATACGCGAAGTTGCTTTGATATATGTCAAATATAAATTTAACAGGCGTTTAGTAGAATTGCCTGTGGAGGAACAATGCAAAAAAAGGATTTTTATTTCGATCTGCCCGAAGAGCTGATCGCGCAAACTCCCATAGAAAAGCGTGATAGCTCACGCCTGCTTGTGCTGGATAAAGATACAGGGGAGATTACCCATAAGCACTTCTATGACATTATTGATTACTTAAGGCCCGGTGACTTACTGGTAATGAATAATTCAAAAGTAATTCCCGCCCGCCTTTATGGTGCCAAAGAAGGGACAGGCTCTGCGATAGAGTTCCTGCTGCTAGAAGAAAAGCAAAAGGACGTCTGGGAGATTATGGTCAAGCCCGGCAAAAAGGCTAAGGTCGGAGCTGTTTTTCACTTCGGAGAAGGTCTGCTCAAGGCAGAAATACTCGAAGTGGTTGACGGCGGGAATCGCCTAGCGCGATTTTATTATGATGGGGTATTTCTTGATATATTAGATCAGATCGGTACCATGCCTTTGCCACACTACATTACTGCTCAGTTAGATGATAAATCACGGTATCAGACGGTATACTCCGAAACACCCGGCTCAGCAGCCGCTCCCACAGCGGGCTTGCACTTTACCCCAGAGCTATTAGAGAAAATCAAGGACAAAGGGATCGATACTGCCTTTGTAACTTTACATGTAGGTTTGGGGACCTTTCGCCCTGTCAAAACTGATGATATCCTAGAGCACAAAATGCACACAGAGCATTATTACATGCCGAAGGAAACCGCAGAAAAGATCAAAGCCACCAAAGCCCGCGGCGGGCGCGTGATTGCGGTAGGCACGACCTCTTGCCGCACGCTGGAATCGGTTGCTCGAGATCACGGCGTAATGCAGGAATGTACGGGGGATACGGATATTTTCATCTACCCCGGCAAGCGCTTTGCAGTCATTGATGGGCTGATTACCAACTTCCATCTACCTGAGAGCACGCTTATCATGCTGGTTTCCGCTCTTGCTGGGAGGGAAAACATCCTAAACGCTTATACAATCGCAATACAAAACCGCTATCGCTTCTACAGCTTTGGAGATGCGATGCTGATTAAATCGGAGGAATAAATGTACAAACTAATTAAAACAAACGGCAACGCCCGCAGAGGCGAATTCCAGACGGTGGATGGCACCTTCCAGACACCAGCCTTTATGAATGTCGCCACCGCAGCTGCCATAAAAGGCGGTATCTCTGCTTACGATCTAGAGGAGCTGCACTGCCAGGTCATGCTGTCTAATACCTACCACCTGCACCTAAGACCAGGCGAGCAGACCGTAAAAGCCCTTGGGGGGCTCGGAAAGTTCACAGGTTGGAAGAAACCTACCCTTACTGACAGTGGCGGTTTTCAGGTGTTTTCTCTATCAAAGCTGCGTAAAATTAAGGAAGAGGGAGTAACCTTTCAGAGCCATCTTGATGGGCATCGTATTTTTATGGGCCCTGAGGAGAGCATGCAGATACAATCCTCCCTTGCATCTACCATTGCTATGGCTTTTGATGAATGTATCGAAAACCCCGCTACCTATGACTATACCAAAAAATCCATCGAACGCACGACTCGCTGGCTGATCCGCTGCAAAAAGGAAATGCAGCGCTTAAATACCCTCCCAGATACCATTAATAAAAATCAATTGCTCTTTGGCATCAATCAAGGCTCTAC
>DAMCAP010000015.1:56873-59697 GCA_032059445.1 Oscillospiraceae bacterium
AAGAGCTGAGAGTACAGCACATGAAGGATATCGCAGAGCTTGATCTCGATGGTTATGCCATCGGTGGTTTGGCAGTAGGGGAGGAGACCAACGAGATGTACCGCATCATCGAGTGTACCGAGCCCTTTATGCCCAAAGACAAGATCCGTTATCTGATGGGAGTAGGCACTCCATCCAACATCATCGAAGCTGTCTATAGGGGTGTAGATCTTTTTGACTGCGTAATGCCTAGCCGAAACGCCCGCCATGGGTATCTCTTTACTTGGAAGGGCAATATCAATATCACAAATGCCAAGTATAAAAACGACGACCGCCCTATTGATGATGATTGTGATTGCCCGGCCTGCCGTAATCATAGCAGAGCTTATATCTCCCACTTGCTCAGAGCGCAGGAGTCCTTGGGTATGCGCCTAGCTGTTGCCCATAATCTATGCTTCTACAACACCCTTATGGAGCGCATCAGAGCAGCGATTGAGGAAGATCGTTTCGATGAGTTTCGGGCGAAGTACAGCACTTTGCTTGCTATAAGAATATAAACCCTAACTTTCTGCCCATTATTGCTTTATTTGGCTATCGCTATTGAAAAAAACTAAAAAATTGTGTATAATATTTCTTGTATTTTAAAGTGGAGGTGTTTATATGTCCTATCTATTATTAAGTGCAGAACCTGCGTCTCTGTTTAGCAGTTTTGGTGTTTTGGCCGTTACCTTTGCAATGATGTATTTCTTCCTGATCGCTCCCCAAAAGAAGCGTGACAAGGCTGTTGCTGCGATGCGTTCCAGTCTAGAAGTTGGTGACGAAGTGGTGACCGAAGGCGGTATCATTGCAACCATCGTCAGCATCAAGGAAGATACTATCCTAGTTGAGACCGGAAGCGACAGAGTGAAGATCCGCCTAGCACGCTGGGCCGTCCGCGATATTATTACCAAGACGGGTAAGTAAGTTATAATTGATATTCCTTCTGCATATTCTTTCTAAAAGGATAAATTGGAGGGAATATCAATGGCAAAAAGTAATACTGCTATCCGCTCCGGCAATGGTGCAACGAAACTGATAAGCTTAGCCGCAAAAGCAACTTTGATCGGCGTATGTGTGATCGTAATTTTGCTTGGGCTTCTTTCGCTATTAATAAATGCTAAAGACATCTCCATTTCTGCAGTTGACATGGCTACAGGCTTGGTTCTTGTAGCAGGGTGCTGGGTTGCAGGCTATTGGGCTGCCGGCAAAAGGCGGGAAGATGGCATGATCACAGGCGTAATATGCGGCCTGTGTATCTACATACTACTTCTTTGTGTTTCGCTTATGTATGATCCAGCTGTGACTGCGCTTGCGATCATCAAGCTGGCGATCTGTACTCTCAGCGGTGCCATCGGCGGTATTATGGGTGTAAATGTGCGTAAAACCCGAAAATAGCGATTGATTCTTATCCCTTGCTGTGCTATACTGTACTATAGTAATATATCTGCTGGAAGCTTGAATTTTAGCAGATATTTTGCTTGTTTTGGTAGCGTAAAAGAGATGCCAAATACAGGCATTGTTCAAGTATAACTTGACATGACATCAAATTTTATTAAGAGGTAATTACAATGAAGCACATTAAGACATTAAACAAGCCTAATCTGAAGGAATCTGCTGTAAAGGGCGGATGCGGAGAGTGTCAGGCTTCTTGCCAGTCTGCTTGCAAGACTTCCTGCACCGTCGCTAACCAGAAGTGTGAGAGAAAGTAAATCTTCATACGGATCACTTTAGGGACAGTGTGAGCTGTCCCTATCATTTTGCATTTTTAGGAGGATGTATGATACATCGTTATTCTTTGGGTGGGTACAACATCGCTTTAGACGTCAACAGCGGTGGCGTACATATACTCGATGATCTAAGCTACGAGCTGCTGGGCCAGCTAGAGGCACCTCTCGCACCCCAGTGCCCTATACACGCGCTAGACAAGCTATCTACACACTATACTGCCGCCGAGATAGAAGAAGCCTATAACGAGCTTTACCAGCTCTATACAGATGGGCAACTCTTTAGCATAGATGATTATGATCGATTCGACAGTCTGATGTCGATTTCCCCCATTAAGGCACTTTGCCTGCACATTGCTCACGACTGCAACATGCGTTGTGAGTACTGCTTTGCTTCTACCGGTGACTACCAAGAGGGTAGAACTCTCATGAGTAAAGAAGTAGGTGAGAAGGCAATTGACTTCCTCTTGCATCACTCTAAGGGCAGAAGAAATCTTGAAGTTGATTTCTTTGGTGGCGAACCTTTGATGAACTTTGATGTAGTCAAGGATATTGTAGAATATGCCCGCAGCAAAGAAAAGGAATACAACAAGGTATTTCGCTTTACCATCACCACCAACGGGCTGCTACTGAGTGATGATAAGATCGATTATATCAACAAAGAGATGTCAAACGTGGTGCTCTCTATCGATGGCCGCCCGCAAGTCAACGATAAAGTGCGTACAAGGGTAGATGGCTCTGGCTGTTACCAGTCGGTAATGCCGAAGTTTCAGAAGCTGGTCGAAAAAAGAGGCGAGGGTCAATATTATGTAAGAGGCACCTTCACCAAATATAACCTGGATTTTGCTGAAGACGTACTGCATCTTAATTCTCTGGGCTTTGATCAGATCTCAGTTGAGCCGGTAGTCTCAGACGATAAGATGCCCTATGCCTTAACCGAAGCAGAGATCCCCGCTATCAGTAGGGAATATGAGCGCCTTGCCCAAATCATGATTGACCGTGAGAAAAACGGTAATTGGTTTAATTTCTTCCACTTTATGATGGATCTTGATCAAGGTCCCTGTGCAATAAAGCGTCTGCGT
>DAMCAP010000016.1:0-5330 GCA_032059445.1 Oscillospiraceae bacterium
TGCTCCCTCCATAAGGCGGCAAAGCAGCAATGCAGTAGCCACAGCATATCGGCAGAGGGATTGGAAAAAGCCCTTGAACAGATTATCAATACTCATATCAAGCTAGCTGGAGGGATGCCTAGTTGTGCGGAAGATCCCAGCTCAACGATGGCAGTTGAAGCGGCCCACAGGAGTTTTTACACCCAAGAGGTACTGCGTTATCAAGAGCTACTGGTAGGAGTTTATGAGGATTATAAGGAGGGGCTGCTCAGCGATCAGGATTATACGCTGCTCAGTGATACATATAAGCAGAAGCTAGAGGCTTTAGCGACTAAAGCACAGGGCAGCATGGATGAGAGCGATAGTCGCGGAGGTAGTATTGATCTCGTAGCTCCGAGTAATCAGTCAGTTTCTGGTGACTTCCTGCTGACACGCTTATCGGCAGTGGGGCTGATCCATCGTATCCGTGTGCAGGAGGGAGGGCGCATCCTAGCAGAGATGCGCTACTGCTACCCAAGCAGAAAATGAGTCTATAGGAGGAGAAATGGCTAGAAAATCCCGTAAATCTAAGGACCTTGCGGCGAAAGCAGCTCCCCAGGTGATCTATCGGGCAGGGCTCTATGCCCGATTGTCGGTAGATAAGGGGGAAGAAAGCCGCGACAGCATCGCAAACCAATTTAGCTTGATGGAGGAGTATATCAAAAATAAGGCAGATATAACCCTGTGTGAGCGTTACATAGATATCGGGAAATCGGGCACCAACTTTGCCCGTGGAGGGTTTCACCGCCTGCTGGAGGATATCCGCAAGGGACAGATCAACTGTGTGGTGGTCAAAGATCTCTCTCGTTTTGGCCGAAACCACATCGAAACAGGCAGCTATCTAGAGGAGGTCTTCCCTTTACTTGGGGTAAGGTTTATCGCGGTAACCGACCAGTACGACAGCCTCGATAGAGCCCAAGATCACCAAGAGCTGCTGCTGCCTCTGCGAAACATCGTAAACGAACTGTATGCCCGTGATATTTCGCTCAAGGTGGTGTCGCAGTTTCGGGTCAAGCAAGCAAAAGGGGAATATTTAGGTTCCTTTGCCCCTTATGGGTATCTTCGAGATCAGCAAGTACCCAATCGGCTGATACCCGACCCTATTACTGCAAAAGTTGTAGGGGAGATTTTTACACTGCGGATAAAGGGGATAAGCTGCCAGCGCATTGCAAACTTGCTGACCGAGAGGGGCACACCACCACCCAGTAGATATCGCCGTGGTTTGGTAGAGCAGGAGTCAAAGGCAGATGTATCAGACATTTGGCATAAGTCTACTGTAAAACGGATCCTCGCCAACCCTGTATATCTAGGGGATATGGTGCAATGTAAGGAGCAGAGCAGTGTGTTTTGGGGCAAGAGGCGTAAGCGCCTTCCACCCCAACAGTGGCTGCGGGTAAAGGGGACCCACCCACCTCTGGTTTCACAGGAGGAGTTTGATGGGGTGCAGGAAAGCTTTGGAGCAGGGGATATCCCTGCAAATGATGCTACAGTAGGATAGGAGGGAAAGGTTGTGGCAGTGGCACTCTACCTGCGTTTATCTTTAGAGGATGATTCCAGCAAAGAAAGTGACAGCATAGCAAATCAGCGCCAGCTTTTGATGAGTTTTATTGCCACACAGCCACAACTAAGAGGGCAGGATTATATCGAGATTGTAGACGATGGCTATAGTGGTACCAACCTAGCTCGCCCTGGGTTTCAGCGGCTATTGGAGCTGGCCGACACAGGGCAGATTAACTGCATCGTGGTAAAGGACCTCTCAAGATTTGCCCGTAATTATATCGAGGCAGGGTATTATCTGGAGGAGGTATTCCCTGCCAAAGGCTTGCGCTTTATATCGGTCAACGACGGCTTTGACAGCTTTGCCTATAAGGGAGCTAATCAGGGGCTAGATATGGCGTTTCGCAATCTGATCTACGAACTGTATAGCAAAGATCTTTCGGTCAAGGTGCGCAGTGCCAGAGAAGCCAAGATGCAGAGAGGGGAATATATGAGCTCCTATGCGATCTTTGGCTATACAAAATCAAAGGAAGATAAAAATACCCTTGAAATTGACCCTGAAGCCGCAGCGATGGTGCGAGAGATCTTTGAATTGATCTGCATGGGGCATAGTGCTGCTCAAGTGGCTAAGCTGCTGAATAATAAGGGCATACCTACCCCAATGCAATATAAGCAGCAGAAATCAACTACCCGCAGTTGGAGTACTCATAAAACCAACGTATGGACTAAGGATGCAGTAATCAGGGTAATTAGGGATCGCCGCTATACAGGGGATATGGTCAGTAACAAACGTAAGCGTAGAGAAACAGGCAGCCCTGTGACGGTAAAAGTGCCCTTAGAGGAGTGGATGCATGCCCCAGATACCCACCCTGCAATTATCTCCCACCAGCAGTATGCCAAGGCGCAGGAGATGCTCCAAGCTTATCGAGAGCTACATAAGACGATCGACAAAAGTCGTTTGCTTTTTGGCAGGGTGATCTGCGGGGGCTGTGGGCATGTTTTGCGGTATAAAAAAGGAAATGATCCATATTATTTCTGCGAGACCTCGCGGTACGACAGTGTTGCCTGCACCAACACCCAGCGTGTTTCAAAGGATGAGCTAGAGCAGGCAATCCTCATGGTGCTGCGTACCCAGCTAAGGCTGCTTTGCGATGTAGATGAGCTGACCAAACACTGGCAGTGGCAGGCGCTAGAAGAGCTGCGGCGATATGAGCACCAAGTTCAGCAGCAACAAGCCCAAGGGCAGAGCCTCTCGGGCAGCAAGATTACCCTTTACGAAACCTATCGAAAAGGGGCAATTAGCAAGGAGCAATACCTTATCAGAAGGGATGCCCTAGATAACCGGCACAAGGAGCTACAGCAGACAATGTGGGAGCTGGAAGCGCGAATAAAGGCACTAGGTAACCAGCAATTTGGTATAGAGCAGTGTGCTGAGTGCTATATAGAAGATGCTTTTTTGCCTCGGCTCACCAGCGAGATCGCATCGACTGCCGTAGAGTCGGTAAAGGTGTATGATGAGCAAAGCATACAGATCAAGCTGCGAGCAGCAGATAGTTTTAAAATTCACTGCTAGTACAGGGGATATGGCCTCTGGGGGTTGCTTTTAAGAATAGATAGCATAACGCGATCTGCTCTTTGCCTGCCTAAGAAATCATGGCAAATATGGTAAATGATATGATATAATAAATTACACAAGGCCTTGTAGCATATACCTTTATGAGGAGGTTGTAAAGTGGAGATAAGTGAGTTTACTTATATCAAGGTGGATACATTCGGGGAATCTCTCCGAGAAAAAATTGAATCCATCTATCTCATGAATGATGGAGCCAAGATCCTAAAGCATGTAAAATTGGTAGCAGATGCAATTGCAAAGATTGCACAGCAGTATCACCTTGATACACAAAAGTGCTTATTAGCAGCTCTCCTACACGATATCAGCTCAATCATGAAGCCAGACGACATGCTTCTTTATGCTGCTGCTCTTGGGATGAGTTTGGATGAAGCAGAAAAAAGATATCCATTTTTACTACATCAAAGGCAATCAAAAATATTTGCGCAAAAGATCCTGCTGGTCGAAGACCCTGATATTCTCTCTGCGATTGAGTGCCACACAACATTAAAAAGCAAGCCTAGCCCATATGACATGGCGCTGTTTATAGCAGATAAACTATCTTGGGATCAAGATGGGCGACCTGTATTTTATGATCAAGTGACTTGGGCGTTGTCAACATCCCTTGAAGGAGCATGCTTGGAGTATATGGATTACATAATAGACAACGGCTTAATTTTATACCCACACCGTTGGTTTTTGGAAGCGAGGGCATTTCTAGAGGGATCCCTCCCCCAAGATTGTTAATTTTAAGAAGAATATCCCCAAGGTGCTTTTAGAGTGCTTTGGGGATTTTTGATGAAGCTCTTACACGATACCAGAGATGTTGGGTCTTTTATTGTAATGGACGATGCTTGCTATTTCGCTGGGAGTTTAGTCCTAATGTCACTGCAGCAGGGGTGGTTGGCCCTGTGCGTACGGGTAAATCCACCTTCGTAAAACGATTTATGGAAACACTGGTGCTCCCAAATATGGAGAGCAGTTACCGCAAGGAGCGGGCTACTGACGAGCTGCCTCAATCTAGCGGCGGCAGGACGATCATGACCACAGAGCCTAAGTTTGTACCAGAGGAAGCCGTCAAGGTCAAGCTGGATAATGGCGGCTCGATGAGTGTGCGTCTGATCGACTGCGTAGGCTATATTGTGCCAAGCTCCATTGGGTATATCGAGAATGAACAGCCTAGGATGGTACAGACCCCTTGGTTTGAGCAGGAAATCCCCTTCAATATGGCGGCAGAAGTAGGCACCAAGAAGGTTATTACTGAGCACTCTACCATCGGTATTGTGATTACCACCGATGGCAGCATTTCTGACATACCGAGGGAAGAGTATCAAGAGGCGGAGGAGCGGGTCATAGAGGAGCTCACCGAGCTGGGTAAGCCTTTTGTGGTGCTGTTAAACTCCCGTAATCCCCAAAATGCCGACACCATCAAGATGGCAGAAACACTGGAGGAGCGTTATGGAGTGCCGGTGCTGCCGGTAAACTGCCAGACTCTAAGCGAAGACGAGATCCGTAAGGTAATCTCCAGCGTCCTTAGCCAGTTCCCCATGCAGCAGATTGCAGTGGAAATCCCTCGTTGGCTGGTTTCGCTGCCTGCCGATCATTGGCTGAAGTCCTCTGTGTATAAGTCAATCAAGGATGGTCTTTTTACCCTGCACCGTGCGCGGGATCTTTCTGATCATCTTGGCATGCTCAGAGATTGCCAGCACATCAACGACGCAAGAGTGCTCTCAATGCATTACGGCTCAGGCAGTGCTAGAGTCAGCATAGAGCTGCCACCCGAAATGTTTTACAAGATTGTGGGTGAAACCACAGGCTTTGAGATCAACAACGAAGCGGATCTGATGAATCAGATGATCCAGCTGGCACTGGCCAAGAAGAATTTTGATAAGTTTAAGAGTGCGATTGATCAGGTTGAGGCTACAGGCTATGGCATCGTGATGCCATCGCTGGAGGAGCTAAGCCTAGAGGAGCCTGAGATCGTCAAGCAGGGCGGCAGATATGGCGTCAAGCTCAAGGCTTCTGCCCCTTCCATACATATGAGCCGTATCAAACAGAAGTTATTTTCGGGATGATATATATAATAAAGACTAGAACTGGGTTTTGGGCTGGCTTGTACTCAATTACGTGTAACTGGTTCATCTTCTGCGGATCACAAGAATTTTGCAAGTAACTATGATAATGCATAAAGGGGAGGAACATCCTC
>DAMCAP010000016.1:5340-11807 GCA_032059445.1 Oscillospiraceae bacterium
TAATAAGTACGATCTTATACTGCTATGAGCGGCTTCTAGGCTGGGGGCGCACGTCAAACTCAGGGTTAAAGGCGTAGTAGTTCCTAGCATCTAGGTTTTCCTGCACTACACGCAGGGCATCGCCAAAGCGCTGGAAGTGCACAACTTCTCTAGCACGCAGGAACTTGATGGGATCACGTACATCGGGGTCGTCGATCAGGCGTAGCAGGTTATCATAGGTGGTGCGTGCCTTCTGCTCGGCTGCAAGATCTTCAAAGAGATCGGTGATGGCATCGCCCTTACTTTGTAATGCAGCTGCGCTAAATGGAACACCTGCTGCTGACAAGGGGTAGATACCGGTGGTGTGATCCACATAATAGGCGGCGAAACCGGAGTTTTTGATCTGCTCAGGGGTAAGGTTGCGGGTAAGCTGGTGGACGATGGCGGCAATCATCTCAAGATGTGCCAGCTCCTCGGTGCCTACATCCGTAAGGATTGCTGTTGCTTCCTTATAAGGCATGGTGTAACGCTGGTTTAAGTAGCGCATTGATGCGCCCAGCTCACCGTCGGGGCCTCCCAGCTGGGTGATAATCATCATTGCCAGATTTGCATCGGCATTTTTGATCTGGACAGGGTATTGTAGCTTCTTATCATAGGTCCACATTAATTATCCGCTCCTTCCCATGGCCAGGGGTCGTTGATCCACTGCCACTCTGTAGTGCTGGTGTTGCTTTTTTTGGTCAGGGGGCCAAAACGTGCTTCATATGCAGCTCTCGCTTGCTCGCCCAGAGCCTTGTTGCGCTGGTAATAAGCCAGAGCTACCGCATCCTTAGGGTGAGTATCGAGGTAGAGGGCGGTGTCGAGCAGGGCAAAGTCGTACATCCTGACAAGGTTAAGTAGTTGTTCACGCTCTGTCATTTCTTCCACGCCTCCCAACCTAAAAATGGCTTGTCGAGGGATGGGAAAATCGTACCACGCTGCAATGCAACCTGGTGATCATAAGTATTTTCCCAAGCCTGGAAGGGTACGAAGCCCATTGCCAAAGACAACAGCGCCGGGTTAATGGTGTTGCTTTGCTGGGGTGTAACTGTATCCATGCGGGTCGGGGTCATGCCTGTATAGCCGCTTGTAGTGCCGGCCATAGGTGCTTGATAGGTCTGTTGCATTTCCATAAGCATTCTGCTCCTTTTGCAGTATTTAGGCAGAAAACTGCCTCTAAGCTTATCATATGTAAGGCAGTTTTGGTTGGTTACAGGGGCTTTGGTGCTACGTGAGCGACAGATATCTAAAGAAAAGCCAAATTGATAAGATACTTGTTTTAAATCATGCCTTAAATTTCCGTTTTACAGATAAATTTTGATTTTTGCTTTGATGCCTTTGCATGTGAGTTTAAAAGTAAAACAGGATAATACTGGTAATATTATTGTAAAATCCCTCATACAAATTGTCATGAGGTGATACAGATGCAAGGGTTAATACAAGAGGACAAGGCTGAGGCTTTGCGAATTGAGATAAAATTATCGGTTAACACGCGCCTGTGGCAAAAGGGCTATATTTCTGAGGAGCTATACCAAAAAGCTAAGGAGTTGATCCAAAAAACCGCAAGCCGATAATAGAAGCAGCGTGCAAGGGGGTGTTTAAATGGATCTTTATGAGCTGCGTAGGGAGCTGCTAAGTGGAAGGTCTATTTATGACCTGCCTGTACGAGTGAGCTTTTACGCAAGAGTTTCTACAGAAAAGGACGAGCAGGCACATAGCCTAAAAAACCAAGTAGCATATTACAGCGATCTGATCCGCCGCAACCCCAACTGGGTTTATTGTGATGGATATATAGATGAAGGGCTATCGGGTACTAGCGTGGGCAAGCGAGGGAGCTTTCTTCGTATGATCGAAGATGCCAAAAAAGGCAGATTTGACTTTATTATCACCAAGGAAATCTCCCGATTTAGCAGAAATACCTTAGATAGCATCCGCTATACCCAGGAGCTGCTGCAACATGGCGTAGGTGTGCTTTTTGAATCGGACAACATCAATACCCTGCTGCCCGACAGTGAGCTGCGCTTGACCATCATGGCAAGTATTGCGCAGGATGAGGTGCGCAAAATTTCGGAGCGTGTGCGCTTCGGGTTTCGGAGGGCGGTCGATCAGGGGGTGGTGCTGGGGAATAGCCGCATCTGGGGATACACCAAGCAGGAGGGCAGGCTGGTAATCGAAGAAAAAGAAGCCGAGATTATCCGGTTGATCTTTGATCTGTATGCCAATCAAAATCTTGGTATCCGCAGCATCCGCACCCGATTGGCAGAGGAGGGCTTTGTCAATACCGAGGGCAATCCATTTAGCTTTTCTACCATTCAAAATATACTGACCAACCCTAAATATAAAGGCTGGTACTGCGGCCGCAAAAGCACGAAATACGACTATCGAAGCAGTAAACGCAAAAGCTTCGCAGCGGAGGAGTGGCTTAGCTACCCTGATCATGACAAGGTGCCGCCCATTATCAGTGAAGCTCTCTGGGAGAAGGCCAATAGGATCCTACAAAATCGCAGTAAAAAGATGTCGGGCGTTGATAAAACCAGCTATCAAAACAAATACCCTTACAGCGGCAAAATCTTCTGTGGGGAGCACGGTGTGGCCTATTATCGTAGGGTGTATCAATATGCTCAGGGAAGTAAAGAGGTATGGCAGTGCCAGCGCTATGCACAGCAAGGCAAGGCTGGATGCAGCGCACCGGCGGTATATACTCAGGAGCTAAATGAGATTGTGGGTATGGGGTATCGGGCAGCTGTGGTTGATAGAGGGGAGATCGCTGAGGATCTAATACGACTATATACCGACTTGCAAAAGGGGATAAACCCAATAGAAAAGCTACATATAGAGCAAAAACAGCTAGAACTCAAAAAAGAACGACTGCTGGAGCTAACCCTGGAGGGAGGGCTCTTTAAGGAGGAGTTTCGTAAGCGAAATCAAGCCTATAACCTTCGCTTATTAAGCTTAAAGCAGCAGATAGAGGAGCTGGAGCAAGAAGCTAAGAAGCAGGCGGAGCATGGAGGGAGCCATATAGACTTACGCAGGGTGATTGATGAGGAGCTGGAGTTTGGCGAAGGGTTTGACGCCCCGATTGTGGAGCTCCTTGTAGATACCATAGAGGTTCGTCCTCTACAGGAGCAGGCTAAGGTGATGTTGCAGGTGGATTTTAAGCTGCCCCAACAAAGAGTGGAGTATACCTTGCTACGCAGTAGAAATAAGCCTACTCAGATCATCCAAAGCGAGCGTGCAATAACTTCTGTTTGATACGGCTCATACATATGATGCGGGCAGACATCAACACCGAAGTAGCCCCGATTGTAGGCAGCGAAAAACAGTCTCAGGAGCTGGTATATTATCTGCTCAAGGAGTTTGAGGAATCACCTGCAAAGATCTGGCAGAGCAATATTTTTGGCAAGAGCCTCCATGAGCTGGTCAATGAGGGTCTGCACAATAAGCTGTATCGTATGCCAACCGACGCTCGTCACAAGATACAGCAGACCATCGAGCGAGTAATCAACGATGGATGCTCTGGACTAATCTGTATTATTATTTAGTAGCGCGCAAGTTATAGTTAACTTCACATCAGCTGATTTATTCAAGCCATCTTCTCACTACACAGACGGAAAGCAGGGCATTGCTCACTGCTTTCCGTCTTTTTTTGTGAAATTTAATGTTTCTTCACAAGGTAATATTGATTAATCTATGATTATTTCACAAAATCTGTTGGATTTTACCAATTTGCTTTTTGGTATTTCGTGTAAATTAATATATAAAAAAAGAAAAATATGTGATATAATAAACGCAAATGTATTATTATATCCGTGGGTTACATACCTAAGCATATGAAAGGTAAATATGGTGGTTGTATTTTCATACCTTCTTTTTGACTGTGCTCCATGATGCCATAAATATCAGCTTATGGGATCACGGTTTGGTTTGATAATCTAAAATTTGCTGTGGTCGGGCACTACAGCATAATAAGTAAAGAGGTGAAGTATTTGTACAATAGTGTTGCCGAAAAGAATGCACTGCTTAAGCAAGACAATTACGCAAGATACCTTGACAGCTTGGAGATCAACATCAGAGATTTTGGCCATCGTACAGGCGAGCAACTGACTCCCGATAAGGAGCAGATCTGCTCCAACTTTGTTTTACTGTATATTGCCAAGGGCAGGCTGCGGATGGAGTATCGTAACTCGGTCGTAGCCGGGCAAGCTAACGGGGTATTTCTGATCGAGCCTCTTACCGCTTATAGGTGTAGTGCAGATGGCGAGCAGCCCTTGGAGTATTATTTCATTGAGTGCGAAATCGAGCCTTTTTACCGATATGATGAAATCACCCACATGCTTGCCAGTCAAGACTCCACCTATTGGAGAGATGAATGCCTCTCCCACCTTCTGCCTTTGTTTTCGTATACATATCAGAGATTCCAGCGTGACGATGCCAAAGCTGCGTTGATTATGATCAAGTCCATTCTCAATCTCGCTATAGTCGAGATCATCAATCTGGCATTTTCCGAAACAATCAGCCCTATTGGGCTTTCCTATGGAGATAATTTCTCAAAGGATATGGAGACGGTCAAGCGCTTTACGAAGTTAATTGGGCAAAACATCGACTCGCATATCAAAATCGCTGATATATGCAAGCAGATGGGGATCAGTGAGAGCTATCTATATAAGGTATTTAAGAAGGTTATGAAGATGGCGCCGATTAAGTACTTAGCGCTCTATAAGCTGGATCGCGCAAAGAAGCTGCTGCGATCCAATCTATATTCAGTTACTGAGATTTCGCAGATGCTTGGGTACTCCTCGGTGTTTCATTTCTCGGCTTCATTTAAGTCTGTTTTAGGGGTTACCCCCAGTCAGTATGCTAAGCTCCACGAGAGCTAAGATAATAACACAATAAAAAGGGAGCTGCGAAGCTCCCAATTTTTATTTATGACTGCATAATACTGGCGACAAGATAAGCAGGCTGCTCGCCTGCTTATCTTAATTACAGTGTTTTTATTGATATTTCTCTGGGGCGGCGCCGGCGCTAAACCCATATACGCTGTAAAAGCTCTTATCCAGCTGCTTTTCTTCCAGCACTGCTAATGCCTGCTCAAGGAAAGCAGGCTCCAGGCGGATCGATATACCGCAGCCACTGGAGATGGCTCTAGGGGTGGGCATTACCTGATAGGCAATCTGCCCGCCCAGCAGGCTTTGAGCGGTGATGGCGTAGTGGGTAGAGGCGAAAGCTAATACATAATAATCCAAAGGACATACTCCTATCTGTAATATGCTATGAACGTGGGTATTGGGGAGCAAGGCGTCTTTACTAGGGCACTTGTAGGTATCGAGAGCCTATAGGGTGATGACCTTAGGGGAGGCTTGCATAGAGCCTAAGATGTCGTACATATTGCTGACACCGCCGGCTTTTAGCTGCTCTGCCAGACCATAGAAGTTGAGGCAGGCTCCGCACACCATAATCTGTGTACCCTTAGCTTCGATTTCTTTTAAGTGCTCTACGACCTGCTCATCGATGGTTGCCAGCTTTACACCGTTGTTGACCAGCATGATTTTGGCAGGGAGATCACCACTCTGGAGCAATGTATAAAAAAACATTTTTATCAGTGAAGCGCCAAGGGCAGGATCACCCTCGCCCAGTACATTTCGGCCTACAAAGAGCACCCACTCTGCGGGTACTTCTGCAAGAGATTTAGGAGCTGTTTGTGTTGTAAGGATCGCTCCTTCTCCTTTTTGCAGCTCTACTTCAAAGAGTGCGTCAACTTGCTTTACGGTTACAGTGGCTCCTTGCCCCTCTGCCAGACGGGTAAGGTTTTGCACAGCAATTTGATTGTCTACGACAATGGTGAAGTGCTGATCACCGCTATCTAGCTGCTTTTTTGCCAGAATAACCGGCATAGGGCAATTTAGCCCCTTTGCATCAATGATATTCATAACATGACTCCGTTTCTGTTTATTGGGCTTGCTTTAACTATATCATAATACCTTTTATGAGAGCAGTCGGGGGCTTGGCTACGAAAAGAGAGTAGCTTTGATATACGTAATATCCCTTAGCTGATTGCTTTTTTGACAACAGGGTAGATCGCCATGGCAATCAGACCACCGATCATAGCGGTGATCAGCTGAGGCCAAGAGAACATAATGCCCAGAGCAGCTGCCTGCGGAGGCTTGATTTCGGGGATGAAGGCAAATAGTTTGGGTACAGTATACCACAAAAATCCGCATTTTGCTACAGCACCCAGAGCGATGCCAGCGAGTCTGCCCAGGTTTTTGCCCTGACTGGCGTTATAGCCTAGGCCTACGATGATGACAAGGATCGCGTTTCCTGCTGCAATGGCAGGGGTAATGATTGGGAAGATAGGCCCGATGCCCAGCAGTGTCGCTAGGATAGCAGAGAGGATGCCCACGGTGACGCCTGCTTTTATATCGATCAGCAGCACGCTCATAATCAGCATA
>DAMCAP010000016.1:11817-13051 GCA_032059445.1 Oscillospiraceae bacterium
AGAGACCCAGTGATGATCTGCCCTACGCTGACAGGCCCTAGGATCACAGCGCCGGCAGGGATCATTTTACCGATAAATTGCGATAGTACTACCAGTGCCAGCGCAAGGGCTGTGCGGGTAAGCCAAGAAGCATTGAATTTTGGGTTGGTGCTCATTATTATTCCCCCATTGTTTTAACTTTAATGCTAGTATACTACTGAAATGGTATAGTTACAAGGGAAGCTGTGAAATTTTTATCACCAAAATTATCTGCATAAAAGCTTTGAAATATATGCACTATATTAGAAGAGCGGCCTTGTAAAAAATGCCTATGAAAGATTTCTCGCCAGTCTGTATAAAAATGTTTCCATTACTGAGAGGTTGTGCTATAATAGCCGCAGAGCATGGCGCAAAATTAACCACCTACCCCTCGGGAGTGCATCGTGTATGGCGGGCATCGACAAGATGCTGACGGGCTGTATGCTAGTATAATGATACATAATCATGCGATAATACAGTAATTTTGCTTCTTTCCTACATGACAAGACCGTCCGCTAAGCTTGCAGACAATACAAACTAAGGGGGCAGCTATGAAAAAGTACCTTGACGGACCACATCGATATCCCATACTGGCTTTTGGGCTGGGCTTCCTCATAACAGCGGCGATTTTTTTACCGTTTATGATCTATAACAGGGGACTGTTTATTTTTTTGGGTGATTACAATGTACAGCAGATCCCTTTTTATCGCCTTGCTCACGAGGCAGTGCGTAGTGGCAATATCTTTTGGAACTGGCATACGGACCTTGGGGCTAATTTCATCGGCTCCTACAGCTTTTACCTGCTGTTTTCTCCGTTTTTCTGGTTGACACTGCCCTTCCCCAATAGCTTTGTGCCCTACCTGATGGCTCCCCTGCTGATCCTCAAGACTGCATGTGCCGCTTTGACCGCCTATTGGTACATACAGCGCTTTGTGAGAGATAAATACTATGCGGTGCTGGGTGGGCTTCTTTATGCATTCTCGGGCTTTATGACCTTCAATATATTCTTCAATCACTTCCATGAAGTGGTGGTATTCTTCCCTCTGCTCTTGATCGCACTGGAGGAGCTGGTGCAAAATGATCGCAGAGGCTTTTTTGCTGCGATGGTGGCACTTAACTGCTTGGTCAATTATTGGTTTTTTATCGGCGAAGTAGTGTTTGTGCTGCTCTATGTGTTTGTACGGATGTCGGTAGGGGATTGGGGCATGACCCTGCG
>DAMCAP010000016.1:13061-28123 GCA_032059445.1 Oscillospiraceae bacterium
CAGTGGCAGCAGAATCGGTGATGGGGCTGCTGCTGGCTTGCTTTTTGCTGGTGCCATCGTTGATGGCAATTACAGATAACCCCCGTACCACCACCGACAATTTACTTACCGGTTGGTTGATGTGGATCTATGGCTATAACCAGCGGCTTCCTTCGATTATCGGCAGCATATTTTTCCCACCCGAGCTGCCAAGCCAGCCTAATTTCTTCCCCGATCAGGGTGCAAAGTGGGCTTCGCTGTCGGCATGGCTTCCGCTGTTTTCTACCTGCGGTGTAGGGGCATATCTCATCAGCAAGAAGAACTGCTTTGTGAAGCGGCTACTGTGGATCTCGCTTTTTATGGCTTGTATCCCTGTGCTCAATTCTGCCTTTGTGCTCTTTAATAACGCCTACTATGCCCGATGGTTTTATATGCCGATCCTTTTGATGGCGCTGGCTACAGCTGTGGCACTGGAGGATCGTGAGCAGTTTAACTTTGGATCCTCCATACGCTGGACGGTTTCGATCACCTTGTTTATTGCTTTGGCGGTGGGCTTATCCCCCGTCATGAAGGAGGACAAGCTAAGCTTCGGGCTGGCCCAATACCCGGCCAGATTTTGGATCTATGTAGCATATACGTTGCTTTCTCTAGGGCTGGCAGCGCTGCTGATCTACTTTGTAAAGGATCAAGACCGCTTTAAGCGGTTGACCACCGGAGTACTTGCTGTGCTGATTGCAGGCTTTACCTGGGGCTATATTGCTATGGGCAAGGATACCCCCGAAAACGACCGATGGTTTATTGAGATAGCACTGGGAGGCAAAAAGCAGCTTAACCTCCCTGATGAGGGGTTTGTCCGCAGTGATTTATATAAAAGCATGGATAACCTAGGGATGTTTTGGGGGCTGCCAAATATTCAGGCCTTTCATTCTATCATCCCCGGCTCTACGATGAAGTTTTACCCCGAGGTGGGGATCAAGCGAGATGTTTCTTCCAAGCCGCCGGTGAGCTATGCCTTTTTGCGGCCGCTGCTGTCGGTAAAGTGGCTGTTTGTTGCGACCAATCAAGAGGAGCAGATGCCCATGGAGGGCTACAGCCTCTATGATACCCAGCTCGGCTATAATATCTACCAGAATGATCACTACATCCCTATGGGATTTGCTTATGATAAGGCTTTTAGCCAAGATATCTATGACACACTAGGTGGAGAAAACAGAGTCAATTATATGCTTAGAGCGGTGCACCTTGATGAAGAGGCCGCCATTAGAAATGCCGATATCTTAGAGCTGGAGCATGAGTTCGACTTTACCTATTTTGATTATGAAAATATGACGCAAGAGGCCGAGAACCGCAGAGCTATGTCGGCAAAGAGCTTTACGGTCCATAATAGAGGCTTTACCGCCACCACATCCTTTGACGCCGAGAGACTGATGTTCTTCTCGGTGCCATATGACAAGGGCTGGAGCGCTACAGTAAACGGCGAGCCTGCCTTGATTGAAAGAGCCAACATCGGCTTTATGGCGGTGCGTGTGCCAGAGGGGGATGCGGTCGTAGAGTTTCGTTACTTCCCACCCGGATTAAAAGAGGGTGCAATCCTTACGCTGGCGGGTATTGCCATGCTGGCGGTTTACTTCTATATGCCTCGCAGAAACCCCAAGCCTGCCAAGATCATCCACTTCCCAAAGGTGGAGGAAGTTGATGACAGGCCTAAGAGTGTGGAGGAGCTGCTGCAATATATTAGCGACCTAGAGAAGGAAGAGGAAGAAGGCGAAGACCCAAAGTAAGTTTGATAGGCGACCCGATAAACACCCCGTAGTATTTGATTGGAGAGAAAAACCATGAGGACAGAAAATACACTATATTTCGTTGTGCCCTGTTATAATGAGCAGGAGGTGCTCCCCGAAACCAGCAAACGGCTGGCTGCCAAGCTGGATCAATTGATCACTCAAGGCAGTGCTTCGGTAGATAGCCGTATCCTGCTGGTCAATGACGGCAGCAAAGACCGCACCTGGGAGATGATTGAGGAGCTTTGTGAGGGCAATGCCCATTTTGCAGGGATAAAGCTTAGCCGCAACATGGGGCACCAAAATGCTCTGCTGGCTGGGCTTACCGTGGCTAAAGATAAATGTGATATGGCCATCAGCCTTGATGCCGACCTACAAGATGATATCAACGCTGTAGATAAAATGGTGGAGTGTTATCACAATGGCTGCGACGTGGTCTATGGCGTGCGCTCCAGTAGAGAGACCGACACGGTATTTAAGCGCTCCACCGCAGGGATGTTTTATAAAATGATGACCGCCCTAGGTGTAGAGATCGTCGACAACCATGCCGACTACCGCCTGATGAGCCAGCGTGCCATCGAAGCACTGATGTGCTTTGAGGAGGTTAACTTATTCTTGCGGGGTATCGTGCCGTTGATCGGCTTTAAGAGCGATATCGTTACCTATGAGCGTGGCGAGCGTTTTGCAGGAGAGAGCAAATACCCCCTCAAAAAGATGCTTGCCTTTGCCATGGACGGCATTACGGCTTTTTCCATTAAACCCATACGCCTAATCACCACACTGGGGGCCATAATTTTTGGGGTAAGTGTGCTGGCTCAGATGATCCTGCTCTTTATCAAGCTGACAGGCTATACCGTAGAGGGCTGGACTACCCTGATGGGCTCGGTGTGGATGCTTGGTGGCATCCAGCTCTTAAGCCTTGGAGTAATCGGCGAGTATATAGGGCGTATTTATAAAGAAACCAAAAGAAGACCTCGCTTTATCCTAGATCAGGTAATCATACGCTAGTTTTCCACAAGATTTCAAAAAGATGTTGAAAACTCGCCTTGCATTTTAATATAAACAACAAAGGGCATGACCATATCGGTCACGCCCTTTTTGCGTATATAGATTAGATACCAAGCTCAGTCTGGTCATCGATGCCATACCATGTGATTTTTTGGAGGGCACTGTTGATCAGCGCTTCTCTATCCAGTGGTTCTTCGGCTTCCTTCACTGCTGCTAGTTGAGGGCGGGTACGGGGGTGCTTGGGGGTAAAGACAGTGCAGCAATCTTCATAGGGGAGGATAGAAGTCTCAAAGGTGTCGATCCGCTTTGCGATCTCGACGATTTCGTCTTTATCCATGCCGATAACAGGGCGAAATACCGGTAGCTTGCAGCATTCTTCGGTACATGCCATAGCCTGCATGGTCTGGCTGGCTACCTGTGCTACACTTTCACCGGTAATGACGGCACCACAGTCGTTCTTTAGGGCGACGACAGAGGCAATCTCCATCATAAAGCGGCGCATAATGATGGTGGCATATTCCTCAGGGCAGCTTTTGGCGATGGCTTCTTGTATTTCAGTAAAGTTAACCACTGCCAGCTTGATCCTGCCTGTATAGCGAGACATCTTGGCGCAAAGCTGCTTGACTTTTAGCAGGGCACGCTCGCTGGTATAAGGAGGGCTTGCAAAATGGATACCGATAATTTGCAGACCACGCTTCGCCATCATGTAGCCTGCTACTGGGGAGTCAATCCCTCCCGAAATCAGCAGAGCCGCAGTGCCCGCAGTGCTAACAGGCATACCGCCCGCACCGGGTACTTGGCCTGCGTGTAGGTAGGCGCCAAAATCTCTGACCTCAACGACTACGGTCAGATCAGGATTGTGGACATCCACCGACAGGTGGCTGTAGCGCTGTAAAATCACTCCGCCCAGCTCACGGCAAAGAGCAGGGGAATCCATGGGGAACTTTTTGTCGGAGCGCTTTGCAGTAACCTTAAAGGTACTAGCAGCAGAGAGCTGAGGTGCTAAGTAATCGAGAGCCGCTACGATGGTGTCATAATCTTTGGTAACCACGCAGCAGCGACTCAGGGCGGATGCTCCAAATAGGCGGCGCATCCTAGCAAAGGCTTCATCTATATCGATGTTTTCACTCTGAGGCTCTACATAGATTGCGGATTGTGCCTTTCGGATTTTAAACTCCCCAAGATCCTTTAATCTTCTTTTGGCGTTTGCGATTAATACATCCTCAAAGCTGGAGCGGTTAAGCCCTTTTAGAGCCATTTCGCCGCTCTTTAGCAGTATGATTTCTTTCATGTATCTTGACCTTTCTGCCCTGTCGGGCAAGGGATGATTGGATGAGGGTGTGGTGCCCTTAGTGAGCGGATTGTCGGCGTGGCAGCGGGCACGCTAAAGGTGGTTACTTCTTTCGGATCAGGCGCATATTGGCTACCGCAAGGGCGGCGATCAATGCTTTCTGCCCTATAGGGCAAGGGTTGGTTATATGAGGGTATGGTGCCCTTAGCTTGCGGATTGCCGGGGTGGCAGCGGGCATGCTAAGGCGATTACTTCTTTCGGATCAGGCGCATATTGGCTACCGCAAGGGCGGCTATCAATGCTTCCTGCCCTGTAGGGCAAGGGATGATTGGATGAGGGTATGGTGCCCTTAGCTTGCGGATTGCTGGGGTGGCAGCGGGCATGCTAAGGGTAGTTACTTCTTTCGGATCAGCCGCATATTGGCTACCGCAAGGGCGGCGATTAGGTTGTCCACATCTGCTATGGTGTTGTGCTTCGAGAAGCTGATTCTCAGTGCCGAGTCTACCAGATCAGGTGCAAGGCTCATAGCGGTTAGCACATGGCTTCCGGCACCTTTAGAGCAGGCAGAGCCGCTGGATAGATAGATTTTGTACTCCTCTAAGAAGTGTAGCATCGTTTCGCTTCTAAGCCCAGGTAGGGAGATGTTGGTGATGTAAGGGGAGGAATTTTCCTCAGAGTTTAGCACCACATAGGGTAGGCTTGCAAGGCAGCTTAGCAGATGCTCACGCAGGAGAGTGACCTGCTGTAGATTTTGCTGTAGGCTTCGATTTGCTTTGGCGGCGGCCATCCCTAGTGCTGTGATATAAGCAGTGTTTTCGGTGCCGGGGCGCAGCTTATCCTGCTGTGCTCCACCGTAAAGCAGGGGCTTGATCCGTACCTTATCGGCGATGTAAAGGGCGCCGATGCCTTTGGGAGCGTAGATCTTGTGACCGCTGATGCTCATCAGGTCTATACCAAGGCCGCTTGCTTTAAGGGGGACTTTCCCCAGAGCTTGTACCGCATCTACATGGATCAATGCATTCGGTGACTTTTGACGCACCTCTCTGATTAGGCGGGGTAGGTCTGTGATTGCTCCTACCTCATTGTTGATCGCCATGACAGAAACCAGTATGGTTTCGTTGTTGCAGGCTGCGACGATCGCTGCAATATCAGGGCTACCGCTCGGCAGTGGATCGGTAATATGGCAGTCAAAGCCTTCTTTTTGTAGCTGCTTTACAGAATCAATTACCGAGGAGTGCTCGGCGGCGGTGGTGACGATGCCTTTGCCCTTACGCTGGTGGGCGTAGGCTGCTCCAAAGATCGCAGTATTGTTGGCCTCAGTACCACCTGAGGTAAAATACACCTTGCCTGTCAAGGCGCCGATGGCAGACTTCACCTCTCGCACTGCTTGCTCAACCAAGAGCTGTGCTTCTAGCCCCTTGCGATGTAAGGAGGATGGGTTGCCGTAGCTTTCGGTCAGCACCTCAAGCACACGCTGGGCAATATCGGTATCTGTCTGAGTGGTGGAAGCGTTATCAAAATAAATTTCTTCACGGTGATGTTGATGTTCCATAATTTCTCCGTTTCGTATGACGGTTTGGTGTATGTATCTTTTGTAAATTCCATGCTGCTTTATCCCAGTATACCCTTTTTAATGGGTTTTATCTGTGTTTAATAGGCGATAAGCTGCCTTGATAAAGCAGGGTCAGTATGGATTTTATTATAGCAATTTTTTTGCTCTCTTGCAATCATAGCGGCGGATACTGGATTAAAAATAGGCAATACTAAATTTGGCAGCCAATTATAATGCAAAAAACACTAATTTTATTTTACAGAGATGATCCAGTGCAGCGTATATCTGGATCAATATTTTGGCTAGCTCTGTTGATTATAAGCGGCGAAAGGAGCTTGTTATGGAAAAAAGACTTTCAAAAAGAGCTATGATACGGCTGTATAGCTTTGCCATAGCGTTTGTATTGGTATTGGTAGGGGTGGGAGCGCTGGCCATCAATGATGCGTTGTTTTACCGCAACCAGCTGGAGATGGGCTATCTGCAATCTCTTGGAGATTTAAGCAACCACACCACCGAAATTACCAGAACCCTGACAAAGGGCATATACTCTGCAACACCTACACAGCTGTCGTTGCTTTCGGCGTCGCTTTGGCGAGATAGCGCTGGGGCAAAGCAGGCTTTGTCAAATATCCCTTATGCAGAGCACAATCTAGATAGCGCTTACCGTTTTTACTCTCAGGTGGGTGATTATGCTATGAGCTTGACTCGTAAGACCCACGCTGACCCCAGCTTAGGCAATCAGGATCTCGCCAACCTTGAGATGCTGCTAGATTATTCTCAGAAGATCAGCCAAGAGATACAGACGGTAGAGAGTCGCGTAAGAAATGGCGAAATCAGCCTATTAAGCGATAAATATATGGTAGGTACCGGCACCATGACCGTGAGCAACAAGGGCTCGGTACGCTACAACGAGCTAAGCCTGCAGAATGTATCAACCAAAGAAACCACTCCCAATACTATGGAAGGCCTTGAGCAGGTAAAGAGCTATGCTACTTTGATCTACGACGGTCCATTCTCTGACCATATGCTGGATCGCACCCCTCTCTATACCAAAGATATGAGTGAGATCAGCAGAGAAGATGCGAAGAAGATCGCCCAGTCACTTTGGCAGAAGGCAGGCTATAGTGCTGCTGTCAAGGCACAGAATGATCCTACCGGCCGTAAGTCTTCTTCGGCAGCTGCACCGCCTGCATCAAGCAGCCAAGCACCTGCACCAACCTTCGAAAATAACCCCAAGACCGATGCCAGAGGAGAAAATTACCCCATTGCCGATGGCTTTAGCCTAAGAGGTATGTGGGATCGTTGGGCAGGAGAGCCCCAGCCAAAGCCACTTTCTACGGGGCTTCAGGCAACCGATGATGAAAACTCCCTGATGCCTCTATATTGTTTTGAAACCGACAGCGTGTATCTGGGAATTACCAAAAAGGGTGGTATTCCAGCTACCTATTCCGTCAGCAGAGAGATTAAAGAAGCTACCATCTCCCCTGAAGATAGCGTAAAGGCAGCATCAAGCTTTTTAGAGCAAATCGGCTTTAAAAATATGAAATCCACCTATTATGAGGAGTCGGGTGGCATCTGCACCACCAACTTTGCTTATACAGCAGACAATATTACCTTTTACCCTGATCTGATCAAGGTGGGCATCGCACTAGATACCGGAGAAGTGGTATTTTTAGATGCAAGAAGTTTTATTTCTAATCACCATAAGCGGGATCTGTCAACCAATTTGATTGCAGAATCCACAGCAAAGGAAACAGCTGGTAGACTGGTAAAGATCGGCGAAACCAAACTGGCAGTGATCCCTACGAGAGGCGGCAGTGAAACTCTCTGCTATGAGATCAGCGCTACGGGCAACAGAGGTCACCATCTTTTGATCTATGTAAATGCTCTTAATGGAATAGAGGAGCAGCTCCTGATCTTGATACAGACTCCAGGCGGCGTCATGACATCATAGTTTAATATTATAAAACATCCCTGCGGCAAGCTCTGCCGCAGGGATTATTGTCTATACTTGCCTTGGGCTACGCCAAGTACTTTGCCACAAAAGCAAAGCAATAGATATATGCGCTTGGATATTATTAAAAACAATTTAGGGTCCCCATTAACCGATAAAATAGAATATAGAGCATCATCGTAATCAAACGCCGATGCTCAATAATATTTGTATCCATAGGCGTAATTAAGTGGCAACAAGGGTGCTATTCTGTTGATAACACAATCATTTAGCCAGCGATTGTTACTCGACTGCAAAGGGATCGTTTTCGTGATCATCATTCCAGATATACTCGATATCGCTTGCAATCTTTCTTGCAGCAGCATCGCCGTAGAGGTCAGCAATAAAGCCAAGAGACATATCGATGCCTGCCGACACACCCGAGGCGGTATAATACTTGCCGTCTACCACCCAACGGGCTTTTTTCTGCCAATCAACTTGATCGGAGTTGGAGGTAGCCCAAGTAAAGGCCTTTTTGTTGGAGGTTGCTTTTTTGCCGTTGAGCACCCCAGCCTTTGCCAGCAGGGCAGAGCCTGTGCAGATTGAGAGGCAATACTCCGAAGCTTCTGCAAGCCTTTTGATCATAGCGATAAAATTAGGATCATTGACCAGTTGCCTTGTACCCATACCGCCGGGCAGCACCAATACCCCTGTAGGCTCTGCTTCGTCGGCTGGCAGAGTGAGGATTTGGGTGTGCTGGGCACTGGTGATGACTCCACCATGCAGGCTGTAATGCTCGAGGCTATGGCCCGCCTGCCGTGCCAGTACTTCAATCGGGCCGAAGATATCCAAGGTTTCAAAGTTGTCAAATAACAGGATGTTGATCTTCATAAATGCCTCCTTATTCTTGCTTCTATCTTGCATCTTCAATATAGTTATTATTTTGCAAGCGATTATTATGATTCACATGCGATTTATAGAAGGGCTTATCAGCCTGCATATGGGGCAGCAGTCGTTTGAGGTATCATACCTTACAAAAAATTGTTTGAGTTGACGGTGGGAGGGCAGGGGCATGCCATAAGGATTGATAAGCAAAGCCACAGGGCATAAATACCCTGTGGCTGGATCATTGGACTATAATGCCTGAAACAGGCATGCTTAATCGACTAGACTTAGATCAGGCCCTGTGCCATCATAGCCTCAGCAACCTTCTTGAAGCCGGCGATGTTTGCACCAGCAACTAGATCGTAGCCCAGACCATACTCAGCAGCAGCGTCTCTAGACATGTCGTGGATGGTCTTCATGATCTGCTTGAGGCGAGCGTCAACCTCTTCAGCAGTCCAGGAGATACGGCCGGAGTTCTGGCTCATCTCAAGAGCAGAAGTAGCAACACCACCAGCGTTTACAGCCTTAGAAGGAGCTACAACCTTGCAGTTTTCCTGCAGGAACTTCAGAGCGTCGTTGGTAGTAGGCATGTTGGCAACCTCAATGTAGTAAGGTACCTTGTTGTCAACCAGCTTCTTAGCCTCAACCATAGTGATTTCGTTCTGGGTTGCGCAAGGCATAGCGATGTCAACCTTAACGCCCCATGGCTTCTCCTTAGGGAAGAACTGGCAGCCAAACTTGTCAGCATAATCCTGTACCTTGTCACGGCCGGAAGAACGCATCTCAACCAGGTAGCCGATCTTCTCTTCGGTTACAACGCCGTCTGGATCGTATACATAGCCGTCAGGACCGGAGATAGCAACAACCTTACCGCCCAGCTCAGCAATCTTCATGCAAGCGCCCCAAGCAACGTTACCGAAGCCGGAAACTGCAACAGTCTTGCCTTCAAGGGTCTCGCCAAAGTGCTTGAGCACCTCAACCAGATAGTATGTAGCGCCAAAGCCGGTAGCCTCAGGACGAATCAGAGAACCGCCGTAGGACAGACCCTTACCGGTCAGTACGCCGTTTTCAAATGCGCCACGGATTCTTCTGTACTGGCCGTACATATAGCCTACTTCACGAGCGCCTACACCGATGTCGCCAGCTGGTACGTCTACATCAGGGCCGATGTGTCTGTAAAGCTCGGTCATAAATGCCTGGCAGAATCTCATGATCTCTGCGTCACTTCTGCCTCTTGGGTCGAAGTCAGAGCCGCCCTTACCGCCGCCGATTGGTAGACCGGTCAGGGAGTTCTTAAAGGTCTGCTCGAAGCCCAGGAACTTCATGATAGAGAGGTTAACGGATGGATGGAAACGGATACCGCCCTTGTATGGACCGATTGCACCATTGAACTGTACACGATAACCACGGTTGACATGTGCCTGACCGTTGTCATCTACCCAGGTAACACGAAACTCGATAACTCTCTCTGGCTCAGTCATTCTCTCCAGCAGAGCAACCTTCTTATATTCTGGGTGCTTGTCAACAACGAGCTCCAGAGAATGAAAAACTTCCTCTACAGTTTGTAGGAATTCTGGCTCACCAGCGTCACGCTTAGATACTTTTTCGATTACCTCTTGGATATAAGCATTCATGGGAACAGCCTCCTTAAAATTTATAGATCATAAATTCACTATGAAAGAAATCCTTCACGGAACCTCTCTCATTGTTTTAAGTTTATCATTAAACAACTAGGATTTCAATAGCAATTTGGTATTTTGTCTGCACGAGCGGTAAAATCATAAAACTCTTCCGTCATTTTGGCGGTGGAAAGTATTGACAATTTGATTTGTGGGTAGATTGACTAATCTTTGGGAAACATTTTGTAAGAGATGATAGAAGATATTGTAGACATGACTAGTAAATTTCATAGAGATTATATGGTATAATAAACGCAAAGCGATTCTTACAGCAGCTTGTTTTTATGCTGGCTATGGGCAATTAAAGCATTCACTGCGCTCATGGTATAATAAATGCAAGTGTTCTTTATTATGAAGCCAAACAGGATAGATTTTTGCTATGAAGCACTTATGCCGTGCGGGCACCCCATTTTTGATGGACGTCAAAAACGGGGGAAAAAACGTCTAAGGGCTGCGCCCTTAACCCCTGCGGGCAAAGCCTTGACGGATTGCACTGCGCTTCGCTTGTGACAACCGTCTCAAGGCTTGCCCTTACAGGGAGCCTGCGGCGCTTTTATAATGCCTGCGGCAGCGGACGATTTCCATATTCATCTGTGTGAAACACAGAACGGTAAAGGAGGTGTATTATGCTGACACTTGTGGAGTTTTTTGACCCGAGCCCGATCAAAAACCTGATCGGTGCCCTATCTTTGCAACCTGACAAGGTAATATTGGTAATAGATGAGAGCATGGTGACCAAGCGTGAGCAAGGGGAATTTGCTCGTTATCTTAATACCTACCACAAGGGGATACAATTTGAGAAGCACCCGATCAAATCCATGGAGCTAGAGGCTGTTACGACCGCTTGTCGTCACATAGCGGATGCTCATCAGGATCTGGCGTTTAACCTTACTGGTGGCGGTGAGATTGCAGTGGCTGCGGTTACGATGTTTTGTACGCTGCATAAGCTGCCCGCATTTTTTGTAGACCTCAAAGAAGAGGCCTTTAAGGATGTGATCCACAGCAGCCATTTAAGCAGCCGATTTGGGATACCGAAGCTGTCGGTCAAAAAAATGATTGCATTAAACGGGGCAGATTTTAAGCGCAGCGATCATTATGTACCCGATGTAGAGGATCATGAGCTGACAGCCGACATCAACAATATCTTTGAAATTTCCATCCGCTACAGTGAAGATTGGCATGGCTTTGCTGCCTATATGCAGGAGGTGGGCAAATCGGTTAGCAGAGGTACTCCCTCTCTTGCGATCTCTGCTCCAAGCTACATAGAGGTCAACAACCAGCGTAGGGTACGCTCCAATAACCGTATCCTTAAGGAGCTAGAGCGTGTAGGTGCTATTTCGGAGCTTCATGTCAACAGGGAGCAGGTGCGCTTTAAGGTCAAAAACCTCTTAATCCTTGAGCAGCTTAAGCTGCAGGGGAGCTGGCTTGAGCAGTTTTGCTATATCAACTGTGTAGAGATGGGGTACTTCGATGATGTCAAAATGAGTGTGGTCATCGATGCCGACGGCCCCTTGGAGGACTTTGCGCAGATCCAAAATGAGATTGACCTGATCTGTGTAAAGGGAATCAGACCAATCTTTATATCTTGTAAGTCGGGGATCCCGCCTGCGGTAGCCCTTAGTGAGATCAAGCTGCTCAGCCAGAAGTTTGGCGGAGAAACGGCTAAGACCGTCCTTGTTACAGCAGCAAACCCATCCTCCCAAAATCCTTCAATCTACAAGCGCGCAATGGAGCTGGATATCTTTATGATCGAACTAGATGACCTAAGCCCCCAGCGCTTTGCTCAGCGGATGCTAGAGATCGCAGAGGGGCGTTACCGCTATGCTTATAAGCAGCTTTAGGAATTTTTTTTCAAAGCGGTGATATACTACTATCGTCCGATCGTCTATCGTATGAAAAGGAGCGTATTATCTTGAAAAAGAATCAAAAAACCGACCCTAAACCCACGCAAAAAGGACTGGAAATCGGCAATGTGTATAAAGGAATTGGCCGTTGCTCCAGCGATCCCCAGGGAAGCTACACAGGCATCCCCCGCCATGAGAAGGATAAGCCGGTGCAGGATGCCGACGATCTATAAATCACACAAAAAAGCAGGCTGACTTTGGTCAGCCTGCTTATTAATGGAGATTGTTATGCTTATATTCTCAACCTTTAGGGGTTTAAGCTTTTGATTACTGCACGCACCGTCAAGATCTTACGCTGGTCAGCTTCCATAATGGTAAAGGTAACCCCGCCAAAATGGATCGACTGGCTAAGGGCATCTTGCCTTGGGATGCCACCTAAGAGCTCTGTGATAAAGCCACCGAGGGTATCACTTTCTGAGTCGTCTGGGATGTCGATGTCAAGCAGCCGCTCTGCCCGTGAGATGGGCATCGAGCCATCTAGGATATATACACCTTCTGCCACTTCGGTCAACTGCTCTTCTTCATTGTCATATTCATCCTGCATGCTGCCCACGATAGCCTCTAACAGGTCTTCCATAGTGACGATGCCATAGGTACCACCGTACTCGTCGATGACCACCGCGATCTGGGTTCTTTCCCGCTTAAAGATCGCAAACAAGTCGTTGCACTTGGTGGTTTCGGGGATATACAGGGGCTTTCGCATGCTTTGTCTGACGTTAAATTCCTCAGCCTTGTCGATGAATTTAAGCAGGTCTTTTGCATAGATAATGCCTACAACTGAGTCGATGTCATCCTCATAGACCGGGATTCTGGAGTAACCGGTTTCGAGGGCGATTGCCACCAGCTCATCAAGGCTAGAGCTAAGATCGGCAGCGCTTACCTCGGTGCGGTGGGTCATTACCTCATCGACGGTACGCTCATCAAACTCAAATATATTGTTAATCATGTCTTTTTCTGACTCTTCGATTACACCGCGGACCTCACCCTCGTCGACTAGCATGCGGATTTCCTCTTCGGTCACCCTATGGGGTACGTTGTTGGGGTCTTTACCCGAAAGCCGTACCACCAATGCGCTGATCAGATCAAGGATATATACAAAGGGGAGCATGATGACTCGTGCCAAGCTAAGGAGCCCCAGCAATGAAAAGGCCATACCTTCATAGTAATATGCTGCAAGCCTGCGGGGGGTAATTTTACCAAGGGCAAGAAACAAAAGGCCGTCAACAACCAATGCAAAGATCAATACCAGCTTCGGTGACAGCAGCCCTGAGGCTGCCAGCCCCTCAAACAACTGCCAGAAGCCATAAAAGCTGATCATTAGGCAGATGGCTGTCAGTGAAATTACAGCGGGCTCCAGGGTTTTGTAGTTCCCCAGCAGTTTAAGCATTTTGGCGGCCTTACGGTCCCCCACACTATCCTGATGCTTTAGGTATGCGTCGTCGGTGTAGATGATGGCGGCCTCTCCTGCATTTAAGAGCGCAGATACCAGTATCGGTGCCAGCGCCAAACCAAGAAAGACCACCCTGTTACTGTCAGGTGACATTCTTTTTCTCCTTTTTAAAGATGCTTCAATTTTATTGATGTTGATTTTAGTAAGTGACTTGCAGCCAAGGCAGTTGGTGTGTTGCGAATTACTGCCAAAAACTGTATTATCCTTACTATAGAAATAAATATACAGTGTTTTAGGTGAAATGTCAAATAAAATAGTGGCAAATCCACAGATCAAGCGCAGCTAACGCTGATAGGCGGTCAAAATTGCAAGAAAGCTTGCAGATTATGTTAATTTATAGCTAATCCATATTTACAACGCGTAAAAAAAATGATAGAATGTAATGAGTTAAATCTAATGAGATTTGATTCACTGGAAACTATAAGGAGGAACAAAAAACATGGCACACTTAAAAAGACCAATGAAGACCATGGATGGCAATAACGCCGCAGCACACGTATCGTATGCGTTTACCGATGTTGCTGCTATCTACCCAATCACCCCTTCTTCCGTAATGGCAGAAGTGACTGATGCTTGGTCGGCAGACGGCAGAAAAAATATTTTTGGAAATCAGGTCAAGGTTGTAGAGCTACAGTCTGAGGCTGGTGCAGCAGGTGCTGTACACGGCTCTCTAGCAGCTGGCGCACTGACTACTACCTTTACTGCTTCCCAGGGTCTGCTGCTGATGATCCCCAATATGTATAAGATGGCAGGCGAGATGCTCCCTTGCGTACTAAACGTATCTGCAAGAGCAGTTGCTTCTCATGCGCTTTCGATCTTTGGTGATCACTCCGACATTTATGCTTGCCGCCAGACCGGCTTTGCTTTCCTGGCTTCGGGCAACGTGCAGGAGACTATGGATCTTGGCGCTGTTGCACATCTCTCTGCAATTAAGGGCAGAGTTCCATTCCTCCACTTCTTCGACGGCTTCAGAACCTCTCATGAGATCCAGAAGATTGAGGCTTGGGATACCGAGACTCTCGCCGAGATGCTGGACATGGATGCTGTAAAGGCATTTAGAAAGAACGCTCTAAACCCTGAGCACCCTGTACTGCGTGGTACTGCTCAAAACCCAGATATCTTCTTCCAGGCTAGAGAGGCTTGTAACTCTGCTTATGACGCTCTGCCTGCTATCGTAACCAAGTATATGGACATGGTTAACGAGAAGATCGGCACCAACTACTCTCTCTTTAACTACTACGGCAAGGCTGATGCTAAGCACGTAATTATCGCAATGGGCTCTGTATGCGACACCATCGAGGAGACCATTGATTATCTAAACGCAGCAGGCGGCAGCTATGGTCTGATCAAGGTAAGACTGTACCGTCCATTTATTGCTGAGGCACTAGTTGCAGCTATCCCAGACAGCGCTCAGACTCTGACCGTTCTTGACAGAACTAAGGAGCCTGGCTCTATTGGCGAGCCTCTGTATCTAGATGTAATCCTGGGCATCCGTGAGTCTAAGTTTGGCACTATGCCTGTATACTCCGGCCGTTATGGTCTGGGCTCTAAGGATACTACCCCCGGCCAGATCGTTGCTGTATATAAGAACGCTGAGTCG
>DAMCAP010000016.1:28217-54384 GCA_032059445.1 Oscillospiraceae bacterium
AACAAAAACTCCATCAAGATCATCGGTGACCACACCAACATGTATGCACAGGCATACTTCTCCTACGACTCCAAGAAGTCGGGTGGTATCACTGTATCTCACCTGCGTTTTGGTAAGAACCCAATCAAGTCTACCTACCTGATCAACAAGGCAGACTTCGTAGCTTGCCACAACCCATCCTATGTCAACAAGTATGACATGGTTTCCGACCTCAAGAAGGGCGGCACCTTCCTGCTTAACACTGCTTGGACTGTCGAGGAGCTATCCGAGAGACTGCCTGGTGATGTAAAGCGCTATATTGCTAACAACGACATCAAGCTCTACACCATCGACGCAATCAGCGTAGCTCGTGAGCTGGGTCTTGGCGGACGTGTTAACACCATCCTTCAGGCTGCATTCTTTAAGCTGGCCAACATCATTCCTGTAGAGGAAGCTGTTGACTACATGAAGCAGGCAGCTACCAAGAGCTACGGCAAGCGCGGCGAGGCAATCGTACAGATGAACCATGGCGCAATCGACCGTGGTGTAACTGATGTAAAGAAGGTTGAGATCCCTGCTGATTGGAAGAATGCTGGAGGTGCTATCGAGCATCCTGTAGCTACTGGCGATCGCAAGACGGTACCTTCCCACAGGGTAGTGCTGCTTATGAGAAGCGCGGTATTGCAGTTGACATCCCATGCTGGAACACAGAGAATTGTATCCAGTGTAACTTCTGCTCTTATGTATGCCCACATGCTGTAATCCGTCCTGTCGTTATGACTGCTGAGGAGGCTGCAAAGGCTCCAGAGGGCATGAAGATGATGGATATGACCGGTATGCCTGGCTATAAGTTTGCTATGACTATATCGGCACTTGACTGTACTGGTTGTGGCTCTTGTGCAAACGTATGCCCTGGCAAGAAGGGTAACAAGGCACTGGTCATGGAGCCTCTGGATTCTCAGCTTCATGAGCAAAACAACTTCGCATATGGTCAGGGCATCGTAACTGCTCCTGAGGTATTTGAGAAGTTTAAGGAGACCACCGTTAAGGGCAGCCAGTTTAAGCAGCCTCTGCTAGAATACTCCGGCGCTTGCGCAGGATGCGGCGAGACTCCTTATGCTAAGCTGGTTACTCAGCTCTTTGGCGACAGAATGTATATCGCAAACGCTACTGGATGTTCTTCCATCTGGGGCGTCAACAAGGATGGCCATGGTCCTGCATGGGCTAACTCCCTCTTTGAGGACAACGCTGAGTATGGCTACGGTATGTACCTTGCACAGGCTACTATCCGCAACAAGCTGATCAGCAAGGTGCTTGAGCTCAATAAGATCACCTCTAAGGATTATATCCGTGAGGCTACCGCAAACTATCTGGCAACCACCAACGATGGTAAGGCCAACAAGATTGCGACCGAGGCAATGATCGCAGCCCTTGAGAAGAGCTCTAAGGAAGGTTGCACCAAGTGTGATGTGATCCTTGCTGAGAAGGAATACCTCTCCAAGAAGTCCTGCTGGATCTTTGGTGGAGACGGCTGGGCATACGACATCGGCTTCGGTGGCCTAGACCACGTAATCGCTTCGGGCGAGGATGTAAACATCCTGGTATTTGATACCGAGGTTTACTCCAATACCGGCGGTCAGTCTTCCAAGGCTACCAACATCGGCGCTGTAGCACAGTTTGCAGCTGCTGGTAAGGAAGTCAAGAAGAAGGATCTAGCAGCGATCGCAATGAGCTATGGCTATGTATACGTAGCACAGATCGCTCAGGGCGCTGACTACAACCAGACCGTTAAGGCAATCGTTGAGGCTGAGAGCTACAACGGACCTTCGATCGTCATCGCTTACGCTCCATGTATCAACCACGGTATCAAGTCCGGTATGGGTACAGCTCAGACCGTTATCAAGAATGCTGTTGCTGCTGGCTACTGGCATATGTTCCGCTTTGACCCAAGACTGACCCTCGAGGGCAAGAATCCATTCCAGTTGGATTCCAAGGCACCAACCGCAAGCTACACCGACTTCCTCAACAGCGAGGTTCGTTACACCTCTCTGGCTCAGAAGTTCCCAGAGCGTGCAGAGGAGCTGTTTGCTAAGGCTGCTAAGAGCGCCGAAAACAAATACGAGCATCTGGTACGTCTCTCCAACCTTTACAACATTAACTAAGTTCCCTTAAATGATCTTTGCAGCAGATCTTACCGCCTGAGAGGCAGGAGTAGTGACCCTGCTTCTTATGGCTCACCGTGTGCCCGTGTAGTGGACGAGCATATGGTCAATTGCAGACAAGCAGCTTTTGCAAGCGGCGACGGTCGTAATGTTATAAAGCTTGTCTCTATCAAAACAGAGCGTTCTTATGAACGCTCTGTTTTTGTTTTAGCTACTGGTAAGAAGCAGGAGAAAAGGTTTGTATTTGCCAGCGCAACGTGGTAAAATGGGAGTATATTTGATGTCTGCGCTTACTGCTAAGCTTGCAGTTTGGCAGAGCAATCTCAAAAGACTAGGGAGGGTGCAGAGATGCAGATTACACTCAAAAAAGCCACGCTGGAAGATATGGAAGACTGCATTGCCGTTGAAAAAAAGTCGATGCCAAACCACTGTTATTTAAAGGATGTGTGGAGCTACTTCCAAGGTACGGTGGGGGATCTAAGCTGTGTTTATGTCGATGGTGTGCTGGCAGGTATCGGTAAATTTACTCTGCTATATGACGGTACCGGTTGGCTCGAGACCTTAAGAGTCGATCCAAAGTATCAGGGCATGGGCGTGGGCAAGGAGATCTATAAGCGTTATCTAGAGCAGGGTAGCCACTACAACTGCCCTCGCCTTGAGATGTATACTGGGGTAGAGAATCGTGTCAGCGCAGGGCTTGCCATCAAGCACGGTCTAAGCAAGGTGCAGGAGTTTCGGGGTTACAATCTCACAGAGTTTACCCCGCCTACTGAGGACTACAGCTTCCAGATTGTAGACCCTCAGCGAGCTGCTCAGCTGATTTTACCTCTTAGTGAGGCATACCACGGCTATATGGTCAGCAATCGCACCTTTTATCGCATCAATCCTCCCACCGCCGAGGGCTTTGGGATGGACGGCAAGGTGTTTGAGGATGCGAAGGGCAATTTCATCGTGTGCGGTGCGAGGTTTCAGCATCTCAAGGCGCTGCATATCAGCATGATGGGGGGAGATCTCGCTACCTGTCTGGGCTTTGCCAAGAAGTTTGCCTGCTCCCACGGTATCCCTAAGCTGACCGTTACCTTTGCTTTGCCAAACCAAGCGCTGGAGCAGTGCTTGATTGAGCAAGGCTTTGAGAAGGAGCCAAGTGACCATATGACCATGGCGGTCACACTGTAAAATTGTGTATTTTTAAGAAATTTATTATTTAACAAACAATTGTACATAAAAATACAGTATAATAAAATAAGCTTATGCTGATCACTTTATGATTAATCGGCAGCTTTGGTAAGGAGGCCTTACTGAGGCGCAGTTAGCGGTACACATACCCAATTATGGTAACTAGGGGGAAAAGATGGCTTTAATCGAAATACATGAAATGACCAAGGTATATAACCCCGGTGAGAATCAGGTAAATGCTCTGGATGGGGTAAATCTATCGGTAAATAACGGAGAGTTTGTATCGATTGTAGGGCAGTCCGGCTCGGGTAAATCTACCCTTATGAATATGCTCGGCTGCCTTGATGCGCCCACTACAGGCACATACATGCTAAACGGCAATGATGTCAGCACCTTGGATGACGATGAACTTTCTACTATCAGAAACCAGCAGATCGGGTTTATCTTTCAGAACTTTAACCTTATAATGAATCTCAATGCTCTAGAGAATGTGGAGCTACCTCTGGTATACAGAGGGGTTTCGCCCACCGAGCGCCGCGAACTGGCGTCAAAGGCACTGGAGCGTGTGGGACTTGGCAACAGGCTTACTCATAAGCCGATGGAGCTCTCCGGAGGTCAGCAGCAGCGTGTTGCCATTGCCAGAGCAATTGCAGCCAGACCACCACTGATCTTGGCCGATGAGCCTACCGGTAACCTTGATACGAAGAGCGGTGAGGATGTTATGCATATCCTCAAGGAGCTGCACAGCGAGGGCACAACCGTAGTACTAATTACCCATGACAATGAAGTAGCAGCGCAGGCACAGCGCACAGTACGCGTCATCGATGGCAAGATCGTCAGCGACATCCTCAATGAGTATGAAGAATTGGAGGCAAAGGAGGGGTAGTTTGGAGCACACCACGAAGCGCGCCAAAAAATTTGAATTTATCATTATCGGCGTGGTGGTTGCCGCTGCGCTGCTGGGGATGTACCTGTTAAACTCCAGACCCTCCGATGATGCTGACTCCAATTATGCCGTAATCAGCATTGATGGTAAAGCAGTAGAGGTGGTAAGGCTTGCAGATTATACCAAGGCAGAGCCTAGCTACGTCGACCTCCACCAATGGGGCATAGAGGGCAAGCTGGAGCTAAATGGCGGGCAGATCCGATTTATAGAGGTAAGCTGCCCCGATCACATCTGCGAAAAGCAGGGCTTCATCGGGCAGGAGCTGCAATCAGCTGTCTGCATGCCCAACCGCGTGTCGGTATCGATCTACAGCAGTGAAGATGCCCGTCAGTATATAAATCAAGTCAAAAAATAATTACCAACAGATAATAAAAACAGCCGCCGGTTACTATACCAGCGGCTGTTTGCTTTTTAATTGTTGAAAATCACTGCCTATGTACAGGTATAAAAAAGGACTACGTTAAGTGGGGAGGCATGGGGAAGTGTAGCAGATCACTTTTGTAGCTGCTCATTTGTGGGGCACGGGTAACGCTCCCACTGAGCATGCATGTTGATACAAGGTACTGCCAACTTTATCATCAAAATACAGTAAAATGTTTACAGGTGTAGCTTGAAATGATACAATAGGGTTATAGATAAATTCGTATTATTTGTATAATGGGAAGTAATGAAATGGAAAAATTCAACTATCAATTAATTGAAAAATATATGATTTGCTGCATGTCTGATAGTGCTCATGATAAAGAGCATATATATCGTGTCTTATTTATTGCATTGGATATTGCAAGCAAAGAAGAATTAGTTAATTATGATGTACTGATTAGTGCTTGTCTTTTGCATGATATTGGTAGACAAGAGCAATTTGAAAATCCAAAATTATGTCATGCGATTGTTGGAGCTGAAAAAGCCTATAATTTTCTTATAGAGAATAAATATAACTCCAATTTTGCAAAACAAGTAGCTTCATGTATTAGAGCACATCGTTTTAGAACAGACATAATACCTATAAGCATAGAAGAAAGGATTCTGTTTGATGCTGATAAGATAGATGTTACCGGTGCACTGGGTATTGCAAGAACTATTCTTTATAAAGGGCAAGTTGGTGAACCTCTTTATTCAGTTGATGAGAATGAAAATGTTCTTGACGGTTCAAGTGATATAGAACCTTCGTTTTTTCAAGAATACAAATATAAACTTGCAAATTTGTATTCCAACTTTTATACTAAGCGTGGCTCCGACATAGCATCACAACGAAAGAACATAGCGGTTTCATTTTATGAGAATATGGTAAAAGAGGTAACTTCAGCTTATCAAACAGGGCAAACTATACTTAAAGATAGGCTGGAGTAAATATGTCATTTGACGCAGTAAGAGCCACGGAACGCTTTGTTCCGTGGCTCATTTTTATGGATTCTCTGAAGCGTCTTCTTTAGCATCTTTGCATTTTAGTATACATCCAAATGCCCTTAAAAGCGCTTACTTATTCTCTAGCAAGCCGCTCTTGTGGGTCAACCAGTAGATACCACCGATCATCAGGCCGCCACCCACGATATTGCCTAGCGCTACAGGTATGATCTGCATCAGGCTAGATGTTCCAAGCGCTGAGATCTGCTCCGCCGATACACCGATATTAACCGCTGCATCTACCAGGGTAGGATTTGTAGCTGCCATGATGCCAGATGGGATAAAGTACATATTTGCCACGGAGTTTTCGAAGCCGCAGATATTAAAGATGGTGATTGGGAAGATCAAAGCTGCAATTTTGCCATTGATGCTTGTGGTGGCCGATGCCATCCATACAGCAAGGCAGATCAAGAGATTACATAAGATCCCCAGGATAAAAGCGTTGATATGTGGCATGTTCGCTTTGTAGACTGCGGTCTTGATGGTAACAGCTCCTAAAAGCCCATCGCTAAAGCCCAACTGACCCGAAAGATTGATCAGCATGGCCACAAAGATACCGCCGACAAAGTTGCCAATAAAGACTACAAACCAATTAAATAGCAGATGCCGAAGGGTGATTTTTTTACTAAAAAGAGCGGTGACCATTAAATTATTGCCCACGAAGATCTCTGCACCAGCCACAAATGCAAAGGTAACACCTGCACAAAACATCAGACCTACGATGATCTTTGCAATGTTGATATTGGTAATGGCATATGTTGCGGCAAGCGAAGCCTGCGCCGACATCGCCACGTAAAGTCCACCTAATATGGCTAGTATAAAGAGCTTTTTGGGGGGCATATTTGCTTTTTTTACACCGGATGCTTCTATTTCATGGATGATTTCTGCGGGAGGGGTGAGAATATCGTGCATAGTAAGCTCCATTTCTATTGATAGTTTTTGATTGTATATGATGCCCATAGGCAAAGCGGGCGAATTTCCTAGTGGATGCCTTTATAGATTTTTCTTAAGGCTAAGAAGCTTCGTGAGTTTACAGGCAAGCCACCCCGCCAATAGACCAAGCACTACCCCTGCTGCGATATCGCTGGGATAATGGACGAAGAGATACAGCCTCGAAAATGCAATCAAAGCAGCTAGCCCCAAGCCTATCTTACCCCAGAATTTGTTGTAGTAGTATAAGACTGCTGCCGAAGCAAAGGAGGACATCGTATGCCCGGAGGGAAAGCTAAAATCTGAGGGTATCGAAATCAACAAGGGCAGCTCAAGGATGTGGCAGGGCCGCAGGCGGGCGATCCAGGGCTTTAGAAGTAGATTGCCTGCCACAAAGCAGATCGCCAAGGCAATAAACATGCTTATTCCCCACATGCGGGTTTCTTTGCGCAGCAACAGGGCGAGGGTGATGACGACCCAGATAGCACCTGCATCCCCGAGATGCGTAATAGCAGGCATGATGACATCCATGAGGGGGGAGGCGATATACTCTTGTATCCACCATAGGATTGCTGTGTCAAAAGCTGTGATAGAATGCATTCTATTTACTCCTTTAGGCTCAGACTAGTTTTAAGTATATCATTATTGGTCAATTATATCAATGTAAATTTTAAACCAAATCCCCTTAAAATAGGCCATTAGTGCCAAAATAGGCGCATAAACAACCTGTTTTTTGGAAGAAATACACTTACATCCATAAGTGGATATAGACTCCAAAGCCATGAGAAACACGACAACAGGGACTGTTTTGCAGCCCCTGTTGTTGTATTGCTTATGTAAATATTTAGTTTTTAGAGCCGATTGCCTGTGGCTTTACACCTGCTGGAATTGGGCATACATACTTGCCGCCACCTAGGCGCTTGTTGTGCTCTACCTTAGCTTCTTCAGCGATCTGGGGGTTATCGATTACATCGATGCAAGCACCTGCCATGACCTTGCCGGCAAACAGCACACCTTTATGGGCGATGGTAGTTTTGTTGCAGGAGGTAAACTGCCAAGAGTGACCCGGAGTGCCTGCTGCGGTGGTGACTACGCTGATCTGTGCGGTGGGGCATACCCAGCTTACGTCAGATACGTCGGTGGAGCCTGCCATTGGCACTTCACTAGATGCGTGTGGGATCAAAAAGTCGTTGAGTGGGCGAGGGGGGTTAAAGAAGGGTGCCACCTTTTCTGCCAGCTCGTGACCATATTGGTTGATGATCTTATCCATTGGGTTGCCCTTGTTCTCGTAGGTGTCGATAATCGATTGAGCAAAGGCCTTTTCTTCCTCTGTATAGGTAGGCAGCTCAAACTCCTGCATGTTTTTGTAGAGCAGCTTCTCTAGCACGGTATTGGGGATCAAGTTGGAGCAGGCCTTGATGAAGGTGCTCTCCATCTTGGTGCCAGTCATCAGTGCAGCGCCCTTGGCAATGTCATTGACTCTGTGGTAGAGCTCATCGACCTGTGCAACCTTAGGAGAACGGATCAGGTAAAGCACCTCAGCGACAGGCTGTACTACGTTGGGAGAATATCCACCGGTATTGGTGATGGCATAGTGGACGCGGGCAGCGTCGATCATATGCTCACGCAGGAACTGCACGCCTACGTTCATCAGCTCAACTGCATCGAGCGCGGAGCGGCCCAGATGGGGGTCGCCGGCAGCGTGAGAAGCTACACCTAGGAATTTATATGAAACCTGATAGTTGGCGTTGGAGGAGCCGCTGGTGACGTTGTTGGTGGAGCCGGGGTGCCATGTGATGGCGATGTCACACTCATCAAATACACCTTCTCGAGCCATAAATGCCTTGCCGGAGCCGCCTTCTTCACCGGGGCAGCCGTAGAGGATGACAGTGCCCGACTTGCCTGTCTGTGCTAAGTACTCCTTAACTCCCAGAGCGGCAGCAAAGGCAGCTGCACCTAGGCAGTTGTGGCCGCAGCCGTGACCAGCAGCACCTTGCTGATAGGGCTCTTTTATCGGTGAGCCGGGCATCTGGCTGATACCTGATAGAGCATCATACTCTGCCAAAATACCGATTACAGGCTTGCCGCTACCATATCTGCCAAGGAAAGCAGTTTGGATTTCGGCTACATTGGTTTCTACTTCAAAGCCTTGCTCCTTGAGGTTTTGCACAAAAAGCTCTGTTGATTTGAATTCTTTAAAAGCGGTTTCAGCGTACTCCCATATACGGTCGTTGATATTGAGGATCTGATCTTTTTTGGAATCGATCGCATTGTTGATAATTTGCTTTGACATATGCCCGCTCCTTTTCTTATGTTAATTTTAAGTACACACTTTTATTATCCATTATATAGGCTAATTTAGCAATTGACATTTCAGCCAACAAATCCTTCAAATAATTGTGCGTGGGCAACAAAAAGCTTATAAATATCTGCATACTAGCTGTATGTATCTTAGGTACGGTGATAACGCTAAATCGCTGGATGAATCTACAGGGAAATTATATCGCAAGATAGGGTTATTCATGCCCCAAAGCTGCGAAGATATCTTTAAAGAGATCGATCCCCTGCTGATAGTCCTCGATGAGGATTTTTTCATTGGCGGCGTGTACTCCGCTGCCTGTCATGATTTTGCTGGGGAAGGGAGAGATGCGGTAGATGTTTTGACTTACATCCTTGAGGAATCTCGAGTCGGTACCACCCAGCATAATATAGGGGGCGCAGATGACGCCGTAGCTATTGCTGATGGCTTTTGTAATGCGGCGGTAAATCTCCGTATCGGTATCAGAGGGGGCAATTGGGTCGTTACCACCCTTGACGATTACCTCGATTTCGCTGCCTACCATATCTTTTACATGCTTGGTGACGGATTCAATTGTTTCACCCGGTAGGATGCGGATGTTGACCGTAGCAGTGGCTTCGGTGGGCAGCACATTTGGGGCGGCGCTCCCCGTAGCCATGGTAACGGCTGTGGTGCTACGCACTAAGGCAGCGGAGGATGGATTGGCCAGCAGCCTTGAAAGGATGACAGGTGCCAAAATCTTGCGGTTGTGCACCGCTACCTTGAGCGCACCTTCCATATAGGGAGCAAGGGTGTCAAGCATCTGGGCTGCAACTCCTGAAATAGAAGCAGGCAGCTGGTTGTGCTCTAGTTTTACAATAGCTTTTGCAATCAGGCCTAAAGCAGAGTGATTGGGAGGTGTGGAGGAATGTCCGCCTTCGCTTGTGGCACGCAGCAGTAGGTTTACACCACCTTTTTCTGCGGTACCGATCACGGCAATATCTTTACTCACGCCAAACATACTGCCTGATACCACCGAGCCACCCTCGTCGATCACTGCCTCCAGCATAACGCCGCGAGAAGCCAGTAGCTCCGCCATCGCCTTGGCACAGGGCTTCGCTGCCGACTGCCCGATCTCCTCATTGCAGGTCAAAAGCAGATAGATATCCCGCATGGGGCGAAATCCCTTGGCGAGCAGATATTCCGCTGCCTCTAGTAGTGCCATCATATGGCCTTTCATGTCGAGCGCTCCTCTGCCCCACACCACTTCGTCTACAATGGTACCGCTAAAGGGTGGATATACCCAATCGCTTTCATTAGCGGGTACTACATCTTGATGGGCAATAAAGGCGATGGGATTGAGCTGAGGGCGGCTGCCCTGCCAAAAAAACATTAAGCCTGCTCCTGCTACCACCTCAAGCTTGAGGTGGCTATGCAGCAGGGGGAAGCTCTCTTTTAAAAAGGTATGGAGGGAGAAGAACTCCGTAAGATCCTGATCCTCTATATGGGGCAGGGCAATGGTCTTAAATGTCAGCGCCTTAGCGAGGCGTTCTGCAGGCGTACTTAGCATTGTACATCCTCCTTTAAATCTTTATTGTCAAAAACATGATCATACCGATCAGGTTAATCGCCACATTTGAGAGCATATGCACGATCCAGCTGGGGAAGATAGAGCTTTTGTGTGTATCAAGGTGATTAAAAAACATACCTACCAGCATTAGACCAGCTACGGCGAGAATGAATAAAATTAAGTTAAACCACCCGTTGATGATCCCGATGTGATAGAGAGCAAAGCATAGGCTGCTAAAGACACTGGATAAAAGGGTGCTCAGGTGTTTTTTGAGGAGCAGGAAACCAACTCCACGAAAGAAAAACTCTTCAACAAAGGAATTGATCAAAGCGATGTACACCGCTATTGGTGCGAAATTTACGATACTGACTCCAGGCCCTTTGCCTAGGAGCTTTACGATCTTTTGCTGGTCTAAATAAGGTCGGATGGCCCAGTACCCTAGCAGAAGGCTTAGCACACATCCAAAACCCAAAATCAGCGCAAGTCCCATATCCTTAGGCTTTACCGGAGTGATCAGATGCTTAAGCTTGATGCCGGGAGCTAGGGTGATAAAGCTTGCCGGCACCATTAAAAACAACATAATTTTGATAAATGCTTTGACCCAGTAGATGGGCATGATGATCAGCTCAACATACTGCATGATCAAGCAAGCCAGAAGCATCCAGCCCATAATGGCAAAGGCATTTTTGTTTTTGATAAATTTCATTTACGGTCTTCCTGATTTTTAACATCATGATGGTTTTCCAAATCATGCCTGTAGATTTATTGTATAGCGATTATCCGAGACTGTCAACCGCTTTACGGGGTTTTGGCAGGGAGCGTAGAGTTGCTATCTCACAAATTTCTTAGGGTTTTTTTGGTCAAAATACTTAAATTGTCGTTGAGTTTTTGATTTTGTGTGGTATAATAACTGCTAAGCAATTATTGCGATCTGTGGGGCTTGTTAGCAGGCTTGTTACACTTAACCGATGCCTTATAGGGTATAGAGAGGCTGCCTTGCTGCTTGCCTTATTTTGCAAGCCTTTGGTATGACGGGCAAACATTTTCGTTCCCAGTAAGATTGCAATAATACAATGATACCTTAATGTAATCATTTACATCGATAGCCCAATAGAAGCCATACCTTATTTATATCCAACACAGGCCAGTTTAATCACCTGTGTATACATCCCTTTTTAAAAGGGGCTGGTACTGCAATTAACCTGATTATACAGGGTTAAATAAAACGATAGAAATGGAGAGCACTATGGATAAGAAGACATTTTACATCACTACGCCGATCTACTATCCTTCCGACAAGCTTCACATTGGTCACAGCTACTGTACAGTAGCTGCGGATGTGATGGCACGCTACAAGCGACTTTCGGGGTATGATGTCATGTTCCTGACCGGCACCGATGAGCATGGTCAGAAGATAGAGGAAAAAGCACAGGCAGCAGGCGTAACCCCACAGCAGTATGTTGATAACATTGTAGCGGGTATACACAAGCTGTGGGAGCTGATGAATATCTCCCATGATCGCTTTATTCGTACCACAGACGATTATCACGAAGCGTCGGTGCAGAAGATCTTTAAGCAGCTTTATGACAGGGGCGAAATCTACAAGGGCTCTTATAAGGGCAAGTACTGCACGCCCTGTGAGTCTTTCTGGACAGATAGCCAGCTTGTAGATGGTAACTGCCCTGACTGTGGCCGACCTGTGATCGATGCAGAAGAAGAAGCATATTTCTTTAGGCTCAGCAAGTATGCCGACCGCCTAATGAAGTTTTATTATGAAGAGAACCCTACCTTCCTACAGCCTGTCAGCCGCTTAAATGAGATGGTCAACAACTTCATTAAGCCCGGTCTGGAGGATCTGTGCGTATCTCGTACCACCTTTAAGTGGGGTGTGCCTGTAGATTTTGACCCTAACCACGTGGTTTATGTATGGATTGATGCACTTTCCAACTACATTACTGCACTGGGCTACGGCAACGATCGCTACAATGACTATGATAAATTCTGGCCAGCTGACGTGCACTTTGTTGGTAAGGAAATCACAAGATTTCACACCATTATCTGGCCTGCTATGCTGATGGCGCTTGATCTGCCTCTGCCTAAGAAGGTATATGGCCATGGCTGGCTGCTTCTTGAAGGTGGCAAGATGTCAAAATCCAAGGGCAATGTGGTTGACCCAGTGATCCTGTGTGAGCGCTACGGCGTGGATGCCCTGCGTTACTTCCTGCTGCGGGAGTTCCCATTCGGCTCCGATGGTGTGTTCTCCAACGAGCTGCTGATCAACCGTATCAACAGCGACCTTGCAAACGATCTGGGCAATCTTGTTTCCCGTTCTTTGACCATGGTCAACAAGTATTTTGGCGATAAGCTACCAGCAGAGCGTCTGCCCAGTGAGCTGGATACCCAGCTGATTGAGATGATCGGTGGCCTCAAGGCAGCTTATGAGAAAGAGATGGAGGCCTTTGCCTTCCAAAATGCACTGGCTGAGGTGTTTAAGGTAATCTCTCGCGCCAACAAATATATCGACGAAACCGCGCCATGGGTGCTGGGTAAAGACCCTGCTGATGCGCCAAGGCTTGCCAGCGTACTTTATAATCTGCTTGAGGTGATTCGTGCATCTGCAACCCTACTGACTCCCTTTATGCCTGATAGCTGCAAGTCCATCATTGGGCAGCTGGGTATTTCGGAGCAGGCAGCTGCTTATGACAGTGTAGGCTACAGCGCTGATACGGATTACACCATCGTCAAGGGTGAAAACTTATTCCCCCGTATTGATCTTAAAAAAGAGCTGGAGCTCCTTGAAAGCAAGGCTGTAAAGCCACAGCCCAAGGAAGAAAAGCCTAGCGAAGCTAAGCCAAAGGAAGCACCTAAGGCAGAGCAGGCAGCTCCAACCGAGGGTGTAATTGATATAGAACATTTTATGAAGGTTGAGCTGATCGTAGCGAAGGTCATCACCTGTGAGCCTGTACCAAAGTCTGATAAACTGCTCTGCCTGATCCTTGATGACGGCAGTGCTGAGAAGCGCCAGGTGGTATCGGGCATTGCTAAGTGGTACGTTCCCTCTGACTTGATCGGTAAGAAGGTCTGTGTAGTAGGCAACCTAAAGCCAGCAAAGCTGCGTGGCGTGATGAGTCAGGGTATGATTTTGGCTGCTGATTCGGTTACTGCTGACGGTCAGGAGGATGTTAAGGTCCTCTTTATGGACGACAGCATCCCTTGCGGCTCGAGGATCCATTAATGGCATTGATTTTTGACTCCCATGCTCACTATGACAACGAACGTTTTGCAGATGATTTAGAGCAGGTACTCTCTGCTATGCCCCAAAAAGGGGTAGGGCGGATCATGAATGTGGCCAGTGATATTGAGAGCTGCATCACCACTCCAAAATTGGCAGAGCAATACGATTTCGTTTATGCTACAGTGGGCATCCACCCTCATACAGCTTCTACGCTGGATCACAGTGTCCTTGATTTGATGGCAAGGCAAGCGGCCAACCCTAAGGTAAGAGCGATTGGAGAGATCGGTCTGGATTATTACTATGACCTCTCTCCAAGAGATCAGCAGGTTGAGGCATTTATCAAGCAGTTGGAATTTGCCCACGACCTTAAGATGCCGGTGGTAATCCATAGCCGTGATGCCCATCAAGAAACACTGGATATCCTCAAAAAGTATCGCCCAACAGGGATTGTGCACTGCTTCTCAGGCTCTGCGGAGCTTGCGGCAGAGATGGTAAAGCTGGGGCTGTATATCGGCTTTACAGGCGTCGTTACCTTCCAAAATGCCAAGAAAGCACTGCTGGCAGCCGCAGCGACTCCACTGGATCGCCTGCTGATTGAAACCGATTGCCCCTATATGGCACCTGTCCCTCACAGAGGTGAACGCTGTGACTCCTCTATGCTTACGCTTGTGGCTGCAAAGCTGGCGGAAATCAAGGGGATAAGCACCGAGCAGCTCCTCGCTGCTACATGGGACAATGCCAATCGCATCTATGAGATACAAGACTAAATGCCAAATAAACCGCTTAGCATGTTGCTAGGCGGTTTTAGTTTTGTAGAGGCTGCGTCAACCGGCCCGCATACAAGGAGAATAGGATAAAGGGCCACATAAGCGGGCCCCTCTCCCTACAAAGAGGACTTTAGGTTGTGAAATCGTTCTTTGGTAGCAAGGCCGCCTCTGATGTGGCGCTCTGCCTTGTTTTGATCAAGTACGGCTCTGCATTCATTAAAGAGCGTAGGAGATACACGCTCAAGCCTCTGGCTGACGTCTTTATGTACAGTACTTTTACTGATCCCAAAAATCTTTGCGGTATCACGCACGGTTGCACCTGTCCTGATAATATAACGCCCTAGCTCTATAGCGCGGTCTTCCGGTAAACCTTTCAAATCAACACCCTCTTACCATTATTTGATGTTACACTATATGAGCGAAGTGCGGTGAATATGATCTTTTTAATGGCTAAATCGTGAAAAGTTCGTAGTTGCTCTATCCTGTACTCAGCCCAGTATTGTAAAATTGCCCAAAATTAGCATTGTTTTTGCAGATTTGATCTGCAATATACACAATGGTATAGAAAAATATTGAAATAATTTATGATAAATCTACATAATTCAATCATTCTCTATTGACTCTCGACAAAATATGTGTTATACCTACATCAGGTTACCCTAAAATATAATAATAATCGTTTCCATATTGATGAAATTCTGACAAATACAAGGTGGACTACTGTGCATTTTGCCTTGGAAAGATCAATCAATGCTCTAGCTTACAACGAATGATGACATCAAATATCAGGAGGGTACAATCATGAAATCAATTAGGGGCAAATTGCTGTTGATATTTACAACAGTGGTTTTTATCCTTACCGGAGGTCTGGGCTGGGTCTGTATGACCGTCGTAATGGATAACTTAGTCAAGGACGTCCACATAGACTTAACGGATATGGCAAAGCAGGAGTCAAAGTATATTCAGGCCAATGTGGAGGCCGATATGAAATATGTCGGTGTGCTTGCACAAAACCCTATGATTACTGATGAAGAAACCAAGATAGAAGATCAAATTACCTTCTTTGAAGCTGAGGCCAAAAGAGCAGGGTTTGTACTCTTTGCTTTTGCCGATAAGACAGGGCAGGCAGTCCTCTTTAATGCCAGCCAAGAAAAAAACAATGTAGCCGATAGAGATTTCTTTAAGAAAGCACTATCAGGTACACCAGCTTCTTCTGATTTGATGTTTAGTAAGCTAGATGGTAAGCCGGTAATCGTTTATGCAGCACCCGTATACCGTAATGGTGAGGTTGCAGGTGTATTATACGGTCGTAAAGATGGACTGATGCTTAGCGACATCGTCAGTAAGGTCAACTACCGCAAATCAGGCTATGCCTATATGATCAATAATCAAGGCGTAACCGTAGCCCATAAAAATACAGAGCTGGTGCTGGCGCAGGACAATGATATCGAAAATATGAAGACCGACCCAGCGCTGACAGGGCTTGGCGAGCTTACCCAGAAGATGATTACCCGACAAGTGGGCAGCGGTGAGTATACCTATAATGAAGTAACCAAGATCGCAGGCTATGCCCCCGTTGAGGGTACCCCATGGGTTGTAGTCTACGGGGTTCTTAAAGATGATGTCTTAGCAGAAGCACAAACTCTTGGCAATATGCTTCTGGCGTTTGCTTTGGGTGCCAGCGCCATCGGTGCTGTGGTTACATATCTTGCAAGTGTTAGCATTACTAGACCCATCAAGAAGGTTACCGCAGCAGCGCGGCAGATCGCCGAGGGCAATTTTGATGTATCTCTTAACATCAAGTCTAAGGACGAGATCGGGCAGCTTGCCACCGCCTTTAACCAGACCACTTCGCAGCTGGTCAATTATCAGGGGTATATCAACGAAGTTTCTGACGCCCTCTTGCAGATTTCAAAGGGCAACCTGCTAGTGACTCTTGAAAAAGACTATACAGGTCAGTTTAAGATAATCAAGGACAACATGGAGGCATTGCTCGATAATCTCAACACAACTCTCGAGCAGATACATCAGGCTTCTGATCAGGTATACAGTGGCTCTGAGCAGGTAGCAAATGGTGCTCAGGCACTGTCACAGGGTGCGACTGAGCAGATCAAGCGCAATGCCGAGAATGCCATGCTGGTAAGAAGCAAGGCAGATCTGGCAGGCAAGGAAATGGTGCAGAGCAACAACCAGATGAAGGACATGATTGCCGCTATGCATCAGATTAACGAGAAGGCATCGGAGATCTCTAAGATCATCAAGATCATTGACGATATAGCATTCCAGACCAATATCCTGGCGCTAAATGCGGCGGTTGAGGCTGCCCGCGCAGGAGCAGCAGGTAAGGGCTTCGCAGTGGTTGCCGATGAAGTGCGAAATCTGGCTGCAAAATCTGCTGAAGCAGTAAAAAATACCTCTGCACTGATCGAGCAAACCATCGAATCGGTCAATAACGGCTCTTGGATTGCCGATAAGACTGCAAGCACGTTAAATAAGAGCGCGCAAGAAACCATGTCGGCTGTTACTCTGATCGATCGCATTGCTGAGGCTTCGCAGGATCAGGCAACTGCTATTGTGCAGATCAATCAAGGCGTTGAGCAGATTTCTTCTGTGGTACAGACTAACGCTGCTACCGCTGAGCAGAGTGCTGCTGCAAGTCAGGAGCTCTCGGGTCAGTCTAACCTCTTAAAGCAGTCTGTATCTAAGTTTAAGCTGCGGGAAAGCACCAATGCTTTGTCTTTTAACGAAGATTACGATGATGTATATAGCAGTTCTCATGAGCCACCTTTAGGCTTTGTGCCAATCGGCAAGAGCAAATACTAAGCCCTGAAATCTTCTTTATTTTCTACATACAAGCAGCCGCAGGTACCGATTTGGTGCCTGCGGCTCCTTGTTGTCTGGGTTTGACCTATTTCGTAAAATATGAAATCATGTGCAGGATAGTTGGGGCGAAATATCTAGAAATCGGTGCTAGAGGCATCTATTTCTGTATAAAAAGTCGTTTTTATAACTTCAAGGCAAATATACTTGCTTTTTGTCGAAAAATGTGTAAAATATTAAAAGTATGTGTCCATAATAATTTTTGATCAGGAGAGTAAAATGAGTAACCTAAACACTGCTGTTAAAATCGCAAACCCTGCACCGCTGGGCCTGCTGGGCTTCGGTATGACTACTGTGCTGCTCAATCTGCACAATGCCGGTATTATTCCTCTGTCCATCGTAATCGTTGCTATGGGCTTTGCCCTCGGCGGCGCTGCTCAGATCATCGCCGGTGTTATGGAGTTTAAGGCTGGTAATACCTTTGGCGCTACTGCTTTTACTGCTTACGGATTTTTCTGGTGGTCGCTGATCGTTATCTGGGCCAACCCTGTAAAAGAAGTAATTGCTGCTGCTGATCTGCCATCTATGGGCTGGTACCTGACCCTATGGGGTGTGTTTACCGGTTGCATGTTTATCGGTACCCTCAAGCACAGCAAAACCAGCCAGATCGTATTTGCTTCTCTGACCATTTTATTCTTTATGCTGGCTGCTGCTGACTTCACCGGCTCTCATGGTATCAAGATTGCAGCTGGTTATGTAGGCATTTTCTGCGGTGCGTCTGCTATCTACAACAGCGTAGCACAGATCATCAACGGAGAGTTTGGCAAGACTGTACTGCCTCTGTAGGATTCACCTAATCAAATAAACTAGCTGCTTCTAGCAGCATATAAAAAGCCTCCGGCATTGATTGCCGGAGGCTTTTTGCTTTATAATTGCTTACTTAACTTCTATACCAGTATAGTAGTGACGGAGGATATCGCTGTAGGTGTAGCCTTCATCTTGAGCATAATAATGTGCTCCGTATTGGCTCATACCTACGCCATGGCCATACCCTCTAGAGGTAAATACAAAGCTGCTGCCGTCATAGTTAACGTCGAAGCAGGTGGAGCGGATACCAAAGGAAAGCAGCTTTTCTCTGACTAGCCTTCCGGTAATGGCCACTCGGCCCAGAGAGCCGCCTTGGGTGGTAGCATTGCCGCCAATATACACCCTGCCTACGTAGCCACCGGGCTCTAGTCGGTCATAGTCGATCTTGATCCAGTCCTTAGGATCACCGCTAAGCTCGATGCCGGTCATATCTAGCACCACGTCGGCAAAGGCATCTTCGGAGATGCTGTATTTGCCGCTATAGTAGGGGGATTTTTTATCCAGGGGGCTTTTGACCGATTGCAGATAGGGTAGATCCTTCCCCCAGACCGATTGTGCAGTTGTGGTTTCGCCGCTGCTGGTCGAGTGGTATACCGTATTTGCAATCTTGCCGTTATGATAGATAGCCAACCCGCTTACTGCCTTTACTGCCTTTTGTGTAGAGGAGCTGATGGAGGAGTTGAGCAGTACGGCTGGGTACACGCCAATGCTGTTGTTATATTGGATATAGCTGTAAGCGGCGATCGCCTGAGCTTTCATCGCTTCGGGGTGAAGTGTGCCTCTGGTTTCATTCTGCACGATCTGGCAGATGAGCTCAAAGGCATTGTAGGATTCGACACTGCCGTTGTGGTTAATGGTCAAGGTGGTATTTTCCCAGAGCGCATCTTCATTGGGGCTTGGCTCAGGTGGTGTGGGTGCTATGACCTCAGGCTCTGAGCTGCTGGGCGAAGAGGAGCTTGCCGGCTTGGAAGAGCTAGCTAAAGAGGAGCTCGGCTTGGATGAACTGGCCGCAGACGAGCTTGGCGCAGAGGAGCTGGGGGTAACTGTACTGGATTTTGAGGAGGTCGGCGCCGAGGAGCTTGGTTTAGATGAGCTGGCAGGCTTGGAGCTCTGCTGTGAGCTAGGGGCTGAAGACGATGAAGGCGCTGATGATGAGGATACGCTAGAGGCCGCTAAAACCTGAGAGGAAACCACAAGGGAAGAATGTATCGTATCTTGAGAGGATGCTCCCTCAGGGTCAGGCGGAAGGGGGATCTCGAAGTAGGGCTCCTCAAAGCTGTAGCTGGCAAAGCCTGCGAAGTTATCCTCGGGATCATATAAGCGAGGGAGGATGCCACCATCCGATGGCTCCGGTGCGCGGAAGGTGACCCAGGTAAAGAGTGGGTTGCTTCTGCCTGCTCCCATGAGGTAGCCTGTAAAAAGCAGTAGCCCAAAGGCGGAGAGTACTCCGATTAAGATAAATATCAGTGCAATGGCATTGGAGGCCTTGGGGGAGATTTTGGGCATCTTGCGGGTATTGATGGTGATGCGTTTTTCTTGCAGGGTAGTAGGGGCGCCAATGGGCAGCATAGTGATTGGAGGCTCTGGCTGCTTGCTGGGCTTCTGCTGCTTGTTGTTTAAAAACCTGCCGCTGTTGGCAGCTACAGTCAGTAGTATGCTCTTTAGTGCCGCGAGGGAATCTTCGTTGATATTGTCAGGGAGTACCATCAAAGAGCCTGTCTTCATAGGTACGATAAATCCGTAGTCAAGCCCATCAAAGATCACAGGCTTGCAGTCTTGAGGCAGCATGGTAAGCTCGGTTATCCGCTTCCCCATTTTGATGGAATGCAAAGCACAAAGGCGGCTGATATGAGTATGCAGCTTAGGGGAGGGGCTCAGGGGCAAGTCAAAAATCTGGCTGATGCTATACTTGCTGATCTGCCCTTTTTTGGGGTCTAACCCGCCGACCAAAAAGATAAAAGAAGACCTCTCCAAGGCTTTTTGCAGGGCTAAAGACACCTCTTCCTGCTCGTATTGTACGGTCGAGGTGTGTGCAATAGGGATGCCCGTATCGCTGATGATTTTATTAATAAGGTTATGGCTGGCGGCATGATCATGCCCTACAAGGATAACCTCAGAGTTCATAAGCCCTAGCTCCGTTCTGCTGCCGACTCGCTTTACTTATCGTGGCAGCGCAGCAAATGTAATGTGTAGTAATCTGCCCTAAGGCAAAAGCCGACAGATTTCGCATCAAATCCTATAAAGAAGCCGCAAGCTATTCCGATATGTCAGCTCGGAAAACCCTGCGGCAAAGGTAAAGACCGCTTAGTTGCCTTTTAATTTATTCATGAACTTCTCCCACAATCCTGGTTCTTCCTTCGGCTCTACAGGAGCAGGGGGGATGATGGAGGGGCGAGGCTCGGTAAATGCATCGGGGAAATGTGTGGCAAGCAGATTTTTAAGATAGTCAAACATCATAGGAGACTGCCGCTCAAATACGGTGGGATCAATTGGGATCAGCTGATCATTTTTGACTGCTGAAGTATTTTTGTAGAAGGAGCTTGCTTTGATTTTTTCCGGGTCGATGGTGTTTGCGTAAAAGATATAGTCAGGGTTTAGCTCCTCCTCCTTGTCTTGGGGGAAGTTCCAGTTGACATAACCTGCCGCCTGGTTGGTAAAGCCCATTTCTGACAGGATACCACCCTCCAGAGTATCACCGGTAGCGATGGTAAAATCTAAATCTCGTAAGTAGATGGCGGATTTGCCCTCGGTTACGGTACGCATGGAGCTATATATGTAGTTAAGTGTTACGTCGGTATAGTATCTAAGCTGTGTGTCGCTTGCTTGTCCGCGATTTAGCCCGCCTAAGGTCTTGGCAAGCACCTCGTAGTTCTTGAGGATATCTTCAAAATTGCTGCCTCTCGGGATGGTCACTACCTTTACATTCATCTGCTGTAGCTCCAGCAGGTCTTTTTCGGGTAGGGGGGTAGTGGTGAGTACGAGGTCAGCTTCCAGCCGCTTGATTCCCTCGATATGGGGGTCGAGAGCACTGCCACAGCCGGGGATTTCGTTTGATATAGCTGGGCGGTCACAATAATCGCTGACCCCCACCAGCTTGCCGCCGTATCCCAGTGTATAGACTGCTTCGGTGAGAGCGGGTGAGAGAGTGACTACCTTCTGAGGGGAGGATTTAATCTCAACGCCGTTTGCGACGAAAGGATACTGAGATTTGCCCGACATACTGAGCTTGCCAGAGCAGGAGGAGAGCAGCAGGCAGGTGAATAGCAGGGTGATGAGTTTTTTTGCGTTCATAGGTCTCCTTTTTGGGGGTATGCCCTCTAACAAAAAAATTATTTTGCTAATCTATTGTATGATCACAATATAACAAGAAAAATATTAAACTTGTGTATGCACGGTGTAATTTTAAGTATACTAATTGTGGTGGTCTTATGGCGGTGGTTACTTGCCGCGGTTATTATGGCATGCATTTATGGGTCTAGCTAATTGGTATCAACCCTAGGCAAAGCATGGGGAAAGATCCTATAACAAACACTTGCGTTTATTATAGCATAAAGAAAAAGCATATTTAAGTGCTTATCACAAAAAAGTACATTTATTAAGTGCCCTGATTGCTGATGAATACTTCATCGGGCACTATATTTTTATTTTAACGGCTGTGTTGGATTCTGTCAAATTATGTCCGCATCATAAATTATCAATAAAAAATTTTGTGGATATTGAAACTATTGAACAAACATTGTATAATAATAAACAAGGATAAGTGAATTAGATGAATTATGCGATTTTTACCACTCCGAGTTTTAAAGACTTCGAGTCTGTAACCGTGGGCCTGCTTAAGCATTACCCCAGCAGCGACCCAAATGATCATTTATTTTGCCAGTTTCAAGGGATCGTTTCACCTGCGGGGATGCATCTAAAAGTGCTTGCCTTTGAAGTTGAGACAGGCCCTAAAAGCAGCTTTGTGATCGAGCTAAGCGGTAGTGGCAGGGCGATGCGTATCATCGCAGACCATACAGGGAATTTTGAAGGTGCCGAGGGGCTTTCGCCTAAATGGCTGATGGGCGGAGATCTGCAAGGGGAGTACTGGGGAGCCAGCTTTTTAATCCCTGCTAGTCTCCTAAAGGAGCTTAAAGAAGAGGACAAGCTCTGGGGCAATGTTTCGAAATATAAGCAAAACATCATGGATTGCAGCTTATTTTCACAGGAGATGGGGATTTTTCATATCTTACAATAGACTAAATTAGGAAGGGTGTTTTGTATATGCTGCGTCAGCTAGTCAGACTATGTATTGTGGTGTTTGCGGGGGTCTTTATGGCTTCGGTGGGCTGCAAAATTACCGAAAGTTTATTGGGCCAACGATACGTCGGCCATAGCCGTGATGTATGGGAACGTTAATCGTTAGGGCTGTAAATAGCCGAGGATAGAAACAGGCGGGAGCGATACCGTCTGTTTTTATTTTGAGCAAAAATGGGGCGCAGTAGGATATACTGCGCCCCTGCGTGTATTATAAGGGTTTTTATGGTGCTAGCCTTCCGATATCGCGTGGGAATAAGGTAGCATGGCGGACATTCGAGAAACCAAGCAGCTTAGCGGTCAAGCGCTCAAGACCCAGACCCAGTCCTCCGTGAGGGGGCAGGCCATATTTGTGGGCCATCAGGTAACTGTCAAATGCTTCGACCTCCATCCCTCGTGCCAGCATCTTATCTACCTGTGCCTGATATCCGTGGATGCGCTGCCCTCCAGTAGTGATCTCTAATCCTCTGAATATCAAGTCGAAGCTCTCGGTAACTGTGGGGTCACTGGGCGTATCCATGGCATAAAAGGGGCGCTTGGAGGATTTATAGTGGGTCACAAAAACAAGCTCGCTGCCTGTTTGCTTTTCGATGATTTCACTTAGGAGCTTTTCTTCTTCAGGCTCGAAGTCTTCATAGTCGGTGATGCTGCGCTGATAGGTTTTGGAGATCAGCTCTTTGGCTTCGGCAAAGGTCATGGAAGGAATTTGGGCTACAGATGGGAGCTTTACCCCCAGTAACGCAAGCTCGGTAGCATAGTTGTTTTGCAGATGGGCAAAGGTGCTTTGCAGCATAGCAACCTCCAGCTCCATGATTTCATAAAAGCTCTCAATGAAGCCGAACTCCAAGTCAACACTGGTATATTCGTTGATATGGCGGGAGGTGTCATGCTTTTCGGCACGAAAGACAGGGCCGATTTCATAGACTCGCTCAAATACCCCTACCATTGTCTGCTTATAAAACTGAGGGCTTTGTGCCAAAAAGGCCTGCCTGCCAAAGTACTCTATGCCAAAGACATTGGCGCCCCCCTCTGCGGTACCAGCGCAGATTTTGGGGCTGTGGATTTCGGTGAAGCTGTGCTGCGCTAAGAAGCCGCGCAAGCCTTCACAGATCCCTGCCTGTAGTTTAAAGATAGCGCGCTCCTTTTGGTTGCGCAGTGTCAGTGGGCGGTAGTCGAGCAAGGTTTCGAGGGATGCCTTGACCTCTTTGTTGTTGATCACTACAGGAGGCTCGGCTGCCGGGCGGGAAAGCTCCTCAAAGGATAAGATACGCAGTTCGTAGCCGCTGCGGCTGCGCTCTTCTGCGGCTACAAGCCCAGTAAGCACCACTGCCATCCCTTCCTGCAAGGTATGCAGGGGGAAGCTAGATGCCTCCTGTGACCAGATGCATTGCAGTAGAGTTTCTCTGGTCTGCAACAGCACAAAGGCGAAGCCCGACATCTCTCTGATCTTGTAAATTACACCGTGGAGCTTGACAGTCTGCCCGATGCGGCTCGGTAGCTCCTCTGCTTGTATATGCTTGGTCGCCATATTTGGCGTAATATGTTTCATCATCGTTTCCTCCGTTATTCTTGTCAATTACAGCAATAAGGAGGGGCAATCTAGACCGGCATAATCTGTATGCCGCATAGGATCACTTCCTTTCCATCCAAAATCAAAAACCCCATCGGCACCAAATTGTACCAATGGGGTTGCAATCAAATACTGATGCTACATCCTCACAGGCACAATGCATTAAGCACTTGCACCTGTGACCAATAAGGCCCGGAGCAAGCGCTACCGATCATCGTCCTGAAATAGATGTAACATAGTAAACATATCTCTTACCTGCCTAAAAGTAATTCATCCCACAAGTGCAGCCTGCGGATACTGCCCAAAGTAGGGCGACGTCTTGCGAGCGCCGTAGTGGGGGAGCATGGTGTGCTAAGTTTACCTTAGTATACTCCCGCTTGCAAAAAAATGCAAGGATTTTATTCGTGATATTTAAAAGGGCTTTATCAGCTCATAAAAGTTGTGCTATACTGAAGCTAAGTTAAAATACATATGAGGGGAACGAACAGATGAACGCTTCAGAAGTTGCAGCCAAAATGATCGAATACTCCAATGGCAATCTCCACGACATCAATCATTTTATGAAGGTATATGCTTATGCAAAAACCATTGGTGAATGTGAAAAGCTAGATAGCAAGACGCAAACCACGCTGGAAGTCGCCGCTATCCTCCATGATATTGCATGCCCGTTATGCCGAGAAAAGTACGGAAACACCAACGCACGGTGCCAAGAAACGGAAGGTGCGATTTTGGCAGAAGCATTCCTAAAGGACATGGGGTACTCCCATGCGCTCATCGAGCGTGTTGTCTTTTTGGTGGGGCATCACCACACCCTCAAAGATATTGAGGGAATGGACTATCAGATTTTGTTAGAAGCTGATTACCTTGTCAATGCAGATGAAGGTAAGCAATCGGAAGAAAGTATCCGTAATGTGATGGAGCGTATCTTCCAAACAAAGACGGGGATTTCTTTGCTAAAATCTATGTACAAGCTTGGGTAGATTGCGACTGACTAAGGGCATGGCAGAAGCCGTCGGGCAATAAACGGCAGGATGGATGATGCAAATTATGTGACCCCAGCCTTTATTCACTTATAGCAAAAAGCAGCAGCTACAAAACCTGTAGCTGCTGCTTTGTTTTTAGGATCGGGGTGCTTGGGTCACTTCAATATCACGTACTGCCTTGATATAATCCCCATTTTTCTTGTCCTTGACAATTTCGTAGTTCATATATTTGTCGGGCGATACCGTGTTGGTATCCTTGGTGATATCAGTGGTCCAGATATTGGCTGGGGGCACATAGCCTACCGTCAAAATGATGGAGTTGCCTTTTTTGACGATCTTCTCAACCTTAGGGGAGTAGCTGACCTTTTGGACGATAGGCACGTGGTATGCCTTGATATCGTGCTCATATAGGTAGCTTGCCTCATAGTCGTCGAAGGTACGGTGGGTCAGCTTAATATTGGGGCCAAAGAGCTTTGCTGCCTCTACATCTAGATCGGAGGCGGGCACGATGACCAGACCAATGTCGTCATATGCGTAGTTGTTTCGGTTTTCGCCTAAGAGCGCGGACCACATGGCTGCTTGCAAGACGAAGTTTGGATCCGCATTCTCTGGGGTGCTAAATGGTACTGGGTCAAACATGACCACTGGTCGCAGGTAGTTTTGGTATTTCTCGATCTCCTTGGTATTGTCGAGGATCGAAGTTACCAGTTGGTAGGCTCCTGTAAGTACTGCTAGACTACCAATCAGCGCCAGTGCAAAGATCCCGTAGCCCACCTTTAGGGCGAGGGGGTTGCGCTTTTGCTTTTTAATTGGGGCCTCTTGTTTCTTTGGGGTAGTATCTTTTGTTGACATGTTTCCTCCCTTTTCAAACAAGGCGGATGCGCCGTCTGCTTGAGGATTTATCTAACCTGTCCGTTACCTGTGATGATATATTTTGCTGTGGTGAGGTCGCGTAGACCCATGGGCCCTCTGGCATGGAGCCTTTGGGTAGATATGCCTACCTCAGCCCCCAAGCCAAACTCACCGCCATCGGTGAAGCGGGTAGAGGCGTTGACATAAACGGCAGCGCTATCGACACGAGCGATAAACTCCTGACTTGCACTGTAGCTCTCGGTGATGATAGACTCCGAGTGGCCGGTAGAATATTCAGCGATATGCTTAACGGCTTCATCTAACGAATCAACCAC
>DAMCAP010000017.1:0-3234 GCA_032059445.1 Oscillospiraceae bacterium
TTAACCCACGGGCACCGCATGCCGCATTGCACTGCGCTTCGCTTGTGACAAGCGTCGCAAGCGAGTGCCCTTATGAGGTGTCTGTGACACAAGGAAATGCCGCAGAGCGGCATGGGGGGTGCGGCACTGCCCATGACCGCAGCACATTTTGATCGCTGGGGTAACAAATTTTGCTTTGTTCCGGCAGGCCTTCCAATGTGCAAAGCATGATGTACTTGCACTATACATATCTATATAGAATAAGGAGCAGCTGTCATGGCTGCTCCATTCTTTATTGAGAATGTTTGGCTAGGGGTGTATAATACTCAGTATGGTGCCGGGATAAAAGGCATAACTTATAAGGGGCGCTTTTGATTTAAGCTGCCTTGCAGTAGGAGGTGTTTGGATGAGGATATACGGCAAATATTTTAAGAAATATGCCTTGTTTTTTTTGCTTAGTATCAGCTGTGTGGGGCTAGAGGCCTTTTGTGACCTGTTAGGCCCTAAGCTGATGGCAGAGATCATTGACCAGGGCATCCGCCTGCGGGATATTGATACAATCCTGCGTCTCGGCTCTTGGATGTTGGGGATCACGCTACTGGGTGCGGTCTTTGCGGCGGCTCGCAATATCATCGCCAGCAATACGGCTCAGCTTTTTGGAGAGGAGCTGCGTTATGATGTGTTTTACAGCATCCTGCGCTTTCATGAGTCCAGCGTCGATGCTATGGAAAGTGGCTCCCTGATCACCCGAATGACCAACGATACAGGGCAGATTGTCAACTTCATCAATGGTATGATGCGATTTTTCTTTAAAGCCCCTGTGATGTGTATCGGCGGTATGGTGATGGCAGTTTCCCTTAGCCCCAAGCTAAGTATCGTTATGCTAGGGGTGGTGCTGGCGGTTTCTCTGTTGATTGGTATCAGCATGTCGCTAAGCTATAAGTTGTTTTATAAAGTGCAGTATGCTCTTGATCGCCTCAACACCGTGGTGCAGGAGTATTTAATGGGCATACGGCTGGTCAAGGCCTTTGGGCGTTTTGAAGAGGAGGAGGAAAAGTTCCGGGAGGTCAACCGTGATCTTTGTCAGAAGTCCATTGCTTCTCAGCTGGTGATTGCGTTTTCCTCTCCTTTGATGTCTCTTTCTATCGGGATCGGTATTGCGGCAGTGCTGTACCTTGGCAGCGTCCTCTTTGGGGCAGGCCAGATCGAGGTGGGCAAGGTGGCTGCATTTATTACATATATGACCCAGATCCTCCATGCTTTGATTATGATGACCAATGTATTTCAGGTCTTTGTCCGCACCAAGGCCTCTACCCAGCGGATCAGCGAGGTGCTGACCCAGCCGCAGGATGGTGCCGAGCTGCATCCTGCACCACCGATGGGCAGCGCCTCTCTTCGCTTTGAGGCGGTGGGCTTTGGTTACCCTCAGGGTAGCGGCAAGGCGGCAGTGGAGGAGATCAGCTTTACCCTTTCTTCGGGAGAAACCTTGGCAGTCATCGGCCCCACCGGCTCGGGCAAATCTACTTTGGCATGGCTGGCACTGGGATTTTACCCTGTAGATCAAGGCCGTATTACCCTAAATGGTCAGGATATTCGAGAGCTCCCTCCTGAGCTTCTGCGGGAGAATATTTCCATCGCCCCTCAAAAAAGCATGCTCTTCACCGGTACGGTAGCGGAGAACATCCGTTGGGGCAAGCCCGACGCAGCAGAGAGCGCCATCAAAGCAGCAGCAACAATCGCCTGCGCTGATTCCTTCATTGAAGAGATGCCAAATGGTTATGATAGTATGCTAGGGCAAGGGGGCGTCAACCTCTCGGGAGGGCAGAAGCAGCGGATTTCTATTGCTAGAGCTGTGCTGAAGGCTGCACCGATCTTGATCCTAGACGACTGCACCAGTGCGCTGGATGCCATTACCGAGGGAATTGTCCGTCGAGGTCTTAGAGAGCTGCCCCATAAGCCTTCGCTACTCTTGATTACCCAGAGGGTAGGCACTGCCATGACGGCAGACCGTATTTTGGTACTGGAGCAAGGGCGAGTCGTAGGCCTCGGAAATCACAGTAGCCTGATGCAGAGCTGCAAGACCTATCGGGAAATCTATGAATCGCAGGTAGGGGAGGAGGAGCAACATGGCTAAAGATACCAGTACCCTTGAAAATATGCCCAGACTTCCCCGTCAAGGGGGTGGGGGCGGACACAGAGCCAGATTTAAGCCTGTGGAGAAGCCTAAAGATGCCAAAGTGACCCTCTTACGGATTGTCAAGCTCTATCTGCGCTGGGGTAAATCTATCGGCCTAGCACTTATTTTGACAATTGTGGCGGCAGGAGTAAGCCTTGCTACACCTTATTATATAGGGCAAGCGGTCAAAGCGATGGATATCCAGACGGGTACCGTCAGCCAAAGCCTACTCTACACTTCTCTGGCAGCATTGCTGGGCTGTTACTCGATTGCATGGGCTGTTTCTTCTCTGAACGGATGGATCATGACTCGTGTATCTCAGCGCTTGGTAGAGCATATCCGCGCAGAGTTTTTTGAGAAGCTCCAAAGGCTGCCGCTGCGCTTCTATGATACCCGCCAAAAGGGCGACACCATGAGTCGCCTTACCAACGATGCCGAAAATATCAGCAGCACCGTTGCCCAGACCACTACCCAGTTGATTTCGGGCTTGATTTCGGTGGTTGGCTCCCTGTTGATGATGTTGATTTTAAGCCCTGTGCTTACCTTGGCGGCGCTGGTTACCCTACCCTTGATCTTCCTGCTAACCCGTGTAATCTCTGGCAGGAGCAGGCGATATTTTGCTGCACAGGCTAATCTGTTTGGCTCTTTAAATGGGTTAATTGAAGAGAGCGTCACCGGCATGAAGATGGTTAAGGCCTTTAATCGTCAGGCAGAGGTGCTAGACGAATTTGCCCAGCTTAACCGCCGCCTAACCAAAAACTCCGCCAGCGCCAACATGTGGTCGGGCTTCATGATGCCCTTTATGAATGTCATCAACAATCTTTCCTTTGCCCTGCTGGCCTGCGCGGGCGGGCTATTGTCGGTCAGAGGTGTCATCGATGTAGGAGTTGTCGTCAGCTTTATGAGCTATTCTAAGCAGTTTAGCCAACCGATCAACAACATCGCAGCGATGTTTACTACCATCCAATCGGCTTTGGCAGGAGCAGAAAGAGTATTTGAGGTGCTAGATCAAGCAGAAGAAACCCCCGACCGCCCCGACGCCATTGATCCGGAGCAGATTGGGGGAGAGGTGGAATTTC
>DAMCAP010000017.1:3244-8598 GCA_032059445.1 Oscillospiraceae bacterium
CAGCTTTGGGTATACCCCTGAGCAGCCTGTACTCAATAACATCAGCTTTACCGTAAAAAAAGGTGAGGTCATCGCCTTGGTAGGGCAGACCGGTGCGGGCAAAACCACCATTGTCAACCTGCTGACTCGTTTTTATGAGGTGGATGAAGGTGCAATCTATATTGATGGAGTGGATATCAGGAACATTAAGCGCAGCAGCCTGCGCCGATACTTTTCGGTGGTTTTGCAGGATACCTGCCTCTTTAGCGGTACGATTTTAGACAATATCCGCTATTCCAATCCGAAGGCTAGTGATGAGGAGGTGGTTGCTGCTGCTAAGCTTGCCTTTGCCGACAGCTTCATTTCCCAGCTGCCCAAGGGTTATCATACTAGGGTATCGGCAAGCAGCGACACCCTCAGTCAAGGGCAGCGGCAGTTGATTTCCATTGCCAGAGCCATCCTCTGTGATGCAAGGCTTTTGATCCTCGACGAAGCCACCTCCAGTGTAGACACCAAGACCGAAAAAACCATCCAAAAGGCGTTTTTAAGCCTAATGCAGGATAAAACCAGCTTTTTGATTGCGCATCGTCTCTCGACGATCCGTGATGCCGACCGCATTATGGTCATCGGAGAGGGCAGCATCCTTGAGAGCGGCACCCATCAGGAGCTGATGGCAACAAAAGGGGAATACTACCGCATGGTGCAGAGCCAGATGGGGCTGGAGGAGCCAGCATAAGGCACAAGAGCATAGCTTACAGCAATATGCGGCATAGCTCCCTCTTAACCCGACTATACTACCTATATAAACTAGAAGGAGCTTAGGATGCAAAAACCAGATAGATGGGCACTGATCTTTAAAACTGTATTTACCCTGATCACGCTGTCGGTGATTTGGTTTATCTTCGCCAACTCTGCTGAAATTGCCGAGGTATCAGGGGGGAAGAGTGCCCTTGTGACCGCATGGCTTAATCGGATTTTACAGGCGTTGGGCTTCGGCCTGCGCCTGAGCGAAGCCTTGGTACGAAAGATGGCTCACTTTGCTGAGTATACCCTCCTTGGATTCTGGTTAGTGTTGACCCTGCGAGTCTATACCCGTAGGGTATTACCTTATCTCTCTTGGCCTTTGTTTCTGGGTCTTGCTACCGCGGTGACAGACGAAACTCTGCAGACCTTCATCCCCGGGCGGGCAGGGCAGCTTAGGGATGTGTGTATTGACTTTGCGGGTATCAGTGCAGGGATCCTCTGCGGTTTAATCCTGATGCTGCTGATTAAGGCGCTAATGATTGTAATGGGGCAGGGGAGAAGGCGGGCTTAATGTATAAAAATAAAAAGGGAACAAGCAAAACGCTTGTTCCCTTTTGTGTTATGGATAGATGAAATCCGCCGCGGGCTCTTTATAAGGGCAAGCCCTTGGAACGGTTGTCGCTTGCATGCAAGCGCAATCCGCCAAGGCTTTGCCCGTGGGGGTTAAGGGCGCAGCCCTTAGACGTTTTTTCCTCCATTTTTGACGTCTATCAAAAATGGAGTGCCTGCACGGCATGAGTGCAGAAGGGAAGACTACTATAGCTTATATCCAAGAGCGCGGTTCTGTACAAATACGCTATTCTTTCGCCAGCCTCTGCCCCATCAGCACACCCATCATAGAGGCCATCATGAGGCCCCTCGTCCAGCCGCTGGAGTCACCGAGGCAGTAGAGCCCCTCGATGTTGGTGGTAAACTCCTGATCCATCTTCACACGGTTGGAGTAAAACTTGATCTCGGGGGCGTAGAGGAGGGTTTCGTTGCTGGCAAAGCCGGGCACCACTTGATCCACCGCCTGGATAAACTGGATGATGTTCATCATGGTGCGGTAGGGCATGGCACTGGTGATGTCACCAGCCACTGCATCGGGCAGGGTAGGGCGGACGTTGCTGCGATCCAGCTCATCCTGCCAGGTACGCTTGCCAGAGAGGATGTCTCCGTAGCGCTGTACTAAGATATGCCCGTCTCCCAGCATGTTCACCAGCTCCCCTACCTTTTTGGCATACTCGATGGGCTGATCAAAGGGATGTTGGAAGTGATGGGAGCAAAGGATTGCCAGATTGGTATTGAGGCTCTTCTTTTCTTTATAGGAGTGGCCGTTGACCACAGCCAGACGATTGTCGTAATTCTCCTGACTGACAAAGCCGCCGGGGTTTTGGCAGAAGGTACGCACCTTGTTGCCAAAGGGCTCAGGATAGCCGATCAGCTTAGACTCATAGAGGACGTTGTTGACCTCCTCCATGACTTCGTTTCGTACCTCCACTCGCACGCCGATATCCACAGGGCCTGCTTCGTGGGCGACATCGTGCTTCTGGCACATCTTCTCCAGCCAGTCGGCGCCTTTGCGGCCGGCGGCAGCTACTACGCTGTCGGCTTCGATGATGAACGCATCTTTTTTACCAAAGGCATCTTGGCAGACAATGCCTTTGATCTTACCGTCCTCGATCAGCAGATCCTTGCAGATGGTGAGGAAGGAGATCTCCACGCCTTGTTCTAACAGATAGTTTTGTATTTTAAGGTAAATTTCCTGTGCTTTTTCAGTACCTAGATGGCGGATCGGGCAATCCACCAGCTTTAATCCAGCCTTGATGGCGTTACGGCGGATGTCCTTGACTGCATCGTCTACACCCAGACCCTCAACCTTGATATCGGCACCAAACTCCAGATAAATCTTATCGGTATAGTCGATCATCTGTTGGGCGAAGTCTGCACCAATCAGCTCAGGCAGGTCACCACCTACCTCGTTACTTAGGGAGAGCTTCCCGTCAGAAAATGCACCTGCACCGCTAAAGCCTGTGGTGATATTGCAAAAGGGCTTGCAATGGACGCAGGTTTGAGTTTTGGTCTTGGGGCAGGAGCGTTTATCGATGGCACGGCCTTTTTCAATAATCAGGATTTTTTGCTTGCTGCCTGCTCTGATCATCTCAAGGGCAGTAAAAATCCCAGCAGGGCCGGCTCCTATGATCGCTACATCGTACTTCATTTGGCAGTCCTCCTATCAATTGTTGGGGAAATAAAAAAACCAACTAACCTATCGAAGCTGGCAATCTCCCCTGTGGAAGATTGCCTCATCAACGATTTGCGTCAGTTGGGTAAAGGCAAAATACGATATATTTAGGCAATATTCCGATAAATTATATCACAAATATGCATCGTGTGTCAAGAAGAATTTTGATTTAATCATGCCACGGACTTACCCCCTGCCGCAGCTTTTTATAGCAATACAGTGGCAGGTATAGAGCGATTGCCAGTAGTAGGGCACAGCTTGTGTAGGCAAAGGCTGTCTTTAGGTTGATAAAGTAGTTTGCAGGGCCGATTTTGATCTGAGGATAAAATCCGACAACCCATCTGATCAGCCAGATACAGAGAGCTGCCGATAAATTTGCCCCTAAATGACTGAGCGCAGCATAGCGGATGTCATAGATAAGCATCAAAACAAAAAAGAGTACAATAAATCCACACCATTTATAGGTGGTGCCCTTACCACCGGTAAAGCTCCCCATGTAGTTGCCAAAGCTGACCCAAAATTGATAGTTATCGATATATTGGGGGTATAGGGTTTTATCTGCCATGAGCTTTAAAAAGATCAGATGCGCATGGAGCAGTACCATAGTATGGCCAATATGCCAAAGAGTATACAAGCTGATAAAGGCTGCGCCTACACCAAAGGTTTTGCAGTTGGCTTTATGAAATCTTACCACATCTACCTCCCTGAGCCCAATTATTAACCAAATATCCCTATGTAAACTGTAACATAATTCACAAAAAACGTCAACATACACAAGTCAATATAGTAAAATACGCAGCCGATAGCCTTGACTTTTGCCCTTAAAAAAGATATATTGTTTAACATGTAGCGCAATGTAACGATTTTTGTATCATTGTGTAGAATTTTGTAGATCGGGCGGTGTATCATGCAGACAGAGGGCAATACAGTCTTAGAGATCAAAAACCTTACGGTAAACTTCATGACGCAGTACGGCGAGCTTCCGGGCATTGATAATGTGTCCTTAAGCCTCACACAAGGCGAAACCCTAGCAATTGCAGGAGAGTCGGGCTGCGGTAAAAGTGTAACCGCTATGTCGATCTTACAGCTTCTGCCCGAGCCCCCTGCAAAGTATGTGGGCGGGCAGATTCTTTTTAAAGGCACTGATCTCTTATCCCTCACCACTAAGGATATGACCGGTTATCGTGGCAATGAGATTTCGATGATCTTTCAGGAGCCGATGACCGCACTCAACCCTGTGCTTCAGATCGGAGATCAGATCATGGAGTCGCTGATCCTCCATCAGGGGATGAGCAGGGCAGAGGCAAAGCAGCGTGCTCTGGAGATGATTAAAGAGGTAGGCATCCCCGACGGAGATAAATTCTTTAAGAAGTACCCCCACCAGCTTTCGGGCGGAATGCGCCAAAGGGTAATGATCGCGATGGCACTGGCCTGTAACCCTAGCGTGTTGATTGCCGATGAACCAACCACTGCGCTGGATGTAACGGTGCAGGCACAGGTGCTGATGCTGATTGACCAGCTGAAGCAAAAAAACAATACGTCGATTATTTTAATCACCCATGATATGGGAGTCGTTGCACAGATGGCTCAGAAGGTCATGATTATGTATGCAGGCCGGATGGTGGAATATGCCGATGTATTTGAGATCTTTGCCAACCCTCTGCACCCCTACACCCAAGGGCTTTTAGATTCCATTCCTTCACTGACTAAGCCAAAGGAACGGCTTTATAATATTGAAGGCACCGTACCTTCCCCTAGAGAATATGTGGAGGGCTGCCGCTTTGCGCCTCGTTGTGAGTATGCGCAGAGCCACTGTAGTCTGGAGCTGCCACCCTTGACCGAGTTGGATAACGGTCACAAGGTCTGCTGTTGGCGGTATGCTACCCGGTAAATGCCTCAGATCACTCACCCATAAATAACAGCAGAATGGAGTAAATATGAGAAAACAGGAGCTGCTTAGCTTAAACGGTGTAACACTGCAATATTCGGAGAAGCTGCGGGATTTTTCCATCCGCAAAAAGCCCCGTTACATGACCGCTGTCGATAATCTCAATTTGATCGTTTATAAAGGGGAATCCCTCGGGCTGGTAGGGGAGTCGGGCTGCGGTAAATCTTCAACCGGTAAGATGATCCTGCGCTTAGCTCAGCCCAACTCGGGTACCATTACCTTTGCGGGGCAGGATATTTTTTCTCCTGCTATGAAGGACAATCCCATGTACTATACGCGTGTACAGATGATCTTTCAGGATCCATATTCTTCTCTTGACCCACGCTTTAAAGTAGGGCGTACCATCATGGAGCCCATGACCCTCTGGGAGATCGGCACCCCCGAGGAGCGGCGGGCGCG
>DAMCAP010000017.1:8608-54235 GCA_032059445.1 Oscillospiraceae bacterium
AGCGCTGGAGCTGATGGAGGTAGTTGGCCTCAAAGAAGAGCATTTTGATCGCTACCCCTTTGAGTTTAGCGGCGGGCAAAGGCAGCGTATCGGCATCGCCAGAGCGCTGTGCCTTAATCCTGAGCTAGTCGTCTGCGACGAGCCGGTTTCGGCGCTGGATGTTTCGATACAGGCTCAGATTTTAAACCTAATGCAGGATCTGCAGCAGAAGTATAACCTGACCTACCTGTTTATCTCCCACAATCTCAGCGTGGTTAAGCACTTCTGCAATCGTATTGCGGTTATGTATATGGGGCAGCTGGTAGAGATGGCGGATAATGAGGAGCTTTTTAGAAACCCTAAGCACCCGTATACCGTCGCACTACTTAGCGCTGTGCTAGAGCCCGATCCCACCGTCAAAATGAAGCGAAATCTGATACAAGGGGAGCTACCAAGCCCCTTTAATCTACCACCGGGCTGCAAGTTTCAGACTCGTTGCCCCTATGTGATGGATATTTGTAGAGAAAAAGACCCCGGCTACTATGCCGAAAATGCAAGCCACATCGTAAAATGCCATTTAAAATAAATTGACAACTGTGTTATAACGGAGGCTCTTTCGTAGATATGAAAAAAGCAAGGAAACTCGAAACAATCATGCTGACCATTACAGCGATTTCTACCGTTGCGATCGTAGCAATTTCACTGCTGATGTCGACCACTACACTCAATCATCTTGTAGAAGAGATCTTTTTGGAGGACTCGATTTCCTTCTCCAACATCGCTTTTGAAGAGCTTGATAAGGTCAAAAATATCGTGCAGCGCGACAGCAAGGCGATGGGAGAAAATATAGAGCTGGGTATCAGCCTGCGTGACGGACAAAAAAGCAAAGTCGAAAATCTGATCACAGCAAGCTTTGGCAAAAACTCTGCCTTTGGCGCTGTGGTGCTAGATAGCAACAATAGTCTGGTATACCAATCAAAGCCCAAAACCTATAAAAAAGCTGAGCTGGATGCAATTGCCGGCGCCACCAAAACAGTGCCCGATATTACAAACGATCTATCGGATAATTTAGCGATTGCTGTTTCTTCGGTAATCTATGACGACAGCTGGGCACCTGTAGGCACGCTGGTTGTGGAGTATGATCTGGAGCATGCCGACTTTTTAGATAGCATCAAGGCACTAACCAATACCCAGTATAGTATCTATAACGGCAATCGATTGGCCAATATTTCCCTGGAGGAAGGAAGAGATAGCCTGATCGGTAGCAATTTAGAGGAAGCTCTGTATGAGCAGATACTAGCGAAGCCTGAGGGGCACACCACCCATGTGGTGTTAAACAATCAAAAGTATCTGGCTTCTTATAAAACAATACAAAATAAAAAGGGTGAAACCCTTGGTGTATTATCCTCCATCCGAAGCTTAGGAGATCTTAACCAACATCGACTTAAGGTGATTTTAAGCTCCTGCGTTGGCACCTTGGTTCTGCTGGCTGCCATCATGGTACTGATTAAGTATACCATCCGCAGGCAGATCAGTGCTCCGCTTGCCAGAGTGATCACAGCTACCAACGAAATTGAAACAGGATACCTAAATGAGTCTACCCTCCGGCAGCTGTCGGAAGTACAGACAGTAGAGGAGATAGAGGTGCTGGCAAAGTCGACGGAACGGGCAATGCGCTCGATCCTTTCGGTGCAGTCTGACGCTATGGTGATCAGTGCATCTGTGAGGAATCACGACCTTAGCTATCAGCTAGATACCTCGAAGCACAGTGGTGTATACCAAGAGATTGTAGAGATCATCAACCTTTTGATCCAGGATATCAAGGGGATTGTTAAGGATATTCAAGATATTTCGCAAGGCATCGGCATCGCTGCGGAGCACCTTTCTTCAGCGGCCCAGCTGGTGTCGGAGGGCTCTACCGAGCAGGCCGCTACAGTGGAATCGATTTCGATGAATCTAGAGCATATCTACCAGCAGAGCAGCAGTAACACCGAAGTATCAAATAGCTCCTCTGCGCTGGCAGGTAGCACCCTCGATAATATCGAGCAGAGCAGCGCATATATGGCACAGCTGAGCGGCTCGATGGATCATATTTCTGCTATGTCACTGGAGATCCAGCAGATCATCAGGGCGATTGACGATATTGCCTTCCAGACCAATATCCTTGCCCTCAATGCAGCCATTGAGGCGGCGAGTGCAGGGGAGCACGGCAAGGGCTTTAGCGTAGTAGCCGATGAGGTGCGCAGTCTGGCAGCAAAGAGTGCTGAAGCATCTAAAAATACCCAAGGCCTTATCGAGCGGTCGATTGCCGCAGTACAGGAGGGGGTAAACCTGACTGAAATCACCAACCAATCTCTTGGTCAGGTGGTTGAGCAGACCAAGGATGTGGTTACAGCGCTGGGCAGCATTGCAAGCTCTGCCAACTCCAATCTCACTGCTATTGAAAGGATCACCCAAAGCATCCATGATATTTCGGCGGTGACACAAAACAACTCCGCTACCTCCCAGCAGACAGCTGCCTCTAGTCAGGAGCTGGTGGCACAGGTAGATCAGCTTAAAAAAATCATCAATCGTTTTACCGTATAATCCTGCCTTGGCAGGCAATCGGGAGAGTAAAAGGGGGATCTGCTAATGTGGCAGATCCTCCTTTTGATATAGAGCTATTTTGATGGATTGCAGGCCCACTCTTTTTTTGCTATAATTTGGGCAATATGGAAAGACGGAGAGGTAAGAGCAGATATGACAGAAAGAGAGTTTTGCACAGAGCGCTTGGTGCTGCGCCCATTTGTAACGAGTGATCTAGCAGCCTATACCGATATCATGACCAAGTCAGCGGTGACACGGTACCTGGGTAGTGGCAAAGATCTGACAGCAGAGGATGTAGAAAAAGCGCTGGGCAGAGTAATGAGTGGCTGGGAGGATCGGGGCTATGGTGTATGGGCGGTTGTGTTGAAGGATAGTAAGCAGTTGATTGGCCACTGCGGATTTTTACCTGTGGAAAAGCTAGGGGAGATTGAGCTGCTCTATGCCCTTGACACAACAGCATGGGGCAAGGGCTATGCCAGTGAAGCGGCAGTTGGGTGCCTTGGCTATGCAAAAACTGCCTATGACTGGCAGCAGGTGGTGGCAATGGCGTATCCTGATAATACGGCGTCATGCCATGTGATTACCAAGCTGGGGTTTACCTTTGCTGAGGAGATCGAAGCCTTTGGCAGCAAGCTAAATCTCTACCGATATAAGCTCAAAGCATCTATTTAAAACATAAGGCAGGCAGCTCTTTTGGACGAGCTGCCTGCCTGTAGCATTGTAGGGGTATTTTACACTGATTTAGAGCTGATGATCCTTGATATCGGTGATAAACATATGCCCCGGGGCGTGGGTGATCATAATTTCGGGCTTTACCTGCATGGCTACTGCTTGCGGGGTAACACCGCAGGCCCAAAATACTGGGGTTTCGCCTTGGCGGATGGTAACGGCCTCTCCGAAATTGGGCTTGTTGATATCGGCGATACCGATGGCTTCGGGGGAGCCGATATGGATAGGGCTGCCATGGACACGGGGGAACCTGCCTGTCACCTCTACAGCCTTGACGACCTGATGATGGGGGATTGGCCGCATACTACATACCATCGGCCCCGAAAAGGCTCCTGCATCGGTGCAGGGGATATTGGTGATGTACATAGGTACATTGCAGCCTTCCTCGATGTGCCGTACAGGGATGCCCTCGGCTAGCATTGTTCCCTCAAAGGAGAAGCTGCAACCAAGCAAGAAGGCAACAAAATCCTCCCGCCAGAAAGACTTGATATTTTGATACTCACCCGTCAATACACCATGCTCATAGACCCGATATAATGGCAGGTCGGTGGTTACGTCACTGCCCTTGGCGGTGAGGCGAAACTCCTTGCTGCCTACGTCCGTAACCTCTAACACAGGGCAGGGCTTGGGATTTCTCTGGGTAAAGAGCAAAAAGTCGAAGGCAAGTGCTTTGGGGAGGATTACCAGATTCCCCTGCGCATAGCCGTTGCACAGTCCTGCGGTGGGGCGGCAGAGCTTCTCTTCACGGAAGGCGGCACGCAGCTCTGCGGGGGTGGCATTTGCGAGATTTTCCATGATAGCACCTCTCTTTTTATTAATTTGGGAGGATCGCTGGAGATAATATACGGTTAACGTCCGGCTTACCTCCGGTGGAGTTGCCTATAAGGGAATCTCGCAGCGCGGCGATGTTTTGTCTTTCGATCAGGTAGAGGGCTTGGGCTTCTTCCAGACTCATTGCACGAAAGCGGATCTTATCCCCAGCACTTTTTTGCACCAGCTTAGGGAGATCTACAGAAATGACCGTAGCGATTTTGGCGTATCCCCCCACTGTCTGGCGATCGGCTAGCATGATGATGGGCTTCCCATGGCTGGGCACCTGCACTGCTCCAAAGGCAATACCGTCTGAGATAATGTTGCCGTCACCGATGTGGGTGATGGCTTTGCCCTCTAATCGGCAGCCCATACGGTCAAATTCATTGGTTATGGTGTAAGGGTTGCTCAAAAAGGTCTCAATCCCCTCGGGGGTAAAGCAGTCCTCCTGAGGCCCCATGATCACGTGTATGTCACAGAGGCTTTGGCTGAAATCCTCGGGAATAAAGGCTCTGCCTCGCATGTTTGGCAGAGTTACCTTTGGAGCAGCAAAGGGGATATGATCGTTGTTCTCGAGCTTTCGCCCTTGATAGCCGCCGATCCCTGCTTTGATATAGGTGGATTTGCTACCCATCACTTGTGGTATGTCCAGCCCTCCTGCAAATGCCACATAGCAGTGGCTACCCGAGCGCATCCCCTCAAAGCTAAGGGTGTCACCGGGTTTGACGGAAATTGCCGCATAGGTAGGAGCAGGCACACCGTTGATGGCAGGGGAGAGGTCGGCACCTGTGATCGCAATCACATTGGCAGCGCTAAATTCGATCTGAGCGCCCAAGAGCAGCATTTCCACCACTGCTTCATCTTCGGGGTTATCCACCAGTAGGTTGGCGATTTTCATCGAGCGCCCATCCATTGCACCTGAGGCAGGCACACCAAATTGCTGGTAACCGATACGGCCTAAGTCCTGTATCGTGGTTAAGAAGCCCTTGTTTCTGATGATGATCCCCATTTATTCTGCCTCCTTTGGGTAGGTTTTGCAGCGGTAGCTGCCCTCTTTGACGGCAGAGGAAATCCTTGCATACTCCTGCTCACCGATGGCAACGAAGCGGATATACTGCCCTGCATTTAAGAGGATGGGGGTTTCACGGCTTGGATCATACAGCTTTACCGGAGTACGCCCAATGAGCTGCCAACCACCGGGGGAGTCGATGGGGTAGACTCCTGTCTGCTCTCCAGCGATCCCCACCGAGCCGCCGGGGATCTTGATTCGGGGGCTTTGCAGCCTCGGAGTAGCAATTTCTTTGCTCATTCCACCCAGATAGGGGAAGCCGGGGGTAAAGCCCAGCATATAAATTAAGTACTCGGTGGAGGTGTGGATCTTGATGACCTCGTCGATGCTTTTGCCGCTGTGCTCTGCTACAAAGGCAAGGTCAGGGCCGGTTTCACGATTGTATAGCACAGGGATCTCCACCACCTCGGCCGGGGGGAGCTCCATGCTGTCGGCAAGCTTTGCTGCCGCCATCAGCCCATCTGCCAGCTCGCGATAGAGGATTTCTTCGGGGCGATAGTGTACCATCACTGAGCGGTAGGAGGGTACAAGCTCCACAATCCCTTTCATTCCCTGTCTAGCAAGAGCAAGGGTAAAGGCGCGTATTCTTTGGTTAATCTTTGGGTCGATGGTATTGCCAAACTCCACCGAAACGGCTTTGTCGCCCGATGGCAGCAGTCTGATCTCTTCCATTATACAATCTCCCTAATGCTTGCAAGGGTGATGCCCTCGGCTTCTAGAGCTTTTTTAATCTCTACCACAAACTGCACTGCTTGTGGGTTATCGCCATGGACACAGATCGAATCAGCCTTGATCGCAATATCTTTGCCTGTAATGGAAGTCACCTTACCCTCCTTGACCATGCGGATCACACGGGCGATGGCTTCTTTTTCGTCGTGGATCATCGCGCCGGGCATCTTACGGGGCACAAGCGTACCATCCTCCATATAGCCACGATCAGCAAAAACTTCACTGGCTGCTTTTAGCCCCACATCGGCGGCTGCTTTGATCATCTGGGAGTTGGCAAGGGCCAAAAAGATCAGATCCGGATTAACTTCATAGATCCCCTCTGCAATGGCTCTTGCCAGCTTATAATCCACCGCTGCCATATTGTAAAGCGCACCATGGGGCTTTACATGCTGGAGCTTTATGCCCTTGGCTGTGGCAAAAGCCATCAGCGCACCGATCTGATATTTGGTATAGGCTTTGGCTTCCTCGGGGGTGACGGCCATATTTCTCCGACCAAAGCCCATTAGATCTTGAAACCCTGGGTGGGCGCCTACAGCGGTGTCGTATTCCTTTGCCATGGCTACGGTTTTTTCCATCACTAAGGGATCACCGCCATGCCAGCCGCAGGCTACGTTGACCGATGATACATGGCGGATAATTTCCTCATCCATGCCGATGGTATAGCTGCCAAAGCTTTCACCCAGGTCGCTGTTTAGATCAACCTTATACATTGTATTTCCTCCATTCCTCTACACAAGCTCTGTATCTTCATTGGTTTCTTAGGTATGGGAAGCTTCATTTAAAATTTATTATAGCACAGCAATACTCCCCCAGCAATAAAATCCTGCGGGGGAGGTACTTGACATATCAATAAAACCCTACCAAAGATTATGCATTATCCCGACTATATTTTTTGCTGTGTTTATGATAAAATATACATAAATGTTGATCTACTCAACTATTTTATCGTTATCCAGTGCTGAAGGCAACAAGACAACAAAAAACATGCAGGAGGTACTTTTATGAGCTACACAGTAAGTGAAAAAATCGTGAAGGCATATGAAAATCTAAAAAATCTTGAGGAAGTAAAGGCTGCCATAGAATTTATCAAGGAGGACGACAAAAACACCCTTGATGAGCAGTTGGAGCTGGTAGTCATCGAAGCACCTACCTTCCAGGAAAACAAGCGTGCTGAGGTATTTGCGGCAAAGCTTAGAGAGCTAGGGCTCACAGATGTACAGATCGATCGCCACGGCAACGCATTTGGTACCCGTAAGGGCACAAGCAATGCCCCTGCAATTGTAGTAGAGGGTCACTTGGATACCGTTTTCCCCTTTGGCACTGTAAAAGAGCCAGTTATGAAGAATGGCAAGATCTACTGCCCCGGCATTTGTGACGATACCCGTGGCCTTGCAGCAGTATTGTCTGTGCTTCGTGCCTTTAATAAGCTTAATATCCAGACCAAGAGCGATATCATCTTTATGGGCACCGCTGCCGAGGAAGGCATGGGTGGACTCAGTGGCATGAAGAAGTTCCTTGATGATCACCCAGAAGTGGGTGGCTGTATCTGTGTAGATGGCAGCGGCAACGACAATATTATCTTTGAAGCTACCGGTATCCGTACCTGTGCAGTCAACTTCCATGGTATCGGCGGTCACGCTTACGGTGCATTTGGCAAGGTAGCAAATCCTCTCCATGCAGCTGCTAGAGCGGTAGCCAAAATCTCTGACATGCAGGTGCCTGCTGATCCAGTCACCACCTTTGCAGTCAGCAATTTCCACGCCGGTAACGATGCAGGTATCCACGCCATCGTGCAAAACGCAACCATTAAGTTTAACTTCCGCTCCAACGGCCCAGAGGAGCTGGCAGCTCTCGAGAAGCAGATTTTTGCTGCTATTGACGAAGCTTGCAAGGAAGAGACCGCTCGCTGGGGTATGGACACCATTACTTATGATATTGAGAACTATGTAAACGTGCCCGCAGGCAAGCAGCCTCGCAATGCACCTATCGTAGAGGCAATCTACACCGTCATGAAGGATATGGGTGTAGAACCTACCTTCTATCAGGGCGGCTCTACCAATGCCAATATGCCGATCGGCAAGGGCATCCCAGCTCTATGCCTAGGTGGCGGCGGCGATTCGGGCGGCGTACATACCACTGATGAGTGGTTTGACCCAACCGATGCATACAAGGGCGTGCAGGAAATCTTCTACATGGCAGCACTCCTAAGCGGTATCGAAGGCAAGAGCGACAGCATCCTATAAACAACATCTTTACTATATGGCAGACAGGTCAAAGACCTGTCTGCTTTTTTTATTATATAAGCACGTACTGCAAAATGTAAATTTATTCATTTCATTTCTGTGATGCTCACATGCAATGGCGCAAGAAGTCAGATGAAATTACAACGTCTATGCCTATAACTGCTATAAAACACCTCCAAATAGTAGCTTTAAGGAGATACAGGTGTATAGATAAGTGTAAAAAACTAGTGTAGTCAGTGTCGCTGGCATATGGAAAAAACTTGAAAAACCATTCGATAGGAGATTACATAATTTTACAATTTCACTGTTTGAAATGGACGAACTGGCGTTTGATGCAAATCGAGAATAAATATTGTTTGCACTAGAAACTCACAGCATATTCGACAGATTTTTTGTAAATAAGATAGTAATATTACAGTATAAGCTGAACAAACAGAAAGGACGAGCAAAATCAAGGAGGATGTATTATGAATAACATAGAAAAAAAGATCTGCGCTCTAAAAATTGAATGGAACTGGAAACAGCTGATGAAATGCCGTAAGGCCGCCAATTTGTTGCTTGATGATGGACAGTACGAGGCTCATGCACAAGAATTGCTGGAACTTAGCGAACGGGCAAACAGCTACGCCAACCAAATCATGCTGCTACAAAGTCGGTATGATGCTCTGGCAGGTGTCAGGCGTCCATTGCTTCAGCTGGCAAAGGAAGCTTAGCGCTTTAAATGAATAAAGTTTCATATTTGCGGATGATTATACATATTAGATAGTTGTCGAGACTGGCTGCCAAGCATTCCAAGCAATATTGATAAAAACTCACAGAGAGCAAAAGGCATCGCCCAAACGTAGGACAGGCTGTAATCATTCAGCCTGTCCTACTTATATGTAGTTAGAGAAACTATTTGTGGCCCTATAAAGCTTGCAGAGGGAGGGATATACAAAACTCCCAGATGCGTAGCTGGGTTTTTAATTGACAAAGCGAGATCGCAGCTATATAATAAAGGTAAATTGAATATGGGGTGCTAAACGACTTTGGCTGAGAGGAAATCCTATTGATATTTCTAACCCTTAACCTGATCTGGATAATGCCAGCGTAGGGAATATGTATGATATTTCGTCGCTTGGTGTTTCCTAGCGATTTTTTTTATTTTTAGGAGGATAGCTATGAACACTACTAACAAAACCCGCATCCTGGTAGAGGGTGCAATGATGGTGGCTTTGACCACTGTGCTCAGTATGATCCAGTTTCCCGGCCCTTGGATCAACGGCGGATCCATCACTGCTTTTTCGATGGTACCTGTCTGCCTGTTTGCCTTTAAATACAGCACCAAGTGGGGGCTGCTAGCCGGTCTTGCAACTGGATTGCTCCAACTACTGCTGGGTATGGATGGACTGCGGGGTATTTCTATCGCCACCGTGATCGGTGCAATCATCCTCGACTATATGCTGGCCTACGGTGTACTGGGCTTTGCAGGAGTCTTTAAGAAGCTGATCCCCAATACTACCATTGCCTTTACTCTCGGCAGCTTTTTTGCTGTTGTTTTGCGCTTCCTATGCCACTTCGTATCAGGCTTCGTGCTGTGGTATGATCTGATGGCCGAGGGCTTTGGCGCTGTGACCTTATCCTTTAGCTACAATATCGGCTACATGGGCCCCGAAATCATCATCACCACATTGGGTGCTGCTTTGGTGGCGGTGCCTCTCCTTAAAAAGTATCAAAATGCAAGCAAATAGCCCTGATAACAAAACGATGGCTTTTATAGCCATCGTTTTGTTTTATCGCAGCTTTACCCAGCAAGCAATACTAAGAAATCCAAAGAGAATGCTGCAAAAATGTCGTGTAAAATCATAGCTTAGTCTTGTATAAAACATAGAAAGCTTAGAGCTTGGTAGCTTGATCAACCCAAACTGCAAAGCATCATAAAGAAGCCCCCATGAAACTAGCATGGCAGGCAGACCAAATACAGCAAAGGGCAGCCAGCAAAAACGCCATTTACCCTCTTTTTGAAACTGAGCGTAGAGGTAGGGGAGGGCCAATAGCCCACCAAAAGAAGCTTGAAATAGCCTGTAAAATACAAAGCTGGGCAGCAATCCATGCTGGGCAGCCATAGCAAGGGTACCAAATTCACGAGAAGAGTATCTGGTCAGCAGCCTCATTTCAAAACGATCATAAAGATACAGATAAGCCAGCAAGATAGTGAAGCACAGCAGGTACCCTCCGGCTTTACTAAGCAGCTTTTTCATAGTGGCAGACCTCCTTATAATGGCTTTTATAAGAAGTATACCATACATCATAGCGTCTTTTATTCTTCGCAGCTTAAAGAAGCAATAAGAAGTAGATGCGCGCCATACTCATTGACCAAGGATATAAAAATACCTCTGTGTTTATTGCGGGTTATTCTGGGTTTTCATGCTATCCAGCGCATAGCGGCAGCATTGGGCAACCAGTAGGTTCATCGAGATTTTGTTGGCAGCGGCACACTGGGCAAGCTCCTCTACCAGCGCCTTATTAAGACGAAAGGTTTTGTTGACATACTCCTCTTTTTTGACCTGAAAGATTGTAATCACCTCTCTCTTGTGTTTACAAATATTATAGTGCTTTGGTATAATTGTAATATATACATGATTTTTACACTTATGTTTATAAGTACTTATAAGGTTGGGTGATCCATACGATGTTATGTGAAAATTGCTTTTGTATCTATTGGGAGGATGGTCACTGTGTATTAGATCAAATCAGCATCAATATCCAAGGCCACTGCCAAGAGTGCATATATCTATCTTTACCCGAAAGAGATCTAAAAAAAGCCCGTGAAAAAATATTGAAGCGCTATGAGCGCGCATATTCCGAGTAGTTGCGTAATTTGGCTTTACCCTGTTTCGGTAAAGAATTATTTAGCGAAATTATCTATCAAAAACCGATTATCTTCTTCTAGCCCCTTTTTGTTGTAATCCGATACCAAGCATGCTATAATAGCTAGAGTGCAAGAGATGCTCTTTGTATCCGTCATAGCTGTTACATAAACCATCTTCCCCAGACCAGGCATCACAGTATGATGCCGCATGATCTGCCCCAAGCAATCTATAGCTCCTTTTTGTCCCCACAGCCTGTGGGGACATCTTTATCGGTTTGGTATTATATTAAGAAGCGGAAGGTATCTACAGTGGGAGTTTTTACTGAGTTTGCAGCCAATCTCCGAGAGCAAAACAGCAATGTACGATGGTTTATGTTTTGCGTGTTTATCAACGGCTTTATCATGTCTTCTCTCAGCGTAATGCTGGGCATCTATTACAAAAACATCGGCCTTACCGAAGCCGCCATCGGCAGCCTACTGTCGATCCGCACCTTAGGTACCTCCATCGGTGCATTGCTGGCAATCCTGCTGGTGCAATCCTTTGGTACTCGCAAGGGCCTGACCATCTCCTTTATTGCAATGGTAATCTCGGGGCTGTTGTTTATCAACGTCCGCTACATACCGGTAATGCAGCTTGCTTCCTTGATCTTTGGTATGTCACAATCGGTTATTAATGTGGTGCAAGCACCTTTTTATAAGAAAAATAGCACCGATGATACGGTGGTAGGTACCTTTAGCTGCTCCTTTGTCTTAGGCAACTGCGCTATGTTTCTGGGGAGCTTTTTATTTGGCGGGCTCTCTGATTTTTTTGCCCTCTTTGGAGGTGCAGCCTTTGGCAGTCAGACCGCTTTAAATATCAGTATCGTTTTTCTTTGTATTGTTCCTTTTGCCCTTACCCGCATTGATTTCATGGAGGAGCCAAATCAACAGCCCGGGCGCTTAAAGGAACTATTCGGCTTCTTCCAGAGGCTAAGCCTTGATGCCTGGCTTTATCTTGCCAAGGTCGCCTGCATCGGCGTGGGTGCTGGTCTGATTATCCCCTTCTTTAGCGTATACATCAAATATAGCCTTGGGGTCACCGACAGTGTGGTGGGCTCTATTATGGCGTTTGCCCAGTTTGGCACCGTGCTGGGTGGCTTGGTGGTACCCAGCCTTTCTCGCAGGATCGGCAGGGTGCGGATGGTTATCCTCTGTCAGCTGCTCTCCATTCCATTTTTGTTTTCTATCTCCTTCCCCCAAGGGGCCTATATGATGGCATTGAGCTTCTTCTTTCGAAATACCTTTATGAATATGGCAAATCCAATCCTCCAAAGCCTTGCTATGGATCTGGTGGAAGAAAAGAACCGCACCGTCATGAGCTCGGTCTTTTCTCTTACCGATAACATCTTCCGTGCCGTCAGCACCCAAGCAGGCGGCTATCTGATGATGGCGGTTTCCTATAATTTCCCTTACTATCTGACCATGCTGTTTTATGGGATCAGTACCTTGATCGTGTACTTTGTCTTTGGGCGCAAGGAGCAGTACCGAAACCTCCGGTAAGCCCCTCATGGAACTCCATATTGTAAATCAGCAAAGAACATGCTACACTTTTATTAACTTGTATCATATTGTATTATTTTAAAGCGGAGGAAAGCTATGTTTGATATTCTTATTAAAAACGGTACCATCGTCGATGGTACCCGAGCAAAGCGCTTTGTAGCAGACATCGGTGTAAAGGACGGCAAAATTGCCAAGATCGGCACAAACCTGCCGCAAGAGGCTGGCAAAATCATCGACGCCACAGGACTCATCGTAACCCCAGGCTTTATTGATTCCCATACCCATTCCGACAGAGCCTTTTTGCTGGGCACTGACTCCTACAACTTCCTGGAGCAGGGCGTAACCACCGAAATCGCTGGTCAGTGCGGCTCGAGCTGTGTGCCTTACTATGAGGGGCTTAATCTCCCTACCAAAACTGAGCCCGGCAGCCCAGAGTACCAAGAGCTGTTTGCAGCCTGCGACAACTACCATGCTTTTATGGAGCATGCCCGTAAGCAAAAGATCGGTACCAATCTAGCCTTTTATGCAGGGCAGGGTGCGATCAGAGGCAGAGTCATGGGCTTTAGCCCCGAGCGCCCTACCGCTGAGGAGCTAGCGGAGCAAAAGAAATGGGTCGCTCAGGCCATGGAAGCAGGCTATCTGGGCATAACCACCGGCTTTGTATATGCGCCATCGGTCTATGCTGATGAAGCTGAGACGGTAGAGCTCTGCAAGACCGTTTCGGAATACGGCGGCTCCTACAGCTCCCACATTCGTGACGAAGCCGATGATGTAGTAGAGGCTGTGCAAGAAGCCATCAACATTGCAGAAAAAGCAAAGGTACCTACTGTAATCTCTCACCTAAAGGTAACAGGCGTACATAACGAGGGCTTATCCACTACCCTGCTAAAAATGATCGATGATGCCAACGATAAGGGACTTAAAGTACTGGCTGATCAGTATCCCTATACTGCTGGCTCTGCACCCTTCATCAGCACGATCCCTGCTCAGTGCCACACTGTGGGGCCAAAGCAGCTGGTAGAAAACCTCAAATCCCCTGAGTACCGCAAAGAGCTGGTGAAGCTGATCCGTTCCATCCCCACCTCCAGCTATAATTTGGCGGGCTTCGATGCCTTCTTGATTGTTGACAGCAGCAAGACCCCTCAATATGTGGGCAAAAACCTCCAGCAGATCGCCGACGAAGAGGGCAAAGACCCCTTTGACGTGGCATTTGATCTATTGGTAGATAACGACGGTGTAGTGCAGATGGTCTACTTCACCCAAAATCAATCGGATATGGATCGCATCCTAGCCCACCCAAGAGTGATGGCTGGCGCTGACTGGAGCGATTACCCACAGCACTTCGACCGTGAAAAGGTAGGCGGCGGCCATCCTAGAGGCACCGCAACCATGATCCGTCATCTTGAGCTGGTAAGAGACCGCGGTCTCTTTACCCTGGAGGATGCGATTGCTCGCATCACCTCGATGCCTGCAGATATGTATATGATCGACGGCATCGGCTACCTCAAAGAGGGCTACAATGCCGACATCGCGATCTTTGATTATGCAGCCCTCAAGGCTCATGCAGATTTCATCCATCCTTTCCGTAAAAATGACGGCGTCCATTATGTAGTGGTCAATGGGCAGCTGGTGGTAGAAGATGGCTTAGTCAACGGCACAAGAGCCGGTAAGATCCATACCAAGAGAAAGTAACTACAAACAGCAAAGCCCGCCTGCTCTGTTAGAGTAGGGCGGGCTTTTTACTTTTAAGACATGATCGGCTTAAGCATAAAACTTGTCAATGATAGATGAAGAGCGTTACAGTAGTTCCCCAGCTTCATTATAGAAACTACTACAGAAGCGGATCTCACCCTGCGTGTCTTCCTTGGCAAATTCGTTTAAGAAAAGGAGCTTTAAATATTTGTTTTCGGGATGATCCTTTGTAATCACCGCCCCGTAGGAAGCAGCAGGCTCAAAACCAAACTGCCAGTAGTAGTCGCCGCCCAACAGTGCTACCCAATGGTAGCCAAGCGTTGCTGCTGCTTTAATACCTGCCTGCATCAGCTTTTTGCCGATGCCTTGCTTTTGGCATCGGGGTACTACCGAAAGAGGGCCTAGCGTCAATCCTTTAGAGCTGCCGATCATCGCCTCAGTCAGCAGTACATAGCCCAGGATCTCCCTCTCTTCTTCCGCGATCAAGCAAAGCTCTGGGATAAAGGCAGGATCCTTTAGTACTTTTTCGATAAACTCCCATTCGTTAAAGCTGTCGTTTTTCCCATCCCGCCAGAAGGCTTGTTTGACGGCTTCTTTGGTTTGAGGCAGATCTTGTGGGGTAAAGGCTCTGATCTTCATAGTGCACCTCTTACATCGTTTTTTGACTCTGATTATGCCTTGGGGTCAATCAGTAGGATTGATCCGTCTTCACCGCTTTGTGCAATCAAAAATTCCTGGCGGCTGCCGTCTTTTAAGGTAAAGCCCAGCTTTAAGTTGGGGATCGTCTCGGGTAAATAGTAGGTCAGGCGGATTGCTGTATCGGGTGCTAGTGTTTTTAGGCTGTAGAGCAGCTCTTTTTCTTGAAATCCCTTGGTTTCGTGGTATTCTACCCGTGTAAAGGCAATATCCTTTACAGTATCATCTGCCCAAAATAATAGCTTTTGCCCCTCTTGATCTAGTGCAAATTCCTGTATTTGAGCAAAATTCGGGGTACCCTCCCCTTCCGGCTTCAGCTGCCAGATGGTGCTGCCTTTATGATCATCTGCGGGCGGCTTTTCCTGCCCTAGTATGCCTTTACTCCATAAGGCATACAAAGCCACCGATAGGATTGCAATTGCTACAAGGAAAAAAGGAATTTTTCTTTTCATACATCTACCTCCTGTAGGGTTATATTACTTCGTATGTGGGATAAATCGACCACTGTTGATGCCGGTCAGTTTTTTGTCATGATATACTATCTGCCCGTTTACGATGACATACTCAATGCCATTGCTCAGCTGGTTGGAATCCTGATAAGAAGGGGTATCTTTCAGCTGATCGTAATCAAAGATCACAAGATCGGCATCATAGCCCTCCTTGATCTCACCTTTGTTTTGCAGCATCACACGCTGTGCCGTCAGGGAAGTCATTTTACGGATAACCTCCTCAAGAGGCAGCAGCTTCTTTTCTTTATGGTACCAGCAAATCGCGCGGGTAAAGGAGCCAAAAGCACGGGGATGACCCTTTTCCTCCATATCGAGGCAGAGACCGTCGGTGCCCACTACAGTGTTGGGGTTTTGGAAGATGCGAAAGATGTCTTCCTCTCCCATAGCATGGTAGATCCCACCGCTTTCCCCATTGTTGGCGATGAGCAGGTCAAAGTAAGTATCAAAGGGATCCTTGCCCAGCTTGCGGGCATAATCCCCTACAAAGTACCCCTCTGCCTCCTTGGTCACAGGGCAGGAGGATACAAAGATGCGGTCAAAGCCGCCACAGCTCTGGTAATAATTGTCGTAGTCGCAATTTGTATCAAGTATCTCTGCTTTGATCGTTTCTCTATTTACTGGGTCTGAAAGGATCTCCACAAGATGTTTAATGCCTTTTGTAAAGTACTTTGGTGGGATACAGACATTTAGGTTGGTCATGCAAGCGGTATAAGGGTACTGGTCAATGGTGATCTCTATTCCTTCGGCCACCGCCTGATCCACTAAAGCAAGGGTCTTCTGAGAGAGCCCCCAGTTATTCTGCCCCAACACCTTATGATGTGATATCATCACCTTCACGCCGCTTCTTCTGCCTACTTCAATGGCTTCTTCCACCGATTTGACCACATCGCCAGATTCATTTCGCATGTGGGTGGCATAGACTCCGTTATACTCCTTGACGATCTTTGCAAGCTCTACCAGCTCATCAAGCTCTCCATAGGAGCTTGGCGGGTAGATTAAGCCAGAGCTTAGTCCCATAGACCCATGCTCCATCGCTTCTCGCAGCAGGGTCTTCATCTCTTCCAGCTCATCGGTTGTGGGCTTACGGTTATCATATCCCATTGCCCAGAGCCGTAGGTTGTTGTGCCCTGTCATTGTTTTTAGGTTTACGGCAATCGGGGTGGCTGCCACATACCCTAGATACCGCTCCATACTATCAAACTCCGCAAAATCTTGGGGGAAATACTTCGTCCCTACCGAAAGCAGTGCCCTGGTGATTGCCAGTTTCTCTGGGTGGATGGGATACATCGACTGGCCGCACTGGCCGCCTACCTCGGTGGTGATACCCTGAGCAAGCTTACACACCTTAGCATACTCCTGCCCTAAGATCATATCGCCATGAGAGTGAGCATCGATAAAGCCGGGAGCTACCATCAGCCCAGTTGCATCAATCTTCTGCTTCCCGATCTTGCCTTTGGTATCTAGCGTAAGTTTATCTCCAATGATGCCCACATCACCGATATATCCGGGCTTACCGGTACCGTCAATGATGGTCGCACCTTTAATCAGTAAATCCATTTCGTGCTCCTTAAATTTATATAATCCTTACTTCTTATTATAGTCCTACTTGATCTATTTTTCAATCTACTATGGAATTGAGGTAAAAAGCCCAACCGCGAACGGCCGGGCTTTGATCGATTGATGTTGGGGTTTTAAAATGAGCCCCTGTCTTAATGCGTATGTGTTTGATGCTTAGGCCGATAGTACCGCAGCAGTTACCTTGATTTCTACCTTAAAGCCATAATGAAGCGCAGCAGTAGGTACCACACACCTAGCAGGGCGGTGCTCACCCATAAACTCTCCATATACCTGATTGATCTCATCCCAATAGGCAAGATCGCTGACAAAGATGCTCACATCAAGGATCTGATCCTTACTGCTCCCTGCCTCCTTTAAAATCATCTGAATATTTGATAAAATCAAAGCCGCTTCTTCCCCAGCTGTGCCAAATTTCTTTTCACCTGTATAGGGGTCAACCGCAAACTGGCCGGATACAAAGACCAGACCATGATGGACAACTGCTTGGGAATAGTGCCCTGCTGGCTTAAGCGCATTGGGGGTTTGGATATATTTCATTGCCTTTCCTCCTTCTAAGTGAACTCTGTTGTATTTAGTATAAATCAGCTTCTGTAAAAGTAAATAGAACTATATAAATAATTTACATATATTTGCACAAAATCTCTGTTTGTGTTATAATGCCAATGTTATTTATAAAACCAAACACGTTAAAGGACGGTTAAAATATGATCTCAAATGACTGGGGGCGAAATACCTTCCGACGGGTTTCAGGTATCATACTATTATTGGGTATTACCTGTATATACGCTTATTTCTGGTATAGCAGATTTGCTCCAGCAATGGCGATGCCCTTTTATAGAAGAGGAAACTGGTTTTTAATTTTTACCTATGCTTTGATTTATTTTATATTTTCCCATATCTATCAATGTGATCGTGTAGGTGATCTACGGATATCCGAGTTAATTTATTCAAACATCTTATCCCTTCTTCTTTGTAATTTGATTTCCTTTTTCCAGATTTCCATGTTGATTTTAAAGATCGCAGAGATCAAAACATTTGTCTTATTTACTGCCTTACAGGTTGCTATAACTGTCTTATGGGCTTGGGGAGCTAACAGGGTCTTTTATCATCTATTTCCTCCCCGAAAGGTGCTAATGGTCTACGGCAGCGACCAGGCAATTATGATCCAAGATAAGATCAAGCAGCGCCCCGAAAAATACAAAATCGTTGATACCATCAGCATCGACGCCACCGAAACCGACCTCTACCAGAAAGTCGCAGCTTTTGATTCGGTAGTGCTTTGTGACATCCCTTCCCCCCTTAGAAATGACATCCTGAAGTTTTGCTTTGAGCATTCGATCAGAGCATATGTAACCCCAAAAATCTCCGATATTTTGATCCGTGGAGCAGAAACCATCCAGCTATTTGATACTCCTTTGCTGCTCCACAGAAATTGTGGCTTATCCCCACAGCACAGGTTTTTAAAGCGTTGCTTTGACCTGATCTCCTCTACACTAGCCCTTATTTTGCTCTCACCTGTTTATATGATCGTGGCCATTGCCATCAAGCTAGAAGATAATGGCAGCATCCTATTTAAGCAGGAGCGTCTGACAGAAGATGGTCGTGTGTTTACCGTATACAAGTTTCGCAGCATGAAGGAAGATGCCGAAAGCGACGGAATTGCAAGGCTTGCTACCCAAAATGACCACAGAATCACCAAAACCGGGGCGCTAATCCGCAGGTTGCGCCTTGACGAGCTGCCCCAGCTCATCAATATCATAAAGGGTGATATGTCAATCGTAGGCCCCCGACCGGAGCGACCCGAAATCGCGTCTGCATATGCGCAGACGATGCCGGAGTTTTGCTATAGGCTAAAGGTAAAAGCAGGCCTTACAGGCTATGCACAGGTACTTGGTAGGTACAATACCATCGCCTATGACAAGCTGAAGCTGGATCTGATGTATATACAAGACTATTCCTTCCTGTTAGACTTAAAAATTATCTTTATGACCATCAAAATCCTCCTAATGAAGGAAAGCACCCAAGGTGTCAATCACTTGGAAGAACAAGAATCTGATAAAACCACAGTTTAATGATCTATCAATAGAGGATTTTAAAAAGTACTTTTAAAATCCTTTCATTTTCGTTACATTCCTTTGCTCACAATCCATTATAATAAGAGAATACCCTTACAAAAAAGGAGCTGATGATTTGTTCCCCTATATTGCCCTCTTTGCACTGACCGCAATCGGCGGTTTTTTCTTTCTAGAAAAAGAGCCTTCTCGTAAGAAGCAAGTCCTATTTTTAATCGCCATCACTATGATCATGGTGCTGATGGCGGTAATCCGCCACCCAGGTGTAGGCGTAGACTACGACTATGAGCCCGAAAACCCAGACTATCAAGCCGGGTATAAATACTACTTTATCAGCGTAGCACAAGAGGATTTTTCCTATATCAACTCCCCTGATAATATTTACCGCAGCGAGCCAGGCTACTTCCTGCTAAACTTCCTTCTTAGCCGCATCAGCGACGACCCCCTGATTGCCTGCTACGGCATCTCAGCCCTGATCATCCTTCTGCGGATGCTTGCAGTATATAAATACTCCTCCTCTTATTGGGTCAGTGCTATGGCCTATATCAGCTATGGATATTTTATGTATAGCTTCTGTACCTTTCGGCAGGAGCTTGCTTCTTCTATCCTCCTCTTTGCCATCCCCTTCCTACAGAAGAAAAAACTGCTCCCCTACCTGCTGATTGTACTGCTAGCTGCCTCGATCCACACCAGTATGCTGCTATTTATCCCAATTTATTTCGTGGCACGTCTTCCCATCAATAAGCTTACCCTTTCCCTCTATAGCAGTGCCGTATTATTTGTACTGTTCTTTTCAGAGCCGGTACTTAATCTGATCATCCGGTATCTCCCGTCACTGAGTGCCTACGGCCCCGACAGCTATTTTATGCAGGGTAGACCCTGGATTTATCTCTTCTTCCCTGTGATCTTCTTAATCGTGATCTTGCTACTCAAAAATAAACTATTAGAGCGAAACCCTGACAACATCGTCCTAATTAACCTCTACACCTGGGGAACTATGATCTTTATGGTGGTTGTAAAACACTTTATGGCCCAGCGTGTAGCACTGGTATTGATGCCTGTTATCGTACTGCTAATGCCAGAGGTCTTTAAGGCACTGGGAGTAAATGAGGAAAAATATACCGAGCTCTCTACAAATGCAAACTCCAGCACTTTAAGATATAAGCAGCTAAAAGCCCAAAGGAAAAGCGAATATGAGTCCCAGCGTGCCCTAACAGGGATGCTGACCATTGTTTGCTTCTTCTACCTGCTCTTTATGCTGCGATTCCACGGACTACGGCTCACTCCATACGTAACCCGTTGGGATGACGTAACCGTAAATGCCCACAGCATTACACGAAATCAATAAATTGACCCCGAGGCTTTTGGCGATTTTCCGCCAAATCCTCGGGGTATTTTTTACCCTTATTCATCTAAAAACAATCCATATACCCTAATTGACTGCCATTAAGGGCTTATCATTGACAGAAGTATCACTTACAGCTGTACTCCATCTAGAGTCCTTGTGATACTCCGGTACCAAGCTCTGCAATGCAGCAATAATCTCCTCACTTGCCCCTTTCTGCGCAGCTAGACCTAGCTCCATGATCCCTTGTTCTAAAGCCTGTTCATCAACTGCTTCAGGTGTTTGGATGAAGATCTTTTGATTATCGGTGGCAAGATTCCCCTCCCCCGACAGCAACTCCTCATAAAGCTTCTCCCCCTGTCGCAGTCCTGTATAACGGATTTCGATATCCCGCCCCGGTGTAAGCCCCGCAAGGCGGATCATCTTACGAGCAAGGTCATCAATCTTTACAGGCTCACCCATATCCAAAATAAAAATTTCTCCGCCTTTTGCCATCCCCCCTGCAGTCAGCACCAAAGATGCAGCTTCGGAGATGGTCATAAAATACCGCAAGATATCAGGATGAGTCACTGTGACAGGCCCGCCCTCACTGATCTGCTTTTTAAACAGAGGGATTACAGAACCATTAGAGCCCAGCACATTGCCAAAGCGAACGGCCGACAGCACCGTGGCACTCTTCCCAGTCCTACTTTGGATCATTCGCTCGCAGACCCTTTTGGTAGCACCCATTACGCTGGTGGGGTTTACCGCCTTGTCAGTTGAGATTAGGATCAAGCGCTGTACTTGATGCTCTATTGCAGCGTCCAGCAGATTGCGTGTACCCAGGATATTGTTTTTTACCGCCTGATCAGGAGCACTCTCCATCATGGGTACATGCTTATGGGCTGCTGCATGGAAAACCACTTCCGGTCGATATCTGGTAAAAATCTGGCCCAGCTTCCTTTGATCCCCTATCGAAGCGATCAACACCTCTACAGCAAAATCCTGCCCATATGCTCGCAGCAGCTCCTGCTGGATCTCATAAGCGTTGTTTTCATATATATCCAGGATCAGCAGTCGCTTTGGCTGGCATACTGCCAGCTGTCGACATAGCTCTGATCCAATGGAGCCACCGCCACCGGTTATTAAGATGGTCTTATCTTTATATAAGCTCCTTAGCCCCTCTACATCCAATGACACCTCCCTGCGCCCTAAGAGCTCCTCAGGCATCATATCTCGTAGCTTACCGACCACACTGCCTTCTTCTCGGTAAAAATCTGATAAAAAAGGAAGCAGCTTTACTTTTACCTGTGCCTCAGAGCAGATTGAGAGGATCCTGCTACGACAACGACTGTCGGCCGAGGGGATAGCAACAATGATCAGCTCAACCCCATGCTTACGGCATAGGCGAGGGATATCCTCCGTTGTCCCCTCTACACGGAGCCCTCCTACCCTATGCTGCTGCTTGGTAGGGTCATCATCTACCAGCACCACCGGCGCAAATTCTACACTTTTACGGGCAGTCAGTTCATTTAGAAGCATTAGGCAGGCAGTACCTGCCCCTACGATCATAGCAGGGGTTTTATCTGCCCCCCTCTGCTTTTGGCTTCTTTTGCTGCGCTCTCTAAAGTAACGATAACTTAACCTTACCGCCAATACCCCCACCGAAGCGCTCAATACTGAGATGATGTAAAATGACAAGGGCAGGCCGGTATGAAGCAGTGTTCGCTCTACTAGTAAAAACACGCTACCAGCGCAGATAGACCCTAAGAGGCAATAAAAAAATTCCTTCGCCTGAGCATAGCGCCACAAGCTGCTGTAACAACCAAAGAGCGTTAAAGTAATTAAGTATATCAACAGCATGACCCCTACGGCAAGCAGAAGTCGAGGAGAAGCAGGCGCATAAAATACGCCACAGCTCATAGCGCCAGCCACCATTGAAATCAATCCGATCCCCACATCCAGCACCGCCAGCCAAAAGCTCCGCCGATGTGTAAATAGACGCTCTAATCCCATACTCTCCCCCCTTGCTTTACAATTCATTTATATGAAGCTATAGAAGCCCTATTACTACTCGTCGTGTTTTCTACAAAATTTGACAATATACACCCAAATATGCTACTATCTAACTACACCTGTTTTTGAATAGTTAAATACCACGTGTTAGGGGTTATCTATGAATCCTATTTACAGAAGTCTTGAAATTTTGGAAGCATTAGTCGCTGGCACCTCAGGTATGTCTGTATCAGAGCTGTCCCAAATGGTGCATATCCCTCCCAGCTCGGTGCACCGCATTCTATCCTGCCTGAAGGAAAAAGGCTATGTGCTGCAGGATGGTTACAGCAAGCGCTACCACATCGGGTATAAGATTCTTTCCCTATCAAATGCAATCTCAGATAACAGCAGCCTTGTAATTGCTGCCAAGCCCTACCTTGACCAGCTGCGTAATCAGCTTCACAAAACCATTATCCTTTACACCCTAGATCAAACAGGGGCTGTGTGTGTGGATTTTGCCCCTTATATTGATGTTTCGATGTTTTATATTAAACCCGGTACGGGGATCAATCCTTATGCCACCGCTTCGGGCAAATGTATACTTGCTTACTACAACCACCGTCAGCTTAGTAAATATCTCGAGATACAGCCCCTTAAAAAAATCACCCCTTTTACCATCGACACTCGAGAGCGACTTTTAGAAGAGCTGGAGCAAATCCGCCAAAAGGGATACTCGGTCTGTGATGAAGAGCTGCAACCTGGGGTACAGGCTTTGGCCTGCCCTGTGTTTGACATCCATCACAACCCTGTAGCAGCAGTAGGCTTCGTAGCACTAAAAATAGAAGATGCCCTCACCCCCGAAAACACCGCAGCTTTAAAAGACTGTGCCAAAGCAATTTCTCGCTCACTGGGGCAGCAAACCAACGAATAAGATCCCAATAAACCTAATTTAATGTAAAAAATAAACAGCCTAAAGCTCGTCGCTTTTAGGCTGTATTTTTTTATCCTTTTTCCTCTTCTTGCCCTGCCTGCAACGCTATAGCATTGCCCATTAACCCTAATGCCCTCCACAATGTCTATCCGCCTAAGGAGGGGGTATACATTGGCTTATTTTTTACGAGATGATTTATAGGCTCATTCCTCATGGGAAAAAATACGATCGTATTTTTTTAGCTCCGCCTTTCGCTTATCGGTATATTCCTTTAATACCCTTACAATCAGCTCATTGCTGCTGATACGGTACAGGGTGGCAAGCTTACCGATATCGGCAGCCAGTGATGGCTGTATCAAGAGATTTAAGCGCTTACTCTTAGTCTCATATAGCCTGGGAGCTTTGGGCGGGTAGGTGCGGCGGGTGTTTCGAGCATAATCCTCCGAAAAAATCTCATCCAGATCGACATCTACCTCATCAGATGATACTGCAATTCCTTCCTTGGAAGACGGTGCCCGCACCTCTTCATAAATATGCTCATTTGGCCTTGCCGGAGAGTTCTCCTGCCATATAAGGACCTGCTGCTTTGCAGGGATAGCCTGCTGTGGCTGTGGCTCTATGAAGTTTACCGGTGGCTGCTCCTGCTGGATTGCACTTTTTGGCTCTGCTGACCCTGCTCCTGTAAAGTAGCTTAAGGCAGGGTTATTTTGCTTGAAACTTTTTTGCGCCATACTCTCCCTCCTCTCCCAAAATTTCTGCGATCAGGCTGCGATAATCAGCTGCCGCATTGCTTTTTGGTGCGTAGCAAAAAATATCACTCCTGCTTGCCTGTGCTTCTTTTAGGGCAATACACTCCCTGATTACTGTGTGAAATACCTTGGTCTGCATTTTTTGTGCGGTTTCTTCGATGATCTGCGACATATCCCTGCTCAAGATCGAGCGAGGAGTATAGCGTGTAAGCACGATCCCCAGCACCTTTAGATTGGGGTTACAATAGCGCTTGACCGCATCAATGGTACTGTAGAGCTGCCCTATGCCCTGCAAGCTATAAACATCTGCTTGGGCAGGGATGATAATGGCATCAGATGCCACCAGCGCATTGATGGTGAGGATCCCCAAAGACGGCGGTGTATCGATGATGATATAGTCATAGCTGCCTATAAGCGAAACGAGGGCTTCTTTGAGTCGAAACTCCTTGCCGATGGCTGTAACCTCCACATCGGCTACACTAAGCATTGCTGAGGAGGGTAGGATATCCCCTCCTGCCGTCTGCTGAATAAGGCCTTGGATCGGCGCCTTTAGGGTGAGCAGCTCATAGGCTGTGGGCTTGGTATCATCGGCTTGTATGGTATAGCTTAGGTTGCTCTGGGGGTCAAGGTCGATAAACAGCACCCGAAATCCCCTCTCCATGATCCCCTTACCGACTGCATAGGCAGTGGTGCTTTTGCCTACTCCTCCTTTTTGATTGGCTACTGTAATGATCTGCGCCATATACCCCCGTCCTTTCCTCGGCCGTCTAATTGCTTGTCCATCTTGTGTTTATTATATGTATAGTCTTTATTATAAAAAACTTGATAGGTAAAAATTGTCTTTTTATGGCATCACAATCTTTCCTAGCGCCTCTTCCCCTTAGTAAGATTTTGATCACGGGCTAGTAATATTCCCAAGACTAATTTATAATTAAAATAAGCAGAATGATATATACCATGATCGGCACTAGCAAGCTATTGCCTAGACAAGCTCGCCATTTCCCCACACCCGAAGCTTCATAGTGCATGGTCAATGATTTTATATCTTGTAAATCGATGAGTTTTAACTTGCGCTCAAAGAGAAGGGAGAGGTAAATTGGACACTCCTATCCTTGCATTTGTGTCAAATAGTATCATCAATATACTTATGCTCCTGATTCTCTTATATCTGATTTATCATAATACCATTATGCCTGCCTCAAAAACAAAAGCATATGTTGTAGCCGTTTTGCTGACCATCATTGTGATCTTGGCAGAAGTAGCCACCAGCGTCTTTGACCTGCTTGGAGCGGCATATCGAGCTGCAAATATCTGCGCCAATATTGTGGGGTTTTCTGTTTCCGCTTGTATCCCCATCGTGCTAGCAGTGGTATTTAACCAAAGCCTCGTTCGCTTTATCAAATATATTGCGCTTCCTGCCATCGCAAATTTCGTTCTTACGGTAGCTTCTGCTTGGACTGGGTGGATATTCTTTATTTCAATTGAGAATCAATATAGCAGAGGGCCATTTTTTGGAGTCTATATCATGACATACATATTTGGCTTAATTGTGCTGATGCTCTCTAATTATCACCAATCCAAGCAATTTGAAGACACGGAACGTGGATTTTTAATGATGCTATATGCCATCTTCTTCATAGGCACTACTGTGCAGGTTGTATTTCCTTTTATACATTCCAGCTGGCACGCTATTACCTTGGTGCTTGTTATGTACTACCTTTTTCAACGTGAGCTGCAGTTTAAATATGATGTGCTTACCAACCTCCTAAACAGGCAATCATTTGAAAATAAGCTGCATAGCTTAAGAGGAAAAGATCACGTGGGTATTATTTTGCTTGATATCGACAAGTTTAAGCAGGTCAATGATTCATATGGTCATACCAAAGGAGACGATTGCCTAAAAACTGCTGCTTGTATTGTCAAAAGCAGCTTTGAAGAGATTGGGCAGTGCTATCGTATCGGCGGAGATGAGCTTTGTGTGCTTGCGCAAGATACAAGCCAAGATGCCATAGAACGCTGCATTAAAACCATGCTGGAGGCAGTCAGAAAAGCAAAAGAAGCAGATCCTCTGTTACCCACCATCTCATACGGCTATAGCATCTATCATAAGGATCAACAGCAAGATATATTGCAGGCATTTCAAGAAGCCGATAAAAAAATGTATCGATTTAAAAACAAGGTATCTATTTTGTAAGGCACGATAATCCAGATTAAAACTCTACTACAAAAATACCCCCGACTGTATGAGTATCAAATACTGTAACAATCGGGGGCTTTTTATTTGAAGCTTTTTATGAATCTTTCGTTATCTAAGCTTAATGGGGAAAAGCAGATCAAGCTGGTGCTCGTCGCTCTCAGGCCAATCAAGCTGGGCATGATAGAGCCAGTTTAAATGCTCCTCTAGCAGCCCACCCATACACTTTCCATTGTCATCTAGGTAGTTGGGCAGATACTTTGGGTTATCCTCGGTGACCCATTTACCAAGCCAATCCCACTCGTGGAAGTTGCCCAGTACGATGCTATGGGCTGCATATAATCCACCCGGGAACTGCTTCTTCATAAGAGGCTCGGGTACCTCTAGATCCTTTGGGATCGTTACCCATACTTCATAGCCATATACCGACTGCTCTGGGCTGGGGCAGGGGTGGTTAAACCCAAACACACGCGCATCGGGCTTGATGCTGTAGAGGTTGCAAGCCTTTGCAAACTCATAGAGCTGCTTCCCCGCATTCTCCTCAGGGTTTTCACCGATATAGTGACTGGCCGCTACGGTACAAGGGGGCAGGTGTACGATCCTCACATTCTTAAGCTTGGAGAGCTGATCATTCGCCAGGTTTAGCTGATCCATCGACTTTTCCTCCTTAAACGGTATCTTTGTCAGAGATAGGGCATTGATGGCACTGAGCATCACCTGATCACTGAGCAGCATCATTGTTAGAGAAATATCTGCCCGCCGCCGCAGCTCCTCTACAAAGCTCTGCAAAATCCTACGCATGGTGCCTAGGGCTGTAATTTCATCGTTGATTTCCCTGATGTTTTGCACAAAGACCTCCAGCACCGTCTGGGTATCGGCATTTTGAAAGACTAAGGCAATCTGCTTTAAGGGGATCCGCAGCTTTCGCAGCACAATGATCTGCTGCAAGCGTGTGATTGCCGCCTCATCATAGACCCGATAAGCATATTCTTCTTTCTTTAAGCTCTGCAGCAGGCCGATCTCCTCATAGTACCGCAGCATACGGGTAGAAACTCCAAAGCTCTTTGAAACCTCGCTGATAGTTGCCAGTTTCATCTCATCCCTCCTCTCAAGTCAAGTATAAACTGCGACACGACGTCAAAGTCAATAGCTTATTTACTATTTCCCAGTTTACCACGCAGCCCACCAAAATGAAATATTTACTTTGATAAGTATCGTTTATTCTGATTATTGTATTGCGCTGAGCTTTTTTGGAGTGCATTATGATGTTTGATAGTAATGGCTGTGCCGACTAAGGAATTATTTGACATTATGACTGCTGAAATGCTATACTATGCACACATTTTATATAAGGTGGATTATATGGGAAAATATGATATAACCAAAACAGCTTACGAAGAAAATTGTGATACTTTCATAGAGCAATGGAAAGATACAAATCTTAAAGATAATAGCAAAATCGAAACATTTATAGAGTTGATCCGCCCAAAATCCAAAATCCTTGATATTGGTGCCGGGTTTGGTAAAGATGTAAGTTATTTTAATAGCAGGGGTTTTGACTGCGTTGGTATTGATTTCTGTGACAATTTTATTGAAAAATCTAAAATTTTATATGATAACGTAACAATATATAAGATGGACTTTTTAAATATGAACTTCCCTCAAGACAGCTTTGATGCCTTATGGTCTAGGGGAGCGTTGTTTCATATTTCTAAAGAAGATTTTCATAAAACTATTGCACAATTGAGTAAAATTTTAAAACCAAATGGATTTTTTTACATACAACTCATTGCAGGAAATCATGATGCAATGCGAGGCAGCATTGGAAGTGTTGAGGCTAATGCATACTATTCTTATTATACAGACGTTGAGCTAAATGCGATTATGGGTCAATATGGGTTTGAATATATAAAAGCGTACCCTGCCTATGGCTGGCTAAACCACTACTATAAACTAGTACAGTAAACTTGCTTGAGCAAAGCTAAGCCTATGTGTAAGGGAGGGGTACTTATAAAAAGCTTTAAAAGAAGTAATCTGCTATTTTCTTTGTGCGGGCTAAACTGACCGTGCACCATTCAATAATTAAACAATTAAAAACTTCCAAAAATAAGGACCCCGAAATCATTTGACTTCGGGGTCCTTCATCTTTATAAGACTTACTTATTTAGGCTCTGGACATAGCGCTCGATCTTGACAAGCGCTTCCTTTAGATGCTCGACGGCATAGGAGTAAGAGATTCGCACATGCCCTTCACCACTGGCACCAAAAGCACCACCGGGTACTACAGCAACCTTCTCTGTCATCAATAGACCCTCGCAAAATTCCTCACTGCTAAGACCGGTACTCTTGATGGAGGGGAATACATAAAATGCTCCTTCAGGGGCAAAGCAGGTAAGTCCGATACGGTTTAACTCTCTAACCATCATCTCACGTCTGCTGTTATACTCTTCGCGCATCTTCTCGATTTCGTCATCACAGTGACGTAGCGCCTCGATTGCAGCATACTGGCTGGTGGTAGGAGCACACATGATAGCATACTGGTGAAGCTTTAGCATCTGGCTGATGATTGGGTTAGGACCGCAAGCATAGCCTAGGCGCCAGCCTGTCATGGAGTATGCCTTGGAGAACCCATTGACTAAAATGGTGCGCTCCTTCATACCCTCCAGAGAAGCGATAGACACATGACCGCCGCTGTAGCTTAGCTCCGCATAGATTTCATCGGAGAGCACCAGGATGTCAGTCCCTCTAAGCACCTCTGCTATTGCCTCTAGATCTTCCTTATGCATCACGCCACCGGTTGGGTTGGAGGGGAAAGGTAGGATCAGCAGCTTGGATTTTGGTGTAATGGCTGCTTTTAGGGTCTCGGCAGTCAGCTTAAACCCATCTTCTGCCTTGGTAGGCAGCATCACTGGTACACCGTGTGCAAGCTCGGTAATAGGAGCATAGCACACAAAGCTTGGGTCTACGATCAGCACCTCGTCACCGGGATTGACCAGCGCGCGGATACACAGATCGATTGCCTCAGAGCCACCAACTGTAACAAAGAGCTCATTTGTTGGGTCGTAATGCAGATCAAACTTGCGCTTTAAATACGCTGATATTTCAGTTTTGAGCTCTGCCATACCAGCATTTGCAGTATATTTCGTCTCGCCCTTTTGCAGAGAAGCGATACCTGCCTCCCGAATCCGCAAAGGGGTCTTGAAATCAGGCTCACCTACGCCAAGAGAGATTACCCCCTCCATCTGATTGGCAAGATCAAAGAAGCGCCTGATGCCCGAAGGCTTGATGCTGAGTATTTTGTCGGAAATAAGCTTGTTGTAATCTAGCATAAAAAATACCCCTTTTCATTGTGTGAAATATAATTTTATTATCTATCTTTATTATACTATATGCAGCGACAATGTCAAGAATGAAAGTTAATTTTATTACCTGTTTACTTTTTAGCGGTATCCGTCTATAATAACAACAGAAAATATATATAGAGGTAATGACATGAAGGAAAAACTGGCCAAAACCAATCAATCCGTAGAAAAAGTATTTGATATCATCGAGGTGCTGGCAAAAGGCGGCTCGCCTATGCGGCTGCAGGATATCGCCGAAAAGTCTAATATCCCTGCCAGTACCACCTTAAGGCTGCTCAATACCTTGGCAACCTACGGCTACGCCAACCAAGACCCCGAAACCCTGCGCTATAGCCTATCGCTGAAGTTTGCCTTGATCGGCAGCGTGGTCGCCTCTCAAAACAATATCCGAAACATTATCCGCCCCTATCTTTTTGAGCTCTCAAAGCTTAGTGGGGAATCCTGCTGCTTGGCTATCGAGGAGCAGATGGAGGTGGTCTATATCGACTCGGTCGACGGACCCGACAGTATGCTGACAATCACCCAGCGGATCGGCAAACGCGCCCCCATGCACAGCACAGGGGTGGGAAAAGCACTGCTGACCAACTACAACGAAGAAATGCTCACTGAGCTGGTAAAAGAAAAAGGTCTGGTTCCTCTGACTTCTCACACCATCACTGATCTAGATAGCCTTACAAAAGAACTTGCCAGCCTGCGCAAAAAACGCTACTGCCTCGACGATGAGGAGTGCGAGCTGGGTGCGCGCTGCATTGCAGCCCCTCTGCGAGATTACAGCGGCAAGGTGATTGCAGCAGTAAGTATATCAGGGCCAATTGTGCGGATGAGCCACCAAAAGATCGAGACTCTTTCGGGCACCTTGCTGTCAATCGTAGATCAAATCGAAAAGCATCTGGGCTTTGGCTCCCTAGGTACCCGATAAGCTAAGCTCCAAGCTACATCCCAACAGAGCTATATTGTCAAAAGTGCAACAATCAGAGATGTGTCTTGCATGTTATCAATTGTATTATAAATTTATCTTTTGAAGGGCTGTCGCACTACTCTGCATCTTCGCATTCTATTTTATGCATGAGCACCTCTCAACCCTTGTCGAATCGTGTCGAAAACTTGAAATATTCTCTATATTCCACATGTAAACTGCAAGCCTCTTTGTCACTTTGCTGCAATAAAGCAGATTTGTGCTCAAGAAATCTCTGCTCAGATTTTAAGTCTGAAATCCGGCGCAGCCTTATAAAAAGGAGGATTCTATGGATTACATCTGCAATCGATGCCATAAGCATACCGACCCTGCTACTTTAAGCTTCCGCTGTGACTGCGGCGGGCTGTTTCGATTGAATTACACCCCCGAGAAGCTTGTGATCCGGCAAAATGAGTTTTCCCTCTGGCGCTATGCCTCTGCCCTCCCCTTCGCAGAGGGCTATGAGGGCTACAAGGCTCTATCCCTTGGAGAGGGCTTGACCCAGACGATTCCTCTAAATGGGGATCCCAACCTCTTGGTTAAGATGGATTATATGATGCCCACCCTTTCCTTTAAAGATCGTGGCGCAGCGGTGCTGGTCGCCAAAGCAAAGGAGCTGGGTGCCAAGGCACTGGTAGCCGACTCCTCGGGCAATGCTGGCAACTCCATTGCCGCCTATGGCGGTAGGGCTGGCATCCCCTGCTATGTGTTTGTACCGGAGGGTACCTCCCCAAAAAAGATCCAGATGATCAGCGCCCACGGCGCAAAGGTTGAAGTAGTACCCGGTACCCGAGAGGATACCGCTGCTGCCGCCCTAAAGCTTGCAGAGCAGGATGGGATGTTTTATGCCAGCCATGTGTATAACCCCTTCTTTCATCAAGGGACAAAGACCTATGCCTATGAGCTCTATGAGCAGTTTGGCAAGCAGCTGCCCGACACCATCGTCATCCCCACTGGCAACGGCACACTGCTGTTGGGCTGCTACATCGGCTTTCAAGATCTGCTAGCCATGGGTCTGATCCAAAAGCTGCCCCGCCTCATCGCTGTGCAGGCAAAAAACTGCGCACCTATCTATCATGCTTTCACAAAAGATCTCGATTATGTACCCGCCGTGGAAAATCTCGGTACACAAGCCGAGGGCATCGCCATCGCCTTGCCCATGCGGGGTGCGGACATCCTAGAAGCCATCAGAGCAACCAAGGGCGATATCATCACCATCGAGGAGGATCAGATCCCCCCCGTACGGGAGATGCTCTCCTCTATCGGTATGTATGTTGAGCCTACTACAGCCGCTACGGTGGCAGGGTTCCTCCCCTATTATCACGCGCACAAAGAAGAGCTTGGCAGGTGTGTATTACCGCTCTGCGGTGCAGGGTTAAAAGCAAAATAAACTGAAAAGGGTGCTATGACTGCTGTCATGGCGCCTTTTTTTGATAGACAGGGTACAACTTCAATAAAAGCTATAGAGGATGCTTGCTGTATATCAAAATAATCCTAGCCAATGTTCAAGGTAGGAAATACCCTCTTGATGGGGGAATGGCGAGCTTCCTTCCCCGCCAGCTATTCTACAAAGTGGTCAAAAAGATCCATGAAACCAAATGAGAATACTGGGGCGCTTAACGGCTTGCTGAGGCTGTATTGAAATTCGCCCCAGCCGACCTAAAATAGCTTATAATAACAAAGGGACAAGGCGATGACCGCTTTGTCCCTTTTCTTCTATAAATCTCTATGCCAGCAGCATGGCATCGTTGGTCTCTGCGTCAGGGCACTCCTCCTCAAATCGCTTTAAAAGGGCGGGAACGGTCAGCTGCTGCTTCTCCTCCCCCTTGATGTCGAGGATGATTCGCCCCTCCTTCATCATAATCAGGCGATTGCCATAGTGGATGGCGTCTCTCATATTGTGGGTGATCATCAGGGTGCTAATGCTGCGCTCCTCCACCAGCTCTTTGGTGAGGGAGAGGACCTTTGCAGCGGTTTTGGGGTCAAGCGCTGCGGTATGCTCATCGAGGAGCAGCAGCTTCGGCTCTCTTAGAGTTGCCATCAAGAGGGTGATAGCCTGCCGCTGCCCTCCAGAAAGCAAACCGATTTTGGTGGTCATCCGATCTTCCAGACCGAGATCCAACTTTTTAAGCTTGTCTTGATAAAGGGTCCTCTCGGCTTTTTTGATACCCCAGCCCAGGCCGCGCCTGCTGCCTCTGCGGTATGCCATTGCCAGGTTTTCCTCAATGGTCATGTTGCCACAGGTGCCTTTCATCGGGTCTTGAAATACCCGCCCCAGCACCTTGGCGCGCTTGTGCTCCGGCATGCTGGTGATATCCAGACCGTCGATCCAGATATTCCCCCAGTCGGCCTCATGTACCCCAGCAATCAGATTTAGCAGCGTAGATTTACCTGCACCGTTGCCGCCGATGACGGTCACAAACTCCCCTTTTTGCAGGTTAAAGTCTAGGCCATTGATGGCTTGCCGCTCGTTGACGGTGCCTGCATGAAACACCTTGGAGATCTCTTTTAATGTTAACATCTACTTTTCCTCCTTGGCTTTAGCTTTTGTTTTATGACAGGCAGCGCCAGTGAAAATGCGACGATCCCTGCGGTAAAGAGCTTTAGGTTGGTAGCCTTGAGCCCGTTGTAGAGCACAAAGGCAATCACACATCGGTAAACTATGGAGCCCAGCACAGCAGTCGTCAGCTTATAGCCGAAGTTTAAGCTACTTGACCTACCAAAGAGCACCTCGCCGATAATGATGGAGGCAAGCCCCATAATGATGGCTCCTGTGCCCATCGTTACCTCGGCATAGCCCTGACTCTGGGCAATCAAGCCACCGGCAAAGGCCACCAGCCCGTTGCTGATCATAAGGCACAGGATCTTAAGACTGTCGGTATTAATACCTACGGCGCGGCTCATTTCAGGATTCCCGCCAGTGGCGCGGACGGCTGAACCCAGCTCTGTGCCAAAAAACCAATAGCAAAGTCCTATTAATAGGATTGCCCCTGTACCACCTACCAATATGATGGCCTGGTCATTTCCCAGCGACAAGGTGGCCGAAAGCTTTGTAAAGACCGTATTTAAGCCTAGCAGAGAGGTGTTGGCCTTACCCATCATCACCCATATATTTACTGAGTATAAGCCCATCATGGTCAAAATTCCCGACAAAATGGGGGGAATCTTTAGCTTAGTGTGTAGCAGCCCTGTCACACTGCCTGCCAGAGCACCCATCAACCCAGCCGCCAGCAAAGAAAAAGCCTTCACGCTTGAAGCGTATTCGCGGCTCTACCGGATCGATCCCTTTGACGATCAATGCTGCTGATGCTGCTCCTCCCAGTGCCAGACTACCGTCTACCGATAGGTCGGAGTAATCCAGCACCTTATAGGTCAGGTAGACCCCGAGGGTCATAATCCCCCACAAAATTCCCTGTGCTACCGCACCGATTGCTATATCCAACATCCCTGTTTCCTCTCTGCAAATCCTTTTATTTAAGGCGATACCACCTTATTTTGCTTGATCCAGTACGCTCTGAGGTAGCTCGATCCCCAGCTTTTCCGCCATTTCTTTGTTGACTGCTACATCTAGTGTTTCAAGGTATTCAATCGGCATTTCAGCAGGCTTGATCTCCCCCTTTAGGATCTTTACCGCCTGTCTGGCAGTTTGCTTGCCCAGCTCGTAGTAGTTAAAGCCCTTAGCTGCAACCGCTCCACCCTCGATCATCTTAGACTCTGCACCGATGACAGGGATTTTACTTTGTGCTGCGGTCTGGGTAATTACTGCCATGCCGGATGCTACCAGATTATCAGTAGGGGCATAGATCACGTCTACCTTCTTTGCCAGCACAGCAGTCACCTGAGGCAGCTCATTGGCAGCTGTTGCACCGCCCTCTACAAGGGTTAGCCCCAGTGCAGCGGCTTCCTTTTTTGCCAACTCTAGTTGGAAGAGAGAATTGTCTTCGCTGGTGTTGTATAGGATCCCTACGGTTTTAACGTTGGGCAGAATTTCTTTAATCAACTGAAACTGCTCTTTGACTGGAGAAAGGTCGGAGGTGCCGGTTACATTGCCACCGGGAGCTTTATTGCTGGCAACCAATCTCGCTGTTTCGGGGTCGGTAACTGCCGTCACCAAAATTGGGATGTCCTTGGTCGCGTTGGCAGCTGCCTGTGCGGCAGGGGTAGCAATGGCAAGGATCAAATCGGTATTGGTACTAACCAGCTTATTTGCAATGGTTACACAATTTGGTGCTTCGCCCTGGGCGCTGTTAAAGTCAATGGTAATGTTCTCCCCATCTATGTAACCAAGCTCCTTAAGCCCATCGATAAATCCTTTATTTGCATCATCAAGCGCCGGATGCTCTACCAGCTGAATAATGCCGATCTTGGTTAGCTTCTTTTCGGTAGCTGGTGCGGAGGCAGATGCTAAAGATGAGCCCTCCGACGATTTTGAGGTACTGCCACATCCCGCCAGTAGCAGCGCAGCTGCGATCATGGCACAAAGTACTTTTTTCATATTGGTTCCTCTTTCTTCTTTATCGATTTAAACTGCTGTTGTATTTGAGAATAAAAAAAGCCCTGCGGCTTTCACCGCAGGGCACCTAGCTTCATAAACCTTAAGCTGGTAATCCACCCAATGCAGGAAAGCGCAAATAAACCTTGCCAAAATAAAAGGCAAAGTAAAAGCTAAAATAAAAGCTAACTGCATTGATCAGATTTGTTTTCATGATATTCTCCAAACTCAAAGCGAATTTTTCTTATTATATTCCCATGAAATCGAAAAGTCAATCGATTTTATGTCTATAAAGAAAGAGAAGTATGAATTTTTTTAGAACTTTAAAGTTTCAACGCTTTAAACTGCCAATTGGGATGCAAAATTTACTATTTTACATTGATCCACAACAACTGTATGCCCATTGAAGACAACAAGCTGTTTTAAAACTTAACTTTCGTTAACTTCTTGCTGCATAGAGCGATAAACCCCTCAAAAAGTCTTTTAAACTCTTCTGCTCCCTCCAGCATCAACTCTGGATGCCACTGCACACCAATGATGCTGCCATCTTGGGACTCAATCGCCTCGATGATGCCATCCTTAGCGGTTGCTACGACCCTAAAGCCTTCTGCCACATCCTTAACCGACTGATGATGGTAGGTGTTGATATGTACTTTTGTTACACCCAGCAGCTTCGCAAGGTGACTATCGGGCATTACCTCAGCAAAATGCATTGCCTCAGAGCGAATCTTTAAACTCTGCACATGATTAATAGAGCTCTTCACCATAGTAGGGATATCTTGATAAAGGGTGCCACCAAAGGTAACATTGATGATCTGCTCACCACGGCAGATGCCTAAGATCGGCTTGCCAGCAGCGCGTACCTGCCTGATCAACTCCATTTCAAAGAGATCATCCTGGGCTCTGGCAAAGGTGACCTGAGGGCAAGGCTCTTCACCATACAGGTGAGGGGCTACATCCTGACCGCCAGGTATCAAGAGACCGTCGATCCTCTCTACCATATCAGCAATATAGCTTCTGTCAGCAGTTACGGGGATAATCAAAGGGATTCCGCCGTTTTTTAAAATAGCCTCCACAAAACTAGTGTTGATCTTGTGTACTCGTCCGTTATCTTCATTCAAAAAAGCAGTCATACCAATTACAGGCGCCATACTTATTTCTCCTTAATTTTTGTTTTATCGTATACTACGTAGTATACACAACGTGTTTATCATAGCACAAAGGTATCTGTTTTTCAATCTGTCTGTTTTTCCCGAAGTCTGAAATTTTTTCTATCTATCCTGCTTAAAATCACTTCATCCTCAAAAGGACGTTACTCAATTTGCAGACCCTGTCCGCCAAATTAAAGCAATAGGAACCGGAGCTTTTTTATGTACTTCTAGTTAACATGGAAATTTTATAACACCAAAACATGATAACACCATAACATTAATGCATTTTAAAACTTGGACTATTTATAAAATACGCGCTTAAAGTCACGTATAGCTGAAAGAAACTCTAGTTTATACTCATTTTGTATTATTTTTCTCGCAATTAATTTATACTTCTTTTCTAAGTGTTATGGTGGTTTGACATGAAAACATTAAAACTTTAAGACAGATGAATGTTTTAGTATTAAATTTCTCGCAGAAGTTTTCTAAACTGTTTTTGTATGGTAGACCCTTCTAGGTGAAATAAAAATCATTACGTTAGGTTATATAAGCTCGTTGTCTAGATCAATATTACGTCTTTGCTGTAAAATATAAATCCTAGGATATCTCTTTCCCCTATTAAGTAAATGCTTTTTATATTTTTATTATATTTTTAGAGGGCTTAAGATGCCAGTGATTATACGGCTTCTTAAGGCTTTGTTACGAGAAATATAATGTGGAATTGCGAGAACTATAATACAAATACCATGGTGATTGCGAGAAATATAATATCCTTCAAAAATATCTACGAGAAATATAATGGTTATTACGAGAAATCTAATACTATTTTTGTGGAATGCTGTTTAATTACGAGTTAAAATTGACATTTTCGCAGATGATTGCTATACTTGTGGCGGGAGGGGAGAATATGGCAGCCGAAACCTATGAGCTGGAGCGGATCGAGCAGGTACGTAACTATAAAATTACCAAGAGCAATGATCTGTTGCAGCGTAGCAGATATTCCCTAACGCTGCAGGAGCAGCGGATTATCAACTTTATTGTAGCCCATATTAAGCCGGATGACACTGATATCAGCCAGTATTTTGAATTTAAGATTCCGGATTTCTGTCGGATCTGTGGGATAGAGAGCACCAATAACACGTATTTGCGGAAGATTGTAAAAAAGCTATTTGACCGACCCAGTATCGAATATTTTGATGGGGAGAAGTATGTCCCCTATCGTTGGATCGGTGATTACGAGATTATTCCGAAATCTTCTACCATTCGTATCCAGATTCATCATCGGATGAGAGGGTTTTTAATGGAGCTCAAGCGGAACTTTACCTCCACTGAGTTAAGCCTCTGCTTGCTGTTTACCAATAGCTACAGCTTTCACCTCTATGAGCTGTTTCGCAGCATCATTGGTGCCGCCTATTACCGAAACACCAATATTATTGAATATCGGGTATCGTTAGAGGAGTTTAAACACAAGCTAGTACTGGAGAATAAGTATAAAAATTTTAACGATCTCAAGCGATTTGTAATCGAGCCTTCCCTAAAAGAAATCAACATTCTCTCCGATCTAGACATCACTCTGCGTTGGGAATATCGAGGTAAAAAGGTTGAGACCTTGATCTTTACCATCTCCTTTATTAACCCCGAAGAATGGATATTGCGAAAAAGACAAGCTTTAATCTTGCTAGAGGAAAAATCTCAATAGCTTTTGATATAACGAAGCTTAAGGAAATAAGTAAAGACCCTACTTGCAGTAAAAATCTGCGAAGAGGGTCTTTTTTGCATTATAAAACACTGTTGATTGATCGTTCTGCGGTTTACAGCGCCTCAGAGCCCCCTTAAAGGCCTTTAGGCGAGGTCGTCCAGTTCCTTAGCTAGGTATTCCTCAAGGGCCTTACGGACGACGGTAGACTTGTCCTGGCCGCTGTAGGCAGCTCTTATGGCGATAGCCTTGATCATGTCTTCGGTTATATAATACGACATCTGCTTTAGGCCGTCTTTGCCCGGCCGCTTTACCGGTGTGGTAGGCGTGTTGACCATTTCTTGAATTACCGTCTTTTTGGGTCTTTGCAGCATGTTATCTACCCTCCCCGATCTTTGTTACAAGGCTGCGGGCTATCTGGCGGTATTCTACCGCTACATCACTTTGAGGCTCATTAATTACGACAGGCAGGCCCAGCTCCAGACCCTTACGGGCAGAAACAGATTTTTTAATGACACCCAAGAGAGGATAGTTTTGCTTTAGCGCGTCTAAAATTTTTTTATCGGAATTGGTACGACTGTCATAGAGGGTGGCAATAACCCCAAGGATGGTAAGCTCGCTATTAAGATCTTCCTTTACACCCTCTATGCTTTCTCCCAGCTCTTCCAAAGCGTAGCAAGCCAGCATGGAGGTTTCACAGGGGATTACCACATAGTCGCTGGCGGTGAAGGCGTTGATGGTAAGGATTGATAGCTGTGGCGGGCAGTCGATGATGATGTAGTCGTAGCTAGAGCGGATCTTGTCTACCGCTTTTTTAAGTTTTTGCTCTCTGGCTCTGGTCTGGATCAGGGTCATTTCCATGCCCGCCAAGCGTGTCAGAGAGGGAATCAAACTGAGGTTTAGTATATCGGTTTTGTAGATGCTTTCTTCAATCGGTTCGTTATTGAGCACATTACAGATGTTGGTATTAAAGTCGAGGGGGTTATACCCTGCTGAAAGGGTTAGGCTTGCCTGAGGGTCCAAATCGATCATCAGCACTCGATACCCTTCCAAAGTGAGGCTGGTTGCCAGATTGAAACTGGAGGTGGTCTTTGCAACGCCACCTTTTTGGTTTGCAATACTAATTACAACGCCCATGATCTTCTCCGTTCTGCCTAGTGGCTATGTATATTAATAAATGATAAATTATTAAGTAGTGTCATAACATTATAACACTAGATTTTCCTTTCGTAAAGCAGGATCTGACAAATTTGCGTAGTAAACGATATGTCGAGTGAAAATACACGAAGAAAAGACGTGTCAAGACATTAAAGTGTTAGATAAAGATGCGTATTGGATCGCGTAAAACGAGTAATGTTATAACACGATAAAGTTAAAGTATCAACGTGTTGTATATGTATCCTACGGCTTATCTGTATATTCTGTATGAGTAGGATACATGCAATACACAGCAACAGTATACTGATCATGTGTATGCTGCTCATGTGTATGCTGCTCATGTGTATGCTGCGTAACACTATGGATTTTAGTGTTATAGCAAGTGTTAATAAAGCAATTTATTGCACACATAAAACAAGTAATGTCATAACACGATAAAGTTAAAGTATCAACGTGTTGTATATGTATCCTACGGCTTAACTGTATCTTCTGTATGAATGGGATACATGTAGTACACAGCAACAGTATGCACATTATGTGTATTGCTGCGTAACACTATAATTTTTTAGTGTTATAACATCGATGTATCAATCCGCCCCCTCACATATAAAAGAGGCATATACAGAGGATACAATACACAGTTGTTGTATGAGTATAGTGTGTAGGTCTGTAGGTAATAAGGGCAACACGCCATATTGCTGCATGTCTAATAATGCTGCCTATTGAGTAGGTATGTAGTACACATGATAGGTATCGTATGTATGTGTATAGTATATATTTTTGTGGTATTATGATGTCTTAGTGTTATAATGCTAAAACATGATAATTTATGAGAAACTAATTAGCTTTCAAATACTACACATACACCATATACACAATGAGGGTATATGCAATGTGTGTATGCTGAGTCATATGCGTACAACCAGTCAAAGACCGAACACGATAGTGTTTATATATCCAAAGTATCATCATGGTACAACGTTATAAAATTATAACACTATAACACTATAACATCAAAACGTTAACACGCATAGCCTAACTTCAATATATGTGTATTGCTTGTATATTCAGCTTATTGTGTAGGAATCGTCTCAAGTCTATCCTTCGTTTTTTTGATACTATAAAATCAAAACACAAACACTGTGGTTAACAGGCCCATAGCAGAACCCTGATGTTTTAACACTAAGGTGTCAAAACATCAAAACAGATTAACATCATTGAGAATTTTACAAGACGATGTGTGGTCAACGTATGATGTGTATGTGTATCCTATGGGTGCTACTGCTGACTCAATCACATTAAGCCGCACCTTAAGCCCATGACTGTCTTGGAGGGGCTTAAGGTGCAGCGATGCAAGTAGAGCTTATATGTTTTTTAATCTATCCTCTGGGATGCCATAAGAAGTAAGAGTCCTTTTGATATACTTTAAAGTAGTCGCCACTGCTGACTCTACGGTGGTATGATCAAGATTGTTGAGCATTTTATCTAGCATACCGCGGTAGATCAATACGTTCATTTCATTGATGCTACGGATATCCTGATCCGAAATAATGTTTTCCTTGGCTGCTTGTGTCAGTGCTAAGTAGTCACGTTTGTGGATGTTTTCCTCCACAAACATAGGAATAAACTCCTTGACGTCGTTGTTTATTTCCTCGGTAAAGATGGAGTAGTAGGTGGTGATGGAGTCGTTGACCATCTTAGAGTCAAAGCCTCCGAAGAAGATCATCTGGTAAAAGTGAGGATGACGGTAGGAGTGGGTGCAGAAGCATCTCCATACATTGAGGTAAATCTGCAGAGGGTCAGTCAGATCTTTAAGATAACGAGGTAGATCGTTGGCATAGTTTTTGAGATGACGTAGAGAAGCGAAAAAGATCAGGTGGGTGAGGTTGTCAAAATAGTTATAGAGTGTGGCGCTGTTGTAGCCTGCTAGGCTTGCAACCTTCCTGACCGTGACTGCATCGATTCCTTCGGTGTCGATAATTTTGCAGGTCGCTTCTACAAAGTAAGTAATCATACGTTTTTTCTGCAAATCTTTGTTATCCAAAATAAACACCTTGCTTTTCTTAGTATTTTAAATAAAATTATAGCATAAACATGTATATAAAATCAATCACCTTATAGAAAGATAAGCATTGTTAAAAAATCACAGGTATGATTAAATAATCTATATACAAATAGCGTAATTGTATATAAACTAAGCTAGTCTACAATGGCTATGCCACTGGGAAAATAAACATTGCATATCCAGAAATAAATGGTATAATTTATATAACAAGATAGAGTTTTAACATACTTTGTCGGAAGATATAATAGGCAGTACAGAAATTAATTTTGGAGGTCTTACCATGCAGTATGAGCAAATTTCTAGAGCGGAGATCAAGTTTAGGGCGAAGGACTCCCTTAGAGGGCACTGGCCAATGGCGATCGGAGCAACGGTGATCGTAGGGATCCTTTCGGGAATCTTTGGATCGATCAATGCAAGGATTAATTTTGCTCTCGAAGTGGGAGGCGATGGAAGTCTATTCTTTGCAAGCTTTTTGACGCAGATTTTAGCGATCTGCTTTATTTCTCCTTTGACTTTAGGAATTATCTCGTTTTTTACCAAGATCTCCCGCAATCAATTTGTGGAGCTCGCCGAGGTCTTTGGCAAGTTTAAAACAATCTGGTTAAAATCCATCGGGTTAAATCTTTGGATATCTCTTAAGATCCTACTGTGGTCCTTGTTGCTGGTGATTCCCGGCATTATTGCAGCGATCTCGTATTCCATGGCATTTTATATCATGGCAGAAGATGAGCAGGTAGGGATCAACCAGGCAGTAGAGATCAGTAAGGTAATGATGCAGGGCTATAAAATGCAGTATTTTGTATTGCAGTTAAGCTTCATTGGCTGGGCAATTTTATGTTCTATTCCTTGCTTCTTGGGTTATCTGTGGCTAATACCCTATATGCAGACCACTATGGCCAATTTTTATAACAAGGTTTCCGCCAACTATCGTGCAAACTTCATGCAAAACTAAAAAAACGAAAAGAGAGCAGCTGCTCTCTTTTTTTAATGCTGTAAAGATTATTGATTAAACTAAAATAGCATGAAATGCCCACAAGCTGTACCCCTATAAAATACAAACAAAAAAATTAGTTTTGTATGAACCTATGGTATATATCCATAGAAAGGCGCATAGAAATTTGAAAACTCATATCCACAAGCACCAGAAAAAACATTTTAGTAGATTAAACCATTGACAAAGCACTTTAAAGCCCGTATAATAAGCAAAAATTAAATATCTTATCAAGAGTGGCGGAGGGACAGGCCCGACGAAGCCCAGCAACCTGCGAAAGCAAGGTGCTAAATCCTGCGGTTTTACCGGAAGATAAGTGTAGCTTTATTTGCGTCCGGTTATCGGGCGCTTTTTTTATTTTCTTTTTTACTTCCTGTAGCAGCAGTGAAATAAAGAAACAACTAATCAAGATTTGAGGTGGTCGTATGATCGAACTAAAGGAAATCTCCAAGACCTTTGTGATTGAAGGAGCAGCAGTGGAGGCAGTCAGGAATGTAAGCCTTCGGGTGGAAAAAGGGGATATATTTGGCATCATTGGCTTTAGCGGTGCCGGCAAGTCGACGCTGGTACGCTGTATCAATCTGCTAGAGCGACCTGATCAAGGTACGGTCAGGGTAGATGGGGTAGAGCTAACGGCTTTAAACGAAAAAGCACTGCGAGAGGTGCGCAAAAAGATCGGTATGATCTTCCAGCACTTTAACCTGATGGCATCTCGTACCGTCTTTGACAACATTGCTTACCCTCTTAAGGGAAGCGGACTGAGTAAAGAGCAGATACGCAGCAAGGTGCTTTCGCTGCTGGAGCTGGTGGACCTGAAAGAAAAGGAGCTCGCCTACCCATCCCAGCTCAGCGGTGGGCAAAAGCAGAGGGTTGCAATTGCCAGAGCGCTAGCCAATGACCCTAAGGTGCTGCTTTGTGATGAGGCAACCAGCGCCCTTGACCCTCAGACTACAGCCTCCATCCTTGCTTTGCTCAGAGAGCTCAATAAGAAACTGGGGCTAACCATAGTGATCATCACCCACGAGATGGGGGTCATCAAAGAGATCTGTAATCGTGTAGCGGTCATGGAGCAAGGGATCGTAGCGGAGGAAGGGGAGGTATATCAAGTATTTTCGTCCCCCATACGGCGGATCACCAAGGATTTTATCGACTCCACCTCCAACCTCAACAAAATCCACACCCTCATCAAGGAGGATTCACCGGTAGTTGCAATCAAACCGGGAGAGAAGATTATCAAGCTGAAGTATCTAAAATCCAGCGCTACCCAACCGGTGGTGTCGGAGATTTCACGGAAGTTTGCAGTCAATGCCAATATTATCTTTGGCAACCTTGAGGTGGTAGAGGGTGCAACCATCGGAGGGCTGGTGGTGATCTTAAGTGGAGAAGCGCAAAATATCCAAGACGCCCTTACATACCTAAGAAACCACAATGTAGAACTGGAGGTTATTTTAGATGGAACTTCTCACTAAGCTGCTGCCAAACGTACTGGGGAAGATCCCAGAGCTGATCACCTGCCTGTGGCAGACCTTGTTTATGATCGGATTGTCGGGCTTTATTAGCTTTTTTATTGGGATGGGGCTTGGCATCCTACTGGTGGCAACCAAAAAAGGTGGTGTGCTGCAAAATGTGCCTCTCTATACCGCCCTTGATAAAGTGATCAACGTCTTTCGTTCCATCCCCTTTATCATTTTACTGGCATCTTTGATCCCCTTGACACGCTTCGTGGTTGGCACCGCCATTGGTACCAAGGGATCCATTTTACCTCTGGTCTTTGGCACTGTACCCTTTTTGGCAAGGCAGGTGGAGAGTGCACTCTCCCAGCTTGACAAGGGCGTAATTGAAGCCGCTACCAGCATGGGCAGCAGTCCCCTAGAGATCATCACACGGGTCTATCTCAAAGAGTGTATCCCCAATCTGGTCCGTGCCATTACCATTACCTTAGTCAGCCTGGTGGGGCTCACTGCCATGGCAGGAGCGGTAGGTGGTGGTGGCCTTGGAGACTTTGCCATCCGCTACGGACACCAGAGAGGGCAGGTAGACGTCACCTATGTGACGGTCATCATTCTGTTGATTATTGTCAACCTGATACAGGGTGCCGGCAATATCATTATAAAGAAAACTACACATTAAAAGGAGAAATGTTATGAAAACAAGAGTTCTATCATTGGTATTAGCGGCAGCACTAACTGCCGTGCTGGCAGGCTGCGGCGGTAGCCCTGCTTCCTCTGCACCCCCAGCATCCTCCACTCCCGAGGCAGCAGCCCCTGTTAAGGTTAAGGTTGGCGTTGTAGGTGAAAACAACGAGCAATGGGTACCTGTCATCGAGAGCCTTAAGGCAGAAGGCATTGAGCTAGAATTGGTGCGCTTTGCGGATTACAGCCTGCCCAATCAGGCACTGGCCGACAAGGAAATTGACCTCAATGCATTCCAGCACTATGCCTTCCTCGAGAATCAGATCAAAGATCGTGGTTATAAGCTGAGTGTCATCGGTGAAACCATTATTGCACCTCTAGGCGTGTATTCCAAGAAACACACCGCTGTTGATCAGCTAAAAGAGGGCGCAAGCATTGCAATCCCCAGCGATGCCACCAATGGCGGTAGGGCGCTAAAGGTACTGGAGAGCGCAGGCCTGATTGAAGTAGACCCTGCGGCAGGCTTTGTGCCCACCCTCTCTGATATTACAAAGAACCCTCTCAATATCAAGTTTTATGAGGTGGAGGCAGCGCAGACCTTTAGCCTGATGGCCGATGTAGACCTAGCGGTAATCAATGGCGGTCATGCAAGAGACAACGGACTAAGCCCTGCAAAGGACGCGGTATATCTGGAGAAGGTCATCGAGGGGCAGAATAACCCCTATATCAACGTAATCGCGGCCAGAGCAGAAGATCAAGACAACGAACTCTATCAGAAGGTGGTCAAGGCTTATAGAAGCGACGCAGTAGCAAAGATCATCGCTGAAAAGTACAACGGTGCATATATCATCACCTGGTAGGGTGCTGGTTTTGTGGTTAGGGGAGATCATTTAACACATCTCGCATAGCTGCTTGGGTTATTCCTCACTACTTATGCCGTGGAGGCACTCCATTTTTGATAGGCGTCAAAAAGGAGCAAAAAACGTCTGAGGGCTTTGCCCTTAATCTACGGACACCGCTTACCGTATCGCACTGCGCTTCGCTTGTGACAAGCGTCGCAAGCGAGTGTCCTTATGAGGTGTCTGTGACACAAGGAAATGCCGCAGAGCGGCATAGGGGGTGTAACTCTGCCTATACTCGCAGTGAAATCCGCCAAGGCATGAGCGCAAAGAGCCAATCGTATAATTTCTCATACTAGTATGGTGGGCAAAGTATTAAACTTGGTATAAGAAACACTTTGCGTATGCTATACCATGATTAAAGATTTAGTCCGTGATCACTTCAATGCGCTCATGCCGCGCAGGCACTCCATTTTTGATAGACGTCAAAAATGGAGGAAAAAACGTCTAA
>DAMCAP010000018.1:0-43899 GCA_032059445.1 Oscillospiraceae bacterium
GCCATCCTTGGCAATCGCTCTAACGAGTTTGTCCATTTAATTTACCGCCTTTTTTGTGATATAAATCCATCTTTGACTATCTTCCCCAGGAGGCTCATAGCGGTCATCGGCAAAGATATCGACGATCCTAAGCCCTGCTTTTTGAAGTGCCAGAGCCAATTCCTCCTGGGTATAGCCTCGTTCGCTGAAGCTTTCGCTTTCTCTATAGTATGCCCCGTCTTCATCGGGGATAAAAAAGTCAAGCTGTATATTTGTGAGGCAGTTGTCATCAGTAAAATTTTGCCATCCGCAATACACACCGTCTTTTTGATAAATGTAGCAGTTATTGCCCAAAACTTCTCGGTGCTTATAAATACTGTTGACGTCAAAGATAAACACCCCCTCAGGGTGCAAAAACAAAGATACCTTTGCCAGTGCCTGCTCCAAAGTCTTGAGGCTGGTGATATGGTTTAGACTATCAAGAGCACAGACGCAGGCATCCACCGTACCGTAAAGATCAAGCCGCTCCATCCGCTGGCATACAAACATAAGCTCTTTGCCATAGGCTTCTGCTTTTTGGCGTGCGATTGCCAGCATCTCGTAGGAGCCGTCAATCCCAATTACATCATACCCCAGCTTATCAAGCTCGATGGTAAGGCTTCCTGTGCCACAAGCCAAGTCTAGCAAAATCCCCCTGCTGCCCATATGCTGCATAATCAAGCTATCAAAATACTTGGCTCTGGCTTCGTAGTCTACATCTAAGGTAAATTTATCGTATTGCTCTGCAAAACTGCTATACATTTTTTATTTGATCCATTCGTTCAAAGAGGTGTCGATAACCATCTCGACCGTAGTTTAAGGAACGATTTACTCTGCTGATCGTAGCAGTGCTAGCACCTGTCTGCCCCACGATATCGCTGTAGACCTTACGCTCACTGAGCATTTTGGCAACCACCAGTCTTTGAGAAAGAGCCTTCAGCTCCTGAATCGTGCAAAGGTCAATAAAGAAATTCTCGCACTCCTCTCTTGATTGTATCTGCATGATTACATCAAACAGGTACTCAAGATTTGGGTCATTGTTATAAGGCATAGCAATCCCCTTTCAATATATCTTTAGTATTATTTTACTACTTCAGCGTATAAAATCAAGCCTTGAAACAACTTTATCATACATAATAGGAATTTTATCCCCATAACGACGAAAAAACCACCTGCCTTGATCACAAATTCGGGCAACAAAAAGCAGAGAAGAGTACCTGCGGTGCTTCAATTCTCTGCTTTTGTACTGGATCAACTGTGCTTTGCTATAAATCATTGTTTCAATTACCACTACTGCTACCTAGCTGATGTTATCACAATTTGTTCGCAGCACATGGCAGATTCATAAGATACAGAGCCTATAAAGCTTCTGAGAATGTCGGGTTACTCGGGCTGGTCTTCAGCATCCTCATCTTCTGCCAGCTCCTGGATGATTGAGGTGATCTCCTCCACACCCTGCCCTGTCTGCGAAGAAAAAGGAATCATTGTAATTTCGTCACCATAAGGGATTTCTGTTTGAAACGCCTTAAGGCGCTCAGCTCTTTGATTGTTGGAGAGCTTATCGGCCTTGGTCAATACGATGACGAAAGGAAACTCATGCTCAACTAAAAACTCTATCATCTTTAGGTCATCAACTGAAGGCTTGTGCCGCATATCCACCAGCAAAAATACCAGAGCGATGTTTCTATCCTGTGAAAAATACCCGCTGATGAGTTCACCCCAGCGATGCTTCTCATCTTTTGCCACCTTAGCATAACCGTAACCGGGCAGGTCGGCAAAGCGGATGTTTTCTACCCGAAAGAAGTTAATAGTGGCGGTTTTACCGGGCATAGAGCTTACTCTAGCCAATGCCTTGCGATTAAAAATCTTGTTGATCATGGAGGATTTGCCGACGTTTGATCGGCCGGCAAAAACAAACTCCAGATCGTCAGAGGCAAAAAGCTGCTCTTTCATGCCAAAGGAGGTTTCAAACTCCACCTTATGAAGGTTTATCATCTTTCTATACCTACCTTGCTATGGTTTTGACCGTCTGATTGACGACCGGCATATTTGCAACTTCAATAACCTCATTGATCGCTTTGTAGATACCCTCGTAATTTGATGGCTTAATCAAAGCTGTATCCAGTACTGTCTTAATATGATCGGCGATTACAAACTCGACAGCGTCCTTTACTACAGGGTCAACTTCTTCCAAATTATGAGCGTTATCCTTAGGGATTACAATGGTCTTGACACCTGCACGGTATGCTGCCATGGTTTTTTCCTTCAGGCCACCGATCGGAAGTACACGCCCTCTTAAGGTGATCTCTCCTGTCATCGCCACATCACGCCGCACAGGGATATTGGTCAGAGCCGATACCAGCGCTGTACAGATTGTGATTCCCGCAGAGGGCCCATCCTTTGGTACTGCGCCCTCCGGCACATGGATGTGCAGATCCTTGGTTTTATAGAAGTTGGAGTCTATGCTAAGCTGAGCTCCATTGCTACGAATGTAACTGACTGCTGCATGAGCCGATTCTTTCATGACATCGCCCAAAGAGCCGGTTAGCTCGATCTTGCCGCTTCCTTCCAGCACTGCCACCTCTACCTGTAGCATTTCACCGCCTACAGAGGTCCAAGCCAGACCGTTGGTTACACCGATTTCGTCATTTTCTAGTAGCTCATCGGGGCGATATCTCTTTGCACCCAGATACTCGCCGATGTTTTTCGCGTTGACTGTTGCCTTTTGGGCACCGTCCTCCGCCAACTTTTTGGCGATCTTGCGGCAGAGAGAACCAATTTCTCGCTCCAGACTACGGACACCCGCTTCACGAGTATAGAAGTCAACCAGAGAAAAGACCGCACTATCATCAATTTTAGCTGTTTTGGCTGTCAAGCCGTGACGCTTAAGCTGCTTAGGGATCAAGTGCTTCTTGGCGATGTTATATTTCTCCTGCCTTGTGTAGCTGCTTAGCTCAATGATCTCCATTCTATCTAGCAAAGGAGCAGGGATGGTATCTCGATTGTTGGCAGTGGCGATAAACATTACCTTAGAAAGATCAAAGGGCAGCTCTATGAAGTGATCTCTAAAGCTGTGGTTTTGCTCGCTATCCAGTACTTCTAGAAGCGCTGCTGCGGGGTCTCCCTTGTAATCGCTGCCCAGCTTATCGATTTCGTCGAGCAGCATCAGGGGATTATTACTTCCTGCCTGCTTCATGCTGGCCATGATCCTACCGGGCATGGAGCCTACATAGGTCTTACGATGGCCTCTGATCTCAGCTTCGTCGCGAACTCCACCCAATGACATCCGCACATAGTTACGGTTTAATGCCTTGGCGATGGAAGTAGCGATCGAGGTCTTGCCCACACCGGGAGGCCCGACTAGGCAGATTATCTGCCCCTTGATATCGGGAGCTAGCTTACGCACGGCTATAAACTCCAGTATGCGCTCCTTAACTTTGTCCATACCATAGTGATCTTTATTTAGCTGCTTTCTTGCTGCTGCAACATCCACTCGTTCTTCAGTCGACTTGCTCCACGGCAGCTCTACGCAGGCATCCAGATACCCTCTGATCACCCCAGCTTCCTGAGAGTTAGAAGGCATTTTGGCTAGGCGGTTTGCTTCCTTGCTTAGCTTCTGCTTATGCTCATCAGCTAGAGGCAGCTGCTCGATACGCTTTAGATAGTTCTCGATCTCTTCGGCAACGCTTTCGCCCTCACCAAGCTCGTTGGAAACTACCTTTAACTGCTCACGCAGGAAGTACTCTCGCTGATTTTTATCCATCTGGCTCTTTACTTTTTCATAAAGATCCCGCTCGTAGCCAAGTATATTATTCTCATTATCTAGTATCACTGCCAGCTTTTGCAGGCGCTCTAAGAGGTTAGATTCCTCAAGGATTTCCTGCTTGTCTTCCACCGGCAAAGGCAGGTTACCCGCCACAAACTCCGTTAGATACTGAGGGTCTTCGCTGAGAAGCCCACCCTCTACAACTTCACGGGGCATCTTAGGTGAGAGCTCCACATATTGCTGGAAAAGCTCTTTTACTACTCTTATTCCTGCTTCCACTAGCTCAGGGTCAAGCTTTGTCGCCCCTCTGATAGGATGCTTCTTAACTTCAACACGGCGGTAAGGGGTGTACTCTACTACGTCGGTAACCTTTGCCCGATAAAGCCCCTCTACCATGACTCTAAAGCCGCTGTCAGGCAGCTTAATAATCTGTTTAACTTCACCGACTACGCCTACTTCATAGAGGGCATCCATGTCGGGGTCATCTTCACGTATATCTTGCTGCGCTACAAGGAAGATCTGCCGATTTGTGGTCATAGCTGCATTGAGTGCCAAAACCGACTTCGGTCTGCCTATGTCAAAATGAAGCACCATCTTTGGGAATAACACCAAGCCCCGTAATGCCACCATCGGCATAACCAGCTGTTGAGTGGTCTTTTTTGTATTACCCATATAAGTACCTCCTTTATCCTAGTAATATGGTGTTAATTTATTATACTAAATAAGCATTTTAAAAACAAGTATTAAAAAATGTAGGGAATGTTTCGACATATTTAACAACAGAATACTAAATATTTACCAAGTTAAGAGCATGATGATCGCAAAATGATACGGTCTCCCTTTAAGTGAAAGAGAGACCGCATATCATCATGTATGAAGCGATTTATGCCAGACTATTGGCAAAAAGCTCACTTGCCCCCAAGATCAGTACATTTTTCGTATCAGCGTTGCCCTGACCCACATGGGTTACGTAAGTACTACTATTTTTCTTCATATTTGCTGTTTCGGCTATGCCTGCCAGTCTCTCAACCGATTTCACATCGTCCACCAATAAGCCCATCGTCTCCTCTTCATGAGAGATTACTACGCACATCTTACGGTGACTCGTCCGAAACACCTCTTTAGCTTCGTCTAGCAGCTTGACGACGGTAGGCATATACACTTCCGCACCTCTTTGCAGCGTAAGCTGTAAGCACTCCTCTCGCTCACACTCGTCGCATTTACGAGAGCAAGCAATTGCTTCTTCAGCTGTTTGGTGCAAAAGTCTATGGGGCTCGTCGATCTTTGCTAAATGAAATGCCACTGTCGCCAGATCAGTCTGGAAATTATCATACCACTTACCAAAGGCACATTTATGCGGGTCGGTTGCAAGGCGAAAAGGCTCATTGTTGGCAATCGAGCGTTTTAATTCTTCTACCCAGTGGATATGATCCTGCTTCCTGAGCTCTAGCATATCCTCAAACTCTGCCTGCTCCACTTCAAGAGGGGTAATCCCCAATATGCGGCGAAGATCCAGCAAAGGCACTACATCTCCTCGCAGATTGATCACACCAAGGAGATTTTCACTGCTGCCTGGCAGCTTGGTCACCGCCTGCTCTACCTGAAAGATTGACTCAATATAACTGATATCAATTCCAAAAAGTTGCTCCTTTAGCTTGATTACCAGCCACTGCTCGTCCTGATCTGTAATGCTATTAAATATCGAGCTCATGATAACCTCCCTCAATTGTGTCGTGAAGCAAGCCTCACTGCAATCAAATCATAATTCATATAATCAGCCATCATGTGGCTGATATCGGAAGCTCTGTAAACTTGCCAGATTTGATCAAAACAATCATGATTCACATGATATTGCCAAAAGCTACATGACATACTGGCAAAAAATAAACTCTAAGATTTAATATAACACACTACCCGCCTTTTTTCAACATCTACTTATAAAAATCCCTATTAAAACCCAAATCATATATGGAAATAATACCAGCACAAACCTTGCAGTTCGAAAGGCTGGGAGCTATAATAAAAATATCTAAAAAGGACAGGAGTAAATTCTATGGCTATGTGGAACCCATGGCGAGGCTGCCACAAATATAGCGAGGGCTGCAAATTCTGCTATATCCATAAAGGCGACCGTAAAAGAGGAATAGATACCAATCAGATCATCCTTACCGACAATTTTGAAGCTCCTATCGCCAAAGCCAATAAGGGAATGTATAAAATCAAGTCAGGGCAGACGGTATATCTTTGCTTTTCCAGTGATTTTTTAGTTGAAGAAGCCGACCAATGGAGGCAGGACTGCTGGAAGATGATGAAGGAACGATCAGATCTGCATTTTATCTTCTTAACCAAGCGTATCGAGCGACTAGCCGCTTGCCTCCCCCAGGATTGGCAAGAAGGATATGACAATGTAACCATCGGTTGTACGGTAGAAAATCAAAGCAGAGCCGACGAACGCCTAGCAATCTTCTCCAAATTGCCTATAAAGCACAAAAATATCATCTGTCAGCCCTTGATCGAGTGCATCAACATAGAAACTTATCTTAAAGACGTAGAGCTTGTGGTGGTCGGTGGTGAGTCAGACAGTGATGCGCGCCCACTAAACTATGACTGGGTGCTAGATCTTCGTAATCAGTGCATGCGCCAAAATGTTTCCTTTAGCTTTCGGCAATGCGGCACACATTTCATCAAAGATGGCAAGACCTATAAGCTTGCTGTGAAGGACCTTTGCAGCCAAGCCAAAAAAGCTGAAATTAACTTTGTGGCTGTGCCTAAATCATCACGAAATTGCGATAAAAACAAACAGGGACACAGTCATTAATAGACTGTCGTCCCTGTTATTTTATGCACTTTAAAGAATCTTGAGCTATACCTTACGGGCTCTGCCGCGGGCAGGCTGAGGTGCAGTAAATGCGGGAGCAGTGATCACGACCGGCTTCTTGTTGGGGTCTTTTGTGATCAGTGGCTTCTCGCCATTTTTGATGCAGTCTGCAGTGATCACGATCTTAGATATGGTGTGATCGCTTGGCACTGTATACATCAGCTCGCCCAAGCTCTCCTCTAAGATACCTCTTAGGCCACGAGCACCAGTCTTACGCTCAATCGCCTTTTTCGCAATCTCCACCAGCGCTTCCTGCTCAAACTCGATCTCAATGCCATCCAGCTCAAAAAGACGCTTGTACTGCTTGATTACCGAGTTTTTAGGCTCAAGGAGTATCTTTACCAAAGCCGCTTCGTCAAGATGACTAAGGGCAGTGATGATCGGAAGACGACCTACCAGCTCGGGGATCAGGCCAAAGCGCACAAGATCCTGTGAGGTCAAGTGGGTAAGCAGATCATCGGTCTTGCTCTTAGATTTGATATCTGCACCAAATCCCATTGTAGAGGTAGAGATACGCTTCTCAATGATCTTATCGATCCCCTCAAAGGCACCGCCGCAGATAAAGAGTATGTTGCTGGTGTCGATCTGTATGAATTCCTGCTGGGGGTGCTTACGCCCGCCCTGAGGAGGTACATTGGAGATAGTACCCTCTAAGATCTTTAGCAAAGCTTGCTGCACACCCTCACCGCTGACATCGCGGGTAATAGAGGGGTTTTCACTCTTACGGGTGATCTTATCAATCTCATCGATATAGATAATACCCCGCTGCGCTTTGGTCACATCAAAGTCCGCAGCCTGTATCAGGCGCAGGAGGATGTTCTCAACGTCCTCACCTACGTACCCAGCTTCGGTCAGAGTGGTGGCGTCGGCGATGGCAAAAGGTACGCCCAGCTTCTTTGCCAAGGTCTGTGCGAGCAGCGTTTTGCCCACACCTGTAGGGCCCAACAAAAGAATGTTGCTCTTAGAGAGCTCTACATCTTCGGAACTCGAGAGATAAATACGCTTATAATGATTGTACACCGCTACCGCCAGCGCCATCTTTGCCTTATCTTGACCGATGACATACTCATCGAGATTTTGCTTAATCTCGGCGGGCTTAGGTACAGTTATGGTTTCACTGGGCTGCTTATCTGTTTTGCGGCGTCTTACAGGAGCTTCGTCGCCCTCCAAAACCTCGTTGCATAGCTCTACACACTCGTTGCAGATGCACACACCAGGCCCGGAGATCATCCTGCTGACATACTCCTCTGACTTGCCGCAAAAAGAGCAGTAAAGCAAACGATTATCGTCGTTTCTTGGCATGGTTTCCTCCCTAATGATTGATCTGAAAGCTTAAAAGAGAGCGTAACAGTTATAAGCATATGATCATGCCCTAGCCATTACACCCTCTGATTGCCGGTTACTTTTTGGTAATCACCTTGTCGATCAGACCGTAGCTGGCAGCCTGGTCGGCAGACATAAAGTTATCACGCTCGGTGTCACGCTCAATAGTTGCCAGATCCTGACCGGTCTGCTCGGCCAACATTCTATTTAATCGATCTTTGATCTTTAAGATCCATTCAGCATGGATCTTAATGTCCGTTGCCTGCCCTCTGGCACCGCCCAAGGGCTGATGGATCATAATCTCACTGTTTGGCAGAGCAAAGCGTTTACCCTTTGCACCGGAAGACAGTAGAAATGCGCCCATCGAAGCTGCAAGACCTACGCAGATGGTAGAGACGTCCGGCTTGATATACTGCATGGTATCATAAATCGCCATACCGGCCGTGATAGAACCTCCGGGAGAGTTAATATACAGGTGTATATCCTTGTCAGGGTCTTGACCCTCAAGATATAACAGCTGCGCAACCACCAAGCTGGCAGTCGTGTCATTTACCTCGTCACACAGCATAACAATTCGATCGTTGAGAAGCCTCGAAAAAATATCATATGACCTTTCACCGCGACTTGTTTGCTCTACAACCATTGGAACTAAACTCATAAATCCGCACCTCCTGCTTTTATGTACTAAGCAATGCTGCCGATATCGGCATATAGTTCGATGTCACCGTCAACGTCTTGCTTTTAACAAATCTTTGCTTCGTCAATCAATTATACTGCCCCAGGCGGCGCCCATTTAATCAGGGCGCCTTAGGATAGTATCAAGAAGTTTTGGAAAGTCCTACACCGATCCTTTTAAGTCTCAAGCAGTGCCTAAATTAGCCCTTAATAACCGCAGACTCTCTTACGACATCCAGCGCCTTGTTGCAGCAGATATCCATAGCCAGATCATTTGCAGGTACCAGAGTCTTGATCTTCTCTACTTCCATCTTATACTGCTCAGACATACGGGCATACTGCGCATCCATATCGGCATCACTTGCAGTGATTCCCTCAGCCTTTACAATTGCTTCGAGAGTCAGTCTGGTCTTAACCTGCTGCTCAGCCTGCACCTTAAAGGTATTGCGGAAGCCTTCTTCGGTTTCGCCGGTGTACTGCATAAACATCTTCATATCCATGCCCTGCATGCTTAGGCGATACTCAAAATCACGCACCAGCTCGTCAACTCTAGACTGCACCATTGCATCAGGAATGACAACCTCGGTGGATTCTACTACAGCAGCCATCAGCTTATTCTCGACCTCTGCCTGAGCTGCCTCTTCAGCTGCCTTCTCAAGATTTGCCTTGATATCAGCCTTATACTCAGCAAGGGTGTCAAACTCGCTGACATCCTTAGCAAACTCGTCATCCAATACTGGGAGCTGCTTTTCCTTGATCTCAGTGATCTTTACCTTAAAGACAGCAGGCTTACCAGCCAGCTCAGCAGCGCCGTAGCTCTCTGGGAAAGTAACATTAACGTCAAACTCGTCATTTACTGCATGACCGATTACCTGATCCTCAAATCCGGGGATAAAGGTGCCGGAGCCAAGTGTCAGCGGATATGCTTCGCCCTTACCGCCTTCAAAAGCTACGCCATCAACGAAGCCCTCGAAATTAATGGTAGCGGTATCTCCAGACTTAGCAGCGCCCTCTTCGCGGGTAACGATGCGCGCATTTCTCTCCTGTACCTTGGTAAGCTCAGCGTTTACATCATCTTCGCTTACAAGCTTTACAGTCTTTTCGACCTCGATGCCCTTATACTTGCCTACTACAGCCTCAGGCTTTACTGCAACAGTCGCCTTGATCACGAAGCCCTCTTCGTTCATCTCGGTTACTTCAACATCTGCCATATCCACAGGATCGATCTTTGCCTCGTCAGCTGCTTCTCTGTATGCCTTAGGGTACAGATCATTTACAGCTTCTTCAAAGAACATGCCCATACCATACTGCTTGACTATCATAGCTCTTGGAGCCTTGCCCTTACGGAAGCCTGGCAGAGCGATTTTCTTCTGATTTCTGGTAAGAGAAGCCTCTACAGCATTTTTAAACTGCTCGCCCTTTACCTCTATGACAAGCTCAACCTTGCCGTTATCCAGTTTATTACATGATACCAATGACATTGAATAGTCCTCCTAATGAAATTTACATTGCGTCTTTTAAGACAGTATCGCAGGCACAAAGCCTTGATACAAGTGCCCTTTTAGGGCTAAAAATCAAGATATAACAATCATAGCACTGACTATTATAGCATAGTTCCAGCGCAATTACTACCATATAAATAATTTTTTTGTGGTTAACCTATACATAATAAACGGGTAAAATATCAAAACTTTACCCATACACAGCAGAAAGCTTAGGGCTTGATCAACATCGGCTTAAAGCCCAGGTGATCGGCAGAGATCAGCTTGAAATTGATCCCAAGATACGCACCCTCAAAGGCATACTTGCAGGCGGTGCCATGTAGGTGCCCGTAGTAACATTCCTTTACCTCATATTTGAGCATAATATCTAGCAGATCAGCCGCAATCTGCTCACCAAATACTACAGGGTAATGCATAAATACAATTGGCTGCTTACCGCTGCGCTTAGCTTCAATCAGCGAAGCTTCCAGACGCAGAGCTTCACGCGCAGAAATTTTTTCGTCATGGGTGTCGCCATCCTCTAGCATCCACCCTCTGCTGCCACATAGAGCATACTCCCCTACAAGCACACAGCTATTATGGATGATTTGCAAAGAGTCTAAACAATTGGCAGCAAAATACTTCTCCATCTTACTTCGGGTAGTCCACCAATAATCATGGTTACCTTTGACGAGGAGCTTCTTACCTGGAAGACTCTGGATAAACGCAAAGTCTTTGAGGCTCTGCTCTAAGCCCATCGCCCACGAAATATCTCCTGCAATCACCACCGTATCGTCTGGCTTGACGGTTGCATGCCAGTTTTCTTCGATGCGTCGATGATAGTCCTTCCACCCGCCAAAAATATCCATAGGCTTATTGACCGACAGTGCTAAATGGAGGTCTCCGATTGCATATATCGCCATATATTCATCCTTTCGCTGGTTTTTGTTAACAGCGGCCTTGCGAAAAGATAAGACCATCTGAATGGAAAAATTGAAAATAAAACACTAAAAATAACAGGCAATCTTACACTGGCTCACAGTGATTTATACCATAAAAATTACGTCAAAACCCTGCCCAGCAATATACCAGTATGGGATCAAATGACCTGGCTATACTAATCTCGAGGAGGCGAAAAAAGATGGTACAGGTATTAAACACCACCCTACTCATTAAGCTCACGTGACCCTAATAAGATTCGCCTTTCACTGATGGTACAAAGAAGTTATCGTCATAAAGAAACGGAAAAGTCGCCTTAGGACTATAGGTCATTTGTTAGCTATGTTTCGCCAAATCCTGCCGCAAGGCAGCTTGATGCGGCGGTGCTGATCGAGGATCATTTTATTTAAAATGCATCCAAAATCCATCGCTCGCATCCTTTTTATGATAGATCAGGCAGCCTTGTGGATCAAGGCTGCCTTTAATTATTATAGGTAATTTCTAAAGAAGTTATAAGCGTTTGTAAACATAATTTTGTCGGCTTGCTCATGTGTAAGCCCCTTAGCGATCAGATAATCATAGATCGTCAGACCCTTCTCAAGAGAATCCAAGCAGCTGGGTACACTTGCGCCGTCAAAGTCTGAACCTAATGCAATGGTATTTTCACCGCCAAGTGCTAGGAAGTGCTCGATATGACGGTAAAGATCATCCATACTAGGGTCAGGATTGGTATCACTTATAAAAGCACGGCAGTAGTTTAAGCCTACTATGCCTCCACGCTTTACGATCTCCTTGAAATGCTCATCGGTCAGGTTCCGCTTATGAGGGCAGATGGTCCGAGAGTTGGAGTGAGAAGCAAAGAACGGGCGTGTGGCAATTTTGCACAGCTCCTCAAAGCCGATATCATTGATATGAGAGGTATCGATCAAGATGCGATGCTCCTCAAGTGCTTTGATTGCCTCTCTGCCAAATGCACTGATCCCATTCGCTGTGGTATGCCCGGAGCAGATCTCATTTTCGCCGTTCCAAGTAAGGGTCAATGCCTTTACCCCTCTATCAGCGATATATTTTACCCGTTCGATCTCCCCTGCTAGCACAGCGCCGCCCTCTACAGTCAGTATCGCTGCAAATTTTTCTTCTGCAAAAGCCCTCTCGATCTCCTCGAAGCTGCGGCAGTGAGTAATCAGATCACTGTGCTTTGCAATCTCACGATCAAAATGCCCTGCATATTTCTCAAAGAAATCCTTAGCACCCTGCCCTCTAAACTCATCGGGGATAAATACAGCAAAAGCCTGCGCCCACTTGGTACCCTTGGGCAGCTTATCTAAGGATATGTGACCGACCTCTGAAACAAACCCAATAGTAGGGGTTTCGTTGGCAGGATCGCGGTCGAGGATCAGAGTATCGCTGTGTAGATCAATCATTCCTGTTGCACTCATTTACGTCAAACGCTCCTTCTATGTATTGTTCTGAAAGCACCGTAAAGCTCTTGGTGCTATGGGTGATAATTTCATATACATCAAATCTAGGTTGCAGCTCTGTGGGCTGCTCTACCAGATATAGCTGGGCTGTTTTTATAATTTTGCGTTGCTTGGCAAAGCTGATCGCTTCTAGACCAGAAGCTAGATAATTTTTGGCTCTGGTTTTTACCTCAACAAAAGCAAGGATATCGTCCTTTGCTGCTATGATGTCGATTTCGCCATATCGAGTGTGATAGTTTCGTGCTACAATTGTATACCCTTTTTGCAGAAGCTGATTCGCGGCATGCTGCTCTCCGGATTTACCGTTGATATTTGCAGGCACATCATCACCGCCTATCGATTGACTCTAAGATGGGGATGCTGCGCTAGAAACTTCTTTAAAAAGCTAAGCCGATGGATGGGGCTAATCCCTTGCTCCAAAATTCGCTCATAATGCAGCTTGGTGGGGTAGCCCTTATGCTTTGCCAGCAGATAGCCGGGATATGCTTCATCAAGCTCCACCATCATACGATCTCGGTACACCTTTGCGAGGATTGATGCTGCACCAATCGATGCACTAAGAGCATCACCATCAATGACCGTCTCTGTAAGCAGGCCATTGCCGGGGTCGGAGTTGCCATCTACCAGTACATAATCAGGGCACACAGGCAGTGCTGCTACTGCGCGATTCATTGCGATATGAGTAGCGCCGAGTATATTGTATTGATCGATCTCCAGATTATCACACCAAGCGATGGCATAGCATACCGATTTGGCAATAATCTCATCATACAGAAGCTCCCGCTTTTTTTCGGTAAGCTTCTTGGAATCATTGATGCCCTCGATCACTACATCGCGGGGTAAAATTACAGCCGCAGCCACCACAGGCCCTGCCAAAGGCCCTCGCCCCGCTTCATCAATACCACAGATATATCTATAGCCCTGCTCGGCAAGGGATTTTTCCATGCGGTAGAGATCTATCTCCTGCTGTAGCATATGTTACCTCTTGTCGTCTTATTTTGCCTGAATACTCTGGGGAGTTTCCAGCGTAATTCTGCCGATCTTTGCTCCGCGAAACTCATCCAGAAGCATAGCGGCCGCTCTTAGCGTATCAATTTCGCCTCCTGCGATCAGCATCCCACGCTTACTAGCAATCTCAGTGAGCAATTCGGCGCCTGTCTTCCCTGCCATTGATGCTTCATCCAGTTGGTATCTTGCAGCCAATAACTGAGGGTAAAGCTCACGTAGTCGAAGCGTTAGTCTGGCAGCAAGGCCTTCAATATCCATAATATCATCTTTGATTGCCCCTGTAAACGCCAAATGCTCACCTACAGTTTTGTCATCAAACTTAGGCCAAAGCACACCTGGCATATCAAGAAGCTCCATTTTATTCTCAAGCTTCACCCACTGCTTGCCTCGGGTGACGCCCGGTCTATCTCCTACCTGGGTACGTCTAGACCCTGCCATACGGTTGATAAAGCTGGATTTGCCCACATTGGGGATGCCTACCACCATAATTCTGATGGGGCGCCCCGCCATACCCTTTGCTTCCAGCCTTGCGCGCTGGTCTTTAAGCACCTCACCCACAGTTGTGGTAAAGCTTTTTAAGCCTTTGCCGCTGCGGCAATCGGTAGGTATCGCTTTGATCCCCTTGGCCGCAAAATAATTGCACCAGCTTTTGTTGCAATTTTCATCAGCATAATCGCTCTTATTAAGCAAAATTAAGCGAGGCTTAGCGCCTGCAATTTTGTCTATTTCAGGGTTTCTACTGCTATGGGGGATACGTGCATCCACAATCTCCACCACAATATCTACCAAAGGCATGCACTGAGCCATCAACCTGCGGGTTTTGGCCATATGCCCGGGGAACCATTGTATCTTTATTTCGTTGTTATCCATCCAAAACTCCTTATATTACAGGTGCTCTTAATACAACCCTCCAAATGAATCAAAGGGTAGAAATCTAATAAAGGCCTTGCCCAAAATATAGTTTTCATCCACCAAGCCGATCTCGGAAGCACGGCTGTCAAGGGATTTGTTTCGGTTGTCACCCATGACAAATACCTGTCCCTTTGGCACAATCAGAGGAAAGCTAATATCAAAAGCGCGGTGGGTGGGCTCATTGATATATGGCTCATCAAGGGCAATGCCATTGACAAACACCACACCTTGCTCAAAGTCGATATTGACCTCCTGCCCCTCGGTTGCAATTACACGCTTGATGATGGTTTCGTTTAGGTAATTGGGCTTGGTGATGACGACAATATCGCCATAATGAGGCTTGTATAGTATACGGCTTACCATCAGCATGTCTTTTTCGTGCAGTGTGGGCACCATAGATTCTCCATAGACCTGTGATGTACGTGCCACTAGAGTAAAGAGCAGCACCACGCAAGCTACCGCCAGCACCAAGGTTTCGATCCATTCAAAGATGTCTACGACCAGTTTAGAGATACCCTTATCACGGGTTTCTTCCAAAATTTCCTGCTCGATAGCTTCCTGATCAGGTTGTGTATCATCTGCTATAGGCTCTTCTGGCTCAGCTTGTTCCTCCAAAAGACCCTCCTGCTCCTCTATAGGAGCATCATCGTGTATCTCAGCAAGGGGATGATCCTCTTGCTTAATTATGTTTTCTGTTTCATTTGTAGAGGCGGTATCTTCCTGCTCTGCTTGTGGCTGGGCGCTCAAAAGCTCTTCGCCAAGCTTGTGATCCTGCTCCATTGTATACCTCCTAAAGGTAGCTGTTATTGATTAGGAAACTTAGTGCCTTTTATGACTTGCCGCTGCGCCATCATACCAAGTATTTACTGCTATGAAGGACGCTGTGCTTATTATGCCATAAAAAAGGCAGATCATCAATCACCTGATCACAGATTCTGTCGTAAAACTTTGCTATAAAAACAAAAAGGGACAGTAGCTGTCCCTTTTTTGCCAACGTATTATCTACGAGCTTCCTTAACTTTAGCAGCCTTACCCACTCTTGTTCTCAGGTAGTACAGCTTGCCACGTCTTACGCGACCGCTTCTGATGATCTCTACCTTAGCAACGTTGGGGCTATGGATTGGGAACACTCTCTCTACACCTACACCATGTGCTACACGGCGAACGGTAAAGGTCTCAGCGATACCGCCATGCTTCTTGGCGATTACAGTTCCCTCAAAAGCCTGAAGTCTCTCCTTGTCGCCCTCTTTGATCTTAACGCTTACACGGACGGTATCACCAACGTTAACCTCTGGCAGCTCAGATTTCAGACAGCTTTGTGCGATTTTTTCTAATGCGTTCATGTTGTTTCCTCCTAAATATTCAGACATTCATTCCCACATACGCTCATGTGGCAGAGGATTGTCCGCTTTAATACACGGTGTTGTACCGGCATCAAACCCCACTGTAAAACTACAGTAGTACTACACGCCCTAGTATTATAACATAAGCTTTCTCACTATGCAATATAACAAAAGAGCCTTTTTAGAAATAATTTATAATCATTCACAGGAGTATTAGTGAAACTGCCTGAAATCTGCTGTCAAAATATCTGTCCTCGCTACTCTGCTACCCTCTACAGGCACCGATGTGCGCTCGGTAAAGGCATCGATCAGCAGACTGGGGTTTAGGTTTAGTGTATTGCCCGCTACAGCTCTGATCTTTACCGTAAACTCTCCTTCACCCGACTCTATCCCTCTAACTGTAAACATAGGCAGGATGTCGATATCCTGTATACCCTTCTTGGATTTTTTCTCGACGATGACTTCCTTCTGTGAAACAAACTCTTTAAACGCTGCAATTGCTTCTTCGATGCTGCCTTCTCCAAGCTCAAATACAATGGTGTAGTCAGCCCAAGCGATTTCTTTAGGATCCATTACCGGGTCGATAGCCTCTAAAAGCTGGATGCAGGGAGGCAATGCCTTAGAAAGCAGCTCCTCCACCTGCGCGTTTGTATAGCCATCCAGCACCCTGATATCCATAGACTCACGGTGCCCCTCAAAGCCTAATGATAAAGGCAGAGCAAAGGTCATATACATATGGGGGTTGTAGCCCATTGTATACCACACAGGCAACCTTGAACGCTTGATGGAACGCTGCATCGCCTTATTGAGATCGAGGTGAGATATATAGATACCTCGATCGGTTTTTTTAAAAAATACCCGTACTAGACGCATGCACATACACCTCCATTTAATCGATCTGCACCACAGCCGTTACAGCCTAGGCGGCAGTGAGGCGTTGTCGCGCTCTGCTGGCTTAGCTTGTGCTCACTGATAAAGAAGGATTTATCCACACCATAATCCAAATGATCCCAAGGCAGTATTTCGCTGTACTCACGGGTACGACCTGCGTAGAAGTTGGGCTCTACACGGCAGCTTTCAAAAGCTTTGTGCCATGCCTCGGCAGAGAAGTGCTCACTCCAACCGTCGAGCCTACTGCCGTTTTTCCATGCTGCCTCCAGCACATCGCAGAGTCTTCGATCTCCTCTGGCAATGACAGCCTCTAAAATACTTGTAGTGGCATCATGGTATTTTACGTTGATTTTTTTGCTTCTAACCGAATTAATCAGGTGCTTTTGCTTGGCTTTGAGTAGCTCCATGCTATCCTGCGGGTCAAACTGGAAAGGTGTAAAGGGCTTTGGCACGAAGCAAGCCACGCTGATGGTCACATTGACTGCCTTGCCCTTTTGCTTGGTAGGCAGGTTGTAATACAGATCTACGATTTTTTGTGCCAGCAAGGCAATTCCCTCGATATCCTCCATGGTTTCGGTGGGCAAGCCCATCATGAAATAGAGTTTGACCGAGGTGTAGCCACCCTCAAAGGCAGTCTGGCAGGTTTCGAGGATGTCTTTTTCGGTGATGTTTTTGTTGATGACATCTCTTAAGCGCTGGGTGCCTGCTTCGGGGGCAAAGGTCAGACCCGACTTACGCACCCGCTTGATTTTTTCAAGGAGTGAGGGAGAGAAGTTATCGATCCGCAGTGATGGCAGCGATAGGCTAACCTTCTCGTCATCACTCCAAGTCAGCAGCTCTCCTAAGAGCCCGTCGAGCTCACTATAGTCGCTGGTAGAGAGGGAGGATAAGCTTACCTCTTCAAAGCCACCGTTATCGCAGAGATCACGGGCATTTTTATTGAGGGTTTGAGGGGATTTCTCCCGAATGGGGCGATAAATAAAGCCTGCCTGACAAAACCTGCATCCTCTGATACAGCCGCGAAACAGCTCTACAACTGCTCTGTCGTGGACGGTATCGATAAAGGGCACCACAAAGCTATCGGGGTAAAAGACCTTATCTAGATCGCTGATAATCCGCTTCTCCACCACCTTGGGTGCACCATCTCTCGGGGTAACTGCCGCAAGAGTCCCGTCGGTCTTGTAGCTGACATCGTAGAGGGAGGGTACATAATAGCCCTTGATCTGGGCAATTCCTCGCAGCAGCTTGTCCTTGCTCCAGCCCTCAGATTTGGCAAGCTTACAGAGGTCAAAGAGCTCGTCACTCATCTCCTCTCCCTCACCCAAAGCAAATACATCAATAAAAGCCGTCAACGGCTCAGGGTTGCTGGCACATGGACCACCCGCCACAATTAAAGGGAATGCGTCTTTGCGATCGGCAGTACGCACAGGCAGCCCTGCAAGATCCAGCATATTGAGCACCGAGGTAAAGCTTAGCTCATATTGGAGGGTAAAGCCAATGATGTCAAAATCCTTGATAGCGTCATGGCTCTCCAGCCCAAAGAGTGGGATATGCTGCTGACGCATCAGCTGCTCCATGTCATCAGCAGGTGCAAAAACCCGCTCGCACCACATATCATCTCTACGGTTTGCGTGGGAATAAAGGATCTTCATCCCAAGGTGTGACATGCCCACCTCATAAAGATCGGGGAAGCAGAAGGCATAGCGCATCATCCCGGGTTTAAGCTCCTTGATTACTGAGCCCATTTCTCCAGCTGTATATCGTGCAGGCTTCTGCACCTGCTTGAGTAGTCGGTCTAAGTGTTTGATTGCCATTGTTATCTTCCTATCCGCCGCTGTATCCCGGCTCAAATTTCATTTCCCACCTGATACAGATAAGGCAGGTATGATCTATCTAAGCACCTGCTACTGATTACAAGCAGGCAGCTTACATTCTTTATTATCATACTATATTTGCTTTATTAGTGCAATAAGCAGATCATTTGCACAAAAAATCGATGCTTCCTTTAGCAAAGAAGCATCGATGAAAGACTATGTGGCATCTGAACCCGGCATCTTAAAAATTATATTGAGCATCAATACAGCTCCTGCTGCAATCAGAAGCTGGCCCAACTGTGGGTAGACCATATAAATCCCTAGCCCCCCGAGCATCAGGATCAAAATCGTGCAAAACGAAATCACGTCGCAAATTGATTGACCATATACGGGAGAAACAGCTGTCAAAACTTCCAGCAGGATTTTCCCCCCATCCAACCCGGCAATAGGCAACAGATTAAATAAAGAGAGAATTACGCTAACATACCCAAAGTCAGGCAGCTTTAACGCAAAAAATGCCCATGCCGTGAGCAAGCCTGCCAAAGGGCCGGCAAAAGAGATTATAAGCTCTGAGGCAAGCCGTGCTTTGTTTTGGGCAGAAATATCAATCTGTATCCCTTTTATGGTAAACCTTACTGCTCTGATCTTATACCCGCACAATGCGATAGCGGCCAGATGCGCCAGCTCATGCAGGATAATTGATACAATCAAAGGTATCGCAGTGCCTTTGCCCAGATAGATAGCTGCCGCAATCAAGAGTAAAAACCAAAAGCTGATCGATACGCTGGCGCCGCGCACAGAAGCCATTAAATTACCTCCCAACCCTTATCGGGATTTTGCGGGTCTACATAGCTGCCCTCTATCATAATCTCAAAGTGCAGGTGTGGCCCTGTAGAAAGCCCCGTATTGCCCACCTTGGCGACGGTCTGCCCTTTTTTGACCACCTGACCAAGCTTCACAACGATAGACTGGCAGTGGCTATAATAGGTCATTAAGCCATCGCCGTGATCTACTACCACAAAGTTGCCATAAGCATAGTCGACCCCTACAGTAACCACTCTGCCATCAAAAGGGGTATGGATCGCAGTGCCTGCTGTAGCACCGATGTCTACCCCTGTGTGGTAATCCTGTTTACCGGTAATAGGGTGTATGCGAAACCCAAAGCCGGAGGTGATCATACCTCCGTTTACCACTTCTTTGGTAAGATTCACTTTTACATTACGAGTATTGGCAATGGGCTTTGCACCGTCAACCCCTACCAGTTTTATCCCCACCGCTTCAGAGGATTTTGGTTCATCGGTTGTTTCACCGGCGGCGGGTTCACTTAAAGGCTCATCAGCATCGGGCTTTGGCTCATCAGCTGCCTGCTCAGGCTCTTTTGGCAGGTCTGGGGTATTAGGGGATGGCTCAAGCACTGAGTCAGCGGCGGCACCGCCAACCGGTATATCGGTTATACTGCCTCCGGTTACCTCCACAGGCTCTCGATATAGATTGATCACCTGCTCCACCAGCTGCCCTAAGTAACTGTCTTCGATTCCTCCAAATATGGAGCCTACCTCCGTCGCCAGCTCCTCTGTGGTCATATGCTCGGTAAGCGCCACCTGCATCGACTGCTTATCCTCCAGCGTCACACCCCCAAACAAACTATAAACAAAAAACCCTGCTACTGCAATGATCGTAACAAAGCTCTGTATCAGTGTTATCTTCACGAGTCTGTCTTCCTTTTGATTTGGGAGTGGCCTGCTGCTTCTAGACGTCCTTCTTCTGTTACCGTGGTAAACCAACATGTATTCCCTCCTCCTTTATACTGTAATTGTATTAAAAGGATGGGGATTTGATGACTAAGATAAAAAATATACCCCTGTCCTACCAAAGCGGTGGACAGGGGTATTGATCGCAGATTATATCTTACTTAGACTGGATATACTCATCGATGGAAGCAGCAGCCTGACGGCCTGCACCCATAGCAAGGATAACGGTAGCAGCGCCGGTTACAGCGTCTCCACCTGCATATACGCCCTCACGGGTGGTTGCAGCAGCATCATCAGCGATGATGCATCCCCACTTGTTGGTCTCGATACCAGGGGTGGTATCCTTGATCAGTGGGTTTGGAGAAGTACCGATAGACATGATGACGGTATCAACATCCAGCACGAAGTTGGAGTTTGGCTTTACTGCAGGGCGGCGACGACCAGATGCATCTGGCTCGCCCAGCTCCATCTCTACGCACTCCATGCCTGTAACCATACCCTTCTCGTCGCCGAGGATCTTGACAGGGTTGGTCAGCAGCTTAAAGATGATTTCCTCTTCTTTGGCATGATGTACTTCCTCTGCTCTTGCTGGCAGCTCATCTGCACCACGACGGTATACGATGTACACATTCTCAGCACCCAGACGCTTTGCAGAGCGTGCTGCGTCCATAGCAACGTTACCGCCGCCTACAACTGCTACATTCTTGCCGCAGTAGATTGGGGTGTCATAAGAAGTATCATAAGCCTTCATCAGATTGGTTCTGGTCAGGAACTCATTAGCAGAGTATACACCGATCAGACCCTCACCGGGGATATTCATAAAGTTTGGCAGACCTGCACCAGAGCCTACAAATACAGCCTCGTAGCCCTCAGCAAACAGATCGTCGATAGACTTGGTTCTGCCGATGACAGAGTTGCACTTGACTTCTACGCCCAGATTGATCAGGGAGTCAACTTCCTTCTGCACGATAGCCTTTGGCAGTCTAAACTCAGGAATACCGTAGATCAATACGCCGCCAGCCTTGTGGAAAGCTTCAAACATAGTAACCTGGTAACCCTTAGAAGCAAGCTCGCCTGCGCAAGCCAGTCCAGCAGGACCGGAGCCTACAACAGCTACCTTGTGACCGTTGGAAGCAGGCTTAGCAGCAACAGGGCGTGGATTATTCATGGCATAGTCAGCTACGAAACGCTCCAAGCGGCCGATACCTACAGGCTCGCCCTTGATGCCGCGCACGCACTTAGACTCGCACTGGCTCTCTTGAGGGCATACACGCCCGCAAACTGCTGGCAGGCGGTTGGTTTCAGTGATTACATCATAAGCCTCGTGGAATTTGCCCTCGGCTACCAGAGTAATAAATCTAGGAATCTGCACCCCTACAGGGCAGCCAGCTACGCAAGGCTTGTGCTTACAGTTTAAGCATCTCTGGGCCTCGTCGATAGCGGTATTTGCAGTATAGCCCAAGGTTACTTCCTCAAAGTTCTTGTTACGAACAGTAGGAGCCTGCTCAGGCATCATGTTTTTAACATTTGACATATTAGGCATCTCTCTCGTCCTCCAAACCAATCATACACGCATGGTCCTTTGCCTGCTCGGTTTCACGGTAGAATCTGTTTCTAAGCATGAGCTCGTCAAAGTCAACCAGATGTCCGTCAAAGTCAGGACCCTCTACGCAAGCAAAACGGGTTTTGCCGTCTACAGTAACACGGCAGCAGCCGCACATACCGGTAGCATCGATCATGATGGGGTTAAGGCTTACCCAAGTTTTGATGTTGTACTTCTTAGTTACCTGCGAAATAAACTTCATCATAGGTACGGGGCCAATGGCTACGCACAAATCATAGTCGTTGCCAGCCTGGATCAGCTCCTCAAGCTTCTGGGTTACAAAGCCCTTATAGCCGTAGCTGCCATCGTCGGTGGTAATATAGAGATTGGTGCTATTTTGCTTAAACTCATCCTCAAGGATTACGATATCTTTATTTCTAAATCCGGCAATTACATCTACCTGTGCACCCATCTTAAAGGCCTGCTTTGCCTGTGGGAATGCAATGGCGCAACCAACACCGCCACCTACGACTACGATCTTCTTGGCGCCGTCTAGATGTGTGGGCATACCCAGAGGGCCAACGAAATCCATCAAGCTATCGCCTTCTTGCAGTGTTGCCAAACGACGGGTAGTAGCGCCCGCCACCTGGAATATGATGGTCACTGCGCCGGTCTCAACATTGGTATCAGCAATAGTCAGCGGGATTCTCTCGCCTTTTTCGTCAATTCTCAAAACGATAAACTGACCGGCCTTAGCCTTTACAGCGATGTCCTTGTTCTGGATCTCCATCAAAACTACAGAGTCATTCAGATTACGCCTGTGAAGTATTGGATACATTTAGACACCTCATTACTTTTGAATTTATTCTTCCTGCTTATTATAGTACACAGGGTTTTGTTTTTCAAGTCACTATGCACAAATTAACGAAAGCATTTATCGATTCCACCTTTTATACAAAAATGAGCGGGAAAATGACAGTTTTTTATCTAACAATTATGCCAATATGCTCATCAAGATAAGAGGTTTTTAGGTAAATTTGTCCGCTTTCGGTTATATAACTCACGATACCTGATACCGAAGGAGCGGATATTTGCAGGTCATACTCCTTTAAATCCACCTGTTTATTGTCTAAAATGTCCAAAGAATAAAGCTTGTAGCTTACCATTCCTTGACCAATAGGCTTATCGGTTAAGAGCACTGTGTGCTTGCCATTGGTGCGGATATCTCCTCTAAGGATTTCACCAGCGGTCATTTCCTGTATCAGTGCTTCTCCCGAAACAAAATCGATCAACACAGCTTTGTTTTCTAAGGGCTCTCCCTCTTTGGTGTGGCCGATCAGCAGCGTACTGTCGCCAAAATACAGGTCTCTGGCATCATATCCACCCCCATAAGGATAAAAGTGGGAGGTTTCCTCCTCTAGGCTGTAGAGCATGTATCCAATCCGCCACTCATAGCCAAGCTTTGTCGCCCACAGCTTGCTGCCACCATCTACAAACTGCAGCAGACCGTAGCCCTCATTCTCAACGATTTTTTCTTCATCATGTTTGGGAGCAGTGTCGGGGATAAGCGTGAGCTTATCGGTTTTTAGATCAAAGATCTTAATCCCCTCTTGATCAACTAGTGCCAGCTTATCTAGAGCATTCGATACAGTAATCGAGCTATACTCTTCATACTCATTGACAGGTTTAATAGAGTCCATCAGCTTGTTAGGAAGCTCAATTACCGATTCCTCTTTGCTGCGGCAATCACTGATATAGATCTTTCGATCGGCTATAACCACCAGCTTCTCACCAACCATCTGGGCAAAGCGTATCGGCTTTTGGATGGAGTTTTCTACCCGAAATACATTTAAGGTTTTGCCAGTAGTGAGATCAAGAGTATGATACTCTCGATATGTGGGCCCCTGCTGATCTAAGACTACGATTTGACCAAGATCCTCTAAAATATACTGGGTATTTGGCAATTCTTCCATCAGAGTATCACCCAGAGGGCTGTAGCGACCAGTAACAGAGATTTTATTGGTTTTGGGGTATTTGCCATCTGCCATTACAAAGTAAAAGCTCTCGTCCTCCCGCTGTTTAAACACCAGCTTGTATTCATAAAGCTCGCCTTCGATACCCTGATAGGTTTGCAGGTAGCAGGTAGCGATATAGATACCATCTTCATAGATCGCCACATTGTCCAGCATAAAATTGGGCCAGCTGTTGATGTCATTATAGGCAACCATAGCAAGGTCATCATAGGTGCCATTGGGGTAGAAATAGCAGATGCCCGATGCCTCGTCTACATACATCTCGCTTTTATTGGGGTAGTCCTTGAAGTTGATCCGCACATTAAAATACCGCTCACTATACTCCCCCAGCTTACGCAGTGGCACCCCGTAGCTGAGATAAGCATCCTTATAAAACTCTGCCTCTTCGAGTACCCCCTCACGCTGCATCTGGTAATTTAGATAGCGCGCGATATTTAAAGGATCAATCTCCGACACGCCCTTATACTTAATACCGCCGTTTACGATATTTAAAACACCCGGGTGTATATACTCAACCCACAGAGCTTCAAGCAGTTTAGAGTCTTTAGAAACCTTTTGCGGCTCTCTCTTTAGATAATCCTCAAGATCAATTCCCTCGAGCCCCTCAATAGGCGGCGAAGGTGGCGGCGGTACGGTTGTCTCTTCTTTAGGGATTTTGTTACAGCCTGTGATAAATAGAACCGCTAAAATCAATGCCATTGTCGTCAGCGCATATTTTTTCATTTTGTCACACCTTTCTTATGTTTGACCCAGCCCAAATACAGGCTGGTATTATGAACTTTAAACACAAACATACCATAAGAGCAGCAAATGGTATTGCCCAATCCCATAGAGTGGGCATAAAAACAAGCTGGTATAAGAAACGCTTGCGTTTATTATACCAGCCATTGTCAAAACAAAACGTCAAAAAATCACTATTCCACAATAATTTCGCAGCTGGCTTTCAGAGAGGTTGAGCCCTTTACCGATGCTGTCACTGTAATCTTACCGGGATTAAGAGCTACGATCGAGATGGTATCTCCGTCGGAAGACACCTCCGCCACATCGTCGTTGGTCATCTTGTAGCTCCATGTGATCTCCCCTGATGCATCCTCTGGCTCCAGATAAGCTGTAATAGAGGTCATGTCATCGGGGCTTAGAGAGATAGAGGTTTCTTCACTGAGGGTGATCTTATTGGCCTTTGTGCCGTTGCTGCCTCCTGAAGAGCTCTCGGAGCTGCTTGCAGGCTGCTCACTACTGCTAGACGAAGGAGCGGTGGTGTTTGCCGCCTTGCCGGAAGACTGGGTACCAGTAGCACCAAGCTTACCTGTCTGCATCGACCTGATATAAGAGTCTATCGCATTTACCAAGGCATTGGCAAGCTCACTCTGGTAGCCTTCGTCGATCAGCTTACGGTATTCGCCCTCATTGGAGAGGAAGCCGGTCTCCACCAATATTGCTGGATACTGGGCGGTGCGAGTTACATAATACTGACCATGCTTACCACCACGGTTTATCGTGCCCAGCGCCTTTGACATATTGGCAGCAGCATATTTTGAGAGATTTGCCGCAAAAGGATAGAAATAATATGCCTCGCTGCCTGTAGGTGCCGAGTAAAGCGCCGAGTTTCCATGCACACTGATAAAGATATGAGGATCAGAAGCTTGAGATTGTGCTAGGCGCTGCTGCAACGACAGGTTATTGTTAAAGGTATCGAGCATGGCTACGCTGGCACCTCTGCTACGAAGCTCCGCAGAGAGCTTCTTGGCGATTGCAGTGTTGATGACCTTTTCTGGGTAAGCAGCAAGGAAGCCTAAGGAACCGGGATCGTTGCCACCGTGGCCCGGGTCAATTGCAATCTTAGCACCATTTAAGCTAGAAGGAGCGTTATTAAACCTTAGCACCAAGTTACCACTATTGTCATAATAGGCATAGTAGCCCATAAAGCAGCCTGGCGATACCATCGGCAGGGTCAGCTTAGTACCCGACCAGTTGGCAGCGCTAAAGAGCGGATTTTTGCTAAGATTCATCGATGCAGGAGCAGAGTTGGTGTAATTAAAGTCTACCGTAAACTTGCTGCCATCGTATCGGCCAATATAGGATACCGGCTGCGAGGTACTGATGATGACATTGGTATAACGGTTGTCGGCGGTGACGGTTACACCAGTAATGCTATTGCCTCCCACTGCATTGGCATCACTGACCGAAGCAATGTCTTCAGTATTGACACGCAGACCTGACTTAAGCATGTAATAGGAGTATGTTTTGTTTCCTCTGGCGTATACAATCTCCGAGCCCACCGTGTAGTCAATTGCACCCTTTGGCAGAGGATAAAAATCGGGATCACCATACTCATCAAGGCTAGTAGCTGAGAAGGTCGGCGCTTGATCTGCAACCACAACTACAGGCTTACCATCTACTACTGGCATACGTTTATTTACATTGACTGCTGCACCATTTACAGTGTCTTTAAAGCCGCTCCACTCGCCTTTTACGACGATATTGCCAAGCTTTTGCACCGAGCTGGTAGCGGCAGGCACTGTATAAACACCGGTAAAGACCTTGTAATCACTTTCCTTCTGAGCATGAGAAGTATCACCAACCTCATCGGTGGGTGTAAGCTTCACAGTCTGGCCGTTGATATAAGCATTTACAGTTGCTTCGCTGTATGCGATCGCCGAAATGGTTAGGCGCATACCGCCATCAATATTCATGTTGCCCATAGGTGTGATGCTATCTACAACCTTGACCTGACGGGTGATGTTATACTTGTCGGTCTTGCCTTTGTGATAAAAATCAAAGGTATTGAGCCCTGGATCAAGAGGGAGGGTCGTAGTAAAATATCCGTTGCTGTCTGTGGTTATTTCTTTTTTATTAATCGTTACACTGGTATTGGGGTCAGAAGCACCCGTAAAGGTAACTGTCGGCTCAAATGTGGTATAGGTGCGTTTTGCAGGCTTGGTTACCGTCAGGTCGGTCAACAGATGGGTGGGGTTCACCTCATTGTTGTAGTACTTTACCAACATTACAGCGCAATCCTTAGGGTTCTCCTCTAATCTGCTGATGCTGTTAAAGATACTGCCTCCAAAGCCATCCAGCTTTTTGGCTTCGATGACCTGACGAGCCAGCTGATCATATTCGCTCCAGCCCACTGCATCGGTAGCGGCTTTGCTGGAATAATGGATCACATACAAAGGAATATTCTTTTGGGAGGTTTCATTTGCCCACCACTGGACTACTGCCTTGTAAGGGATGTTGCCATCATCGATTGACCCGCCGGCTTTGACCGCCACAAAATCAGCATAACCATATTCGATCAGCTTGCGGCTGTCGGTGTTGCCGGTATACATGGTAGTAAACCCAGCCGAAGTAGCAGAGCCATCTGCATTGTAAGAGCTGTTGGCCCATACTGGCTCGGTCATCATGCCTACATGCAGCCAAGGTGCCTGCTTGCGGAATTCCTCACTGGCGGTTACAAATACGGTCTCAGAGAGCTTATACATATAGCTCTCGTAGCCGATTGCGCCACCACTACCTAGGTAATGGCTGTAGCTATCGCCTGAGCCTACATTATAATAGCCATCAATAATTACGCCATTTGGCTGGTAACGCTGGCAAAATCCCTTGATATCGCTCTCCATACGGTCTACAGCAGAAATCTCAATCTTCCCGACCGAAGATGGAACCTCATCTCCCACCACCGATAAGGTAGGGAAGATCATATAGGTATAAAGCCCCAGCTCCTTGGCTTTGGAAATTAGATAAGGAAGCGGATCATAAGATAGCTCTGCCATCGGTAGCACCGACGATGGGAAGATCACCTTGCCATCCAGATTTGTGTTGATGATCACGGTGTTCATGGTCATTTCTTTAGCACTATTCAAAAGCTGATCTATGCGGGCGTTGGTTTCTGCCTCGCCCTCACCTTTGAGGTAATCTACCCCAGGGGTAAGGTACACTGCGCGCATCTCATCAGGGAAGGTCTTTGGAGAGCTCTCCCCCTGAGTATCATCCGTAGGGTTATCGCCCTCACCCGGTGTGGGCTCCTCCCCATTTCCTTCCTGCGAGGGAGCATCTGTATCGTTTGCCGGAGCTTCAATCTTTGAAGAGCCCTGACCAAAGTTTGGTCGATTCTTTAAGATACCGGTTGCAATTACCCCCATAGAGACCGTAACAGCCAATAGCAGCACGCTTAGGGCTACTGCTACAATTTTTTGATTTTTTATGTAACGTCCTGCCACTTTGTTTCCCCTCTATCTGTTATACCAAGAACCTAAGTGAATGGTATGATGGCCCATCGCCGTTGGCGGGGCATATAAGCTATGCCAACATATGCTATACGTCAGCGCAGCTTGTGATATGAGAGCCCAGCCTGTAGGGTGGGCATCAAACAAACGAATTTTATAATCTTACACTTGGCTTAATCAAGTATTTTGGAAAGATTTGCTCGCTCTTTGTTGATGTAAGATGCCTGCTCACCCGTCGGGCTAAAGAACAGCTCCGAGCGGAAGATGGCAAACCCATCGTATTCCGAGCGATTTCTGGCATCTTCCACCATTCGCTGTGTAAGATCGGTATTTTCGAGCCATTCATTTTTGCCGCCACCTGCCCAGTTATCGACAAGACCTGATTTGTAAGGGCCAAGGCCGATATACAAGTCTTTACCGCTGCCCTTTACCATGGTGTTCCATTGGGCGAGCACTGTGGAGTAAGGCATCGAGTCATTCTCAAAGCCGAAGTAAATCTGAGGGCATACATAATCGATGTAACCGCTCTCATTGATCATCTTCTCTACATCCACAAACTGAGCATGGTAGTTGTTTTCCATCTTAGCCTGAGGGCTGATGCCGAATTCTATACTTTTATCATAGTTCTTAATCGCAGAATATACACCCTTAATCAGCTTGTTGACATTTTCACGGCGCCAGTCATCCACAGATAGCTTACCGCCGCCGTTACGATAAGCGTCGTAATCTACCTGATCAAAGGCTTTTTCGGTGGTAGGGGAAAAGTAATCGTCGAAATGGATGCCGTCAACATCATAATTTTTGATGATTTCTAATACTACATCCACAATCATCTGACGAGCTTTGGTGCTTGCTGGGTTATACGAAATCGCTCCCCCATGCTCGACCACAGCTCTATCCCCTGCTTCTAGCAGCTTTTTGGCGGGGTTGCTGCTGCTTAGCGGCACATTGGTTGCAGAGCTTCTGATTCTAAACGGATTTAACCACGCCTCAAAGCGCAGATTATATTTCTTAGCATGCTGGATCATAATCGCCAGCGGGTCATAGCCGGGGTCTTCTCCCTCAGTCTTAGTCGCACTTATGGTGTGAGACCAAGGTGCCAGCTTGGAGGGATACAAGGTATCTCCATATGGGCGCACCTGAGCATACACAGTATTTAGCCCATAATCGCTAAACTCTTTAAACCAACTATCGATATTGGCGGTAAACTGCGCTTTTGTCTTACCCTTTGCAATGCTATAAAAATCTAAATATGATACCCATACAGCGCGAATCTCGCCACTATCAGAGGGCTTTGTTGCTACAGGCACCTCAGAAGATGAAGGCTCCTTTGAGCTGCTGGGTGCAGCGCTTGAAGAAGAGCTGGCAGCAGGCTTACTGGATGGGGCTTGGCTACTTGGTGCAGCGCTGGAGGAGGGCTTACTAGCCGCCGAAGAAGCTTGACTGCTAGAAGATGCAGGCTTGCTGGAGGCACTCTGGGAAGAAGCTGAGCTGCTTGATGCCTGTGACGAAGACGCTCCTTCATTTGGCAGCGGCGAGTTGGGGTCAGGGGTCTCTCCCGCAGGCTCACTGACAGGCTCAAGGTTGGATGGTGTGATGGTCACCGTATTGGATACGATATTGGAGGGCTCCGCAGTATTTGAGCAGCCCGACATCACTAATATACACGCCAGTATCATCGCGATCTTTTTCATTGTGGTCTCCTTCTACTATTGCTGTTCATTAAGTAGCTTTTTTGCGCAGAAATACTGCTTCAAATTTTTATTTTACGTCATAAGGGCGTTATAAATCGACAAATTTATTACCGTTAGCAAGCAAGTTCATCACCATAGCTGCAGAAACACTATATGTATTAAGGGTATTTCTAATGGGAGGAGGCTATCTGCTTCTAAGCAATACGCTTGCTGCAATTACTTAAACGGGCCCTTCTACTAGATTGTTGCAGGATCGCTTTTTGTCAGTTTTTTCGCTTCTCCCATATTATAAAGCTTTTTGAGATGAATGCAAAGGTTTTTTAAAGCTATACAAAAAACTTTATCAAATTTCGTTGAAAATACATAAAATTAACGCTTCGGACATGATTTGGTTATATTTAAAGGCTATACTATATTGGTTAAGGTGTTACTTGAGCAAGGATGCTGCATCCTTGCTTTTTTATCACATAGACCAATCCTCTGCCAAAGGGGTTATATAAATAAGAGAGCTATAACAGACGGTTTTTTTGCCATACTATGTATAAGCCGAAGGTTTGCCACCCCGTGATGAGAGGCAACAACATGATCATAGATCAGAAAGAGAGCATTAATGCAACAAAATGTACTATTTGACAGTGTTAACCTGTCACCCGAAATCCTAAAAGGTATCGCCGATATGGGATATACCCAGATGACTGAAATACAAGCCAAAGCAATTCCGCTGATATTGGAGGGCAAAGATGTAATCGGGCGCTCCAGCACCGGTACAGGCAAAACTGCCGCTTTTGGTGTGCCTGCTGTTGAGATCATCGAGGGCAGCAACCGCCCCGAGGTGCTCGTACTCAGCCCCACAAGAGAGCTGGCCATGCAGATCAGCGTCGAGATGAGCAAGTATGCCAAATATAAACCATCGGTGCGTATCGCCACAGTATATGGTGGACAATCCATGGTCATCCAATTTAAGCAGCTGCGTAGCGCCAACATCGTGGTGGGTACACCTGGGCGTATTATGGACCATATGCGCAGAAACACCCTCTCTCTCGAGAAGGTCAAGATGGTCGTACTCGACGAAGCAGATGAGATGCTCAACATGGGCTTCTTTGAAGATATGCAAACCATCCTAAAGGAAGCTCCCGAAGAGCGCCAGACCCTTCTTTTCTCCGCTACCATGCCTTCTGCTATCATGAATCTTACAAAAGAATTCCAGACCAACCCCGAGGTTGTAGCTGTAGATAAAGGCAAGCGTACCCTCAGCACAATTTCTCAGTACTATTACTATGTACCCCAGACACAAAAGATGGACGCCCTTAACCTTCTGCTGCAAGGGTACCGCCCAAGCCGCGCGGTTGTCTTCTGCAATACCAAGAAGATGGTCGACGACCTGGTGGACTACCTTAATCAACACAAATTTAAGAGCATCGGGCTTCATGGTGATATGAAGCAGGCTGTAAGAAGTCAGGTAATGTCTGACTATAAAAACAGCAAATTTCATATCTTAGTAGCCACCGACGTAGCTGCTCGTGGTATCGATATCGACGATGTAGATGCTGTATTTAACTACGATATCCCTACCGAAAATGAATATTACATCCACCGTATCGGCAGAACTGGTCGTGCCGGAAAAACAGGCTCCTCCTTCACCCTTGCTACCAACCAAATGCAGGTCAGGAAGCTGTGTGAGCTTGAGAACTTCTTAAACGCACCTATTAAGGAGCGCCCTCTGCCTACAGCCGAGGAGATTATGCAGCATAAGGACGAAAAGTTTACCGCTAAGCTGCTGCAAACATTAGAAGAAACCGAATACAATATATATCTCCCACAGGTAAGCGCCCTGATGGAAGAAGGACATTCAGCTGAGAACCTGGCCGCTGCCCTCATGCAGATGATGCTGGGTAAGGACAAAAAGCAGATCCCCGTAATCAAAGTGCAGGCACCTGCTCCTCGTGGCGAACGCTCCTTCAATAAGGTTGTTGTCCGCTTTGACATCGGTCGCAATCAGCGTATCGCCCCCAACTTTATCATCGGAGCTGTCACCGAGAGGACTGGTCTGCCAGCAAGCTCGATCGGCAAGATCGATATCTTCCCCGACTTCACCAATGTCGAAGTCAACAGCAAAGATGCCGAGACCATTGTAGAGCAAATGCAGGGTAAAAAGATCAAAAATATACCTGTATCCCTATCGATCACTGCAAAAAATACTTCCAGAGATAATGCCCCAAGAGAGTATCGCCAAGACAGAAACTACGCAGGCGGTCGCTTCGGCGGGAGCAGCAATAAGCAGCTCGGCGGCAGATCCCGCCAAGGTGGTAAGCCAGCTGATAAGCGCTCAAGCGCTAAGTTTGCTGGGATCAAGCGCTCAGCCAAAAAAGATGGTTTGATCATCGACTAAGCTAAGTAGATCATCGATCTGCTCAACATAGCAATAAGGTTATAAACGCCAAAAGCGGTATCCGTAATTGACTTACGGGTATCGCTTTTTTACTTGCGAGCTAAGAAGCTACAGTTGTCTTAGCCTACATACTTTGGTATAATAATTCTTTAATAATGCGCGTGGTGGTGAAGAAAATAAAGAATATTCCCAATCTGATTTCAACCTTAAGGATACTGGGGAGTCTGGCACTGCTAATCGTCAAACCATTTACAGTGTGGTTTTTTGTGATTTACATCCTATGTGGCATCAGCGATATGTTAGATGGGTGGATAGCAAGGAAGTTTAATCTGGTTACTCAGACAGGTCAGACCCTTGATAGCATTTCAGACTTTATATTGATTACAATATTGCTATTTGTTTTTCTCCCCTATCTGTCACCTCCCATATGGGCAATGATTTGGGTTTTGGCAATTGCGCTCCTTCGCTTGCTTTCTTTTATAGTAGCGTGGGTAAAATATAAGCAGGTTGCCCTCTTACACACCTATGCAAATAAAAGCACAGGATTTTTATTGTTTTGCTTCCCAATCCTTTACACCGCGATCGGGCTTGATGCCACTGCTGTGTTGCTATGCTTGGTTGCTACTCTTTCAGCTGTAGAGGAGCTGCTAATTCATCTGCGCTCAAAAGCACTAGATCGGGATGTAAAATCTCTCTTCTTCAAACAAAGACAATGCCAGTAGCTTCTTTCGAAATCATGCAAATAGCGTATAGATGATAAGAGCCGGTATCAGCTTAGACTGATACCGGCTCTATTTATCTCTCTGTAGGGTACAGCTTTATGCTGCCAAGCCCTGTTTTCATAATGATATGACGCACCAAGGGTGTATACATAAACCACCGCTTGACCGTCTTTAGCATCAGCTTGGTGCGGATTGAGACGGTCATTTTATGATAAGCTTTTGCAATCCTCTTTGAGTCACCATACCGATCCATAGCATCTGCCAGCATATTGCCGCTAATGATGGCATTGCTGATTCCCTCAAAGGAGCTGGGGCTAATAAACCCTGCCGCCTCCCCTATGAGATAGATACCATCTTGCCCTGTGCAAAAGTCCGTAGGCTTCTTTGGGCGTAACGCCATGCAGGCTTCTGTCTTGATCAGTTGATCAAACACAAATCCCTGCTCCTGTGCAAGGCGTTCTTTTTGCGCCTCAAAGGCAGCTTTACAATCCTTTGGCAAGAAACAGCCACCAAAAATAAAGTATCCATCCTTAAAGATAGACCAAGAGCAGCTTTCACTAGTAACAGGGTCAAACACACAGGAATAAAAAGGGTTACTCTTACTACTGCAAGCATACCACTGCTGGATCGCAACATAATGCATGATCTCTGATTTGAAAAAGCTCTTGCGGATGAGAGAATTGGCCCCATCTGCACCGACGATCTGCTGAGCCTTGATTGTTTTGGTCTCACCATGGCTGCGCAGTGTGAGTATAAAGTGGTCTTCTTCTCTTTCTGCCTTGATGCACTGCCCATCCCACACCTCAACTTCTGGAGGCACAAGAGATAAAAGCCAACAATCAAAAGCGTAGCGATCTACATTAAGATAATGCCGAGGGTAAAAGCGGATATCGCCACTGCCTAGGTCGATTGTCTTGACCGAAAATATCTGAGGATCTACCAGCACACTCTTGGGTAGGGTGAGATCAAAATGCGCCAGCACCTTCTGGGCATCGGGTGCAAGCAATCCCCCACAGGGCTTTTTGTTGCGTGCGCTCTGCCCATCAATCAGCACGATTTTCTTCCCACTTTTACCCATCAGTCGAGCGAAGGTAGCACCCGCAGGCCCTCCCCCAACTATCGCAATATCATACATCTTTTTTACCTCTTGCCTAGCCTTTTTCTTACAATAGTATACCACAGTAGGCTGTGTTGAGCAATCATTCATGCTAAGCTATAGCCAAAATTTCTATCTTGTCTTAGCCCATTGCTCCTTTGTTACGGTAAGAATCAAATGAAGCAGGTCTTCTCCCCTGTAATGCTTGATGAAGCTGCCTGTCTCTACCATCCCCAGCCGTTGTGCTACCTTAATCGAAGTAAGGTTATCGGGCTTGATCTGGGCAATTATCGCATCGCAGCCAAGCTCGCGAAAGGCATAATCTACAGCAGCTTGCGCGCCCTCTACCGCATAGCCCTTACCCCAGCAGCTCTTGTTGAGGATATAGGCGATTTCGGTGTAGCTTACTCCCTCAATCTCTTCCTTAAGAGGGCCGATTACGCCGGCAAAAGCACCACTGTCTTTTTCTATTGCTGCAAAATAGCTATACCCATCTTCCGTATAGCGCTTTATGTTTTTCTGTATCCACTCGGCGGCTTCTTCATCGGTAAAACTATGCCCCCAAGCATACATTACGTCAATATCTTGCAAAAACACCTTTACATTGGTAAGGTCACCTTCATGTAAGCGCCGAAATCCAAGGCGCTCTGACTCAAAGATCCAGTTCATCGCTGTCCTCCTAAATTCTCTAGTTACGAGCTGCATACTCCTGCAAAAACGATAAAGTATAATAGTAGAATACTGCGCTATCAAAAAGTATAACAAAAAAAGAAGCTATAGGCTAGCAATAACTTCTATATTTTGCGCTTTTTCGTTCATAATCCCGCTGGAGGCTTCGGAAGTGCAAGGCTTGAGGGTATGCTCCACTAGTACGATAAAAACTAGCAGTTTAAATGATTGCCTAGATATATAGGGCGCCGTCAAATTCTGCCCTGTCTTATGAAGTTTCTGCTTTTCTTGCTTGTTATTGCAGTACCATAGTATTTTAAAATATTTTACCCAATTTTTCCGAGAGCTCTTTTCTTGTAAGTTTTTCTCCGGGTAATTTACGCAACTTTCCTACTACTGCCGGATCAGTAACACCAATAGCAAACATATCTGCATTTTTTACGATATTTTTACACAAGTAGATATAACCCCAATAATAAAGAGTGCCAGGCTTTTCCCACAGAGGCGTTACAATAATAAATGTCCCTTCGTGAAAATACACGTCATATATTACATCTTTCCCCTTGTTTGAATTACCCCAAGAATCATCCCAACTCTCGTTATCTTTGCAATTGTAGTGGTTTTCAAAAACCATATCGACTCCATCATAGTCAATTACATAATCCTTGGGTTTTGTTATATCCCAAAGATATTTGTCACTTTTATTTTGTAATTTATAGAGTCCTAAATCAAACGACGTTAGATCAGCATACGTTTCATAACTTGATATTTTGTCCTGTAATTGTACTATTTCCTTATTTCTAGCAATATTTTTCGGGATATCAACTATCACTTTTACTCCCCATAATGAAAAAGGGAAAAATGCAATAAACCAAATCAACATAGATACAACTATTTTATAAATAAATTTAAGACCAACGTTTCGAAATTTTGCATCTTTTACAACTTGCTTATTGATCATATAGCTAAAAAACACTAATGGTCCAAATGTTATTATGAAACATGGCACAAAAAAGAATCCCATAGTAATAATGAGAACAAAAATATTTAGCGCTATGCAAATAAAATATCCAATTACATAGCTGCGTAAATTAAGAGTGCTTTTTTCGTTCATTTCCTTTCGTATCACCAGTAACAAAGCAGACACGCAAATTCCTATAAGGGCTGGCACTACATAAAGCACATAAATAGTAGTATCCATGATGTTCCCGTGCTCCTTTACGAAAATAATCTATTTACAAACTTCATAAATTGTATCACATTTCCAAATTATACTCTCGCAAAAAGAAAAAGGCAAGCGTCACCGCTTACCTCTCAATTGATTGTAAAACAAAATGCTCGTATGTTCCGCAAAACATACGAGCTTCCTGGAGCGGGTTACGAGGCTCGAACTCGCTACCTCCACCTTGGCAAGGTGGCGCTCTACCAAATGAGCTAAACCCGCGAATGGTGCCTTCGGTCGGAATCGAACCAACGACACGAGGATTTTCAGTCCTCTGCTCTACCGACTGAGCTACAAAGGCAAACCTGGCGACCCAAAAGGGGCTCGAACCCTCGACCTCTAGCGTGACAGGCTAGCGCTCTAACCAACTGAGCTATTGGGCCTTTTAAATGGTGGGAACAACAGGGCTCGAACCTGTGACCCTCTGCTTGTAAGGCAGATGCTCTCCCAGCTGAGCTATGCTCCCACATCTTGCGGCTGGCTGGTTTCTCTCGACCGCTTTGTTATTATATAAGATTCTGTCGAAGATGTCAATAGATTTATTTAATATTTTTTTGTACTTAGGATAAAATAAAATGAAGGAGGTGATACTATGGCAAACAGCCCTACAAACCTGCTCAATGAAATATACAAAACCTGTCAGATGAGCATCTCGGCAATCGACAAGCTTGATAACCTATCGCCAAACAGGGAACTCAACAATGAGCTGGTAGCAGAAAAAAGCAAATACGCCAGCTTCTCTGATAATACAAAGACCTTGCTGGATATATTAGGTGAAACACCCAAAGAGCCATCGGTAATTTCAAAAACGGCTGCCGACGCAGGCATCGTAGCAAAAACAATCTTCCAAAAAGACCCCTCTCACATCGCTGATTTGATGATCAAAGGCACAACCATGGGCGTAGTCGACCTGACTAAGGCTCTTGACGGCTTTGGCAATCAGGATCAAGCAGTGGGTGAACTGGCAGGAGATGTATTGAACTATCAGGAGCAGTGCATCGATAGGCTTAAATCCTACCTGTAATCCTCCTTGATATACGCACTTTGGGAAAGGAGTTATTATGAACAATAAATCTACCCGAGTCGTCCGTGGAAACGGGACAACTATCCCCGCAGGCACCGAAGTATTTGGCAGCTACCGTATGCAAGCGATCTCTCAGATCGAGCGCTTTGGCAAAGGTAATGTGCCAATCCCAAGCGAGGGCTGCGTGATCATGAATAAAGAATTTGTAGATGAAAATCACAAAAGCTAATTTGTGACCAACAAAAGCTGAAGACACAAGCAGACCGCAGTCTAAAATAGGCTGCGGTCTCATTTATAATATTTCTAAGCGTTACCCAATAGCCCCTGGCTACCCGCTTTGAGATAGGCATTGATAAACTCGTCGATCTCTCCATCCATCACACTGCCGATATTGCCGGTCTCATAGCCTGTGCGATGATCCTTTACCAGTGTGTAAGGCATAAATACATAGGAACGTATCTGAGAGCCCCAGCCAATTTCTTTCTGTACACCCTTGATATCCTCAATGCGCTCTAGGTGCTCACGCTCTTTGATCTCCGCCAGCTTTGCCTTGAGCATCTTCATAGCTACATCTTTATTGTGATGCTGACTGCGCTCATTCTGGCAGGCAACTACGATTCCACTGGGTAGGTGGGTCAGTCTTACGGCTGATTCGGTCTTGTTGACGTGCTGGCCTCCTGCACCGCCTGCGCGGTAGGTGTCGATCTTCAAATCGTCTTCATTGATGGTAATGCTGACGTCATCATCGATCTCAGGCATCACCTCAAGGGAAGCAAAGGAAGTATGCCGCCTACCAGAAGAATCAAAAGGAGAAATCCGCACCAGACGATGCACCCCGCCCTCCGACTTCAAAAAACCGTAGGCATTTGCCCCCTCAATCAGCAGCGATGCACTTTTCATACCTGCTTCGTCGCCACTGATATAGTCGAGCACCTTATACTTAAAGCCATGCCGCTCCGCCCAGCGGGTATACATGCGATAGAGCATCTCCGCCCAATCCTGAGCCTCTACTCCGCCTGCACCTGCATGGAAAGATATAATCGCATTGTTGGCGTCATATTCCCCTTTGAGTAGGGTTGTCAGCTTAGTCGCTTCAAGCTGAGCAATGAGCTTCTGCACTCCCTGCTTGACCTCTTGATAGACCGACTCGTCTTCTTCCTCCATTGCCAGTTCAATCAAGGTCTGAGCATCTTCATACTGGCTGACAAGGTCATCGTAAGATGTCAGAGTCGCTTTGATATGCTTAATATCCTGTAGAGTTTTTTGGGAATTCTCAAGATCTCCCCAAAAATCTGCCGCCAGGGTGGCTTCTTCCAATAGTTGGAGTCTGTCTTTACATGAATCATAGCACAGGGCATCTTTCAGCTCAACCAGCTGGGGTTTTATATCAATTAATGTTAATCTCAATTCTTCAAATTGCAGCATTACCGTCTCCATTCCGCCGTTTCTGTGGCAGGTGTTGTCCTATAGCCAAGATAGAGTCTTATCCGTCCTCCCATGCCCGACAGGAGCAGTAGACCGTTATTAAATACGTCGAGTCGCTGGATACAACTTATATAATTATATAATATGTGGATTATAATGTAAAGAAATATCGCAGCTGGGCTGCCAATTTTTATTTTGCTATTGGAAAAACAAAGCATATAGGCTATAATAATCATAAAACTACACGATTGCTCTGTCCCCTTTTGTCATTTTGGTGACCACTGCGGCAGATGGAATTTCGCGCTAACTTTTGGAGGTACTATGAAAAAATATATTGGTTTGCCTTGTGTGCATTGCCAGCAAAACTTTGAAGATAAAGACGACATTGTAGTATGCCCTGTATGCGGAGCCCCTTCTCATCGTGGCTGCTACAAAGAGCTGGGGCATTGTGCTCTGGCCGACAAACACGAGGATGGCTTTGTATGGCAGCCGCCCAAAGACCCGAGTATCAACTCCGAAGAGCAGGTCATCTGCCACAACTGCGGTGCAGCCAACCACAAGGACCAGCTCTTCTGCCAGATGTGCAGCACCAAGCTTGAGCAGCCTGTCAGGCCCACCGTTATCCGCATGCCCCTTGGTACAGAGTCTGCCCCACCTAAGCTCGATCAGGCAGACGAATGGCTGATTGCAGGGGTATCTGCCCGAGAGCTCTCCACTTATATCGGCCACAACAGCTATTACTTCTTACGGCAGTTTCAATCACTGCTTGGTAATAGCTTGCAGATCAGCTGGAACTGGCCTGCTTTTATCTTCTCTTACCTTTATCTGCTCTACCGTAAGGTCTATCTCCTTGGCATCGGTATCTTGATGCTGTTTTTGCTCCTGAGTGCCCCTGAAGTGCTTCACACCATCGAGCTTATTAAAATGCTATCTCCTGAGTATTTTGGCGTGACTCTTCCCTACAACAAAGAGCTGATGGATAGTCTCCTCCCTTTAATTAAGACCTTTCGGATGTTTAAATTTATGATGGCGGTACTATGCGGCAGCTTTGCCAACAAGCTAATCCTCAAAAAGGCCCTGCAAGACATCGCCTTTACCCGCAAGACCTTTGGAGAAAGAGTCGGTAGCAGAGAGTATTTTACCAGCTTATTTTTCCACGGTAAGCCAAATAAGACAGCAGTCGCATTGGTTCTTGTTATGTATGTACTCTTGTATTTTAGTCTGGTAGGGTATATCGTTACACTCATCACCCCTTACCTGCCTCTATAATAACTACAAACGCCGCCTTGCGGCAGAATGGAGCCCATCAGTTATGAAGGTAACAAAAGCAGTAATCCCAGCAGCAGGGCTTGGTACACGAGTACTCCCTGCATCAAAATCTGTCCCAAAAGAAATGATCCCCATTGTAGATAAGCCTGCGATCCAATATCTCGTAGAGGAAGCCGTTGCAGCAGGCATCACTGATATACTGATCATTACCAATCGCGGCAAGTCGGTCATGGAAGATCATTTTGACCGCTCCCCTGAGCTAGAAGCAAGGCTAATGGCATCCGGCAAGACAAAGCTCTACGATGAAATGGTGGGGATTGCCAATCTGGCCAACATCACCTATGTAAGGCAAAAAGAAACCAAGGGCCTAGGTCATGCCGTTGCTTGCGCTCGCAACTTCGTAGGAAATGATCCTTTTGCAGTGCTCTACGGAGATGATGTCATCCTCGGTGAAGTGTCGGCTACCAAGGAGCTCTGCGACGAATACGAGCGCCAGGGCAAGGGCGTCCTGGGTGTCAAGTATATTCCAAGTGAAAAAATCGGCATCTATAGCTCGGTCAACAAGCTAAAGACCGAGAATACCGACTTCCTTGTAACCGATATGGTAGAAAAGCCAAAGCCTGAGCAGATCTTATCAAATTACGCTATTATAGGCCGAGTGGTACTCCCCCCCAGCATCTTTGATATCCTCGACCGCACCCAGCCGGGCGCAGGCGGAGAAATACAGCTGACCGACGCAATGAAGGAGCTTGCCAAGACCGAAGGCATGGTGGGTGTGGAGTACTCGGGCACTCGCTATGACATGGGTAACAAGGCAGGTATCGTAGCAGCAACCCTTGCTGTAGCCCTCTCTCACCCTGAAACAAAAGACGAAATTCGTGATTTAGTACAAAATATTGCGAAAAATCTTTAAATAGAATTGACAAGCCCTCATTGAGCTGGTATAATTCTACTGTTACGCTTTAACTAAAGCGAAATCCTTGTCTTGTGCTTGACACAAGACCAAAAGTCCAGAAGGAGGTGTATTTTTAATGGCTAAGATTACAGAGAACTACGAGAACGTTGCAATCTTCAGCACTACTCTCGGCGAAGAAGGTATTGCCAATGTAGTTGCAAAGTTTAAGGACCTCATCAGCACCAACGGCACAATCAATAATGTTGAGGAGTGGGGCAAGAGAAGACTTGCTTATCCTATCAACGATGAGGCTGAGGGCTACTACCTGTTTGTAGAGTTTAGCGCTTCCCCAGATTTCCCCGCTGAGCTGGAGCGTGTTTACAAGATCACTGAAGGTGTGCTACGCTCCCTGACTATCGCCAAGAATGCTTAATGGAGGTGTGTCACAATGCTAAATAGAGCTATTTTGATTGGAAGACTTGTGGCAGATCCGGAGCTGCGCGTTACGCCAAGCGGTGTTTCAGTAGCGACCTTTCGCATCGCGATTGACCGTGCTTACTCTGCTAAGGGTGGAGAGCGCCAAGCAGATTTCCTAAGCATCGTTGCTTGGAGGAATCAAGCGGAATTTGTCAGCAAGTATTTCAAAAAAGGCAGCGATATATGTATTGAAGGCTCCATCCAGACCCGAGACTATACTGACAAAGACGGCAACAAGCGTTATGTCACCGAAATAGTTGCGGATAATGTCCGCTTCGTCGGGCGCAAAAGCAGCAACGATACCGGCAGTCAGGATTATGGATACCCCTCCCCTCCGCCCGAACAAAGAACGCAGCCTGCTGCTCCTTCTTATTCCAGCGGCTCGGCGGGTGATTTCCAAGCCATCGACAGCGACGATGACCTGCCATTTTAACTCTACAAATTGTGTAAAGGAGGTTTAAACCATGGAAAGAGAAAGAAATAACGATAGAGGCCGCATGAACCGTAAGGGCAGAAGAAAAGTCTGCGCTTTCTGTGTTGATAAGGTTGAAAGCATCGATTATAAGGATATCCCTCGTCTGAGAAGATATCTCTCTGAGAGAGCCAAGATTGTTCCACGCCGTGTAACCGGTACCTGCGCAAAGCATCAGCGTCAGCTGACTGTTGCAATCAAGCGTGCAAGACATCTTGCTTTCCTACCTTATGTAAGCGAATAATCCAAATTGGATTGACAGCTACCCGGTACTTTTGTACCGGGTTTTTTTATTGCCACCGAGTCCCCTATCTTACATAGCAAAAGCGGTATCGTTTGTACGATACCGCTTTTTGAATTAAACGACCTAGATGACTCGCTATAAAGTTTAGTATCATTCTTTAAGAATGCCTTACCGAATAAAGAAAAACCACATCCCGCTCTTTAGAGATCCGTTCCCCAAAGGTCTTGTCGGCAGAGAGAATGGTATAAGCATCGCTCTCGATATCAATAATCTCCATCACCTCATAGCGGATACCTAAAGCTGTCAGCATTTCTACAGCAATATGCTCATCCTGACCGATCAGATTGGGCATAGTGGTGTACTCCGAGCCTTTGCTCACTACCAGCTGCACCTCTCGACCCTCTACAATCGTATTGACCGAGGGTGTTTGAGAAATAATCGTACCATAGGGGTACTGCTCAGAGTAGATCCATTCCAATGCAAAATCAAAACAGCTTGTGTACTTCTCATTGCTGAGCACTGTTTCTATATACTTGTCTACAAATGAGGGTACCGTATCCTTAGGCTCAGGCTCAGGGATGCTCTCGGGGGGTGTCGATGCCACCCCCGACGTGGTTGTGTGTATAAAATAATCAGGGTTTACAATTGCATTGTAAGCCAAGGTAGCAGCACTGATCACAAAAACGGTCAAAAATACCGGGAGCGCCCAATTGGGCGTGGGATTTTTGCCAGATGTCTGCATACTGGTACTTTGAGGCTTGATGCCTACAAAAGCCATGGTTGTACCGATATCGTTTGTAACCTCCCGCCAAAACTCCTCTACTGTGCTTTGACGTCGCTGAGGATCCATAGAAAGTGCCTTCATAATAGCATCCGATACATATTGAGGGATGTCTTTATTATACTCGATGGGTGAAATCAGTTTAGGCTGGATTTTACGCTGGCGAGCATCTACCACCGATACCCCTGTAAGAGCGCGATAGCAGGTGGCAGCAAGACTGTAGATATCCGTCCAGGGCCCCTGCCAGCTAGAAATCACATATTGCTCCGGTGCTGCATAGCCAAAAAGCAAGGAAGAAGTAATTTCACTCTGGGCTGTCCTTGCAGCAGGGATGCAGAATCCCGTTAGCTTTAGCGTCTGATTGGGCGTGAGCATCAGTGTGCTAGGAGAAATACCCCTATGATAGTAACCACGCAAATGCAGAGCTGATAGAGCATTTACCACAGGTGAGAGCATCCGCTTTAGGGTAAGCCAGCCGATAGAACCATTTAACTTGGCCAAAAAATCCTCAAAGGTTGCTGACTGCGGATCTTCGTATACGGTATAGACGGTATTGTTTTGGCGGATACAGTCAAAACACCGCACGATAGCATAGCGATCATCTTTACACAGGCTGCAAAGCACTCCACCCAGCTCGATGAAGTCCTCCATCAGTGACTTATACATTACCTCGCTACCCGCTTTGCAAATAACCTCCTGAGCTCCCTCAGATTTATATGCAAGATTTGAGGGCAGATACTCATGTACCAGTACTTTATTGCCGGTATAAGTGTCTTTCCCGTAGTACACTAATGATTCACCGTTTTCGGCCACAGGGCGTATCAGATGATACCGCTCTTTGAGCATGAACCCAGTGCTATTGACAGTACAGTCCATAAGCGCTCCCCTCCTCTCTGATGTGTATTGGTATACAAATATACAATTACCCAAATATATATATAATACCGATAATACAGAGTTATTTCAAGTGACTTTTTTTGTAATTGTTTTTAACATTGCATAAACTCGTCGATCACTTGAGCGCTTTTTGGTTAATTTACTTATAAAAACAAATAAAGGGCAGGTCACCCCACCCTTATATTTAGAGTTACTATGTAGTAACTCTAGTTTACATGTTCAGTGTTAAGTCCAAAGCTGACCGAGAGTGCTTTATTAATTTGTTGCATTGATGATTCATCGATTCTTCCCATTCTTTCTTTTAATCTTCGTTTGTCAATCGTCCTGATTTGTTCCAGCAGTACTACCGAGTCCCTAGATAAGCCACATTCTTCCGAGCTAAGCTGTATGTGGGTCGGAAGCTTCGTCTTATCTCTCTGGCTGGTAATCGCCGCTGCGATCACCGTAGGACTGAACTTGTTTCCTACATCGTTTTGTACTATCAATACAGGTCGCACTCCGCCTTGCTCTGAACCAATTACGGGGCTGAGGTCGGCGTAGT
>DAMCAP010000018.1:43909-46776 GCA_032059445.1 Oscillospiraceae bacterium
CCCCTCTTCTGACAGTCACGTCCATCACGCTCCGTCTATAATTTTGTTGGCAGTTTTATATTGCCCTTTTATGGAGGCCTTTAAACACTGCATTATGGAAAATAATACAGCTCCTCTCCAACTATTTTATTATAGACGGTACAAATATGTTATTGTCCTGCCTCCGCTCAAGACAAGCTGCTGCGATAGATTTACAGATATTCAAAGGAATTAAATGAGATTTTTATCTGCTGTGCAGCAAAAGTCAGACTAAGTAATTTTTTATCTTTTGAAGCAGTAGCTACAGCTCGATCTTGTCGAGTGACAGTGATGGTATCCCCTTTTTTTACACTACTGCCTAGTGACAAAGCCTCTAATCCATCCCAGATCTGAAGCGCCACACAAGTTTCCGGGGCTTTGGCCTCCTCCAGCTTGATTACGTCTTCCCCGTTATGATCAATGAGTAGCGCCCCCTCCTGAAGGGTATAAGTAACAGGTGTAGGCAACTTCTCACTAGTCGTCACCAATATCTTGGACCCCTCTGCCCGTTTCATTTCGATAGCAAAGGTCTTCCCCTGATACTCCATGCTACCCTGTGCCGTAAAAGGCGCTTCGGCTAGCTGTGCCTGCATTACATTGACCTCATCTGCCTTGCCGCAACCCACCAGCAACAAAATACATAGAGATAACAGCCATCTTTTCATAATATGCTCCGTTTCCGCCGTATTGCTCGGCCTTATTTGTAATCATCACAGGCAAACTGCCACTATAAGCCGCTAAAACCTTCTCATAAAACCATCTATATGAGCGTGCTGCGTAAAGTTTGCCAAAAAACAGTTGAATTTTTGCGACAATTATGCTATCATTCTGTTACACAGCTCTTTGCTGTGCATACTATATAAAAAGAATAGTCCATAAACGCTAAGACCAAGAGAGTAAGCATTATAAAGGTAACCAGAGAGATCGGCTCGTGGCTGTAAGGCTGATCGTACCTGTTAATCGCTGAAGTTCACTTGCGAGCGGCTGTGCTGAAATATCAGTAGGTGCAGACGGTATGTCCCGTTATCGACATAAGGAGTGATTGCTCCTAAGGTATGGGTGGTTTTGCGATTGGATTTATCCTTTCGTCCCAGCTTGGGGGCGGAAGGTTTTTTCTTTTTTCAGGTATTATGTACCACAGAGCATAAGCCTGCACCGGTGTGTTTGTAAGTTAAAACGCCGCAGAAAGGCATTTCTAAGACTCAACTGCACCTTATAATACCTTCTGTGGAGAAATGGGAATGTTATGTTAAAGCAAGCTTTAGAGCAGATTTCAGCAAGCGCCAGAAACGAAATCGCTGCATCGCCCGAGCTATCGGGCTTAGAAGCAGTGCGCGTCAAGTATCTGGGCAAAAAAGGAGAACTAACCGCTATCTTAAAATCCATGGGAGCACTTTCTCCCGATGAGCGCCGCGAAGTCGGTCAGATTGCAAATGAGATCCGTGAGCGGGTTGAAGCTCTGATCGGCGAGAAGCTCACAGAGCTAAAGGCAAAGCAGCTTGAAAAGCAGCTGGCGGAGGAAGTTATCGACGTAACCCTGCCAGGCACCGCGCTGCCAATCGGCAACCGTCACCCCCTAAGCCTCGTACTTGAGGAGCTTAAGGAAATCTTCCTTGGCATGGGCTTTAGCGTAGCAGAGGGGCCCGAGGTAGAGAAGGATTATTATAACTTTGAAGCCCTCAATATCCCCAAAAATCACCCTGCCCGTGATACGCAGGATACCTTTTATATCTCTGAAAATATAGTGCTGCGCACCCAGACCTCTCCGGTGCAGATCCGTACCATGGAGGTACAGAAGCCACCTATCCGCATCATCGCCCCAGGCAAGGTCTACCGCTCCGACGCAGTCGACGCTACCCATTCCCCCCTCTTCCATCAGGTAGAAGGTCTGGTAGTAGATAAGGGCATCACCATGTCTGATCTAAAGGGCACGCTAGACACCTTTGCAAAGCGACTCTACGGCCCTGAAACTGTCACCCGCTTCCGCCCCCACCACTTCCCCTTTACCGAGCCCTCCGCCGAAATGGATATCATGTGCTTCTCCTGTCATGGCGAGGGTTGCAGGCTCTGCAAGGGCGAGGGCTGGATCGAGATCCTTGGCGCAGGTATGGTGCACCCCAAGGTGCTGTCGATCTGCGGCATCGACCCAGAGGAATACAGCGGCTTTGCTTTTGGTATGGGTCTGGACCGCATTGTGATGCGCCGTTACAACATCGATGATCTGCGACTGCTCTTTGAGAACGATTTACGGTTCTTAAAGCAGTTTTAACGATAGATAGGAGGAATAAGCATGAATCTTTCAAAGAAATGGCTGGAAGAGTACGTCAAACTCGATGTTTCTCCAAGGCAATATGCAGAAGATATGACCATGAGTGGCTCTAAAGTAGAAGGCTACATGATCGAAGGCAGCAATATCTCGGGAGTTGTAGTGGGTAAAGTAAGCACAATCCAACCTCACAGCAACGCTGATTCTCTAGTAGTTTGCACAGTCGATATCGGTAGGGGTATCAGCCTACAGATCGTAACCGGAGCAAAAAACCTCTATGTAGGTGCGATTGTACCTGTCGCCCTTGACGGCGCAGTACTGCCAAACGGCACCTCCATCAAAACCGCTCCACTGCGGGGTGTGGAGAGTCAGGGAATGCTCTGCTCCTTAAGTGAGCTTGGGCTTACCATAAATGACTTCCCCTATGCCGACGAGCATGGTATCTTCATCCTACAGGAGGATTGCTATCTGGGGCAGGATATCCAGACAGCAATCGGGCTAAACGATACTGTCGTAGAGTTTGAAATCACCTCCAACCGCCCCGACTGCCTGTCGGTACTTGGGCTTGCTCGCGCGCCTGCTG
>DAMCAP010000019.1:0-497 GCA_032059445.1 Oscillospiraceae bacterium
GTTACCGAAAGGCTCACCCTTGTTGATCTCTTAGTCGCGGTATCCTGCAACTCGTTAGGAGGGATTGACCCAACTCACCTATTAACAAATTGCTCATAAATTAGGGAATTGCTCAGTATTTTCCACGCAAAGGGCGCAGTGATTGGCGCTTATACTCTGTATAAGCCTTTTGCTCTATTTATAAGAACGAATCGATTATCTACTTAACCCATTCGCCCTTAATCGCCGATTTGATGGTCATTGCGCCATCCTCCAGGGTAAAATAAAGGGTTCTCCCGAAGTTTTGCCCTACATCCTCTGCGATAATTGGGATGCGAAGAGCAGCAAGCACGCTTTTGACCTCTTTTACATTACGAGCACCAATGTTTGAAATCGGTGACAAGCTGCCACTGACATTAAACATCTGCGCGCCTCCTGCGATCTTGGCACTCATGCGGGCTCGTCTTGCCCCCATAGCTTCGAGCTGCTTGACCAGCTCCTCGATCGCTGTGTCTGCA
>DAMCAP010000019.1:507-16896 GCA_032059445.1 Oscillospiraceae bacterium
GCAAATCTCTGGATAGGCTGCGGATTGCTGGAGAGGGAGCTATTGGGGAGCATGATATGAGAGAGCCCCCCAATTTTGGTAACGCTGTCATAGATACAGATGCCCACGCAAGAGCCGAGAGCATAGGTGACCAATACGTCGGGCGCTCTCGACACCTTGAGATCAGATATTCCAACCACGATATTGCTCATATAGACATCCCCAACTTATCCATGATTTTGTTGAGGCTGTCCACATCTGGTATCATCAGAATTCTACTGTAGATATTTTGATCATAGGTGGTAAACTCGTCCTCGATAAAGATAATATTGTCGCTGATATTGGCATAATGGATTGCCGGCACGCTTAAAATAGAGCCTGCCATATCAATGCATACAGAGGGTACCGATATATTGATCTTAAGCCCCGTCAGCTCTGAAATAGCAGTTACATAAGATGCTGCCAGTATATTGGCGATCTCACTCATAACCGAAAACTCCATTTCGCCCAGATCCATTGGGGTGTCTTCTTCTCTGCCAAGCAAGGCATTTAGGGTCATGTGGGCAAAGTCCTTCTGCAAGAGGAACATGATCATCCCTGTAACATCCTCATTGAGTGTTAGCAGAGCGCCCACGATCATTTCCTCAGGCCCTCCCAAAATCTGGGTGACCTCCTCAAAATCCAGCAACCTGATCTTTGATACTGCCATATTGACTGGTTTGCTAAGCAGCTGTGAGAGGGCGGTAACTGCATTACCTGAGCCGATATTCCCCAGCTCCTTTAGCAAATCCAACTGTAGGGGGTTAAGGTCCTTATATGCTTCCAGTGGCATACATGTGCCTCCTTTGTAAAATGTCCTGCCAAGAGACTTGGCAACAGGTGATGTGGGGGACAATGCCACTTAAGACAGGTGGCAAAACAGTGTTATGCTCAATTGAGTTTCCTCAATGGTATACACCAAGCTTGATGAACCTTTGAGGCCGCGCTTCTCTAGTGGCATCGTCACCTTGATAGCTTTAGATATCGAAGTATGATGCCCAGATGCCCGAACCCCATCTATAGTATATTTAACAGTTAACGCAGGTTGTTTACGATTTCTTCGATTTCATCAGAAATCTTGACTACCTTTGCATTGAGCTGAAAGGCTCTTTGGTTATGTATGACATTGACCATTTCATCAGCGAGATCGATGTTGGAGCGCTCTAGCACACCCTCCACCACCTCACAAGATGTGGTGCCATCAAGATCAGCCAGAGACCTTACCTTGCCGCTTACAGCGCTTTCTTGATAAGCAGTGCTACCTGCCGGTGTTAGGCCATAAGGGTTTTCAAATAGAAATACCCCCAGCTGATCTTTGATCCCAGTCAGATCAAATTTGCCACTGGTTTCGTCAAAGGGGAGCTGGATAGGCTTCTTCTTGCTATCGAGGACATACTCTCCCGAAGAAGTCACCAAAAAGGACTTATTGCCCTCAACGCTGACCTGAAAAGAACCATTTCTGGTATAGCGGATCTCTCCGTCGGCAGCCTTGATACTAAAAAGCCCCTCGCCGCTGATGGCGAAATCAAGTGGGCGCTCAGTATACTCCAGTGCACCCTGCTTGTAGATTAAGTTGAGTGATTGCATACGAGTACCATGACCCCTAAGCATGTTTTCGTTGTTATATACATCTAGATTGCTATACAGCAGGTCGGCAAATACCGCATTTTGCTTTTTGAAGCCTGGGGTATTGACATTTGAAATGTTGTTAGAGGTAACGTCCATGCTTTTCTGATAACCCAGCATACCCGAAACAGCATTATAAAAAGAAATATTCATCTATTCATCCCTCTTTCTATCCTATGCAATCCTTAGAGGCTTGCAATCTCTGTAGCGGCGGATTGGTTCATACGGTCTACAATCTTCATGGCGCTGCTGGCGGCCTGTAGGGCACGCTGTGCTTCCATCACACGGGTCATTTCGCGGTTGATATCTACATTAGATGCCTCAAGGGTATTTTGAAGCACATCTACTCGCTCTGCAGGCAGGGCGTTTTCTACATCGTTGATCCGAAACACACCGTGACCATAATGGAGCGGCGTATCCCCCTCGACAGGATTGATCACTCGCAGGGTTTCGACCTGCTTGCCATTTTGATAGACCGCACCGTCACGCTCTACCACAAAATCTGATGAATGAAGCTGTATATCGCCTCCTAAGCCTTGCACTCTGCCTACACCCTTAAGTACCAGATATCCCTGGTCATCCAGATCAAAGCTGCCGTTTCGGCTTAAGTAGATTTCACCTCTTTGCTCATCGCCCGGCAGGGCATCTTCATCCCCTGCTCCCTGCTGCTGCACCGCCTGTATCGTAAAATACCCCTCACCATTGATGGCAAGGTCAAAGGGGCGCTCGGTCTGCTGCAATGCACTAGGGTCAAAGGAGGTAGGCACTGCCTCTACAATTTGTATAGGTGCACCAGCTCCGATCCTCTGACTATTGCCTTTTTCCATCCTGAACAGCATCTCTTGCTCAAAGGTTGTAGTCACCAGATTTTGTGCACGATAGCCCGGGGTTTTGATATTGGCGATATTGCCGGAGAGCACCGCAAGCTTACGCTGTGAATTGAGCATGGAAGATGCTGCTGTAAAAAAACTGTTTGCCATAATTCTGACCTTCCTTTCAGCTTATAGATTGCTAACCCTTGACATAACGCTCAAGGGTGGGCCGAAGCTTTAAAATCGCCTTGGCATGGATCTGGCACACCCTAGGCTCGCTAACTCCTAGTACCTTTGAGATGCCTGCAAACTTTAGCCCCTCCTTATAATAGAGCGAAAGCACCAGCCGTTCTCTTTCGGTAAGACCATCGATTGCCGCTACCAGCACCTCTCTTAGCTCCTGGGCATAAATCTGATCGATATCATTCTCGTCAGTTTCCTGCTCCCTGATATCCAGAGCAACTGACTCCTGTATCAGCTCCTCAAAGGACACCGTCACAGCGCTGGAGATCTCTCGATAGGCTTTGTTGATAAAATCTACTGTTACATTTAAATGCTCTGCGATCTCGGCTGAGGTAGGCTCCCGCATATAACGATTGGAGAGCACCGTATATGCCTCTGCGATATCGCTAGCGGATTTACGCACCCTGCGTGGGATCCAATCCTGCTTACGTACGAAATCTAGCATCGCACCATGGACTCTGATATAAGCATAGGATTCAAACTTCGCACCAACCTCAGGGTCAAACTTCTCGATGCAATCGATCAGCGCCAAAATCCCTTGATTGATCATATCCTCCACTTGAGCATATTTTGCCGAAATGCCTCTTGTCTGGATTGCTATGTGCCGGGCTATATAGCTGTAATGCATCACAAGCTGATTCCTGATATCAATATCCTTGGTGCGCTTGTATTCCAGCATCAGGTCAATAGGGTTGTCCACTACTGCTACGCTGCCGTCATTCCAGCTCATCTGTCCAGCCTCCTTTTGTCTTAGTTTAGGCGGATGTTACCAAGCGCCTGTATCTGTATATTGCCGTCAATCTCATTAAACGATAGTACCACCGCACTGGGGTAAAACTGATCAACCAACTTTTTGAAGTAGATGCGCACGATAGGCGAAGTAAGGATAATTGGGGTCTGCACCAGATCCTTAACCTTATTAAGCTCTTTGGTGGTGGCTGCCACAATGTCTTGGATGACATTTGCATCTAGTGCCAGATAGGAGCCGATGCTTGCCTTTTTGACCGAGCCCATGATCATATTTTCGATCCCTGCATCTAGACTAATTACTCTGATCTGACCAGCATCGGCAAATTTATGAGAAATCGTCCGCTTAAGGGACTGGCGGACATATTTTGTGAGCATATCGGTATCTTTTACGGTGGTACCATAATCCGATAGGGTTTCGAGGATGGTCTCCATATCCCGTATCGGTACTCCTTCCTTCAAGAGGCTGGAGAGTACCTTTTGCAGCTCGCCAATGGAGATTACACCGGGGATGGTATCTGCCACAATTGGAGCATTGATCTTCTTGACGTTTTCGAGGAGGTTGTTGACCTCCTGCCTTGTGAGCAGCTCGTGGGCGTGCCTCTTGATGACCTCTGCCATGTGGGTGATGATTACCGAGGTAGGGTCGATGAGGGTATAGCCTGCCAGCTCTGCCTCCATCTTTTTGTCTTCACTGATCCACTTAGCTGGGATGCCAAACGCAGGCTCTATGGTTTCGATACCATCGATTTCTTCGTCAATCTCCTCAGAAGCGAGGGCAAGGTAGTGGTCTACCAGCACATCTCCCTTTGCTACAGTTTCCCCTTTAAAGCGGATGCTGTACTGATTGGGGTTTAGCTGGCCACTGTCTTTGAGGCGGACGGAGGGCACAACCATACCCATTTCCATAGCAAACTGCTTACGAAACATGACCACACGGTCTACGAAGCTACCGCCACTGTTTTCATCTACCAGAGGGATCAGGCTGTAGCCAAACTCCATCTCAATGGCTTCTACATTCAAAAGCTCATAGACATTCTCGATATTTTTATAATATGAAGCCTCGCTGGCGATTTCGGTTGTGGTTTCTAAGGCAGGCTCTAATTCGGGCTCTTGCGCCTTACGCAGTAGCATGAAGCCCAAGCCAATCAACGCTCCCGATGCAGTCATTACCTGTGGCACAGGGAAGCCGATCAGACAAAGAGTCGACATCGCCGTACCAGCCAAAATCAAAACCATCGGCTGAGAAAAAAACTGCTTGGAAAGATCGGAATTTAAGCTGGACTCAGAGCCTGAGCTGGTTACGATAATACCGGTTGCTACAGAAATCAACAAGGCGGGGATCTGGCTCATCAGTCCATCGCCAACTGTCGCGGTGGAATAGATCTGCATGATCTCTTTGAAGCTGCCTTCGTTATTGACAAAGCCCATCAAAATTCCGCCGATGAGGTTAATGAGCGTAACAATGATGGAGATAATCGCATCTCCTTTTACAAACTTCGAGGCACCGTCCATCGAGCCGAAGAAGTTGGCCTCCTGCTGGATGATCTGTCTACGCTCTCTTGCCTGCTGTTCATCGATTAAGCCAGAGCTTAAATCGGCATCGATTGCCATCTGCTTACCGGGCATCGCATCCAGCGTAAATCGGGCGCTGACTTCTGCCACACGCTCCGAGCCTTTGGTAATGACGATAAACTGCACCAGCACGATGATTAAGAAGATAACAAGACCGAGCACCACATTGCCCTTGATGACAAACTCACCGAAGGTCTTGACCACCTTCCCTGCGTTACCGTGATTTGAAAGAATCAGCCTTGTAGAGGATACGTTAAGGGCCATCCGAAACAAGGTAGTAATCAGCAGGATCGATGGGAAAGTCGAGAACTCCAAAGGCTTCTTAATAAACATGGAGGTCAGCAGAATGATAAAGGACAAGGCAAGGTTAAATATAAACATAAAGTCCAGTACCCAGTCTGCCAGTGGGATAATCAGGAGGAATATGATCAAGAGTACAAATAAAGGGACTACGACGTCAAATCTTTTCACCTTTGCAATTCCTTCTTCTTTAAGCTATATACAAACGCCAGCAATTCAGCCACGGGCTGATAAAACTTGTCGGGAATCTCCATATCAAGCTCTACCGCCTCATATAGGCCTCTTGCCAACGGCTTATTTTCTGTGATAAATACATTGTTCTTCTCCCCTACTTCCACGATCTTTAGAGCCAGATGGTCTGCCCCCTTTGCCACCACCACAGGGGCGTGGTTTTTGTCGGGAGCGTATTGCAGCGCTACTGCAAAGTGGGTAGGGTTACGGATGATGAGATCAGCAGCAGGTACCTTTTGCATCATACGGCTCATCGCCTGCTGGCGCTGCTTTTCTTTAATTTTACCCTTAATCTCAGGGTCACCTTCGGTCTGCTTATACTCATCCTTGATATCCTGCTTGCTCATCCTGAGGCTTTTTTCATACTCCCACCATTGGTAGCCGTAGTCAAAGCAGGCAAGGAAGAGGAAGATCACTGCTACCGTATTGACAATAGACATGATGCTGCTACCCAAAAGGGAAATCGCATTTAAAATATCCATATTCATCATGCGCGGTACTGTCGGGAGGATTTTGTTCATTGAGGTATAGATGATATAGCCCAGCACCGTGATCTTTAAGAGAGATTTTATCAGCTCTACCAGCGAGCGTAGGGAAAACATCTTTTTAAAGCCTTCTAGAGGGTTGATGCGGCTGCCCTTAAACTCTAATAGCTTTGTGGTAAAGAGCATACGGGTCTGTCCTCCCGTAATGGCTACCGTGGCTGCCGAAGAGATCAACAAAAAGGGCAGCGCTACGAGTGCAAAGACACCTGCACCCTGTGCAAATAAGATCTTAATATCTTCGGGCGCTAGAGTCTCGGTAATGGCGCTCTTCATAAAAAAATCGGTAAAGGATTTTTTTAATACCTCCAGTGCAGTAGGGCCGATCAGCTTGAGAGCATAAAACATGACGATCATGGTAGCAACGGTGGTAATTTCTTTACTTTGAAAGATATTACCCTTTTTTCGTTCGTCACTTCGCCGTTTGGGCGTGGCTTTTTCTGTTTTTTCGCCTGCCATCCTGATCCCCCCTTAAGCGCAGCATCCTTACACCAATATAAGCATTACTTTTTCCATGTTGCGAAACATTTGATCCATATAGTTTTGCAGGAAGTCCGTTACAGGAGCAGCCAGTAGAAGCAGTAGCACCAGACCCATCAGCAGCTTAAACTGAATGTTGATGACAAACACATGGATCTGGGGGATGAGCTTCATGAGGATACCCATACAGACCTCTAAGATAAACTCCACTGCGATAAAAGGCAGCGCCAACTTAATGCAAAGCACAAATACATCGGCAAACAGCTTGATCAAAAACTCCGCCGCTGCTGTAAATACGATATCTCTTGCTCCCAGAGGGATAATATCGTAAGAAGCAGCAAAAATCTTGATCATCAGCAGGTGGCTGTCGGTCAAGAAGATATACACAATAAAGATGATACTAAACCAGTTGCCAGTCACCGACATCTGGATGTTGGTACCAGGGTCAAACACCTTTGCCATAGACAAGCCAAACTGGGTATCGATCACATCACCTGCAAAAAAGATCATATAATAAAAAATCTGGAAGACCGACCCGCAGCAAAAGCCGATAAACAGCTCCCTGCTCATAGCCTCAATCAAACGAAACCCGTCAAAGACCGTAGGTTGACCGATCTGCGTAGGCGAGAGGATCAAGGTCAGTGCCAACACCAACCCCATCTTAAACTGGGTAGGCGTATTGCGCCGCGCAAAGAGAGGGTTAAAGAGAATCATTCCGCTCATCCGCACAAAAACCAACAGATACACAAAATAATCCTGAAATATTGCATCCCACATATCGGCCTCACAACGTCGACATCAGCGAAAACAACTTGTAAATGTAATCGCTCATCAGGTTAAACATCCAAGAGCCCATAGCCAGCAGCATCAGTGCGATGACGATTACCTTGGGTACAAAAGTCAGGGTCTGCTCGTGGATCTGCGTAGCAGCCTGAAACACAGCAATAACCAGACCGATTACAATACTGACGGTGAGGATTGGAGCAGCCAGCTTAAGCGCTACCAGCACGCCTTCTTGCATTACACCCACCAACTGTCCTTGGGTCACTTAAATCAGCTCCTTACCCAGCATATTATCGAAAGCTCTTAACCAAGGTACTGATCAGCAGCCCCCAACCGTCTACCAAAACAAAAACCATGATCTTAAAAGGAAGGGCAATCATAGCCGGCGGCAGCATCACCATACCCATCGACATCAGGGTACTGGAGACCACCATATCTATAATCAAAAACGGGATAAACAAAAGGAAGCCCATAGTAAAGGCACGCTTAAGCTCACTGGTGATAAAAGCCGGCACAATTACCTCAAGCCCCAGATCAATCAAACGCTCAGGCTCGGTTTCGATGCTGCCCTCTGGGAGCGCCGCGCCAGAGATGGTCAAAAACAGATTGAGGTCCTTCTTATGTACCTGCTTAAGCATAAAGGTTTTGATCGGCTTAGAGGCTTCTTTTAGCGCCTCCTGTGAGGTCATCTCTCCCGCCTTATAGGGCTTGTATGCGGTAGTTTCGATTTCTTTTAGCACAGGGTTCATGATAAACAAGGTCAAAAAGAGTGCAAGCCCGATGATAATCTGATTTGGCGGCGACTGCTGTGTACCCATAGCATTTCGCAAAAAAGACATTACAATAATGATACGGGTAAAGCTGGTCATCATGATCAGCATCGTAGGAGCGAGTGCGATCAAAACTAAGGTAAATAAGATTTCGATGGTGCCTAGGGTATTTTCTCCTGCGTTGGCTGTGCCAAGCTCCAGCCTCACTGCTGGAGCAGCATATGAGGAGATCTGCCCCAGTGCAAAAAACAACAGCGCGATAGTTATACCAGAGATCATAAAGCGGAGCAGATGCTTTTTGAGCTCTTTTTTCTTATTGATTACTGCTTCCACCGTGATCCTCCTCCTGCTTGCCATTGCCCTGAGTACTGAGTTTATGCAGGAGCCTGCTTTTGAGCAGGTCGGCAAAACCGGGCTCCGCCGGTGCTGCTTTTAGCCCCTCCATCTCAAGGGGGTCAATATCACAGAGCTTTTGTATAGAGCCCGAGCTTACAGATATCAGCATATAACGCCCTACTACCTGTATAACCATCAAGCTTTTGTCCTGCGAAATAAAAACCCTATCGATGATTTTAACTGTCTGACTGCCGCTCTGGGGCGAGATGTTTCTGCTGAGCCATTTGGTACCTATGTAGGCTGCAACCACAATCCCACCCATCGAAAAAAGCAGCGTAATCAGATCAAATATTCCCCTGTTATCAGTCAAGGTATATCTCTCCTAAATGATATCAATTAGCCCAGTACTCTGCGTACAGTTTGCAGGATGCGGTCGGGCTTAAAAGGCTTTACGATAAAGTCAAGTGCGCCAAACTTCAGCGCCTCTACCACCATAGACTCCTGGCCCATAGCAGAGCACATGACTACCTTAGCGCTGGTGTCGAAGCTGCGAATCGCCTGCAATGCCTGAATACCGTCCATATTTGGCATGGTGATATCCATAATTACAAGCTCGGGGCGCTCTATCTGATAGGTTTCAAATGCTTTTTGGCCATCCTGAGCTTCGATCAGATTGGTATATCCGTTTTTGCTAAGCGAGTCCTTAATCATCATTCTCATGAATGCAGCATCGTCCACAATAAGTATCTTCTTATCCATATGTTTTCTCCCTTTTGTCTTTTGTAACTATATCGATCCTTATGTGCTGTATTATAAGGATTTTAACAAATCTTTGGTACCGAGTATCTCGGTAATCCTTACGCCAAAATTATCGTCGATTACTACTACGTCACCTCTGGCGATCAGCTGCCCATTGACGATGATGTCAACAGGTGCGCCCGCCTGCTTCTCCAGCTCAATGACAGTGCCCTGAGCATAGTCAAGGATGTCCTTGATCTTTTTGCGTGTTTTGCCGATTTCCACCGACACATTGAGGGAAACATTCATGATCAGGTCCATGTTTCCGCCCAATACCGGGTTGCCTGCATCCCCCTTGCCATGTGTAAAGCTTGGGAACTGGGGATTTTGTACATTAACCGCCTTTTTCATTACCTGACCCTCTGCCTTGGTAGCCTCGGGCTGTGTAGGTGTAGGGTAATGATTATACTGAGGAGGGTACATCGGGTATCCATAAGGGGGGTAGTAGGGTGGCATACCATAGCCCATAGGTGGCATATTACCATGATGGTCACCGGGGACCTGCATATTTTCGTAGTACTGCTGATATGCGGGCATCATCGGCTGACCATGAGGCTGGGGTTGATTTGGCATAGGCGGCATCGGTGGCATGGGTGGCTGTGTAGGCGATGGGGATGGAGGTGGCGCTGTAACAGGTGGAATGGGTGCCTCAGGCTTCGGTGGTGCCACAGCAGCTGGAGCAGGGGTCGGGCTTGGAGCTTGCTCTAGAGGCTCAGCACTTTCCTCCCCAGTACCCATTAACTGGCTGACGATTTCATGAGCGAGATCGATGCTCATTACAATGATAAACTCACTGCTAATTATCTTATCAATATTGAGATCAAATTTAATGGAAACAATCTGCACTCCCGATTCTAGTCCGTTGATCTCTCTAAAGCTCTTTTCGGGATCCATGATCAAGGCTTCGGGAGTAGAAATATTGATGGATTTGCCTAAGAAGCCCGACAGTGCTGTGGCAGAAGCCCCCATCATCTGGTTCATAACCTCACAGGCTGCGCTCATACTCAGCTCATCAAAGACAAAGTCGGGGGATGGCGGGTCGTCTCTGCCCATCAGCTGATTGAGGATGACCTGCATATCCATCTGTCGAAACACCATTACATTTGAGCCGCTAATTCCCTTCACATAGGTAATCTTGACCATCATAGCCGGCTCAAGGGTGGAATAATTCACTTGATCGATCAGGTCAACGGTTACATTTGGAGTGGTGATAATCACCTGCTTATCCAGCATTGTAGACATAGCAGTAGCGGCAGCGCCCATGCTGATGTTCATAATTTCGCCGATCGCATCTATCTCTAAGTCTGAGAGAGTCACTGCGGTTTGGGGACTCTGCATACGTTGTATCCTCCGTTATATTAATTTGCTTACTTTTACAGCCTTTTTAAGCTTCGTCTGACCCAGCTGTGCACTAAACCATTTATTATCATCAATCAAAAGCTGTATTTCACTATTTACAGGCTTGGCAAGGGGGATCACATCATCAACCTTTAGCTCCATGATATCTTGGAGATCCAGAGTAAATTGATCAAATACGGCCTTGATCTCCACATCGGAGTCAATCAGCGAATTAAAGATCAGATTGCGGCGTTGCTCTTCTTTGTTTTCATCGAGCTGCTTTACTGAGCGCTCATACTTCGTAGTAAATCCGGTCATCAGCTCCGCTAGGTTAGAAGCTGATATACACACGCTGATTACGCCCTCAAGGTTGCTGATTTTAATTTCGAGGGCTACAATTACTACGATATCTTCGGGCGTATTAAGCTGGAGCAGCCTCGGATTGGTTTCGATGCTCTGCAAAGTAGCACTTGAGGCGATATGACTGCGCCAAGATTCCTGCACCTGCACCGTCAGCTTGTCAAATACATAATTGAGGATTGCAAGCTCAATATCGGTATACGATCGATTGATCCTAAAGCCTCTACCGCTGCCGCCCAAAAGCCGGTCAATCATAAAAAAGCCTATGCTCTTGGGCATATTAAAGATCAAAATCGTATTGTCAAAATCTTCGTTATCAGGCTTTAGCTCGACTAATGCGGTAAGTCCATCTTCTACCAGTGCGTTGCTATACTCATAGTATCGCTGCTCCTCGATCTGTAAAACGGATATTTCACAAAATACCCGCATTAAGCCTGATAGATAGCTGGAAAATAATCTTGACATATTTTCATGGAGGCTGTCAATAGTTTTTAACTGCTCCTTGGTAAACTTCTTGGGAGATTTGAAGTCATACACCTTGGCTTTGGGGGCTTCGGGCTCTTTTTTATCTCCAACCGCTACATCACCAGAGCTAAATCCCTGTAGTAAGGCATCTATTTGCTCTTGCGATAACACCTCTGGCATCTTGTATGATCACTCCTTTGATGGTAATAAAACTCGGCCTGGCAGCTTGAGCTGCCCGGTGTTACGGTATCACATCTTGATTGGCTGCTACATCCACTTTATCCGACTCCTTAGGGATTACCGACTCCAGCGGCTCTCTCGTATCGAGATAATCATCCACATCTACCGAGCCGATGATCAGATTATACAGATCATCTACATCTGTTAGCTTGTCTTTATTGCTGACAATGGTGATATCCACCCGTCGGTTTTTGCTCTGACCCTCTCGGGTATCGTTAGAAGCAATGGGGAAGTTTTTGCCGTAACCGCGGCTGACAATTTTAGTACCGGGTATCTCTTTATCATCTTCAAAATAAATCGCTACACTGTCGGCACGCTGGCTCGAGAGCCTGCGGTCAGAGACGGGGTAGTTTTCGATTTTAACCTCGGCGGTGTGGCCGTTGATCATAATAACGAGGATCTCATCCTCAATGCTTTTAAAGCAATCCCCCATAAAGGCTAGCAGGGGGATGCTATCTGACTTTAGCACATAATTATCGGGGTTAAAAAAGATATTGTCATTAAAGCGGATAAAGACGCTGTTGTCGTTGCGGACGAGATCGACGTTGCCCTCCATGGCATTCTCTTCGATGTATTGCTTGAGATAATAGTAAAGCTGGTCAAAATCATCAGGGAGAGTAGTGTCGATATCTACATTGGTAGCTTCGCCCATATAACCTTCACCTTGATTTGTACCCATACCATCCCCATTGCCTTCCGGCACCAGCACTACCTGATCTACCTCATCGCCGTTACGGGCAAAGGCCTTGACCAGCTTCTGCCACTTCCCTTGATCAACTGCCGACATACTGTATAGCAATATAAAAAAGGTCAGGAGCAATGTAACCATATCCGCATAGGTGTTCATCCACTCCGCTGATTCACTTTCTTCAGGGCTGCTAAATCTACGCATGATTTGTCACATCCTTCTGCTTAAACTACGCTTTCTGCTTCTTGTCTTTCCTTTTAGAGGGTTTATTTGCACTGTCTGGCAGCAGCATCATGAGTTTTTCTTCTATGTAACGAGGATTCTCGCCCGATTGTATCGCCTCGACACCCTCGACAATAATCATTTTACAGAGCATTTCCTCCTCGTGGCGGATGCGAAGCTTGTTGGAGATAGGAGAGAAAATAAAGTTTGCCAGCACTGTACCATAAAAGGTGGTGATCAAAGCTACCGCCATAGCAGGGCCGATACCATCAGGGCCTAGTGCATTCATCTGGGCAAGCATCTTCACCAGACCGATCAGGGTACCAATCATACCAAATGCCGGACCAAAAGCGGCTCCCTTATCATAGATCTTTCGGGCTTGTGAGTGTCGTTCATCGAGATAGCCCAGCTCAGCTTCAAGCAGCTGCTTGACCTTCTCAGGGTCGACAGAGTCTACCACCAGCATCATACTGGTGCGAAGGAATGTGTCGTCGATGGCATCCAGCTTTTTTTCAAGCGAGAGGATACCCTCGATACGAGCACTGGTGGCAAACTCCACAATTTTGGTGATGTATTCTCTGGGATCATAGATGGTTGGCATCATGATGATCCGCAGGTGGCTTGGTATACCGGTAAAATAACTGGCGGGGAAGGACAGCATCAACGCTGTAAAAGTACCGCCGATTGTGATCAGGATACTGGGCATATCGTAGAAGTCCATAATGAGTTTCATGTCTATGCTGGCTGGGACAGTACCATCTTTGCTGGGAGCATTATAGATAATACTTCCTACGATCATGATGGTACCAATAATAAAGCCGAGAATATACATTAAGTCCGGCCTTTTGTTTTGACTGCTGGATTTGCCCTTTTTTTCATTGTTTTTTGCCATATCTGCCTTCCTCTGTCCGTATTACTTTTGATGGTGACAAGATATTTGCCCGAAGCAGGCACTAGTGCCTACTTCAGGAGACCGGTGTCCTGCTGATAGAGATCACTCTTATACTTAATTACCTTATTGACGACTTGCTCCATGTCTTCTTTGACAATATAAATCTTATCGTTGGTCAGCTTAATGGTGGTATCGGGATTGGCTGTAATGGTTTCTATTAGATCGCAGTTGAGCACAAACGGCACATCATTTAGCTTCGTAAGAAAAATCATACAATCTCCACCTTATGTTTTTATTTAATGTAAGCACCACCAGGCCCAAACATCATAGGCAAAAGGAGCTTGATTATTAGAAGAAGCTCCCCTTGCCTATGACGGCGATCAAAAGATCGCCGCCGGCTATGTAACAGTTTATCGCTTTAGGTTTACCAGCTCTTCGAGCATTTCGTCAGATACGGTAATCAGCCTAGAGTTGGCCTGGAAGCCTCTCTGAGTGACGATCATATCGGAGAATTCCTTAGACAGGTCTACGTTAGAGGCCTCCAGCGCACCGGTCTGAAGTGCTCCCGAGCCATCGGTGCCGGGTACACTGTACTCAGCCTTACCGGAGTTGGCAGTAGCACTAAAGTAGCTGTTGCCGGTCTGGGCAAGACCCTGAGGGTTGGTAAAGGTGGCAAGGTCGACTCTTCCCAGCTGTAATCTGCCGTGTACGGGGTGGATCGCCTCGATGATGCCGTCGCCACCGATGCTCACGCTGGTGCAGTCTGCCACAGTCTGGGTGCCGCCCTCAGTGCCGCCGGTCAGCTTAAATGCCTTGCTCGATAGGCCCAGAGCCTTGGAAGGCTCGGTAGCCTTAGCAGTAATGGAACCGCCGCCACCTATACTGGCAAAGTCGCCACCGCCCAGTGCATCACGAGCGCTTTTCATAGCGGTAAAGCCGGGGTGATTGATGGTCACACTCTCACCAGTAGTTGGCTCCTTAAGCAGCAGCTTGCCTGCTCCGGTAGCGTTGGCTGGTATCCTACCGGTAAATGGCGTACCACCATCTACCGTCATTTCGATTTCAAAGAAAGGATTGGCAGGGTCAGTTTCATCTAATTTACATGCCATTACCACATCGCCGCTCTGACCAAAGGAGCTGCTTACGGTATCAAAGCTGATGCCGCCAAACGCAGTACCGGGGATGCCAGTGATGCTGCCCAGCTTAGGGCTGAAGTCCTTGCTGGCAATCTCCTCACCGCTTAGGCCGCTTGCGCCAAAGAGCTTTGCCTCATCGGCACACTCGATGGTCAGCTGCCCTGCGGGGTGCTCCTTACCGCCGTTTGCTTCTGTAACCGCTTTGTTGATTGCCTGCTGTAGCTGAGAGAGAGAGGCAAAGGTCATGTTGGCATTGAGCTTCACGGTTATACCCGAAGTGGTTACTTCAGCGGATGCCTCCTGCCCTAAAGGCAGCTCAGAGCTAGAGATGATATTTAAAGTCAGATTGCTTTCCTTGGTGGAGTTAGAGGTCCTAATCTTAAAGGTAGCATTATTGATGATCTCTTCCGCCTTAGCAACTGATGGGTTGACGGGAGGGATGTTGATCTGGATCTTACCGCTGTTGGGAGCTTGACCGAGAGGATTACCCGACACACCCAGCACGAAGTAACCATTCATATCTACAAGGTTACCTGATGGGTCGATGGTCATGTTGCCCGCCTTGGTATAGAAGATATTTCCTTCGCTGTCCTGCACCTGGAAGAAGCCTTCGCCTACGATCATGGCGTCCATACCACGGTCGGTCATGGTGAGGGTACCTCTACCGTGCATTACATCGATGCCGCCCAGTGTCGCTCCATAACCGATCTGGCTGGGGTTGACGCCTCCTCTTACTGCCGAGGAGCCTGTAGCGTTGGTAATCGTGGTGTAGTAAATATCCTTAAAGGTAGTCCTGCTTGATTTAAACCCATAGGTGTTGACGTTGGAGATGTTGTTACCTATTACATCCATCTTGGACTGGTGTGCTTTCATTCCGGAAACTCCGGCATACATTGATCGAACCACGTGATACTCCTTTTCTGCCTATAAGGCTATATAAAGTGTTGTGATCCGGCACAGCGCAAGCTTATCAATCGTTCAAAGCTTGCTTAGCCCCCTAAAAGGACCGGCTATATAATGACTGTGCCATCGATGTTGGTAAATACGTTGCCCTTAAGATCACTGCCGTTGACAGTGGTCACCACTGTATTATTTCGTACATTGACGATAAAAGCAGTCTGATCAATAAGGATTAAGGTATCGTTAAGGCCTTTTTGCTCGGCGATCTTCACACCCTCGTTTAAGCGGCGGATATTGTCTGCCGAGAGGTCGATGTTCCTCTGCACCACTCTGTTGACTGCATGCTTTGAGAAGGAAAGATTGCTATCCTGCTCTAGTTTCTGCTTTAGGATCTGGTCAAATGAGGGGCTTGCTGCCGAGGGTTCACCGCTTTTGCTAGGGCTAGGGTTTTGATACTCAAACTGGGGCCTGCCTGTGGTAATTGGTATGTTAAAACGATTGGGGTAGATATTGTTCACGTTAGCCTCCCTTGCCTACGCTTTTGGCTGCTCTGATGGGTCTGGGGTTTCGGTTGGCTCTTCAGTAGAGGGAGCGGGGGGTTGATGGATCTCCATAATTTGCTCTAGGGTGTAGGATTTACCGTTGACATACACGCTAAATTCATTATCAGCCAGTGCAACTTTTTGGATTGTGCCCTCGTCTTTTTCAATTTGGCCGCCCAACTTGAGCTTTGCTACGGTTACCTGCTTGCCTACCAGCGTGTTTACGTAGTTGAGCTTGGAGTTATAAGCCAGCTCCTGCATATGCTGCATGGTGGCAAACTGAGCAAGCTGAGTTACATACTGGGTATCTTGCATCGGGTTCATGAAATCCTGATTTGTAAGCTG
>DAMCAP010000019.1:16918-17995 GCA_032059445.1 Oscillospiraceae bacterium
AAGTTTAAGAAATCATCAACCGACACGCCCTTTTTACCTTGATCCACCACGACATCCAGTGAGTTACCGGTCTTGGCAGTGCCTTGGGTATAGGGATTGTTGTAATTTGTGCCTATCGTCGGCATGGTATCCCTCCTGTCTTAGATATGTACATCCAGCGCTCCATTTTGCTGAATTATAGGCATGCTGACCGCCTCAGTCACCAGATCGGATGCCCCTCTGTGATGATTCCCCCTGCTCTGCTGCCTGTTAAATGCCTGCTGTCTTGCGAAACTCCCTTGATCTCCCTCTGAGAAGAGATAGTTAGAAGCTTGGGATGCGCTGGATACCACTTCTTGAACCTCGGCATTGTAGGGTCTGAGTGCTTCCTTAAGTGCGCCCAGCTCAGCACTGAGCATTCTGCTGGTCTGCTCCGAAGAGGTTGTGATGGTCAGAGAGATTTTGTTGCCGATTTCAGCCATCTTTACGGTAATTTCACCGAGTCCCTCCGGCTTTAACTTCACGACAAACTCATTTTTGCCACTGGTTAGATTTTCAGCTATGCCCTCTGTCACCTGATTTAACAGCGATGCTTCTGGCAGCGGCTCTGCTCCAGCTTCTACGGTAGATGTCTGTATGCCGGTTGCTGTGCTATGCTGCATCAGATTAAACTTGCCAGCCTTGATCTCTTCCTGCAAGCGGTCGATATCTAGCGCCTCTAGGCCCTGAAGTTGGGGTGCTGTTTGTGTACTGCTTTTTGCATCCTTTAGCAGGGTATGAAATCTGCTTTGGGCAAGCAGGCTTTGATCCAGCTCTGTCTGTGGCTCTTGCTGCCCTACTGTGTGGGAAAGCACCTCGCCTTTGACACTCTCTGTCATGGGCGCTGCAACTTCCGCAGTAGTAAGTGAGCTCTGTTGCCAAAGAGGCTGTGTGCTATTGGCAACCCCTGCTGTTAGATTGGCTTCTTGTGGTTGCTGGGTAAGCATGCTGCTCAGAAGCGGATTAGCCATCAGCTGTGCCAGCATCTGTGCAGAAAGCTCTTGCCCCTCTTCCTCCAAGCGACTTTTTAGAGCATCGACAGCGCTCATATCGATCGCT
>DAMCAP010000019.1:18005-46443 GCA_032059445.1 Oscillospiraceae bacterium
GGTCACCACAAGCCGATAGCAGCTGAGTAATCAGGCTCATAAAGCCGTTGCCTTGTGGCATCATTTCGCCGTTTACTGCCGCCGCCGAGGGGGATGCTGTTGCCACCGTTGAAATCATCGTATTTGTAATCTGCATTGTTTCACCTCCTTTTATAAATTTGCCATGGAGTCTGCTCTATATAATCCCAAAAGCTTCTTGCTTTCGGGCAAGGGCATTCTACTAGTCTGCGTTTCGCTCACGAAAGACCGACATGGTCACAAACTCTGCAATCAAGCCATCTTCCGCCTTTTGCCGCTGCTTGGTATATTCCTCTCGCTGCTTTTCCTTTAGCTTCTCAAGGCTCGATACCTCTTGTGAGGCCGCGATTACCAGCCTGCGCTGCTCCTCAATCAGAGGAATTAGCTCCTCCAACTGCTTATACAAATCGGCAATCTGCTGCTTGAGATTGCTAATCTGATACCTATATAAGCTGATCTCCCCGATAGTGGCTCCCCTTGTGACCATTTGCATAAGAGCCTGCTCTTGAGATGCAAGGTCAGCCTGGTGGGATTCGATCTTTGCTTCCAGCGCATTTTTGCTGAGCTGGAGCTGGCCTAGGGTGCCTTTTTCTTTATCCAGCACCTGCTCTTTGAAATTCAGCATTTTTTCTAAGGTAAAGTCAAACTTTTTCATCGGCTCACCTCTAGTCTATCAGCTTTAACATTGCAGAGATGGTTTCTTCCATCTGGTACTTTTCATCTACCTTCTGCTGTAAGAAGCTGTTGATTTTATCTATATGGTTGATCGCGTAGTCCAGCTCAGGGTTGCTGCCGCTTTTATAAGCGCCTATGGAGATCAGGTCTTTATTTTGGTTGTAGGTAGACATAAGGTTTCGGATCTGCCCCGCGGCCTTTAGCTGGTCTTTGGGCGCAATGTCATTCATCAATCGGCTGACGCTGCCAAGCACATCGATGGCAGGGTAATGATTTTGAGCGGCGATCTTACGCGAGAGCATGATATGCCCATCAATGATGCCGCGCACCGTATCGGAGATGGGTTCATTCTCGTCGTCACCCTCTACCAGCACTGTATAGATGCCTGTAATCGAGCCTTTGCTAAATTTACCTGCACGCTCCAAGAGCTTAGGCATCACGGTGTAGAGTGATGGAGTATAGCCTCTCGCTACAGGAGGCTCGCCAATGCTGAGCCCGATCTCACGCTGTGCCATGGCAAAGCGTGTAAGGGAATCCATCATCAGCAGTACATCCTTGCCTTGATCTCTAAAGTACTCAGCAATTGTGGTTGCTGTAAGGGCACATTTGGAGCGCATCATTGCAGGCTGGTCAGAGGTAGCAACCACCAACACAGAGCGCTGTGCGCCCTCTTCTCCTAGGTCGCGGTTGATAAACTCCACAACCTCACGGCCTCTTTCTCCTACCAGAGCGATGACGTTTACATCTGCTTTGATGTTTCGGGCAATCATACCCATCAGGGTACTTTTGCCCACGCCGCTGCCTGCAAAGATCCCCATTCTCTGCCCTTTGCCGATGGTCAGCAAGCCGTCGATAGGCTTGATGCCAAGCTCAATGGGCTCATCAATACGAGGGCGTGTCATGGGGTTAGAAGGAGCACCGTTGATGGGGTAGTATTGATCCCCCTCTATAGGTGGGCCGCCATCAATGGGATTACCCAGAGCATCTACAGTACGACCAATGAGCGCATCGCTCATTTTGATTTTAAGCTTGTCCCCAGTATCCATCACGATACTGCCATAGCCGATGCCCTCGATATCTTCATAGGGCATCAGCAGTACTTTGCTTTCTTTAAAGCCCACAACTTCAGCCAGTACAGGGGGCTTATCTTTATCGATAGAGATATGGCAGATGTTGCCGATATTGCAGGACATCCCCGTAGCCTCTACCGTCATGGCTACGATCTTGTCGATCTTGCCCATGTAGCAGTAAGGGTCAGCCATCTTAAGCGCCCTTTGGTATCTGGTAATGTCCAACAACTCACCTCTATTCTCGTACGATCCTCACCATCAGCTCTCGCAGGGTATCGAGCTGTGTCCAGATGGATGCATCGATGACATTTTCCTCGGTTTCTATGATACACCCACCGGGGGGGAGATCCTTTGCCTGTATGGTAACGTGCTCCTGTGCAGCAATCATTTGATCAGCTTGCAGCTTGTCAATTAGCTGCGGCATTTTATCAGAGATACTGACAGTAATCCACTTCTTACCCTTGGCAGTAGCCAGCGCATTTTTGACCAGATGCGCCATCACCAGAGGGTCCTCCTCCAGCTTAGCGCCCAGTATCTTTGCAGCGATTTCTACCGCAAGGTTGGATAAGCTGCGCTCGTATTCTCGATTGAGGCGTTCATAGGAATCTTTAAGGGTTGAAAGTGCCTGTAAGGTGCCGGAGATGGTGGTTTCTGCCTGATCCTTGACCTCACCATACCCCTCTGCATAGCCCTCATCATAGCCCTGTCGATAGCCTTCTTCCAGCGCTTTTTGATGAGTAGTCTTTGCTTCCTGCTCTGCCTTTTCACGCATGGCAGAGCAGTCCTTTAAGGTAGATTGTATGATGGTATCTGACATGATCTTTGCCTCATCTTTGGCGCGATTCATGATCGAGTCATAGAGCCTATCGGAGTAATCATTTGACGATGCCTCTTGAGGTTGCCCTTGATCAGTCGGGCAGTCCAAGCCTGCATCCCCATAAGAGATTGCAACAGACTCTTCGATATTTACGACACTGCTCGACTTAAGTATCCTAGACAATGATATCGTCCTTTCCATTCTTGGAGATGACCACCTCTTCGGTTTCTTCCAACCTGCGGATTACCGTTACGATCCGCTGCTGTGCAGCCTCCACGTCACGCATACGCACGTTATGCAGGTACTGTATATCGTTGATGATGGTCTCCCTGACCCTCTGAGACATGTTTTTAAAGATGACATTCTTAACATCGTCGTTGGTAACCTTAAGCGCAATTGCCAGATCTTTTGTTTCGACATCTCGCAAGAAGCGCTGGATGCTCATATCGTCCATATAGACGATGTCTTCAAAGACAAACATCAGCTTCTTAATCTCGTCTGCAAGGCCTGGTGTGGTGCTCTCCAGCCCGTCGAAGATATACTTCTCGGTGCTTCGGTCTACATGGTTCATGATGTCGGCAAGAGATCCACCGATATGATGGAGGAGAACTTCTTCTCCAAGGTTTTTTCCACGATGCCGATGATTTCGGGTGAAGCACGGTCAAGATTGGCGATACGATCAATAATATCGACCTGTAAGGCCTGCGGCAGCTCACTGATAATCTCAGCTGCCTGCCCTGCCCGAGCATATGATAGGATGACGGCAATGGTCTGTGGGTGCTCGCTTTGGATCATCAGCAGCAGGTTTTTGCTGTCGGCCTTACGGACGAAGTCAAAGGCCTTGGTGCGAAGGGATTTAGACACCCTCTCCATAAAGGAATATGCCTGTGCCTGCCCAAAGGCTTTTTCGAGTACGTCTTTGGCATACTCTACGCCACCCTCGGTGATGACCTTCTGGGTAACACACAGCCCATAGAAGTCATCGGTTATGTCCTTCATCTCGTCGGTAGAGAGCTTTTGCAGCTTCGATACTTCTAGCGAGAGCTGCTCGATCTCCTCTTCCTTTAGATATTTATATATCTTGGCGGCATTTTCCGATCCAATGCTGATGATAATCGCAGCGGCTTTTTCCGAGGCCCTTAGCTTTTCTCTCGCCATATTAGTCCTCCTCCCTTAACCACGATCTGATCAGAGATGCGGTGATTTCAGGATTTTCCGAAACAAACCTCTTGATTTCTCCTGTTACCTGATTGTCCTTGCTGGCACTTTCTTCTGCCGCTTGCTTGATCCTTCTGCGCTGCTCCTCGAGCTTTTTCCTTTCTTCATCCTGTAAGAGCTGCGCATTTTCTTCTGCTGTTGACTGTGCTGTTTTCTTCTTCTTGCGTCTGCCTGACGATACAAGTACAAACAAAAGTACTATAAGCAGCAACAGGCTCGCACCAGCTATAAGAATCTGTGTACGATAGGTCTGGAAGATGGTGCTCAGATCATTACCAGCTACAGGAGCTGTAGTATCTTGATAAGTAAGATTTGTAATTGATATGTTATTAGGCTCGATGTTGGTTCCCTTTGCGACCACCGCGATCAGCTTCTCCTGCTTTTCGGTAGTGAAGTCGGCATCATTGACAAGCACAGATATTGATGCTTTTTTGAGCAGTGCTTCACCTTTTTCGATCTGCTGCTTGACATAGCTGATGCTGTAATCAATCTCACGTTGTATATCGGTTACCTGTTGTGCCTCGCTGGCACCGCCGTTTTCGTAGATGGGGGTATCTGTATTGTTTTCCTCTCCAACAATGCCTTGAGAGATCAAATCGCCATCCACGGTGTATCGTTCACTAATGTGGTTCTTGACTCCTGTGCCATTGTCTTCGGGTACATATTGCATTTGCTCTGTAAGCATTTTATCGTAGTCCAGTACGACGGTAGCAATGGCGCGTACTCCGCCTGGGCCGTACACACTGGAGAGTAGGCTCTCTACCTTTTCTACCAAACGACGCTCATACTCCGCTTCATAATCTAGGCGCTCCAGATCAAAGAGTGATTTGACCTCATTGGCTTCTTTGGCGCCTCTGACCTCAAGCATGGTTGCAGCATCAATCACTACTACATTGTCAGGGTTCATGGTTGGCACGCTGCCTGCCACCAGGTTTTTAATCGTCTGGGCATGCTGAGGGGTTAGCTTGTAACCACTTTTCATGGTTACTGTGACTGAGGCGGTGCTGGGCGCTTTGTTGGCCTCCCATACATAGCTGCTGCTATCTACGATATTGAGGGTAACAATTGCACTGCCGACCCCTTCCATCGATCTTAGCGTTTCCTGCAGTCGATCCTGCAGCTGGGCATTGAGATAAAACTTCCGATCAGACTCAGTAGCGGTAAAGCCACTGTGATTGGTATAAATACCATAGTTGGGTGCTGTAGTGGGGAACTGCCCCGCCAGCTCAAGGAGGATGGAATCCTTACTTTCGGTTGGTACGATGACCTCACCGCTAGAATTAATCTGGGCAGAGATTCCTTTATCCTGCAGGGTAGCATATACCTGGGCGGCTTCCTTCTGATCAATTCCCGGATAAAGGACCTCAAAACCATTGCCTGCAAAGGAAAATAGCAGAGTCACCATTACCGTAGTCAGGACTACTCCGCAGCCCAGTATGATGTATCTCTGCTTTTGCTTAGAATTCAGGCCACCCCAATAGGACTTTCCCTTATCAGCAAGCTCTTTTGCTTTATCTTTGATTGTGTTTACGTTCATGCTTCACCTATCAATGCTGTTGTATTTTGTTAATCTGCTCAAAGGCAAAAAAGGGCATCAATATGCTATACCTGCATGGACGAAATCTCTTTATAAGCGTTGACAGCTTTACTGGTCAACTGTACTGTCAACTCTAGAGCGGCGGCGGCCTTTTCGGAGTTTATCATAACCCTATGGAGGTCATCAACATTTCCCATAGCCAGATCATAGGCATCCTTGGCTGATTGCGCCTGAGTTTCCTTAAGATTTTCGATCGCAGTGCTAAAAACCTGAGAAAAAGGTACAGCCGGCTTTGCCGCCTGGGCTACTTGATTGGTTGCTTGGGCATCAAGCTCTAATCCAGAAAAAGAAGAGATAGGTACAATAAACATTTGGCAACCTCACTTCCATATCATTGTATTTAAATTGACAATAAACACTATATATTGACATCATTTATATAAGTATATAGCATATTATGCCATATATCAACTGGTTAATTTAATCGTATATAATTATGATTTATAGTTCTGATTTGCATTCTTTTACTACAACTTGGATAGAGCTGTGCTTTTATGGAATAATTAGGTTTATAAAAATTCGCCAGCATCCGTTTTATACTGCAACTATCAAGCTGCACCATAAACCACGTGGATTTAACGGTTGATTTGTGTATCCAGATAATATTAGTAAACAAGCACAAGTTAGATATTAGAATTTTTTCGTATAGGTATAACTAATATGAATAACATGGCTGGGGTTTTGTTGTAATTTAATGTTTTACCCACCAGTTTTTGCATAATAATGATAATTTTTTAAGTCCGTTTATCTTTGATACAAATAAAATTATCTATTATTCGATATTAGATAATAGTTACTCTTATTATTTCGGAGCTGAAACACCTCAAATTGGTATAATAAACAAATATATGAAACTATGCAATAAAAGCAAAACTCCTATGTATCAAAGCGATATACACGCTATGCATACATAGGAAGTTTTATAATATGAAATCAGAAACCATCAAAAGTCCCTTAAATAGTTAAAATCTCGCAGCTTAAAACCAGCCTGCTGAGCTCCAATTGCCTCATCCTTACTGCTGCGCAAGCTATAAAGCCTATTTACCGCATCAATAAACAGTGTAGCATCCTGTGAAAGGGGAGCTTCCTTACGTTTGATCCACCCAAGCTTAAACTTTGTCTCGCTATCTGATACTCTAATAATTTTAATACCAAACTCCGATATACCCATGAAGGCTCTGCAATCTCCCAGATAAATGGCATCGGTAGACCGTAAAAGATTAACTGCCACATAGTCACTGCTGATAAAATACGCCTTGCTAAAGCTCTTAAAGCTGATATGAGATTGATCAGCAAACTCCTTGCCAAAGACGCATTCCTTCTCGTTGCTACAAATTACGGGATAGCCTAACAGCTGCTCAAAACGAATGCTGTCAGCATCATAGAGTGGATTTAGCGGACCGATATATGCATAGAGGTCTGAAATACCGATAGAGGTATACTCCAAATCCTTACGCTTAAGGAGCTTTGCCAGTGCTTGTGCGTGCTGCTGCTGCGCATTGATAAACCCAATCTCACAGCTGCTACTGACTACACTCTCGACCGCTTCCTCTGTAGTGAGCTTTTTGACCTCAATATCACACTTTTCTTGATCGTCATCCTTGGTATGGTCAAAGGCAACTGCTGCCATATCGATCATCACACCAAAGGGGGCCGCCACCGAGAGCTTTTTTCGTTTATGTGGCTTGATTAAGCCAAAGGCGATATCAAGCTGATAGATCTCATTTAGAATGTTTTTAGCGTTTTGATAAAGCATGCTCCCCTCTTCGGTGAGCACCATGCCTCTTGCCGTACGGTTAAAAAGCTTCGCCTTATACTCGTCTTCGAGATTTGCTATAGATTTGCTGAGATTGGGCTGGGTGACAAACAGTCTTTGGGCTGCCGCACTCAAAGAGCCGGTTTCAGCAACTGCGACAAAATATTTTAATTGTTGTAGTAACACGAAGCGCTTCCTCCCGTCAATGATTTTTGAGCACAAACCGCCACAGGCTCCTTAAGGCTCTATCAATCCCGGGCAGAGTCCGACTACTTCCCGATCTCCAGGGCTTTCATCGTCATTGCCTTGACCAAAGACAGAGCAGTCAAGTTGGCATTATACGCATTGGATGCTGCCATCAGATCGATCTGCTCTTCTGTGCGATTGACGTTAGGCATCATCACATAGCCTTCCTCATTGGCATGAGGGTGACTAGGATCATATACAGGAACAAAATCGTTTTCGCTCTCTACCACCGTCTTGACTCGCACACCACCGGCATTTGCAGGGGGGCTTTGCTGATTGAGTATCTCCTTAAAGTCTAGGGTTCTTTCTTCAAAGACCACCTGCTTACGCCTATAAGGATCGCCATTTTTGGTTTTTGTCGTTTCGGCATTGGATAGGTTTTGCAAAATAATGTCTGTGCGAAATCGCTGGGCTGTCAAAGCAGAGCCTGCAATATCCAAAGAACTCAAAAATGCCATGGCTGCACCTCTTTCCTATTACTTTAAGGTTTGGTTAATCACATAACGGGTATCTTTAAACTGACCGCTGATCTTTTGATACAGGGCCGATGTCTGTACATAGGTTTTATATAGCTCAAGATTTTCTTTCTCGAGGCTTACATTGTTACCGTCGGGTCTTACGGTATTAGGGTTGGTGGTGATAGAAGCCTCAAATCTGCGGGTACCGTTCCCCACACCCTGCTCGGCATCAAATACCTCACGAAAGTTCAGGGACTGGGTCTTAAAGCCTGGTGTTTCGTAATTTGCGATGTTATTGGAGTGCACCTTTTGCTTTAGCCAAAGTGCATCGAGACTGTATTGCATTGCTTTAAACTGTACCGAATTAAACATTCTAACCGTCTCCTATCATCAATTCTCTACAAATTTGGCTGCTTGGGGGTAGGGTTTGGCGTAAGCTGCGCCTGCTCTTTGAGCTGTGTTTCAGCAGGTAGGAGCCTAGCCATCACAATCAGGCGCTGCTCTTTGCTGGTACCATACTTTACTGTACAGGTAGAGAGGGTAAGGATTTTATCCTGAGGCCCTACCTCCACGCTATAGTTATAGATCGAGCGGTCTTTTGCCTCCTTGACCAGCGTCATCAGCTCCTCGGAGCTGATGAAAGGATAGACATACTCCATACTGGTATCGGTATAGCTGACCGCAAATACTTCCCATACCATCTCCTCTTTTGCAGTTGAGAAATAAAGATAAGGGGTGCTGCGGGCATAATCCGCATCTTCAAAACGAAAGAGCTGGGAAAACATCGGCCCTTCCGGATTGTCTTTTAGATCGCTGTGCCCATAAATAATGGTGTTAACCGACATTTCATCTCGAGTACCAGTAGAGCACTCATAGTCTGCATACAAGCTGCCATACACGCTGTAGTTGCGACGCGCGTCGTGATTGAGGTAATAGGCGTTGTTGTTGCTTTGCAGTACGCTGTGATTTACTTTGCTCCCCGGTATCCGTAGCCAGCCGATGGTATCTTTGTTTTGGGATTTTTCATATGCAATAGCAATCTGCGTGTCGCCAGCCGTCTCGGGCTTCTTGATCTCTCCAATTGCCGCCTGTGAGGGCTGCACTGGTTTTGTAGCAGCCTCTGGCAGCTTGGGTAGAAGCTCGGCAATACTATTAAGCTGAGTGGGTATCAGCTCGGTAAAGCTGCCCCCATCCTGATAAAAATAGTATACTATAAAGCCTATAACCAAAACAAGCAACAAACTTAGTATTTTTTTCAAGGTTTCCTCCTAGATCATTCCAAAAAAGGTGAAGGACGTTTGCAAAGCGGTTGGAAAACTCCACAAAAACAATATATCACATAGCTATCGCCTTTTGCAGAGTCGATCACGTAGCTATTCGGCTACTGCACCTGTAGACGGATTGGCTTTGCCACTAGACGGATACCCGATATAACCATTGCCGGTGGCCTTGTTTTCGGCGTTTTTGATCTTGTTGGTGGTGGTCATATAGGTGGATAAGTGGGTAAGCTGCAAGCTAAAGGTACCCTTGGTATTGGTGTTGACATACCCATAATAGTCGATGCGATCACGCTCAGTGTTGTAATAGTTCCAATACAGTACTCGGCTCTTATACATATCACCGAGGCTTAGGGTAAACTTTGCAGGAGCAGGCAGCTCCCCATGATGGTTAAAATAGACGATGGTTACATCCTCATAATAATGGTTGCCGGTATCATGATACAATAGATCAAAGACTCGATCCTCCTCCGGTGAGGTAAATCGCAGACCAAAATCATATATGGTGGTGTTGGGAATTACTTTTTTGATATCGGCAGCGGCAAACTCCAGAGAATAATCATTGCCCAGCAGGATCATTCGCTTCTGGGGGTATTTCTTTAGGGTATTAAATACCTCGGCGGAGATTCTGCTGTACTTGCTGATGTCGATGATAATTAAATCACTTGATTTAAAGTCTACCTGATCAGCAGTAATGGGAGTCAGCACGCCCATCTTATCCTCTTCGTTCTTATAGACGTTGACGTTGTATTTCTTGGTCTTGGTCTTGTCGGGAGATGTTACATGCACGGTAAAGCTATTCTCTCCCTCATAGATCGCCTCAGAGAAGTTGCCGTTTTCGTCACCGATTTCCTTGGTGCCGGCAAAGATCTTTACCTGTGCAAGGCTGTCGGCAGGGCGCGCCATGATATCCACTGAGTAGACATCATCTCGGACCGCCACATCATAGGCCGAAATCGAAGGCTTAAATGAGGGAGTGATCTCTCCGTAATTGATGGTCAGGCTGCGCAGATCGGCATTGCTGCTTTTTTGGATCAAATTGGGGTTTTTGATTTTTACCGTATAGGTCATGGTGGTCTTGCCATCCTGCGCCGTCACCACGATTTTAAGAGTAGAATCCACCTCAATAAACTCAATTAATTCAGAAGCTACACCGCTCTCAATCTTGTTGCCGTTTAAAGAAATACGGGCTCCTGCATGGTTGGCTGTGGCAGTCACATTTATGCCCTTAGCGCCGTCCTGCACTACAGCTGTGTATTCGGTCTTACCAGCATTAAAGAGGGGCTTAAACTCGGTGGCGTTGCTGAGCACCAAGCCCTTTAGCCTTGCATCACTGCTTGGTGGCAGCCTTGTTAGGCTGATGGTGTAGACTTGCTTATCTCTGCCGTTTTGTGCCATAACCTCTACGGTGATTTCGGTAGCATCAGGGTAATTGAGCTTGACCTCAAAGCTTTGTTTGCCGTTTTCCACCTTGCGGTTGTTGATCTTGATTGATTCTATCGAGTCAAATACCGCTGTAGGGGTCAAAGTAACCTTGGCGGTTTCATAAGGCACCTGTTTGTAGTAGTTAAAATTCTCCTGGAAAAACTCGATGTCTACATTTTTATTATCCTGATCCTTTACAATCAGCGATTTTAGCAGTGCATTATCATTTGGCGCTTCACGGATTACCCGCAGCACATAATCCTGAGTGGTGGTTTCGTTTTCGGCAGTCACCCGTAGGATCAAATCATAATACGGCATCGTATCTGTGATGTAAGGGATATCAATGCGGGGCGAACGAGAGCCATTTGGCACATCCGCCAGTTTGTTACCCTCTTTATCATAGATTGCCGCTGTAGCATACTTATCGGTGATCTTCGGTTGTAGCACCAGCTTGCCGGTGGTATAGGGTATCGCTAAATCATAAAGATAAATATCCTTCTTAAAGCTGGGCTGATAGGTTATCTTTTTATCGCTCATGTCAAAGACATCCAGCCCATCCATCGTAGCGACAGCACTTGGGGTGCTGCGGGTAACGTGGATTTTATACAGCGTGCTGTCGGTAGGGGTGGGGGGAAGATTGACCAAATCACTCTCTGACCTTGAGAGGATCTCAATGGTCGTGGTATCGATAAAGCCACCCTCCGTGGCCTGATAAGCTAGAGGTACCCACTCTTTCTTTTGGAAAAGCCCTGCTAAGCCACTCTGCATAGTCACTAACTCCGGCTTCTCCACCGTAGCTTTGGCTCCACCGTGAAGGGTGGTAAACTGTGGTCTTAGGATTTTTACACTAAAAGGCACAGTAATAAAATACTCATCGGTTTTGCTGTTGAAGCTGGTCAGCTGATTTTTACCACCTACATCAAAAAGCTCCAGAGTTTTTAATCCCGACTCTGTGCTGGGCGGGTTTCGCATGATATTGAGCTGATAGGTCTTGGTGATATTGGGGTTTTCTGCGGTGACAGTGAGCAAAATCCTCGTAGGATTATTGATCACCAGCGCAACGGGGCTCGAGTAGCTGCCGCTCTTGAGATCAACGGAATAGGTAGAATCCTCTACAAAGATCCCGTTATCGTTCTTTTTAAAGACTCTAAGCTTGATCTTCTCACTGGCATTGGGGTCTTTACGGACAGGCTTCACCACGATTTCACTGACATCATAGCCCAAATTGATGCTATATTCACCGGTATTGGGGCTAAAGCCATACTCGATCAAGTCTTTGCCCGGCTGCTTGATTGACAGTGACTCCAAGGTAGAGTCATCGCTGGGCGAGGTATCCTCTACTTCGATTAAAATCGTCTTGCGGGCAGCGATATCCTCTACCAGCTTGTTGTTGTTACCTTTGATAAAAAACTGAAACTCCAGCTTGGTGGTACCTACCGAAGCAGCATTGAGCACAATGTTGGCCGAAGTAGGGATCAAAGTAGCGGTCTCTTTATTGGTATAAGAAGTACCAAAGGTATAGGGTGATGTCTGATCACCCTGCTCGATAGAAGCAGTCAACACAGCAGGGTTACTAGACTTTATCGTCATCGAGTGAGCATAGCCATTTTCTTCACCGAAGTCTGCAAGCAGGGTATATACATGGGGATTTACCGGCAAGGTGAAATTCTCCACGTCGCCTTTATAGAGATCCATCTTTTTGTTGCTGGGCAGTTTAATATGATCCGCGGCAAATGCGCTCTCAGGGTTTTGCCCGATGATCTGGCTACGCTGGGTCACATTGGCCGATATACCGCGCCCATAAATCAGCACGTCAATCGTGCCGCTCACCTCAGCCGGCGGAGTATAAAAGCCGGGGGTACGATAGGTAGCGGTTACCTTTAATTTACCTTTTACATCTTGTCGTTTACGCTGTACCGACACGCTCTTCCATTCGGAAGGACCGGTAATTTTGATTACATCGGCATCAGCAGAGTCTGCAGGGAGCCACTCCCATTTAAGATCCAGCTTTTCACCGTACATCTCATAGATACCGCGCAGCTCCATGTTGTCGGTAATATATTGGAAGTCATCGTCGGTGCCCTTCATCTTTACAAAATCCGACGTCTTGCCTTGATTGGTGTTAGTTGCTCTGCTGACTACGTCTTCTAATACATTGAGCGGATGCTCTACTGTCAGCATCAGTTGGTTGGACTCTTCATACACAAACTGAATGGTATAGACAGAGGGCTTAAGCTCATAGGTATAGGTCCTGCCATCCCACACTGGGTCGGTAGCAGGGTTGTTGTCGTGGTCTGTAAAGAATCTATGCCGCTGATTTGGGTAAAAGTTAAAGAAATAGTCCTGACTATTGTCGTTTTTAAAGTGGAGGTTATATACCAGAGGGTCTCTATCTGTACCGCCCGATACACTTTTTACAGTGACTGTTTCGCTCCAGTTTTTAAAGATACCCGCAGCGTCGTTATCCCTTACATCAAGCAGTTTGAAGCTGGAGCCATCATAGCTTAATGTGGCAACCGAGTTACGGATAATGGCCAATGGCTCACCAGTAGCCTCTAAAGTACCCGAAAACCCACCAAGGGTAGGGCAATAAGCAGAAGCTACCTTCTGCATAGAGTTATAGTTACTCTGGATAACATATTGGTTACGGGGTGGGTATGGGCTGCCTTCGGCAGGCTTCTTGGCCTCAACCAGAAACTCATGATCAGGATCCTTGTCGTCGATGACTCTTACGTTAAACTCAGACTTGGAATCCACATTTTTGCCGTCGGTTACTTTAAGGGGTTCGCTGATTCTTAGTCCATAGTTCTGTGTATTGATCGCCTTTACATTGATGGTGCTCCCTCGGATGATTGTTGCAACGCGTGTGGTATCTTTATACTCCAGCACCAGTTTCTTTTGTGTGGTGGTCTTGGAGCCTCCGGAGGTGCCGTAGGATGGGGGAGATATATAAAAAACCATCATTATGGCCAGTATCAACGATAGTGTTCTCTTCAGGTGCATTTTGACCCTCCCGTACATATGAGCTATGCTCAATAATCAGCCAGCTATTCCTTTGCGTTATATCTTATATAGTATATAATCGGATAAAGGACATAAATCTTAATAGTAGGTGCTCTTATTTGAAATTTTGACAAGAATCCGCATGCTTAAAGTGCTTAACTAGCCCCAATAAATTTAGAATCAAAGTTATACTCCATTTTGAGAGCTGTTAAAACTCAAAAAGAAATCTTGGTAGTCAATCCAATACCACATCGCTCCTGTTAGATTTCCCCATCCTAACAAAAAGCGCCCTGCCGATGGCAGAGCGCTTTAAATATTTACTATACAGATTGGGATTAATCGATCCGTGCCAGCTTTTCTGCTTGAGCAAAGCTATCTTTTAGCTCAGTAAGCATCGGGATAATGTCATCGATGGGCTGGGTGTCTTTTTTGATATTGCTCTGGATGATCTGACTGATGAAAAAGTCATAGAGCATCGCCAGATTATTGCTGATCTCATACTGCATATTTAGGGTAGACCTTAAATGCCGTATGATATTTTGGCTCTTGAGCAGGGAGCTGTTGGCGGTTTCAATTTTGTGATTGTTGATCGCCGAGTGTGCCATAGTCAGTTGCTTGATCGCTTCTTCAAACAACCGTACCACCATTTCACCCGGAGTCATTGTCATCACAGACTGTTCTTTATACTTCAAGTAAGGATTCATATTCTGCCCACCTTAACCTTTATAATCTGTTACCCAAACTGCGAAGCTAGCCAAGCACTCTGCTGATTCATGCTATTGATGATTTTTTCCATTGCATTAAACTGCTTCCAATACCTGGTCTTCTCTGATTCGTATGTGCGTTTAAGGTTTTCTACAGTTTGGTCGATCGATTTCATCTGCTTAGAAAGAGTATTGTTGTTATCAGAGGAAAAGCCTTTGATACCCGCCATGTTTACCAGCGTACCGGGAGAAACCGTGCTCTTTTTGGCAGCGCCGTCTAAGATCTTATTCATCTGTACGGCAATACCTTGGCTAGGATCCGTAAAGAGCTCCTCAATCTCCGAGGTGTTTTCCTCAATCATCTTTTTGAGCTTTGCTTCGTCAGTAATGTTGAGCTTACCATTTTGCGTCCACTCGCCTGTGGTGATCCCCAGGTCATAGAGGGCGAATTGTGCGCCAGCAGGCTTGCTATACAAAGTAGAGCGCATGCTTGAGAGCACACCACCAATAATGGTGTCGCCTCTAAGCAAGCCTTCCTTCGCCTTTTCTTCCCAGAGCTTGATCTCTGACTCACTCATTTCCTTCTTCTGCTCCGCAGTCAGGGGCGGGTACTTCTTATAAGAAGCCTCCTCACTGGTTAGGGAGTTAAGAGTATCGATCAGAGAATTATACTCGTTGATAAAGCTCTTGATGCCGCTTAGGATCTGATCGGTATTGCGGGTTACGCCGATTTCAATAGCAGTATCGGTGGTATTAAGTAGCTCTACAAATACACCATCAAGATCGAAGCTGTTGGTGGCACGCTCTACGATAGTGCCGTCTGCTAGTGTAAGCTGAGAATTCTGACCTGCTTGTACTTCTTTAACACCCATAAGTCTAGATAATCCACTTGAGGCTAGGTCTGTATTAGGGGCAAAGATTTCAAATCTACCGTCCGTGAGGGTTACGGTAGCTGTGGAGTCAGTCTTTTGTAACTCTCCCTGTAACGCAGTAGCAAAATCTCCTGCCTTCATATCAGCAGTAATCTTTACGCCGCCGATAAGCTCATCTACCTTAAATCCAAAGTCCGTCAGCTTGCTGTCGCTCTTTAGTACATCGCCGCTTTGATTCACAAAGGGCAGGGGCTGCGCAGCTTTATTTAAAGTAACCTCATTGGCTCCAAATAGCTTCGTCACATCGCTGAGAGCAACCACAGTCTTAGGCTCTGTGTTAGCAGCGGCAATCTTAAAGCTTCCGTCTTTTTCGAGCGTGACAGTTGCAGCAGAGCCTAACTTAGCCTGTAGGTCAGTGACAAGCTGCCCGGCGGTCATATTGGCTTTGATTTCTACACCGTTGACGAACTCTCCCTCAGCAAAGCCAAAGTCGGTCAGCTTACTGTCTTTATTTAAGACCGTGCTCTGCTCTGCTTTAAAGCCCAGCTTGGTAAGCAGGTTGCTGGCTTCTCCGTCAAAGCTGATTTTTTGCTTGCTGCGGTTGATCAGTTGTGCCTTTTTCCCACCGCTGCCATTATCAATGATCTGGATTTCTATTTTGTTTTTGGTTTCTCCACCCTCGCTGGTTGTACCATAGGTGGATCCCAGCATACGGTTGAGCTCCTGTACTCCAGTTTCAAAAGGGATATCACTTTTGCTTCCAAAATTAAAGGTCTTTTTTACCCCGCCCACGGTAAGGGAAAAACTGCTGCCGGCAGCAAAGTCACTGCTGTCTACAGCGCCAGAAGCGGTGAGCTTCTCTGCGATAAAGGTAGAGGATTGTACAGCACCACCACCACCGATGCCAAACATGGTGCTCAGCAGATTGCCAGTGGTGTCTTTTATATCAATCACTCGCCCTGCACCAGTCTCTGATGCCTCGATAGAAAATTTATCGGTAATGGATGAATAGCTGACCTTTACTCCAGCTCCGCTGCTGTTGATGCGCTCAATGACAGCACGCATGGTATCACCCGAAGAAGCAGTGATGGTCTTACCATTGATGGTAAACTCAAAGCTATCACCTATCAGTGGTTCTTTAAGATTAAGATTTTTTAATGCAGCTGTAGTATTGACCTTATTTGACTGCCAAGGCTTTAAGCCCAGCACCTCAAGGCCATTATTACCTTCGGCTGTAGATACGGTAATCTGAGAGCTTGGGTTGGCTGCTGTGAGTAGTAGTTTTCCGTCTTTTTGTGAAATTTGAATGTTGCTAGAGCCAAAAGCACTCTTGATACCCTGCTCCAGGGAGCTTCTAATAGCAGCAGCATTCGCACCATTAAAACGAATGGTTTTTTTGATGCCGTCAAGGGTAATATCAATTGCTGCCTCTCCCTTAGGAAGCTTAGCAGCATCTATTTTGAGCTCCAAATCACTCGATACACCATCGCCGCTCTCATATTTAGCAGCAGTAGCAAGCTGTGTAACCTTCTTAATCGTGACCTTGCCTGCAGAAGCCGTATTACCCGCCGATACCTTTACGGCCTCGCTCTTACTTGTAGCAGACATAGCATTAAAAAAGCTATTGGAAAGCAGGTTTGTGCTGGGATTAAGATAATTAAGAAATTTATCCTGCACACCGGTCAGGAGGCTGATTACATTTCTATAAGAATCCTGCTTCCAGATCAGCTGCTGTTTGGTTGCGTTTTGCTTGTCGATCTTTGCTTGGGTACCCGCAAGTAGCTTTTCTACCATGCCCTCGGTGTCAAGACCCGATACTAAGCCCGATAGGCCCCTGCTGGCACTAAAGCTGGTGGATGAACTGATGCTTGCCATTTACGTCACCTCATTCTATGAAGGATAGTTATAGTACTCTTATACTATATATCGACCATTTTCGCCTAATATTAACGAAACAATCCTGCTCTTTATCGGCTTTTGCTTATACTTTGGCGTATTTATCCCCAAAGACACTAAAGCTCTGGTCTTTCATGGCTGTATTGCTTAGATAACGCTGTAGGTTGGCATCCTTATTGGTATTGGCTACAGCAATATTCTCGAGCATCTCCCGCTTAAGGCTCTCCATCCTACTTGCAGCTAGAGGGTCGATATTTTGTATGCGATTGATTACTCCATACATCTCTTGGCTGTGGGTAAAAACTGCTCGCAGCTCAGACCCAAGCTCCCCATAGGCACAGCTGTTTTTAATTGCCTCTCTTAGCAGCGGGGAGTTATCATGTTGATCACAGAGCTGTGCGATTTTCTCATTTAGCTCGTCGACTTTTGCAATCAGCTCTGCTCTGCCGTCAACCAATGCCTCGATTTCTTCTACCGAGCAGTCGAGGAGCTTTTGTGTCAGAGCCTCATAATCCAAAAAACAGTTTTTCTTTGCTGTAATCAGCTCTATGACTTCGTGAAGCGGCATGTTAATTCCCTCCGTTTAGGTTTTGTTTATTTTCTTCTACAGCAGCCTGTACAAAAGTGTCAAAATATTATATCATAAGAATATCGACCTATGCTCTGCTGATCATCACGACACAGTAGCATATCAAATAATTCTTATCTTGCTTATTCCAAAGGTATTTTGCCATACAAAAGAAAGGAGCCCCCAAACATGTTCCCCATTCGATTTCCAGCCTTACTCAAAACCGATAAAGACGAAATTTTGGAGGAGGGCATAGCATATATTTCAAAAGAAGATGATAGCGTAGAGTTTACCAATGAATTTGTGCCCTTAATGAAGCTGGGTGCTACCGCAAAAATTATCCGTATCGAAAAAGACTACGAGACCCATTGCTTTGAAGGTAGCGTCTACCTCTCTTCTCGCAACCTGCTGCGGATTACCTCGGTCAATGACTATGTGCTAGAAGATGCCAAAAACATCTGCACCGTCAATACCGCAATCGATACGCTCCTTACCCCCTATGATCAGGGGATCGCCACCCCCGCCGCCATCATGAATGAAAAGGTCGGGGCAAGCATCCAGTCGGTTTCGATGCAGGAGGTATTGTTTACCTCCTCTGAAACTCTAAATGTTGGCAATCGATTCTTGCTGAGCATCAATGAGCCCCTAAGCCTAAGGCGGGTAGTGATCGAAATCTATCGATGCATCTTCTTTGGCAACGGCTCCTTTACCTATCAGTGCAATATCCTCTCCATCAGTGATACTTGCCAGGCAACCCTTAAAGAATTTGTGGATGCCAATCTAAAGCACCAGCAAAAAGTCTTTAAGTAATCTCACCTTTACATCCCCTTAAGCTGCTGCATCAGCTCCAGCATCTGCTGCTTGGAGCTGCCCTCGGCAGCTTTTTTGTTTGTCTGCTCGGTCAGCCAAAGCTCCTTGCGCAGGATCCGACAGCTAGAGGGGGCTTCGATTGCAATCTTGATCTTATCTCCTGCTATTTCACTGATGACGATTTCAATGTCGTCGCCGATGCGGATTGCTTCTCCGACTTTTCGTGACAATACAAGCATCTAGTTCACCCCCGTATCTTGCGGCAGTATACGCTGCCTGATGGGGTATTCTTCCTCAAGCACGATCTGTGCCGCCAGCTTGGTAAAGGGGTTGATGATAATAGGGCTCTTTAAATTTAATGTGGATTCTTTAAAGTCGGCTGCAATTATGGCAATACACCAAGGCACCAGCCCGCCCTTGCCCAATGCAATCTGTATATCACCCGAAATATGCGGTGCATAGCTTGGCACACTGATCAAAGGGTTGACAAGGATGAAGCAAATCTCCTCGTCTTCGATCGATTGCAGCCATACCAAGTCTTTGCCTATGCTCTCGTCAGACAGCAGCACAAAGCGCCGCAGCTGCTCAAATCCGTAAATCGGTCTGGCAAACTCCAGCACTTCACTATCTGCTACAGTAATCTCTCCAAAATCTCTGGTCTTTATCGTCATCTCTGCCATTGCCTCCTATGATTTGATGGTAAGCTTCTGTTTATAAAAAGCCTATAAATTGTGTAAAATCGCTCAAATATAAAATGCCGCAAAAGTGCAGCAAAAGCCCCAACCAAGACAAGCTATGCCAAGTACATAAGCAGTACGGCATAGGCTGTCAATATCGGCAGGGCTTGATTTATAAAATATTGCTACTCCTCGTAGTTGGGGTTTGCACTGGGGGGCGCATAGATGGGGTCCCCAAGGTACTCAATTGACACGCTGGGGTACTGGGTAATATTCATAGAGATCTTACCGGGGATATACTCCATGGTGTTTTTTAGCACATGCCATTCATTAAAGATCTTACCCGGCGTATAATCGATGCTTAAGCTCCCCGACTCCCACGAAATATTGGGGCCTACTGCAGGCATAAAGTGGGTCTCTAGCATCGGCATCGAAGGATAAAAATACTGTGCCATGATGTCAGAAATATCGGCATTTTTGTGGATCTGCATCATCTGGTAGCCCATCTCCACATATTGGGCAGTGCTTTCCTTCGCGGCCTGCTTTCCGCGTTGAGCTTCCTCCTGTGAGGCGGCCGATACAGTCTTTAAGCCGATGCTATTTTTCATATCTACCGTATCAATCCTGACAGATATGTTTTTTGACTGCATGGTAAGCTGCCCCGGCTCAGTAGTCCTGGTGACACTGGGCTGGGGCTGCTTGATCTCCAGCTTTGGGCGCTCAACCCGCAGTTCATATTGAATTGGGTTGGTAGTTATTTTAAGTAACTGCACAATAACACCTCTCCTTCAATCGTTTAGGGCTTAATTCATAAAGTCAAACAAAGACGGTGGAATCAGCTTAGAGCCCATTTTGAGGGCGACCATCCACGCTGTATTGTATTCTGCGTTGTAGATCGATTCTTCCTCAAGGCTGATTGTCTCCAATCTTGTCTGCTCTGCTTTAAGGTTAAAGATATCGTTTTCAAAGCGATCTTTCATCTGATCCAAGAAAGAAGTCTTGCTGCCAATGTCGGTAATCGACATCAGAAGCTTATCCTTCTGAGTTTTAAGGTCGGCTGTGCGCTGATCGGCAACCGCAGGGTTAACAGGGGGTCTAACGGCGCTTTCTAGTTCGCTGAGAATATTAAAAATATTCTTGCTTTTGCCGTTTCCATCTACCCCAAATCCAAGCGCATCAAGGCCGGGGGTATTGATCTGAAACGCAGTCTTTTGATTGACCTGATTGTTGGTCACCACGATGCCAAGGCCAATATCCAGAAACCGATCCATCGACTCCGGTACAGGTACAGGCAAGGATGTAACGGGGTCAGGGTATACGAAATTGCCGTCGGCATTTTTTGTGATGGTATCTACATCGATACCGTTAAAGTGCAGCTTGCCACCCACCTCGGTAAAAGCACCTGTACTATTGTTAGAACTGCCAAATAAGAACTTCTCGCCAAACTTAGAGTTGGCTAGCTGCATGATCTGGCTCTTGATATTTTTGATCTCATTTGCAATGGTTTCTTTGGCTTCAGCAGAGGTTGAGCCACTCACTGCCTGCAGGAGCTTATCATTTACATTCTCCAGCAGCTTGTTCATCGACATCAAATTGCTCTCCGCCGAAGAAAGCTCTCCGGTTGCACTGTCGATTACATCTACAAATTTTTCGCTCTTATAAAGGCGCTCTCTGACTGTAAAAGCCTTGGTAGCGGCTGCGGTGTCATCCCATACCTTATCAAACTTGCGCCCGGAGCCCATACGTGCATTGGATTGGGCTACATTTCTTATGCTACGGTTTAGACCGTTTAGGTAGTTTCTCGTCATCATGCTTTGGGTGATCCTCATGGCTGACCTCCTCTATCTTTACTTGGCTTAGGTTATCTACCCACCAGCCCAGTTCTATTGATCAATATATCCAGTGCTTCATCCAGTGCTGTCATCAGCCTAGAGCAGGCTTGATACGCCTTCTGCTGGAGCATCAGATTCGTTGCTTCTTCATCATAGTTTACGCCCGACACAGAGTCCCTTCGGGAGAGCAGCTCGTCGGCTATGCCTGCGGTAGTTTCATAGCGATCATAGTAAAACTTCTGCTCCTGACCGATCGAAGCATTATAAAATGTCACGTACTCGTTAAAGGATCCAAAAAACTCTCCGTCTATTTCGCCTTCGGCGGGGAATTTTAAGTCTTTGTCAAATACTGCAATCATCTGCTCGATATAGGTGTTGTTGTAGCCGTCGCCACCCTTTAGGTCGGTAATAATATAGGCAGGGCTCTTTGACCACTGGTCACTGATCTCGATGTTGCCGGCGCCGATCGGGTATGCATCAGAAGATGAAAACAAGGTCTTATAGCTGCCGTCAGCTGATTCCATAATGTTGTTAAAGGTATTTGCGAAGGTCCGGGCAAAAGCATTAATTTTATCTTTATAGTATAAAATACCCTTTTCATATCCTTGATAGGGCGGCTTAGCGTTGGACCCTCGGCCATTGATCAGATCAGTAGAGGCCTTAAGAGAGCCGGTAGTTAGGCGGATGCCGTCGCCGGTACTCTGCCAATTGACCGATACAGTGCCGTCATTGTTTTCTACCATCAGCACTGTTTCATGGGTTCCGTTGCCCACCACCTGATGACCGTTCATCTCTACATTAACAGTACCGTCATTTTGAGAGGTCACACGGATATCACCATACTTTGATAGCTCATCTAGTAGCAGATTTCGCTGATCCAGAAGCTCATTTGGCCCATAGTTGCCGCTGCCCGCAGGCCCCGAAAGCCGCAAATCCTTGCTGATGGTGGTGTTAAGATTGTTGACGCTTTCAAGTATACGGTTGACTTCATTGATGTCGATGTTGAGATCAAACTTCTGCTGGGCAGCTACATCATTGAGCTTGGTATCAAACTGATTGAGTAGCTGGGTTAAGTTTTTTGCTGCGGTTGTTACGATATTTGCATGGGTTACCTGGTCCTTGTTGCTTTGCAGGTCTTTAAGCGATTGCCACATGCCCTTTATGGCATTTCCCAGACCCTTACCGCCCACTTCATCAAGAGCATTGCCGATATCTTCAATGATTGCGGCAGCCTGATCAAAGTATGCCGCATCGCTAAATTCCTCACGAAACCGCTTATCGAGAAAGCTGTCACGCACCTGCGCGATACCATTTATCATGACACCCTCACCTGCCAGGGATATACGGCTGTTGCCAAACTTATCTCCTGAGTTAAAGGCCACCGACACCTGATCCACACGCTGGCGTGTGTAACCGGGGGTATCGATGTTGGTCATATTTTGCCCTGTTATATCAAGACCTTTTTGGAAGGTCACCAATCCTCTTCGTGCTGTTTCAAAGCCCATAAAAGTCGGCCTCATGCTGCAACCTCCTGTCGGCTAAATCATTATATTTTGGTGGTCAAAAATGCTCCTGTGGCTGTGCTGGTTTTATCGGCATCCTCGGTATAGCCATAGCCCTGCTGGCCTGCATCCAGATCAAGGATCTCCTTAGCATAGTCCATCGCCTTTTGATTGGCAAAGCGGATGCTCATTACAGCAGAAGAGATTCTTTCAAAAACCTCTTGCAGCCGCTCTGTATAGTCACTGTCACATACCGCCAAGATCTGCCGGAAGGTCATGGAGCCAAAGCCGATCTCCTGCTGGAGGCTGATGCGCTTTTTTTCGAGGCTCTCTATAGCCATCACCGCTGCTTGCTGCTCCGAGATAGATTTCTCAAGCTGCTTATAGCTGCCGGCCACCAAGGTAGCCAGCTTTACATCCTGAGCTTTTTGCACCTCTTCCAGCTTAAGAGCGTATTTAAGCAGAAACTCATATAGCTTGTGGGTCGAACTGCTATCCTGCATCTTATCTTACTTCCTTTGTATAACTGTTGAATTTATCCAGCATGGCATCGGCGATGCTGCTTGCCGAAGCGTCATATTGCTTGCTTTCGATCATTTCACGAAGCCTTGCGATCTTGACGGCAGAATCCTCCTGCATGACTTCGGCGGCAATATCAGAAGTGATTCGCTGCAATTTTTTCTCTCGAATACCCTCCTTGCTGATGGATACAGTATCCATCTTCACGCCGGCTGCTCGCTCTGCCTGTGGCGCTGCTCCACCCTTTGCTACAGGTTTGTTTCTATTGTTGGAGTTATAAATGCTGTAAATATTGGCGGGTGTTATTTTCATATGGCTCACTCCTATCAAGATCGTGTAAGCTAAAAGAGCAAATCTGCTCACCGTTTGGTTATTTCCAAACCCTATATTATTAATATCGAACTCATTAGGCAAAAATTAAGTCTCAATCTATGTAGCTTAGCTATGCATTTAGGTTATAACTGCTGAATTCATTTAGATATCCTGCAAAAAATAACCCGTGGGTCGCCCCACGGATTATTATTCTGCTTATAAAGCCAAAGCTACTTCGTCAATTGTGGCGATTAGCTCATCGAGCTCCTGCCGACTTAGTGCTGCTTTTACACCAAGCTTTTCACAGGCATCAAGCTGCTCATCGGTAAAGCTGTTGTTGACTGCGATAACAGGCAAGTCTACGAAGTATGGATCTTCCTTCAAGGCCTTTACCAGACTAGTGCCATCAAGCCTTGGCATATCGATCCCGGTAATAATACACCCTACACGAAAAGGATGCTCACTATCTTTTAAAGACTGCAGGTAGTCGTAAAGCTCACTACCGTCATCAAAAACGCTGACGTTGACAAATCGCGCCGAAGAGAGCTTTTTGGTGATGGCCTTGGTCAGGTATTTAGAGTCGTGAGCAAGCAAAACTTCTCGGTCATCTTCCTCACGGTTTTGCAGGTACTCTCCGAGATGGTCCTCCGATACAGGGGCAACCTCTTTGATGATCTTATCAAAATCCAGCAGTGTCACCAGATGCTCCTTGAAATCAACGATACCATCTACGATACCCACATTGCCATAGATCAGCTTATCGGGCCGTTGAATGCTGTCTTCACTAACCATACCCATACCCAGCACCTTATGCACCCGAAACGCTACACTGCCCTCATCTCCCGACGAGACGATAAAGAGCTCATGATCTCGGTCTTCGCTGGGGGCTTTTTTGAGATATTTGGGAAGATCAATTACAGTGATAACGGTATCCCTCGGCTTAAATACTCCCTCCACACAGCTATGGGTGTGGGGGATGCCATCCACCTTGTGACTGATCATGATTTCCTGCACCTTGGCAGCCCTTACTCCGAAGGCTTCACCTGCAATGCTAAACTCCATGATCTGGACTAGATCCTGCTCTTGATCTTCTTGATATATACTGCTGTAATACTCCATCTACAACCCTCCTGACTACAACAGGCTTTTTGCGCACATGGCTGCCGCAGGATTCCCCGCAGCAGCCCTCAATTTAAGCCTTAATATTTATCTAACTCTGTGCCTATAGACCCTATTTTTTGAAACGGCATCTGGGTAAAGGCTCCTCCGTCAAAGCTGTACTCAATTGCGTTACTAAATTTAAAGGACGATACAAGATTCTTTAGAATCTTAGCCTGACTGGAAAGCTCCTCGCTGGCAGCTGCACTCTGTTCGGCTGTTGCGGAGTTGGTCTGGATGACCGCAGAGATCTGATCTGCACCCTGAGTAATCTGGGCAGAAGCAGTCGCCTGCTCATTGGTAGCATGTGCAATCTCGTTAACAGAGTCGTTGATTTCGCTTACCATATCTACCACAGAAGACAATGACGACGCGGTCCTTGCCGCAATTTTGCTACCGGCTTCAACGGAGCGCAGGGAGTTTTCGATCAAGGCAGTTGTGCTCTTTGCGGCTTCGGCGCTCTTGCTTGCCAGATTACGCACCTCATCGGCTACGACTGCAAAGCCCCTGCCCGCAGCGCCGGCTCTAGCAGCCTCAACCGCTGCATTGAGTGCAAGGATATTGGTCTGGAAGGCGATGTCTTCGATGGTCTTAATAATCTTACCGATTTCTCTTGAAGTCTTATTAATATCTTCCATTGCCTTGACCATGTTGCCCATCTGCTCATTGCTTTCACCTACTAAGCCAGCAGCACTCTGGGCGATCTCACTGGATTTTTTGGCATTGGTAGCAGTCTGCTTAATTTGATTAGACGCCTGGAAGATGGTTGCAGAGAGCTCCTCAATCGAGCTTGCCTGCTCAGTGGCTCCCTGTGAGAGTGCCTGAGATCCACTGGCTACCTGATCGGAACCGCTTGCTACCTGATCAGCAGCATCGTTGATCTGGCCGATGGTGCTGCTCAGTGAGTTGATAATATGTGTGATCGACTCTTTAATGGGAGCAAAATCTCCAATATAATCTAGATCTACCGATACGGTAAAATCACCCTTAGCCATATGATCCAGTACTTCAGAGATATTGACCACATACTGGCTGAGCGTTTTGGTGGTCAGCCCAAGAGCCTTGGAGAGTACCCCCAGCTCGTTGTTGGATTCATAAGTAAGGTTGACGTTAAGATTCCCCTGTGACATCTGGGTAGCGGCTGTTTCCATTTCCTTAAGAGGTGTAATTACAGCCTTGGTGATCCTCACACTGATCATGATGCTCATTGCGGCAGCTACAAGAAAGATACCACCTACCAACACCAGTATAAAAGTACGCTGTACCTTGGCACCAGATACAAAGTCGTTTGCAGAAGTAACTGCCTGATCATTCGCTTCAATTACGATTTTTTCTGCTGCTGCCACCAAGGGAAGATAGTTCTTCTCCAAGATCACCAGTGCCTCGTCGCTTTTGTTGTAGCTAAATGCTACCATCATTTTGTCTTTGATACTGGCGCTGTCGGTAAGAAACTTGCCGATCTGAGTCGCCACATCGTTATCGGGGTCGGACGCCAGCTCGGCTTCGATCGCCTGCTTGATGTTGGCAAGCTCCGCCTCCGACTCCTTTACATAGGTGTTAGCTGCGACCAGATTGGTTGTGGTAACCGCCTTATAGAGGGCACGCTCCATCGAAACCAAAGATCTTCTTACATTAGAAGTAAACTGCACCGTGGCAAAGGGATCTTCATAGAAATCGCTGAGCATTGCTCCTGTGCGGAACATGCCAAAAAACGCAACACTGGTAAGGACAAAAAATATCCCCAACACGGTCAAAAAGCCTGTCATCAGCTTTTTTCCGATGGATTTGTCATCCATTGCATGGGTCTTGATATCAGAAACAATCTGCCCTACCTTGTCTGCGCTGGCTTGGGATGGGGCCACCCCTTTAAAGACTTTCTTCGAAATTTGCTTTGCTTTACCCAAAAATTGTTGTAACAACCAAGCTCACTCCTCATAAATATTTTCTACATTATCCATATTTTTATATTCGACAGTAAATCACAATTCTTTAATGATTTAAACATATAACAACCGAAAATCGCAATATTCGCTATACTAACCAATATTTTCTTATAAAATAGTGAAAAATTACTATTAAGAAATCGACAAACTAACCGATTAAGTAGATAAGAGCAAAAGAAACGGTGCACGCACCGCAAAGCTCGTAAAATAATTAAGCAGAGGAACGGAATCCTCTTGCTAAAAATCATGGAGGTTTATTATGAGAATTCAACACAACATTATGTCCCTCAACGCTCACAGACAGTTGAATGGCAACAACAACGCAGTTTCCAAGTCCCTTGAGAAGCTTTCTTCCGGCTTTAAGATCAACCGTGCAGGTGATGACGCAGCAGGTCTGGCAATCTCTGAGAAGATGAGAGCACAGATCACTGGTCTTACCAGAGCTCAGGCTAACGCACAGGATGGTATCTCCCTTGTACAGACCGCTGAAGGCGCGCTGACCGAGGTACACTCCATGCTCAACCGTCTGGTTGACCTGTCTACTCAGTCTGCTAACGGTACCTTTAAGGCTGAAGACCGTCAGAAGATCCAGGATGAGGTCAATGCACTGACTGAAGAGATCGATCGTATCTCCAAGGCTACCAACTTTAACGGAATTAATCTTCTCGATGGCTCTTTGGGCTCAATTGCCAAGGCTAAGGAAACCCCAGGAACCGCTGCTACCAACGCTAAGTATACCTTTGATTTCTCTGGTAGTACAGCACTAGCTGCTGACGGTGCTCTTGAAATCGGTGGTGTCTCCGTTGCAATAACATTTGCAACCGACAACACCAAAGAAAAGCAGCTTGCAGCTTGGGCAGCTGACTCTAACGTAACTAACAACTCTGACTGGAATATCACTGTTGACGCTGCTAAAGGCACTGTTAGCTTCGAAGCTAAGACCGCAGGTGCTGTCGGTGGTACCTACGGACCTGCTACCGCACCTACAGCTGCAACCGGCTTTACAGGCGGTACACTTACTGCAACTGAAGTGTCTGCAGGCGCTGACTCAGTAGCAGGCGAAACCAGTATCTCCCTTGCAAACCAGGCAAATGCAGGCGATACCGTTACTATCGGCGACAAGACCTATGAGTTCATCAAATCTGGCGCCACTGCATCTGGCACCAATGTAGGTGTTACCATCGGCGCAGATGCAGCAGCTTCTCTTGATGCACTACAGGCTGCAGTTGCCGCAGTTGCAACTGCTCCTACCGATGTAACTGCTGATGCAGTTGCGAACGGTGCATTTGTAGTTAAAAATGCAAGTGCAACAGATAACTCAGCAGCTGTTGCTGTTGGTAGCACAGGCGGCGGTCTGGTTCTACAGATCGGCGATACTGCTGACAAATTCAACAAGGTTGCTGTTTCTGTAGCTGACATGAGCTCCGTTGGTCTCGGCATTGATAATCTTGAGGTAACCGAGCAGGGTCTGTCCGCTGACTCCATCGCTTCCATCAAGACTGCTATCAACACCGTTTCCACCAACCGTTCCGCACTGGGTGCTCTGCAGAATAGACTTGAGCACACCATCAACAACCTCGGCGTAACTACCGAGAACATGACCGCCGCTGAGAGCCGTATCCGTGACGTAGACATGGCAGCTGAGATGATGTCCTTTACTAAGAACAACGTTCTTACTCAGGCAGCTCAGGCTATGCTTGCTCAGGCTAACCAGCAGCCACAGTCCGTACTGCAGCTGCTCAGATAGTCTCTTAGTACATCTAACATTCCCTTTCTTCCATAAAAGCGCAAAGACAAGCAGCCTTGGGCTGCTTGTCTTTTTTGCTGTCTTTGCACAATATACCGTAGACATTATTGATGCGGCGTAGGCTCCCAATAGGCAAGCCCTTGGGTCGGTTTGCAAGCAGGCGAAAGCCTACCCTTTCTTACTGACATGTTAAAGACCTCCTATCGTATTTCTATTCTACGATTGGAGGTCTTTTTATTCAATGCTCATTTTTATAGTGCTTCGCACTCATGCCGTGGAGGCACCCCATTTTTATTGGACGATAAAAATGGGGGAAAAAGCGTCTAAGGGCTCCACCC
>DAMCAP010000020.1:0-380 GCA_032059445.1 Oscillospiraceae bacterium
CGAACCCAGACAAACAGAGTCAGAGTCTGTCGTGCTACCTTTACACAATTCGGCAATGTATTGGCTTATTCGGAACATTAATTATTATACAACAATAAATCAAAATGTCAAGAGATTTTCCAAGTTTCTTTATAAAATTCTGTCCCAATCTTAGGATTTTATACGGAGATTTTTTCTAACTTCTTATTACAAAAAAAGCGGCCAACTTATTGACCGCCGATTGATAGATTTATTTTAGAAACACGCCTACGCCAATTATAATACATGGTAATGGTAGAAGAGGTCAGCACCAACCCCATAGCAATCGCCCCCGCAATACTGATCGTACTAAGGGTTACTTGATTAAATTTCTCAGTATTGCCCGCTACAAACGACTCCAT
>DAMCAP010000020.1:414-15537 GCA_032059445.1 Oscillospiraceae bacterium
GATAAATACTATTACCGGGTACCAAAGGTATAATGGCAATTACCATAAAGATCGTAACGGGTGCTTTAAACAGCCTAGCCAGCATTTCACTGTAGACTGCCAGCACTATCGTAGCTGCAAAGTAGCGAGCTGTTTCGCTAGATAGTATAGGCCCCATAATCACATACGCCCACCAGCTTATCACACCGCCTAGTCCGGCAAAGAACAGCTTTCTACCCTGGATGTTAAACACGACGCCAAAGCTGATCGATGCAAGGAAGATATACAAATACGTCTGGAGCTGCATTATGCCATCACCTCCGCCAGCTTATAAACGATCGAAAGCATCCCCGTTACACCCACTGCAATCGCTGTAGCTACGATAAAGGCCTCTACGAGCTTTAGCGAGCCAGAGATTAAATCTCCATTAATGATATCTCGCATCGAGTTGGTGATAGCAATACCGGGTACCAGCATCATCAGGCAACCCATGATAATCTTGTCCATATTGATGGCAAATCCCACAGATACAGAGCCAAAGGCAACCGCAGAGATCGCACCGCTACATAGTGCATTTGTAAAAAAGGGGTTAGAGCCAAGGCGATTTAACCACCCGCTGGCAAAGCGCACCAAGCATCCGATACCGAGGGAAACTACTCCGTCGATAAGCTGCCCGCCAAAAAACATGGTAAACGAAAATGAAGCCACTGCATAGGCCAAGTACTGCCAAGATGCAGTGTAGGTAACTGTATTTTTGATAGCGATTGCTTCATTACGAAGCGCCTCCAGGCCGATATCCTCTTGGCAAGCCTTACGAGATAGTGCATTTAATCGATGTATTTTATCTAAATCCGTACAACGGCTGTGTATCCGTTTTGTCTTTGTATGGAAGTTTTCGCCGTCGGTCGATATAGTCACCACGATGCTAGATGGTATGGCAAAAACGTCTATTTCCTTCGCACCATAAGCACGGCTGATCCGCTCGATGGTCTGCTCTACTCGGTAGATCTCCGCTCCATAGACCATAAGCATTTCACCGATCAGCATTACGGTATTGAGTAGCAATAATGTATGCACGATGTCCTCCGTTCTGTCATAACAGCCCTTATGGGATTACGGGCTGTGGATCTTGTACTCTCATTATAGTTTTTCAAGTAGTAAATTTCAATAGGTAAAAAATTTTTATCTTGCTCTGTTTAATATGACAAATTTCATCATCAATTCTTTACCTTTGTAACAATAACGAACGGTCAATCTAAAATGCAAACATTCTAAAGCAAAAAACCAGGAAACCTATTGGTTTCCTGGCTTTTTTAGGCTTAAAGCCTAATTACACGTATTCTGCTAATGCAGCCTTATTGTGTAATTTCTTACTTCATGCTGTTCTCGTAGGACTGGATCATCTTCTTGACCATCTGACCGCCGATAGAGCCGGCCTCTCTGGAAGTTAGGTGACCGTTATAACCCTGCTTGTAGTTTACGCCTACTTCGTTAGCACATTCCATCTTAAACTTATTCATAGCTTCCTTAGCTTCTGGTACGACTATCTTGTTGCTTGCCATAGTATTAATCTCCTTATAATTTTTACTTATAATGTTTGCGTTTGCAGTATTAGTATATCTCTGAGCCAGATGATTATTTGTGTAAAATTCTGTTAGTTAAATAATTATATTTTGGAGTAGCGATACGTTATCTGTCAAAATCAAAATAGATGCCACTGCCAATATAAAATCATTATCTAGCTGCTCCCTGATTTTTACTACGATTTCACAGGGCTCGATGGTATTCCCCGACAGAGTGAGGATCTGCCGCTGTAAATCTACCACTGCCTCATCTCGATCTACACTCGAGAGAGTAATGGTATCTTTACCGAGCTGACCATAGGTAATCACTGAGGCACTACCCTGACAACTGATCTCGGCGTCAGATGGGATCAACAATACATCGCAGCGAAGCTTTGCAGGGAGCTTTGGAGCATCACGCAAAGCCACCACGAGTAGTTGGTCCACTTTTATCTCTTCCAGAGCAGCGGCGCAGATAACCCAATTCTCACTCTCTGTGATTACAAGCTGATGGTCTGTCAGAGAGTTGACCTTACCATGATCCCGCAATATCTCCAGCACACGTTTGGCAAGCTTCCTGCCCCAAGGAGAGTTAACCACGAAAATTTTCATAAAGTACAACCACCTTTTCAGAGTTAACAATAGTATTATCAAAAACGAAAGGTTTATTAATAATTATAAGAAGATACTGTAACAGCTTTACAAAACAAAAGCGAAGAGGGGTATTCCCTCTTCGCCTTGACTATCATGCTTCGCGATGCTTACTTCGCGTTTTCGATCATTTCGACCAGCTTTTCTTTTGCCACCAAGCCTACCTGGCGAGCAACTTCCTTACCATCTTTAAAGACCACGATGGTGGGTATGCTCATTACGCGGTATTTCCTTGCCAGGGGCACTTGATTATCTACATCGACCTTGCCTATTACAATATCAGAGCCCTCGTAATCGGTGCCCAGCTCATCAATGATTGGTCCGATAGCCTTGCAGGGGCCGCACCAAGATGCCCAGAAATCTACCAATGCAGTTTTTCCCGAGTTAGCCACTTCTTCTTCAAAGGTTTCGGGTGTAAAATGTATAACAGCCATAGTAAATTCTCCTTTGCTTTTTTATTTGACTTAATTATACACCATTTTGGTATAAAATCAATAGTCTTTACGCTGCTACAGTAATGATTCCCTAAATTTTGTTAGATATGCTAGATATTTAGGTAAAAATTCATCGTAAATAGGAATTATTTGCAGTTACATGCTCCTATAGCTACATCATCAACAATATGCAACGCAAAGTAGATTCAGAACAATTTCGCCTTTTACAATAACTTTGCAGTTCAGATTATCCTACAGTGATTCCCTGCAAAAACACCATATGAAACCCTTGACAAAAATACAAGGGTAGGCTATACTAATTAAGTCGCCAAAATAATACTATGATCCTGCCGAATTGTGTAAAGGTAGCACGACAGACTCTGACTCTGTTTGTCTGGGTTCGAATCCTAGTTCGGCAACCACAGCGCCCAGCGTATATTACGTTGGGTGCTTTTTTATTCTAAGGAGGTAACGATGCTGTCGTTTGTCAAAGAAGCTTCCCTATGGGAAACACTACAAAGCGCTACTCTGCCTATTGTAGTATATGGCATGGGGGACGGAGCACAAAAAATCATCGATGTATGCAATCGCTATCATATCCCCGTTAGAGAGGTCTTTGCAAGCGATGAGTATGTGCGTGGGCATTCCTTTATGGGGTACAAAGTGCGTAAGCTTGCAGAGCTGGAGGAGCAATATGGGGATTTTATCATCCTCTTGGCGTTTGCAGCCCATACAGACCAGCTGGTAGAGCAGATCCATCAACTGGCGGCTCGCCACCCTCTATATGCGCCTGATGTGCCCCTTTTTGGCGGGGGATTATTTACACCCGATTATCTAAAAGAGAATCAAGATGCATTCGCACAGGCCTATGCGCTGATGAGTGATGAGCGCTCTAAAAAAGTCTATGCCGATATCATCAACTTTAAGCTTAGCGGCAAGATCCAATACCTGTCTTCCTGCGCCTCTGACCCCGCAGTGGATATGACTGAGCTACTAAAGCTAGGTGATCAAGAAGAGTATTTTGATTTGGGCGCGTATGATGGAGATACCATCCTACAGCTGATCGAGGTATGCAAAGGCTATAAGACCATCACTGCCTTTGAGCCTGACCCAAAGAACTTTAGAAAGCTGCAAGCAACAATACAAAACCATCAACTACCAAACATTAGCTGCCACAACATCGGTAGCTACAGCCATCAGACACTCCTGCGCTTTGACAATAGCGGTGGGCGTAACTCTGCTCTCAGCTTAGGTGGTAAGGTAGAGGTGCCTGTCGACTCAGTCGACCGCATTGCCGCCGGTCAGCCTGTTAGCTACATCAAGATGGACGTAGAAGGTGCTGAATATGAAACCTTGCTGGGCGCAACAAGCACCATCCAAGCATACAGCCCCCAGCTAAATATTGCCGCTTATCACCGAAACGACGATCTGTTTCGCCTCCCCCTCTACCTCCACTCCCTCAACCCCAACTATAAGCTGCATCTGCGGCATCACAAATACATCCCTGCGTGGGAGACCATCCTCTATGCTTCTTCCAGATAATTAGGCTCTTCGGTTGCTTCGCCATCGTTGCTACTTGACTGTAGGAGGTATCATGTTTAAAATCGGTGAGTTTTCCAAGCTGACCCAGGTATCGATCCGCATGCTGCGGTACTATGATGAAATGGGCTTACTTAAGCCCGCCAAAACAGACCCTTTTACCAATTACAGGCTGTATGCCAGCGAGCAGATCACTACCTTAAATCGGATTGTTTTTCTTAGAGATTTAGGCTTCCAGGTATCTGAAATTGCCGACACTTTAGGGCATTGGGGCGATGAATATATCACACAGCAGCTTGAAGCCAAACGCCTAGAGATCGAAAGCACCATCAAAGCTCAGCAGGATCGGCTTGCCAAAATAGACTTAGCAGCCAAGGACATCAAGCAGCATAAAATCTCTATCAACTATAGTGTATCGATTAAATCCATCCCCAGTTATCAGGTTTTATCTTTAAGGCGGGTTGTCCCCGACTACTATGCAGAGGGTGCACTTTGGCAGGAGCTTTCTGCTTTTGCTACAAAGCATGACATCGCAGCCTCAAGCGATACCTTTGCCATCTACCACGATGCAGATTATCGAGAAAGCAATGTAGACATTGAGATCTGCGCACCTATTGCCACAATGGGGCACAGCATAGGAGATTACAGATACCGTATTACCGATCCCGTGCCTATCATGGCATCTACAATGATCCACGGAGAGTTTAAAAATATTGCGGGTGCTTATCTTGCCTTTGCCGACTGGCTGCAAGCCCACCATCAGTATGAAATGACAGGGCCGACCCGCCAAATTGTACACCGAGGCCCCTGGAATGAGAAGGATGCCAATAAATACCTTACCGAAATCCAGATCCCGCTAAAAGAACTCTAAAGCGCTTTGCAAAATTTATTGCAAGGCGCTTTTTGCTATTGACTCTCACATGATGTGAGGGTCTACACTGATTTTACCGGTAAATCATCAATAATGGAGGTATAAATCATGGAGCAGTTTCAGGTATACCCTATTGGTACAGTCCACACAAGTGATGAAGGGGCGTTTATTAAGCTAACCCCAAGGTATATTGATGCCTTGCAAGGGCTTGAGGGATTTAGCCACATCCAAGTGATCTGGTGGTGTAACCATTGCGACAATCAAGAAGCAAGAAACACATTAGTAGCCCCCCAGCCTTATAAAAAATCCCCCGAGGTCATGGGGATTTTTGCAACAAGATCCCCTGCCCGACCAAACCCTATTGCACTTACACCAGTAGAAGTCATCCACATTGATTATGCCAGCGGAGTGATACAGATCGCCTATATCGATGCTGACGACAATACCCCTGTGCTTGACATTAAACCCTATACACCCAGCCTCGATAGGCTGCAAAGCCCCCGCGTACCCACATGGTGCAGCCATTGGCCCGATAGTCTAGAAGGCTCTGCTAGCTTTGACTGGGAAAAGGAATTTAACTTCTAATAATCAAGCCTGCAAGCAGCACATAGCCTCTGTAGTAAAAGCACACAGCCCCTGTCAAGGCCGACAGGGGCTGTTTCTTAATACTTATAATATATTAATCAGCAAGGCGAGCAAGCATGGCTCTAAGCAGCTTTGCAGTGTCTTCTACGTCTTTGATTGACACTACCCCAGAGGCACTATGCAGGTAACGGCAAGGGATGGATATCGCCATTACTCTCACACCACTGCGGGTCTTGATTACCGCCTTTGCGTCGTTGCCGCCAAATACTCCTTCTTTGGTCTGGATCGGGATGCCAAGCCTTTCAGCTTCTTCAAATGCCACTCGGTAAAGCTCACGGTCATAAAGGGTCCCCTTATCCATAAAGGATACTACAGGGCCTTTCTCAAGGCTACACACGCGCTTATCTGCCCCTGCGCCGTGGATATCGCCTGCTGTGGTGTTTTCTAGCACGATGGCGATATCTACATCGGCATGATAAGCAGCAGCCGTTGCCCCCTGCATTCCCGTTTCCTCCATAGTGGTAAAGACGGCCGTAATATCACAGGGCAACTCCGACTGCACAAGCTCGATCAGCAATGCACAGCCTAGGCGGTCATCCAGTGCCTTTGAGAGTAGTTTATTGTGACCAAACTCACAAAACTCTTCATCAAATACCGCTGTATCCCCCAGTGAAATATAAGATAACGCCTCCTCTTTAGAGCCAGCTCCGATGGTGATAAAGAGATCCTCCGTCTTTGTGGGGGAGTTTCGCTCACTCTCACTTAGATGGTGATATGCCTTGCAGCCAATCACACCCTTGATCTTTTGGTCACCGATTACTACAGCTCTCCCATGTAATACTGCAGCATCAATCCCGATGGAGGCAAATTTCAGCAAGCCTTCCTCTGTTACAGAGGTAATAACCAGACCTACCTCATCCATGTGGGCGAAAATACCGATTTTGTGCCTTGGTGTCTTTGCTCCCTTGGTGTGGGCTATGACACTCCCTAAGGGGTCGGTCATAATTTCAGAGCGATCTTTAAGCTGCCCTGCAATATATTGGGCTACAGCACCCTCATCGCCGCTTACGCCCTTTAGCATACAGATTTCTTGATATAAGCTCATGATGCCATCCCCTCCTTTACAAAGCCCGCAATCAGCTTGGCAACTGCCTCTACATCCTCCAGCTTGACTACCTCTACAGGGCTGTGCATAAACAACAATGGAATTGATAATAAGGCAGTTTTTACTCCTCCAGCCGTCACTGCTATGCCGTCTGCATCGGTGCCGGTAGCGCCAGGCATGATCTCCAGTTGATAAGGAAGCTGATGTTGATCACAGTATGTGATTAGTTGCTTTGATAAGCTACGATTTAAGATTGGCGAAATGCCAATCATCGGCCCCTTGCCCATCACGCCGCACTTCTCTGCCTTATCGTCAGGAGTCAGTCCCATCGATACATCAACCACAAAGGCTATCTCCGGCTTGATGTCAAAGGCAGAGGTCACTGCCCCTGCACCACCAGTTTCCTCCATAGAGGTCAATGCCAGTACTATATGGGAAGAGGTAGTATCTCGCAGCAGAGCAGCAGCCTGAATTACGGCAGCACAGCCAGCACGGTTATCAAGTGCGGGAGCAGAGATATATCCGTTTAACAGCTCACGCAGCTTGCCAGCCATGACAATCCGATCACCAAGCTTGACTTGCTCTTTTACTGCCGAAGCTTCCATGCCAAGGTCGATATATAAATCTTCTATTTTTGGCTGTTTGTCGTCATCGCCCTTGAGATGAGGTGGTGTGGAGCCGATCACCCCTGTGATTTCTCCCTGCGCCGTTTGTATCTTTACCCGCGCGGCTGCCACGCTGCGGCGGTCGACACCCCCTACAGATGCCATTTTTACAAAGCCTTCGTCTGTGATCCTAGTCACAATCATCCCTATGCGATCAATATGTGCTGTAAGCATAATCACAGGGCCAGTACCTCCCAGATCACAGACCACACTGCCCAGAGGGCTGATCTTTACCGAGCCTAGGGGCGCCAACAGCTCCGCAATTTCTTGATAGATACTACTTTCATCACCCGATGTGCCATCAAGGCTACAAAGGGTTTTTAGCAGCTCTATTGTAACACTCCTTATCAAAAATCTATATCTCGATTATACCAAAAAATGCTCATAAAAATCCGCGATCCCTGTAGGGAAAATCTCTTGCCTTATCAAAAGAATTGCACATAGGGTTTACTTCTATCAAGTTATCGTGTAGATTTATATCATAAACACAGTGAATGACATAATTGCCATAGCCGTAGGCTGGGCATAGAATCAACAGTCAGTTTACGCACAAACATTAGACATCTTTAGAAAGGAATATAACATGTTTCATCAAGCCTTTGTCGGTAAAAAAATCACCGAGCTACCCACTCCCTGCCTGCTTCTCGACCTCGATGCCTTAGACCATAATATCTCAGTCATGCAGGACTATGTCAGCAAGGCTGGGAAAAACCTGCGCCCACATATCAAAGCACACAAATGCCCTATGATCGCCCACCTGCAATTAGATGCAGGCGCCTGCGGAGTCACCTGTGCGAAACTTGGCGAAGCGATTGTCATGGCAGAAGCAGGTATAAAAGAGATCTTGCTTGCAAACCAGATCATCGGTGCTGATAAAATCCGCGTGCTAGCTGGGTTAAACCGCTATGCCAAGGTAATGCCCTGTATTGATGCAAAGGAAAACGCCACAGAGATCAATGCCATCGCTGCGGAGATGGGGGTAACCATCCCTGTTTTTTTGGAGGTCAACATCGGGCTTGAGCGCTGCGGTGTGCGCACGGTTGAGGAAGGCGTAGCCTTGGCACAGCATATCTCTACCTTAGGCAATCTTTCTTTAAGAGGTATACAAGCGTATGAAGGTCGACCATTTGGCTGCGATACACCGGAAGAAAAGCAGGCTTTTGTAGACAAATGGGTTGGCTTTGGCATCGAAGTAAAGAAAGCTATCGAGGCAAAAGGAATAGAGGTAAAAGAGCTTAGTAGCGCTTGCACCGGTACGGCTTATTTTACTGCCAAGCTCCCCGAGGTGACAGAGGTACAGCCGGGATCTTACACGCTCATGGAGAGCATCTATAACCCCGCACAGATCGGTCTGCCCTTTCAGCAGGCTATCCATCTGCAGGCTGCCGTCTGTAGTGTGCATCCCGACAGGATCGTCCTCAATGCAGGAGAGAAGGCTGTAACGGTAGACCAAGGGACACCTGTGCTGTATGATGATCCAAGTGCCAAGCTGGTATTCCATGAAGAGCATTGCTTGATCGACACAACACCAAAGCTAGCTAATATCAAAACCGGTGATCTCTTAAAGATCATACCTAGCCACTGCTGCACCACTGCCAACCAGCATCAGTATTTCTTTTGCCATCGCAATGGAGTCGTAGAGTCAGTATGGCATATCAGTGCCCAAGGCAGATATGAGTAGGATTTCTTGTTATACCCTGTTATAACTTAACTGTATGTACAGCCAATAATATACTTGCAGTATTTTCACATAGCTTGACTACCGCTAAATTTGATCAGATCATACAACAAAGCCGAAGGGATAGTTCCCTTCGGCTTTTGCAGTAGCTTGTACTAGGGTCTTAACTGATGAATCTTGATACGGTTAGATGCACGAAGCATACGAAGCTTCGCCAGCTCCACCATATTGTCATCATTAGAGCTTAGCATTTTTTCAGCTTTTTCTTTAGAAAGCTGCGCACGCTCCAGATCGATTTCATCAGCCCACTCAAAGGATATGGCCGAAACCACTGCCTTTGAATCAATTACGCTGAGAAATCCACCATTGACAGCGCCCACGCGTTTGTTACCGTTTTGGTCGATGACCAGCTTACCGATGGAGACCGCAGCCAGATAATTGGTGTGACCCTTTAAGATGCCTACATCTCCCTCAGTGGTTCTGACAATGATACCTGTAACCTCGCCCTCAAAGGCAAGGCTTCTAGGGGTCACAATGGTCAGTGGAAAAGGACTAGCCATAGGCTATACCCCCTTCTTCGCTTTTTCGATTGCCTCATCGATGGTGCCTACAAACAAGAAAGCGGACTCAGGCAGATCGTCGTGCTTGCCTTCCATGATCTCACGGAAGCCTCTGATCGTTTCAGCAATAGGCACATACTTGCCCGCCATGCCGGTAAACTGCTCAGCAACAGTAAAGGGCTGAGAGAGGAAGCGCTGGATCTTTCTTGCACGGGCAACGGTCAGCTTATCTTCGTCAGAAAGCTCATCCATACCCAGAATTGCGATGATATCCTGAAGCTCCTTGTAGCGCTGCAAAATCGACTGCACGCCGCGAGCTACCTCATAATGCTCCTTGCCGATGATGTCGGGGCGCAGCATAGTAGAGTTGGACTCCAGCGGATCAACTGCAGGGTAGATACCCAGCGAAGATATCGCACGAGAAAGTACGGTATTCGCATCTAGATGAGCAAAGGTAGTCGCAGGGGCTGGGTCGGTCAGGTCGTCTGCAGGCACGTATACAGCCTGTACAGAGGTGATCGAGCCCTTCTTTGTAGAGGTAATACGCTCCTGCAAAGCACCCATCTCGGTAGCCAGTGTGGGCTGATAGCCTACGGCAGAAGGCATACGACCCAGCAGTGCAGATACCTCTGATCCCGCCTGTGTAAAGCGGAAGATATTATCGATAAACAAAAGTACGTCTTGACCCATGCTGTCACGGAAGTACTCCGCCATGGTCAGTCCCGAAAGACCAACTCTCATTCTTGCTCCCGGTGGCTCATTCATCTGACCATAAACAAGAGCAGTCTTGGAGATAACTCCCGAGTCAGTCATTTCATGATACAGGTCGTTACCCTCACGGGTACGCTCACCTACGCCGGCAAATACCGAAATACCACCGTGCTGCTTCGCTATGTTGTTGATCAGCTCCATGATAATAACGGTCTTGCCTACACCTGCGCCGCCAAAGAGGCCGATCTTGCCGCCCTTGGCATAAGGTGCGATCAGGTCGATAACCTTGATACCGGTCTCCAGCATCTCGGTGGTACCCTCTTGCTCCTCAAAGCTTGGAGCAGGGCGGTGGATGGGCCATTTTTCCTCTGTTTGTGGCATTGGCTTATTGTCGATCGGCTCACCCAGCAGGTTAAAGATTCTACCCAGAGTTGCCTCTCCTACAGGTACCGCAATCGGCGCTCCTGTGTCGATGGCCTCCATTCCGCGGACGAGTCCGTCGGTGGAGCTCATCGCTATACAACGCACGATATCGTCGCCGATGTGCTGCGCTACCTCAACCACGAGGTTTTTACCATCTTGGGTAGGTATGTGCACAGCATTGAGCAGCTTTGGCAGCTGCCCTGCATCAAACTTTATATCAAGCACCGGTCCAATGATGGATACTACTGTACCCTTGACCTGGTTGTTCATCTGCATCTCTCCTATCCTGTATATTTACGGCATACACTATGCCCTAAGCTTGTGCGTTGGCTCCTCCAACGATCTCGGAGATTTCCTGCGTGATCGCTGCCTGTCTTGCACGGTTATATACCAGCCCCAGCTCTCCGATCATCTCCTCGGCATTGTCACTCGCTGATTCCATAGCGGCGCGTCTGGCCCCCTGCTCAGAAGCGTAAGATTCACACACCGCACCATAGAGCAATCCTGCAATATATTGTGGGGTGATCATCTCAAACACATCTTCGGCAGAAGGATCATACGACATCAGGTTGGTGACTGTACCAAGGCTATCTTCAAAATGTAGAGGCAGGATCTTACGCTCGGCAGGCTCCTGCGTGATCATCGAAACAAAACCGGAATATACAAAGTAAAGCTCGTCAAATTCACCCTTGCGGTAGCGAGTACACAGCACCTTTGCCAGCTCAAAGCAGTCAGAAAGGCCGACATTCTCCACCACCTGCTCGGGAGCTTGGATGGTCTTATAATCCCGCTTGGTAAAGTAATCTACCGCCTTACGGCCTAGCGGCACCACCAGTGCATCCTTGCCCTTCATAATCGAAGTAGCATATTTGAGCACGTTTACGTTATAACCGCCTGCCAAACCGCGGTCACCGGCAATGACTACATAGCAAGCTTTTTTATCACCGCGGGCACGCAGATATACCGAGCTAAACTCTTTGTTGGTTTTAATAATGGAGGACATAGTGTGATACACCTGATCAAAATAAGGGCGCGAGCTCTCAAGGCGCTCTCTGGCACGCCTGAGCTTAGACGAAGCCACCAGCTCCATAGCTTTGGTGATCTGCATGGTGCTCTCTACGCTCTTCATTCTGAGTCTGATGTCTTTCATATTTGCTCCAGCCATAGACTCACCTCCTCACTACTTGCTACCTCGAAGCGAGGAAGCTTGGCTTAAACTCGTTGATCGCAGCCTCAATCGCAGCAGCGGTCTCATCAGAGAGCTGACCGGTGGTAGCGATAGAAGTAAATATCTCTGGCTTACTAGAAGAAATATAAGCAAACAGCTCGCTCTCAAAATCACGCACTGCCTCGACAGGCACGTCAGAGAGGAAGTTGTTGGTTACCGCATAGATAATGACAACCTGCTTCTCTACATCTAGAGGGGAGTTTTGTGCTTGCTTTAGCACCTCAACCACGCGCTCACCCTTGGCAAGTCTTGCCTTGGTGTCAGCATCCAAGTCAGAACCAAACTGTGAGAAGGCCTGAAGCTCACGATACTGAGAGTAAACCAGCTTCAAGGTACCCGATACTTTCTTCATTGCCTTGATCTGTGCATTACCACCTACGCGGGATACCGAGATACCCGGGTTAACCGCTGGGCGTACACCGGCGTTAAAGAGCTCTGACTCAAGGAAGATCTGGCCATCAGTGATGGAGATTACGTTGGTTGGGATATAAGCAGATACGTCGCCTGCCTGTGTCTCGATGATAGGCAGAGCGGTAAGAGAGCCGCCGCCATACTGGTCGTCTAGCTTTGCTGCACGCTCCAGCAGTCGAGAGTGGAGGTAGAATACGTCTCCGGGGTAAGCCTCACGTCCTGGAGGTCTCTTAAGAAGCAGAGAAAGTGCACGGTAAGCAACCGCATGCTTAGACAGATCATCATAAACGATCAGTACGTCCTTACCCTGATGCATAAAGTACTCACCCATAGCACAGCCGGCATAGGGAGCGATATATTGCAGTGGTGCAAGCTCTGAAGCGGTAGCAGATACGACAATGGTGTAATCCATTGCGCCATTTTGGGTAAGGGTATCTACAACTCTGGCCACGGTAGAGCGCTTCTGACCGATGGCGACATAGATACAGACCATATCCTTGCCCTTTTGGTTAATGATGGTATCGGTAGCAACGGTGGTCTTACCGGTCTGACGGTCACCGATGATCAGCTCACGCTGACCTCTGCCGATTGGGATCATCGAGTCGATCGCCTTGATACCTGTCTGCACAGGCTGATGGACGGACTTTCTCTCAATGATACCAGGCGCATTGGTCTCCACCTCACGGGTCTCGGTAGTCGCAATTGGTCCCTTGCCGTCAATCGGCTGACCCAGAGCGTTGACTACTCTACCGAGCATTGCTTCGCCTACAGGCACAGAGATGATTTTGCCTGTACGCTTTACGCTAGAGCCCTCCTTGATGCTGTCGTCATCGCCAAGCAATACGACACCAACGCTATCTGCGTTAAGGTTAAGGGCCATTGCATATACACCGCCGTCAAATTCCAACAGCTCGCCGGACATACACTTATCCAGCCCGTGGATGGTGGCGATACCGTCACCTACCTGTACAACGGTACCTACGTCCGACAGTTCTATTTTAGCATGATAGTTTTTTATCTGCTCTTTAATAATATTTGTAATTTCTTCTGGGCGTAGCTGCATGGTCTATCACCAACTTTCCAAATAAAATTATGCTATGGTTTGTGTAAGGCTCTTTGCTATCGTATCAATCCTTGAGCGCACAGAGGAATCCATCCGCTGACCTTCGAGGTCAATCACCAAACCACCTAGGATGGCAGGGTTGACTTTGGCTGTGAGGATCACCTGCTTGCCTGTCACCTGTGAAAGCTTGCTAGCTAGCTTGTCCATCAGCTCAGTGCTTAATGGGATCGCCGAAGTGACTGTGGCAGCGCAGATATTATGCGCTTGATTGTAGATATCTACATAAGCCGAAACAATCATGTCAAACTCCGAGATTCTACCTTTTTCGGTCAGCAGCATCATAAAGTTTAAGACATTTTGACTAACCACATCTTTAAATACAGTGTTTACAGTATCAAGCCGCTCGGTCTTGGGGATAAAGGGTGCGGAAAAAATCTTTAACAACTCGGGGTACTCTTTAAAGCAAGCCAAAGCCTCTTTAAGCTCTGTCAAAACGGTGTATTCTGTATGCCTCTCGCAGGCAACCTCATATAAGGCGGTCGCATATCTTTCTGCTGCTACGCTTCCCATTATCGATCACCTAATTCCTGGATAAATCCTGTAATGAGACGCTCGTGATCTTGCTGATTGATATCTTTTTCCACAACTTTTGCAGCCAGCTCCACAGCTAGTGAGCCGATTTCATCCTTGATCTCGTTGAGCGCCTTAGTTTTTTCTCTTAGTATTTCTGCCTGTGCCTTCTTTGAAATCTCCATAGATTTCTCGTTGGCAGCGCGGATGATATCATCTGCCTGCTCATTGGCTCTCTTCTGCGCTGCAGCCACAATGCTGTTTGCTTCGCTGCGTGCAGATTTCAGGCTCTCCTCATACTGATTTTTCAGGGCGTTGGCTGTGGTGTTGGCTACTTCCGCCTGTTTGAAGCTATCGTCTATCTTTGCGGCACGGCTGTCCAGCATCGCCTTGACAGGACCAAAAAAGTACTTTCTCATCAGCAGGAACAAAATTAACGTATTGCCCAGCATCAAGATGGTAGTCCAGTCGATAGAGACAAAGGACATATATTCTCCAGCCTTTAATAACATCGGTATCCTCCTTTCGTTATGACCTAAACCCCACTTGACTAGCAGCCAAAAGGGTTAGGATGCTTTAAGCTTAGATTAGAGCATTCTAACGAATGGGTTAACGAAGAGAAGAATCAGCGCAATAACCAGAGAGTAGATACCGGTAGACTCTGCAACCGCACAACCAAGCAGCAGGGTACGGGTGATATCGGACTGTGCCTCAGGCTGTCTGCCAACTGCCTCAGCTGCCTTACCTGCAGCATAACCCTGACCGATACCAGGGCCAAGACCTGCGATCATTGCCAAACCTGCACCGATTGCTGAAGCTGCCAATACTATTGCCTTTTCCATAATTACATCCTCCAAAATCAAATTAATAAACTGTCGCTGACAGTTGAAGCTGCGCACACCTATAGCGGCGCATGAGCATCTAATGACCGCCTATGGGGCAAGCCAACTATAAAACAGTAAGCTGCTTTATAAATGTTATCAACCGGTTGCTCTATGAGCAGTACCCGATCACAATGATACAAAAAAATAGCTGTGCTTAATCTATAGCTCCCGAAACAAATACCATGGTCAACATGCTAAAGATAA
>DAMCAP010000020.1:15547-20799 GCA_032059445.1 Oscillospiraceae bacterium
TAAACGCCTGTAAGAAAGAAGTAAAGATATCAAAATACACAGATAAAATTGCCGGCAAACCAAGCTGTAAAATCGGAATATCGGTAAACCAGCCAAAAAGTGCACCGGACAACGAAGCCAGACCGCCATATAGCAATGAAGTGATTGCAATACCCGCAGCGATGTTACCAAAATGACGGAACATCATCGACACCGGTGTAGCAAACTCACCGATAAAGTTTAGCGGAAAGATCAGTGGCATAGGCTCGATAAACTTATGCAGCCAACCTTTAAAGCCCTTGCTTTTGAGCCCGAAGTACTGGATCATACCAAAGGTAATCAGTGCCCAGCACAATGTGGTGTTGAGGTCTCCCGTAGGCGGTCTAAAGCCAAACATACTCATCAGGCTACAGCAAAGTGAAAAGAAAAACAATGTGCCGATATACGGCGCAAATGCCAGCTTATCTTTGCCCATGGTTTCGCCTACGAGATTGTACAGCGTAGATACGACCATCTCTGCAGCAGCCTGCTTTCTGGAAGGAACCGTCTGCATATTATGGGTAAGCCACTTTGCTGCTACAAAAAGTAGAGCCATGGCAATCCACGCATTGACAACCGTCTCGGTGATGGGTATACCGCCCAACATAGGAATCACATAAAGTATCTTAGGACCGTTCAATCGCTCTCCCCCTTTCTTGTTATTGCGTTGTAGTATATCGCCAGTCTTGGGTAAAATAGGGGTAAAATAAACCCGATTGGATGGATAGCAGGTACCTGCAAAACGATGAAGATCACAACAGACAGCACCGCAAGCCTTAAAAAATAGCCCGCTGCCATCGCACCGGGAGCCTTAGAGGCACTGCCTTTGATTACGGAATCCACCGAAACGCCGATCATGCAAAATTCACCAATTGCCAGTATAGTACCTAGTATCGTACCTAGTATCATAGATAGATCCAGCATCCTACACGCAGCAAACCCGATTATCTGCACCGCTGTGAGAAGTGCGATAACCTTCCACATCCTCTTCAGCTCTAATACAGCAGTCTTCATAGCTTCTTCCCATCTTCACTTTTTTTGGCTTCTGCAAGCATATATCTTGCAAAAGAGCTGACAGTCGGCACCCAGGTGCCGATGCCTAGCAGTATCGCTACCAGTGTAACCCAGCTCCCCAGCCCCAAGCGCTCCCTCAGCCATACAGAGCCCAGTATAAATAGCACCATGGGCAGTATCAGCGAGAGACCAAACTGAGACAAGAAGGTCAGGTTTTTAAACACACGGAAGCCTTCCTCCGGCTTAATGGACAACACCCCCAATTAGCGTAAGCTACTTGAATATTATACCATGACACAATCAACAAAATCAACACGTTTATGTAAAATGATAAAATTCTATCAATACTACAGTTATTGCGTCAAGTTTCATTTATTATTGCTATAAATTTCACTATTTCTTTAATTATTGCGCCTAAAAGCCGCACCAAATTTACCAAATTATTGATTATATTTAGGCGATTTTTGATAATAGAATAAGGCTGATTTCTAAGAAATACGACAAAAGTCTGCAAGAAAAATTTTATCTACCGTCATTTAAAATGCCTACATAGAGGAATTTTTATATGTGATTTCACCCAAAGTCCTAAGATATCCGCTAAACATCGGAGAACTTCACCGATTCCAGCTTATCTCGCACCATCTCTGAAATTTCGTCATATATTTTTTGAAAGCTGCATTCTTCTTCGTTACAGTTGCATTCAAATCCCGGTGATAAGCAGCGGCTAAAGGAGTATACTCCCTCTACAGCACCTATGACATCTGCCAGAGAAATATCCTGAGGGTCACGGTTAAGCTGATAGCCGCCGTGGGTCCCCTTATAAGAACGAACAATGTCACTCTGTACCAGCTTGCGCAGGATCTTTAGAGAAAATCGCATCGATACCCCTGTTACCTCTGCAATGGTGCGAGCATCCATCCGCGCATTGGCTACAGTCAACGCGTGTACAATCCTGACTGCGTAATCTGATTCTAAGGTTATATGCATTGCTTCACCTCACTGCATTAATCCAAAAAGTCCTTGAGCTTTTTGCTGCGACTTGGGTGGCGCAGCTTGCGTAGCGCTTTTGCCTCAATCTGGCGGATACGCTCGCGGGTTACCTGAAACTCCTTGCCTACCTCTTCGAGCGTGCGGGAGCGTCCGTCCTCTAAGCCGAAGCGGAGACGCAGCACTTTTTCTTCCCGTGGGGTCAAGCTCTTGAGCACCTCCGACAGCTGCTCTCGCAACAGAGTGTTAGAGGCTGCATCAGCTGGTGCAGGAGCATCCTCATCAGGGATGAAATCACCCAGATGGCTGTCCTCCTCCTCACCGATAGGAGTTTCTAATGAGACCGGCTCCTGTGCTACTCGCATGATCTCACGGACCTTGTCCACCGTCATGTCGACCTCAGCTGCGATCTCCTCCGGTGTAGGCTCACGTCCATTTTTATGCAGCAGCTGGGAGCTTACTTTTTTGACCTTATTAATTGTTTCCACCATATGCACAGGTATACGGATGGTCCTAGCCTGATCTGCAATCGCTCTGGTAATTGCCTGACGAATCCACCAGGTAGCATAGGTAGAAAATTTAAATCCCTTTGTATGGTCGTATTTTTCGACAGCTTTAATAAGCCCCAGATTACCTTCCTGTATCAAATCAAGAAACTGCATTCCACGGCCAACATAACGCTTTGCAATGCTGACAACCAGCCTGAGATTGGCTTCAGAGAGGCGCTTGCGTGCATAGACCTCCCCTTCGGCCATGCGTTTTGCCAGATCTATCTCCTCGTCATTGGTCAAGAGTGGTACTCGACCGATCTCCTTTAAATACACCTTTACAGGGTCATCGATGCTGATACCCTCAGAAGAGAGGACGGTCTCAATCTCATCAGGATTTTGGGGCAGGGCTAGGTCACTTGCAGAAGAAGCAAAATCCTCAATGATCTCTACATTAAGACCCTCGAGAGTTTCATATAGCTTATCTACCTGCTCAACATCAAAATTCAGCTCCTCCAAAGCGTCATTGATCTCTTTGGTGGTCAGCTTGCCCTTAGACTTCCCCTGCTCAAGAAGCTCCTTTATAACAGATGTTTTTTCTCCTGCCAATTTGTTATCCTCCCAAAAAGTCTTTTAATTTCTTTTTCTTTATGACGGGCTGTAGCTTTCTTAGAGCCTTGGTCTCAATCTGCCGTATGCGCTCACGAGTCACGCTAAACTCCTTGCCGACTTCTTCCAGCGTGCGTGCCCGCTCCCCATCAAGACCAAACCTTAATCGGATGACCTGCTCCTCTCTTGGAGTGAGCGTCTTTAGTACCTCAGAAATCTGCTCCTGCAAAATGATCTGAGAAGCGCAGTCGTCGGGTGCCATTGCGTTTTCGTCCTCAATAAAGTCACCTAAGTGGCTATCTTCTTCTTCACCAATGGGTGTTTCTAGCGATACAGGATCCTGAGCTACCTTTAAGATCTCCAGCACCTTATCCACCGTCATGCCTAGCTCCTGTGAGATTTCTTCGGGCGTAGGGTCTTGACCATTTAGATGGAGTAACTGAGAGTTGACTTTTTTGACCTTATTTATAGTCTCCACCATATGTACAGGTATACGGATGATTCTTGCCTGATCAGCGATAGAGCGGGTAATGGCCTGACGGATCCACCAAGTGGCATAGGTAGAGAAGCGAAACCCCTTGGTATGATCAAATTTCTCTACCGCTTTGATGAGGCCGATGTTGCCCTCCTGTATCAGATCAAGAAATTGCATCCCTCTGCCGATATATTTTTTGGCGATGCTTACCACCAGCCTTAAGTTTGCTTCGGAGAGTTTTTTACGGGCATAGGCGTCACCCTCTGCCATCCTGATTGCCAGCTCCTGTTCTTCTTCCAGCGACAGAAGCGGTATTGTGCCTATCTCCTTTAAGTATACCTTAACAGGATCGTCAATATTCACAAAATCAAGGCTGATATTTGCAAATACTTCTGCTTTTTCCTCGATTTTATCCAGTACATCTTCTTCTTGCTCTTCTATGATCTCTATTTTAAGTCTTTCAAGGGTGCTATATAATCTTTCCACCTGCTCTACGTCAAGGTCAAGCTCCTCTATAATGTCACTGATTTCGGCGGAAGTCAGCTTCCCCTTTGCCTTTCCTTGCTCGATGAGCTGCCTTAAAACTACATTTTTATCTGTTGCCAAACTGTGATCCTCCTATTTTTTACCTGCGGAAAGATTTTTCATGTATTCCAGCCATTCTTCCTGGCTCATATCAGCTACATCAGTACTGCTTCTTTGCGTTTTGTAGCTAAGTATTACGTTTATATACTGCTCTAAGTCCTCTTTGCTGCCCGGCGCCACTTCATTGGCAGCCATAATCCAGCTTAGACGACTGATCTGGCTGTCATCTAGATATTGTGATAAAACCATCGGCTCTATCGATTGCCCTGCAGAGAGCCGAAGATACAAGACCTCAAAAAGCTCTCTGTTTTTTTGTGTTACAAAATCCTGAGGCGATAGAGTTCCTTTAATATAGCGGAAGTAATCCGGGTTTCGCATCAAAATCACGATCAGCTTATCCTCAGCTATGGCATACTTGATATGCTTGCTACGGTCGGGGTCTTTTGACTGGCTGGGTGGCTGCTCGGCATAGACACGTAAGTCACGGCTATCCTGCTTTTTCTTTTTATATTCCTTTGACTTGCGGATGCTCTCTACCATCTCCAGCACTGCCTGCTTGCTTACCCCGATTTCTCTGGCTTCACGATTGATATAGATCTCGGCCTCTAGCTTGTTTTCCAGCTGCGCCATCGCGATGCAGAATTCCTTTAGATAAGCAACTCTGCCCTCTTCGCTCTCTAGATCGTAGCGGCTTTTGATGCTGTGTATCTCATAATCGGTGGAGCCCCAGCTGCCTTCTACCAGTAGCTTAAAGCGCTGAGGACCATATTTCTTGATAAACTCATCAGGGTCCTTTGCACCCGTCACCACCAGCACCTTGGTCTTGACCCCTGCTTGTGCCAAAAGCTGTACCGCACGCTTCGTGGCTTTTTTCCCCGCCTCGTCGGTATCATAGGCAATGACTGCCAGCTGAGTATATTGGGCAATCAATCTTGCCTGCTCGGGTGTAAGGGCAGTACCCAAGGTAGCTACCACGTTGTCAAAGCCTGCTTGCACCACCGAGATCACGTCCATGTAACCCTCGGCAAGGATGAGGCAAGGCTCCTTTGTTGCTTTGGCGATGTTCATGGCAAAAA
>DAMCAP010000020.1:20809-46384 GCA_032059445.1 Oscillospiraceae bacterium
GCAAAAAGCCCTCTGCTTTTTTTAAAAACCGGTGTATCGCCGCTATTTAAGTACTTCGGTTGCCCTTCTCCCAAAATACGCCCACCAAAGCCGATAACATTGCCTCTTAGATCGATGATAGGGAAGATTACCCGATTGCGGAAGGTATCGTACCCTCCGCCTGATTTACCCAAGGTGACCACCGAGCCCTGCACCATCTCGTTTAATGTAAAGCCCTTTTGCAGCAGATAATCCTTAAGCCCGCTCCAGCCATCGGGGGCAAACCCCAACCCAAACCGGCGGATCGTCTTAAAGCTCAGCCCACGCTGGGTAAGATAGCTCATCCCCTGCTCACCTAGCGGAGAGAGCAGCATGTTGTGAAAGTAATGAGCCGCTTCTCGATTAAGCTCTAATATTCTACTTTTGAGCTGCGCAGCTGGGTCTACCTTACCATCGTCAGGGACTGTTAACCCCGCCCGCTGGGCAAGGAATTTCACCGACTCTAGATAATCGAGGTGCTCGATGTTTTTGACAAAGCTGATAGCATCTCCTCCAGCACCGCAGCCGAAGCAGAAATATGACTGGCTGTCGTTATACACCACAAAGGAGGGGGATTTCTCCGAATGAAACGGGCATAAGCCTGTGAGATTTCTCCCCGAACGCTTAAGGGGAACATACCCACCGATCAGCTGCTCAATATCGGTCCTATATTTTAGTTCCTCAATAAAGCTATCCGGTATCATATGCTCCCCTCCTTTATTCTCTCTTCAATTGAAGGGTGGATATAGCCACCCATACTTTCCTTGTGAACTCTGCAATACAATCTAATCAGTGCTTATAAAACTAATAAACCTTATTAGAATATATCCGCTCCCTCTGCCAAATATGCTCCTTTGATAGGCATCAATACTTTGCCCAAGCCTTGGGTATAAAGATGCTCTCGTAGATCATGATGGCGTAGCGATCACTCATACCGCTGATATAATCACAGACCGCTCTTTCGATGTCCCACTTTTCTGCAATTGCTTGATACTCCTCAGGCAGCTGAGCAGGGTGCTCGATAAAGTACCGATAGAGTGCTTTAACCAGCTCCTTAGCCTTGCCTTCCTCCGACTTGGCTTTGGGATTGCTATACACCGCTTCATACATAAAGAGCTTCAGCGCCTCAAAGCACTCCAGCACTTCGGGTGACATGGTAATATCATGGGTGCTGTTTGCGATAATCGAGTGAATAAATGTAGTGATCCGTTCAGATTTATTGCGCCCCGCTACATATTTAATATTCCAAGGGATGTCATCCTCCGACAGCACCTTAGCTCGAATTGCATCGTCAATATCATGGTTTAAAAAGGCGATTTTATCGGCAAATCGCACCACGCGCCCCTCTAAGGTAGCAGCATCTGTGCCCGATGAATGGCACGCGATACCGTTTCGCACCTCCCAGGTGAGATTTAACCCCTCACCGTCTCGCTCGAGGTATTCCACAACTCTTACGCTCTGTGTGGAATGCCGATAGCCGTGGATGCATACCTCATTGAGCGCATGCTCTCCAATATGCCCAAATGGAGTGTGCCCAAGATCGTGCCCCAGCGCGATCGCCTCCACCAGATCCTCATTGAGGCGCAGGGCTCTGGCAATAGTACGAGCAATTTGAGAGACCTCCAGCGTATGGGTCAGCCTCGTCCGGTAATGATCCCCCTCAGGAGATAAAAACACCTGTGTTTTATGCTTTAACCGCCGAAAGGCCTTGGAGTGGATAATACGATCTCGATCTCTGGCAAAGTCCGTACGGATCGGGCAGGGCTCCATTGGCTTTTCTCTGCCTCGGGTATTCTCCGAGAGAGTGGCAAGCTCACTAAGAGACTGCCTTTCGTACATCTGGGTTTGTTCTCTGATGGTCATTTCTCACACCTCCGGCAGATTTTTGCATTGTGCTAGAGCTGGGCAACCATTGCCTGAAAGTCGCTCCTTTATATATTATACAGTTTTGCAACTGCATTTTCCTGCATATTCACAAAAAACATTTGCTATTTTATCGCCAAATCTATATCTCTGTGGGTTATCCTGCTATTTTATGTCAAAATACCCCTTAGCTACCTCATAGGGATGCACCGTTGCAGAGGTTGCCTCGGTCAGCTCCTTGACAAAAGCAGGCAGATCGGTATCATTAAACAGCACTCGCATTTTGACGATGACACCAAAATCACTCTCCAATAGCTTATGGGGGAACTTCGGCAAAATGTGGTTGATGATGCCGTATTGGGAGTAATCAAGCTCCATCTCCACAGTGGTGCAGGGTTTGAGCGTAGTCTTTTGTGCTGCCTCGATGGCAATCGAAGCCCCGTGAGAAAACGCCCGCACCAAGCCACCGGCACCCAGCTGAGTACCACCATAATAGCGGGTAACAACTACACACACATCCGTAAGCCCTGTTTTTAAGATCACATCGGTTACGGGGATGCCTCCTGTACCCTGTGGCTCCCCACCGTCAGAATACCGTCGTATATTCCCTTCTCTGAGCACATAGCCATAGATGGTACTGGAGCTGTCCCAATACTTCTGCTTGCGCTGAGCGATAAAGTCAAGCGCCTCCTCTTCGGTGCTTACGGGAGCGATCGCCGCAATAAAGCGGGATTTCTTCTCTATAAAGCTGTCTTCCGCCACAGCAAGGACTGTGGTGTATTCCATCGGTTATCCCCCTATTCTATACACCATAGGCAAAATACCATAAAATTCGGCATATTTCCCATCGTACAAAGCATTTATAGATAGCGAAATTAGGACGGTACCATCGGCACCGCCCTGAAATCTTAGCTTGTTGCGCGTAGGACTACTTCTCCAGCCCGAAACGCTTCTTAAATCTGTCTACACGACCACCGGTATCAACCAGCTTCTGACGGCCAGTAAAGAATGGATGGCACTTCGAGCAGATTTCTACTCTGATGTCCTTCTTGGTGGATCCTGTTTCGATCACTTCACCACAAGCACACTTAATGGTAGTTGGCTGATAGTTTGGATGTATCCCCTGTTTCATCTATAGTCACCTCTTTCACTAATCAGTTTAATGGGCAGCGCATGATAGCAGTCGATCAAAGACCACTCTGCTTGCCAGTGTCTTTACCGCATTGGTTAAGACAGCCGAGGCAAGGGTCTGCCCTGCCAAAGTCGAACGGCCGCAGCCGTCAGAACACAAAGTCTATACCATGTGATAAATGCAGTATTTATCATAGCATAGTTTGTACAGTATTGCAAGAGCTTTCCGTAAAATTTCTGCCATCTCAAAGCTCTGCGACCTTAACGATTTCATTCCAACAAAATCACCTAAAAGCATATAATCCCTGCCCGCATTTTGTACGTTACCGAGGCTTATACCTACAGCTAACGTGATATACCAAGCAAAGCATTTAGCTCCTCTGTGATCTTTGCAGTCAATACCTCACAAGCGGCTTGATTATCGGCTTTGATCATATAATAGACCTTTAGCTTGGGCTCGGTACCCGATGGGCGTACCACCAGCATATGATCACCCTCCATCTCCAATGCAATTGCATTGGTAGCCGGCAGAGCAATAGGCTCATGTCCTTCGATGCTACGTTTCTGACGCTTGGTATAGTCATAGACCGTCTGCACCTTACAGCCCGCAAGCTCCTGGGGTGGGTTTTCACAGAGCTTTTTCATGATCCCAGCCATTTTTTGCATGCCATCTGATCCCTCAAAAGCGATATTGTCTACATAATTATAATAATAGCCATGACTTTGGTAGAGATCATCTAGGGCATTAATTAGGGTCTTACCTTGCTTTTTATAGTAAGCTGCCATCTCGGTCATGATCATTGCGCCTGCTACTGCATCCTTATCTCTTACATAAGGGCCGCATAGGTAGCCGTAGCTTTCTTCATAACCTAGTATAAAGCGATCCTCTTCCCCTTGTTTTTCTAGTCTGCCGATCTGCTCGCCAATATATTTAAAGCCAGTCAGCAGGGTGACCACCTCTACCCCATAATGCTTGGCAACCGCCTCGATCATCGAGGTAGTTACGAAGCTCTTCATGACAATGGGGTTACTGGGCATAGTACCCTTTGCGATGCGCTGCTTACAGATGTAATCTAGGAGCAGTACCCCTGCCTCATTACCGCCGATTAGCCTGCTTTCTCCTTTATGGCGGACTGCCATGCCCACTCGATCTGCATCGGGGTCGGTTGCGATCAGCAGGTCGGCGCTCTTATCCTCCATCAGTTTGATGCCAAGCTCCAGCGCCTGCCTGATCTCAGGGTTTGGATAAGGGCCGGTAGGGAAGTTGCCGTCGGGCAGCTCCTGCTCCTTTACTATATGGAGCTCGGTCACACCGATACGATTTAAAATCTCTCTTACAGGCTTATTGCCTGAGCCATATAAAGGGGTATACACCACCTTTAAGCAGGAATCCTTACAGATCTCTCGATCTAGCGAAACCTTTAGCACCTCATCAAGGTAGCTGTCGATGACCTCCTGACGGATATAGGAGATACTATCCTGCTCCATTGCCTCCTCAAAGTCAAGACGCAGCACATCTTCAAAGATATCCAGCCCGTTGATCTCATTTAGCACCACCTGTGAAGCCTCCGTACCCAGCTGGCAGCCCTCACTATTATATACCTTATACCCATTATAAGCCGCAGGATTATGACTGGCAGTCACCACCACACCTGCCTGGCAGCCTAATCGGCGCACCGCATAAGACAGCATCGGCGTAGGCATCAGCTCTTTATAGAGGTATACCTTGATACCATTAGCAGCAAAAACCTCTGCTGCTGCCTTGGCAAAAAGCTCACTCTTATTGCGGCTGTCATAAGCAATCGCTACAGAAGGACAGCTGCTGGTGGAACGAACGTATTGTGCCAAGCCCTGTGTAGCGCGGCGTACAGTATAAATATTCATACGGTTTGTGCCTGCACCGATGATCCCTCGTAGGCCTGCCGTGCCAAAGGAAAGATCGGTATAAAACCGCTCATAAATTTCTTTAGGATTACCCTCTATTTCTTTGAGCTCTTGGGTAAGGCATGCATCCTCTAGCTCTCTTTGCAGCCACTGGGAATATAGTTTCTTTGCTCTCTCCATAGCTATCTCCTTTTCATGGTGTCGATCTCCAAAACAGGTTTACCCTATACTTATCATAGGGTTTTCTCCTCTGTCTGTCAACGTCATTTTATAATCCCACAAGTCTTATGCAAAAAATGTGATTTCTTGTTGTGATTTCCATAATAATACTTTATAATAAGGATAGAATCGCCAGCAAGAAAGGAGAGCATCTTGGAATCAACAATCAAAAGCTTCGGTCTTACAGGGATTGACCCGTATTTAGTCACGGTAGAAAGCGATATTGCCCGAGGGTTACCCGGCTTTGATCTGGTGGGGCTGCCCGATGCAGCAGTCAAAGAAGCAAGAGATCGTATACGCTCTGCCTGCAAAAACTGTGGGCTCACCTTCCCCAATGGGCGCGTCGTGGTGAATCTTGCTCCTGCTGATACTAAAAAAGTCGGCTCGATCTATGACCTGCCGATTTTGATCTCGATCCTAAAATGCGAGGGGTACTTTGACAGCTCCCTCAGTGATTATGCTTTTGTAGGTGAAATCTCCTTAAACGGTCAGCTGCGCCCAGTGCGCGGAGTGCTGCCTATGGTGCTAGAAGCTGCGTCTCTTGGGATAGAGCATGTGATCATCCCCCTGCAAAACGCTGCCGAGGGTGCCATAGTGAGCGACTGTAAGGTCTATGTTGCTTCTGATATTGCAGAAGTGCTTGATCATCTTAAAGGTATATCGACCTTAAAGCGTGCAGACCAAATCCCACTGGAGCCTCCTCTTCCGCAGCTGCTGCCTGACCTAAAAGATGTCAAAGGGCAGCAGGAAGCTAAGCGAGCACTGGAAATCGCCGCCGCAGGAGGTCACAACCTCTTGATGATCGGGCCACCCGGCTCAGGCAAAAGCATGCTGGCCAGCCGACTGCCCTCCATCCTGCCGCCTATGAGCCACCAAGAGCAGGTATCTTCCACCAAGCTGTATTCGGTTTCGGGCGACCTTCATAACGGGATGGGGCTTATAAATGCACGCCCCTTTAGAGCGCCTCACCACAACATTTCCCAGGTAGGGCTTACGGGAGGCGGTAGCCCCATCCGCCCCGGTGAAATCTCACTGGCTCACAACGGCGTATTGTTTCTTGATGAAATGCCCGAATTCCCCACCAAGGTGATGGAATCCCTGCGCCAGCCTCTCGAAAACCACAAGGTAACCATCTCACGGGCAACAGGGCGAATAAGCTTCCCCAGCCGCTTTATGCTGGTGGGTGCCATGAACCCCTGCCCCTGTGGCTATTACGGGCACCCCACCCAGAAATGTAGCTGCTCCCCTAGCGCAATCACCCGCTACCTTGGCAAAATCAGCGGCCCCCTCTTAGATCGTATGGATATACAGGTAGAGGTGGGTCCACTGGATTATCAGAGCTTGACCGATACCAACCCCGGTGAATCTTCGGCAGCGGTACTAAGCCGTATCTGCCAAGCACGCCAGATACAAAGCGACCGCTACAAGGGCACCGACATCACCGCAAATTCCGGCATTACCAGATCCTTAATCGAGTCGGTATGTAAGATGAGCACTCAAGCTTCTTCAATGCTTAAGCAAGCCTTTGAGCGCATGGGGCTCTCCGCTAGAGGCTACGATCGCATCCTCAAGGTTGCCCGCACCATTGCTGATCTTGATGGCAGCGAAATCCTCGAAGTCAATCACATTGCCGAAGCAATCCAGTACCGCAGCCTCGACCGCAAATATTGGAAGCGAGACTAATCCCCAATCAAACCAGAACTCTCGGTAAAACCCATAACTACATAAATACATAAAATCAACAGATAAACAAATCAACCCCAACTGTATATTTCTACAGTTGGGGTTTTGTATGCATCTTTTTGAAACTGCTTTATTTTACAGCCTAAGCCATGCTTACTAAAACTGAATCTGATAGACCTTTGCCGGTCTGCCCGTATCCGCGCTAAGATGGGATGCTTCTACAGTAGCCAGCCCGTTTTTGACAAGAGCTTGCAAGATCCTATTGGCATTGCGGGTAGTGCCACCTAAGCGAGCGACTATGTCCTTCACAGTCAATTGCTTGGTGTTACCTGCCTGCAATATGCCGTAAAGCTTATAGATTGTTTGTACTGAGAGCTTTGCTTGCTTTGCAATCTCTTCAATATGCTCCATCGCAACCTCCGTAACCACCCTGTCGTCTTCACAGATCAGTGGGCCGGTCAGGCGTCGGCTGGCATCTATCACGTAGCTGCCACTGCCTTGCGTGGAGTACCGCTTGGCATCATAAGCATTACTAAGTGCTGTGGGCAGGTCTTCCCCCACTCCATACCCTATATCAACTGCAAATCCCAGCTTGCTTTCTACATAAGGCTTTATGGTGCAGCAGCTAAGATCAAGCGTTATTTTCTTAATGACCTCAAGGCTGCAATACACCTCAAAGCCATCATAGCACCGCTTGACCAAAAAGTCTGTAAAGTGCTCCCTGTTGTACTCCAATAGCGACTTTTGCATCGATACAAAGTCCCACTCCAGATCAACTCCATCACGCACATGCTTTTTGCTGACACAGATGACGGCAGGCTTTTTTTGGGATATGCGCTCAAGAGATACCTTCGCGAGCAGCGTGTTTAAGATATAGTCTATATGAGATAGCTCGGGGTATGCATAAGCACAAGGGATCCCCTCCTTCTCAAGGGATTGCATCAAACTGCTAAAAAAGGATACCACCAGCTCCGCGTCTCCATTTCGATACAGCTCCACCGCCCGATTGAGTGTGATCTCTTCAAGATCGATTAGCTGGTCAATGGTAGCTTCGGAGCACCATCTGCGTATAGTGCTTCCGATATTTAGCATGATGTCTTCATTAAGCAGATCAGTGCAGGTATATGGAAGATCAAAATATAAAAATAAATCCCCAATCACTTTATCCAGGTTGAGCCTCTGATTTTTAGTAAACTCTACCAGCATCAACTTATATAACGATGCAAGACTAATCCCCCATGACAAGACAGGCTTGTTTTTATTGACCCTAACTCTGTACATGATCTCCTGAGCCACCATACCACTGGTCACAAACCCGTCGTATTTGTTGTAGACCCCCTCAAAAATAGCCGGTAGATCTTTAAAGCGCTCATACTCGATAATCTCCCAGTCACAGTGAGGTTTCAGGGTATTAAGGCTGTTCTCTACAAATTCTCGCAACCAGGGTGTCGTAATAAAAGCGATTTTAATATCCATACATGCTCCTTATCAGAGTCAACAGATTTTATAAGACAGTATTTGATTATATTCACCAAAATATCTCCATTTATTATATCCAATAACCGAATTCAAAACAAGAATCAAATCTCATTTATCGCTTTTACATAGAGAAAGATTTTTGTTTTGAGCAAATATACGAAATATGGAAATATTATTGACACTAGCAGAATATCTATGCTATTTTGATTATAGAATATACCAAAACTATTCCTAAAGTCAAGTGATCAGCAAATTTTTGGTCTTTGCAGAAGAAAGGAGTACCACATGTTAAAAGAAAAACTTCTAGAGCGCGCCCAAGAGCTACAACCCAGCCTAGTAGACTACAGGAGATACCTGCACCAAAACCCCGAAACCCATACCAACCTCCCCCTTACTTCAGCTTTTGTAAAAGAAAAGCTAAGAGAAATGGGCTATGACCCAATGGATTGCGGTGATTCGGGTGTGGTAGCACTGGCAGGAGGCAAAAAGCCCGGTAAAGTATTTCTTATCAGAGGCGATATGGACGCACTGCCGGTAACCGAAGAGGCAGATGTAGCATTTCGCTCGACCAACGGCAATATGCATGCTTGCGGGCATGACCTGCATACCGCTATGCTTCTTGGTGCTGCCAAGCTGCTCAAGGAGCATGAGGATGAGATCGAAGGCACCGTTAAGCTAATGTTTCAGCCAGCTGAGGAGACCCTAGCTGGTGCCAAGATGATGATTGATCACGGCCTGCTGGATAATCCTAAGGTAGATGCAGCGATGATGATCCATGTTGCGCCTCTGCTGCCTGTGCCATCTGGTATCGTTATGATTCCTGAGGCAGGAGCAGGCTCCTCTGCATCAGACTGGTTTGAAATACATATCAAAGGCAAGGGTGGCCACGGTGCATCCCCCGAGAGTGCTATTGACCCCATCAATGTAGCTTGCCATATCCACTTGGCAATCCAAGAAATTAACAGCCGCGAGCTGGATCCATCCTCTCCGGCAGTCTTTACCGTGTGCAAAGTCGTAGCAGGAACCACCTCCAATGTTATCCCCGATACCGCCCAGATGTACGGCACCATCCGCACCTTTACAAAAGAAAACAGAGAGTTCGTACCCAAGCGGATGAAAGAAATCTCCGAGTATACTGCTAAGGCATTTCGGGCAGAGGCAGAGTTTAAGCTGATCGAGGGCTGCCCCTCACTGGTCAACGATAAGAGTCTGGTCAGTTCTGCAAAAGTCTTTTTGCGAGATCTGCTTGGAATGCAAGGAGTCATCGCAGCAGATGAAGTAATGCCTGGGCGCAAGATGTTTGGCTCAGAGGATTTTGGTTATATAAGCGAACGAGTCCCCAGCCTCATGCTTGGCCTTGCCGCTGGTTGCCCAGCTGAGGGCTACACCTACCCCGCTCATCATCCTAAGGTAGTCTTCAATGAAGAAATCCTTTACAAGGGTGCATCTACTTATGCTTATGTAGCGATGCGCTGGCTAACGCAGCAAAATGAGGAGGCATAACAATGACTGGCTTTAAAGAAATTTCAAACAGCGCCTTATTGTATGGGCTTGTAATGATCGGGCTATTATATGTTGCTTTTTTCTGCGCGGTATTTATGAAGAAGGCCTATGCCAGATGCTTGGAGCTTGGCATAACGAAGGATAAAGTAAAGGGCGTAATTAAATCCAGTATCGCGTTTTCCATTGTACCTAGCTTCGCCATCGTAATCGGCTTTGTTTCCTTATCGGCAGCACTTGGAGTGCCATGGTCATGGTGGCGGCTCTCTATCATCGGCTCTGTGGGCTATGAGCTGATGGCGGCAGAGATGGCTGCTAAGGGCGTAGGCTACAGTGATCTTGCGGCTATGGCGGCTGCCAATGATTCGGTGGTTTTTGGAGCTGTCATGTTTATAATGACGATCGGTATCATGGCTGGTATGACGCTACTGATCTTTGCAGGCAAAAAACTCACTACAGGCTTGGTAAAAGCCAGAACAAGCACCCAAGAAAACTCCTGGGGCATGGTTATGAGCAGCTGCTTTATGCTGACCTTAGGTGCTGTATTTATGCCTGTCATGATTTTTAGCAATGCTGTGTATACCGCTACCCTGCTGACCAGTGCGGGGATGACTGTACTGCTAGGTACCATCGCCAAAAAGTATCATATCAAATGGCTGCCTGATTTCATCCTGGCCATCACATTGATTGTGTCAATGATGGCTTCGGTTGCATGGCAGGCTATATTATAGGTAAGGAGGACGAAAGATGAACAGCAATACAACTACAAACGAAAAAGATCTCAAATACACAAACTGGGTAAATAACTTTGGTCGCTTGGGTCTTTTGATCGCTGCGATCTATCTTCTTGCCATCCCCACCATAATCTGTATGGTGTATGATTGCTTCCCCTCCATGAGTGCATTATTAAAGGGTGGTATCGGTGTTTTGGCTCTCTATGTGCCCCTTGCAATCTCTGAAGTGATTAGCTATACCCCTATCCTTGGCTCCTCCTGCTACATCACCTTCCTTACAGGCAATATTATGAATCTCAAGCTCCCCTGCGCTATCAACGCTATGAAACTTGCTGGTGTAGAGCCCAATACTCCCGAGGGTGATGCTGTATCTACAGTAGCAGTAGCAGCCTCTTCTATACTGACCATTGCCGTCATTGCGCTGGGTGTGCTGTTTATCGTACCACTTCGGCCTGTACTACAATCCCCTGTCATCCAATCTGCAACTAAGTACATGCTTCCTGCTTTATTTGGCGGTATGTTTCTGGGCTTCTTTAGCAAAGGCGATGGCGAGTATATCGTGGAGAAGAAGCTACTCACCATTGTCATTCCCTTTACCCTTGTATCGGTTCTTTGTATCCTTAAGCTCTTCCCTGCCGGCCTTGAGGGTGTTGCCATCCTCCTGATGCTGCCTGTTACACTCATCACCGCTAGGATCCTCTGGAAAAAGGGAATTGTAAAAGTCGTCAAAAATCCGAAAAAAGCATAACCGCATCAATAATCTGCTTAACACCCCCTTAAAAAATACCCCGATTATAGGATGCATCCTATAATCGGGGTATTTTGATGGTTTATGTACTTGTCTAAAGGAGGTGTAAAACAGCTCGTCTAAGCAGTTTAGTTACAACTGTACTCTAAGTAGTGCTATACAATCTACAACACAGCCTCTGATACCAGGTGCTCTAACTCCTGCTCCTTTTGCTGCAATTGTGTCGACAGCTCCTGCTTTGTAGCAAGTAGCCTACCCTGCATGTCATTGACTTTAGATTTGATCTCAAAGATTTGATCCAGAGATTTGGTGATATGATCCAAAACAGCGTAATCCGCAAATAATCCGTCGAAGAAAAAATCTGCGAAGGTTAAAAAGCTCCCTGTCTTGATCTGTAAATTATGCTCGATCTGGATGTCTGCCAGCTCGGTGGTATATCGCCTAAGCAGTGTCTGCAAACGATTCACCTGGCTTTGCGCTTCGTCGAGGTGGGAGTGCTTCATTGCTCCCGAAACCCAACCACCCCCAAAGAGATCTACTACACCCCAGTTTTCAGCGCTGTTTAGAGCTTGATATAGCTCCCCCAGCAGTCCCACTGCTTCGCTACCTGCCGAGTATGCCTCTGCAACCTCTTTGATCTGCCCCTTGATGTACCCGATTCGCTCCTCTAGAGCGCAGATCTCAGCACCCTTTGTAGGCTGGGCTACCTTTAATGCCTCCGATTTCTCTACAAGCAGCGCTTTATAGCGGCTTTCACAATCACCAATATAGCATAGCTTTTCCTCATAAGCCTGTATATCCTCCTGCACACTGGCAAGCTGGGCAGATACACTATCGTGCTTTACCGCTGCTGCATAGGCTTCCGCTTCTTCTTGATCAATACGCTGCTGCTGATTGCCCAAAATATACTGTATAAATGCAGACAATGTCCCACCCGACACCCGCTCTACATCCTTTTCTTCCTTTATCCTGATCTCCCTTAAATGGGATTCTTCTTTTTGCAGAGAGTCAAGCTGCCCCTTTAGCGTTTTGAGTGCTGACGCAATCTTTACCTTTTGCCGTATCTGGCTTTGGAAGGTTTCTAGCTCTTGATTAAACTTTTTCATACACACCTCACACTATAATGATGTAACCAGAAGTTTCTCAATCGGCATTACCGATACTCAGAGTGATCTTGTATTTAGCATACAGTACCTAGTTTTTGTATACCAGTTTTTTATAAAGCAGTGCATATCTAATTTATTTGTAAATGGAATTAAATACTGGTTGCATGGAGTCTACCCATTGATTGGTTTCTCTACTATAAAATTTTGTATCTGAATTTACGGCAAATGGGATTTTTGCTTCTGTTAATGATTGCACCATAAATCGAGCAAAGGCTACTTGTTCTTCAATCGTGTAATTATCACCATCGTTATAATCACCGGGCATCCAAGCACCCACCCAAGTTGGAATCCCTGTGTCATCTTGCCATTTTAGGGCGAGATTTATTTTTTCAAGAATAAGCTGCTTTTCAGCAGCTGTCCCTGTTGTCCATAATTTTCTTTCGTTGGTCTTAGATGGACCCGAAGCGTAAAAATGCCATTCAGCCATCATATAGCCATTATGCTCTGTGGGCAAAGTAAGTTCTGATAGATATGCAGCATCGGAACGAAGACGTGGAGACATCATAATAATTCTGGTTGGATTGCTTTTGCGAATTGCCGTTACTAACTGTTCATAAATTTGGTTGAGCTTTTCAGGTTGCTTATTCAGTGCATCAGTAGCCTCAATCAATAAGTCAAATGCGAGCAGATGGGATTTGTCTTGATATCGCTCTGCAATTGTTGTCCACCAGCTTACTACTTTATCAATATTGTCCTGATTTGGCTCATTTTTAAACTCGTCTGCTTGATAAGCAATTATAGGCACTAATCCATTGGAAAGACAGTCGTTAATTTGACTGTCCAATAAAGAAAGAAGTGTCTCGTCTGCCTTGTCTTTTATTCGAATACGGACATGCTGAACTCCTGCCTTTTTGAAATCAACTACTGCCGTTTCGTTATAAAATTCTCTTCCTTGTGATGTTTTGCACCAATCCACATCCATTCCCTTGCCTAGAAGTTTCTGATAATCATTTGGGGAAATTGGCTGTTGTCCTATTGGTTGTGTTTTTTCTGGTAATATTGTGGTTGTTGCCGCCGGCTGTGATAAAGCTGTGCTACTCTGTGTGTCTGACTCACTTTGAGAAGGTGTAGAAGGTTCAATTGGTAATTCACTTATTTCCTGAGCACTTTCAAGCGCTACCTGCGTAGATGAATGATTCTGATTCGGTACTGATGAAGTGATACTTTCATCTTCTTTTGGCAGCTGAGCTTGACAGCCCATTAAAGTAAGCAAAATAAGTAGTATAGCAAGCGTTGTTACTGATTTTTCCAATTGTGTACAATCCTCCTTTTTTGACTCTTTATTAGTACCGAAAAAACCAGATTTTATTTCATGGGTACTGATAATAGAGGATTTATCGATCAGTTTTTGGAGTTCATTTTAAGGTTAAATCCGTTAAATTTTACCATAGTAAAGCAAACTCTTCAAGGGCTCAATTGTAAACATCATGCTTATGGTATTGTGTTGTGCTTGAGGAGGAAATGAAAATGCAGAAAGAAAAAATACTCAGCGAACTATACCATGGCAACTGTCAATATTGGGGAAGTCCGACTTTGTCGCTCTAGCATATCCTGATACAAAAAAACGACACCAAACAGGTGTCGTTTGTTGCTTACTTGCTCTACATGATCACTGATACTATAAACACCTATCTGTTAATAACCAAGCACTGCTTCCTTTGATTCATCCTCCAGCACCCAGCTATCGTATACTCTGATTACACGGAAATCTTCCTTAGAGTCCCGTATAATCACCGATGATATGCCAGCATTGATAATCAGGCGCTTACACATTGCGCAGGAGTTGGCATTTTGGGTATAATCATTGGTGTTATTTTCGATACCAACCAGATACAAGGTGCCGTCAATCATATCAGTGCGGGATGCACTGATGATTGCATTGGCCTCTGCGTGTACCGAGCGACAAAGCTCATAGCGCTCCCCTCGAGGGATATTAAACTTCTCACGGGTGCAGTAGCCCAAATCACAACAGTTATCCCTGCCTCTGGGTGCTCCCACATAGCCTGTAGAGATAATCTGGTCGTTTTTTACGATGATCGCTCCAAACTTCCTACGAAGGCAGGTGCCACGCATAGCCACTGCTTCTGCGATATCCAGGTAATAATTGATCTTATCGGTACGCTGCTTTTTCATACTACACCTCTTTATTTGTATATCATGCACCCTTGGTATATAAGCGCTGATTTCCTCGATCATCGCCACGATCACAGGAGTATAGACCAAGTCTAACATAATCTCACAAAAAATCAAGAGAATCTCTATAGGATTGCCCAAAAAATTGTGGTATAATATTGTAAAGCAGATACGGTATCAAGTTACTGATACCGATTCTATCAAAATAAGCAGTTCTACGATTGGCTCTTGCACTTATGCCATGCAGCAGGACTTTTGGAAAAGCGCTAAAATCCCAACGGGCAAAGCCTTGATGGATTTTACTGTGCAGCTAAAGCTGCCTATGACAGCATCCCAGAGCTAGAAGCAGCATAATAAAAGCTCCCTGCAGGGCATGCGTGCTCTAAATAATCCATTCTATTTGTGCTACAAAGCCATACAATAATACAGTTCGGAGGAACGATGGAGAAACTAACCAACATTTCAGTGATAAAAGGTATCCTCGAAAAATACAACTTTACATTTTCAAAGGCACTAGGGCAAAACTTCCTTGTTAACCCTTCCGTGTGCCCTCGCATGGCTGAGCTTGGTGGTGCCAAAGAAGATGTAGGTGTCATCGAAATAGGCCCCGGCATCGGGGTGCTCAGTCACCAGCTTGCCATAAGAGCCAAAAAGGTCGTCTGTATCGAGATAGACGACCGCTTAATCCCAATTTTAGAAGAAACTCTGGCAGAGCATGATAATATCAAGGTACTGCATAGCGACGTGCTCAAAGTCGACCTTCATCAGCTTATTAAAGATGAATTTGCCGGTATGAAGGTGGTCATCTGTGCCAACCTGCCCTATTACATCACATCCCCGATTATTATGGCACTCTTGGAGCAGAGGCTCCCTGTTGCTTCGATCACTGTAATGGTACAAAAAGAAGCAGCCCAAAGGCTCTGCGCCCAACCAGGTAGTCGGGAATGCGGAGCAATCAGTGCTGCCATCTGGTACTATAGCGAAGCATACGAGCTGTTTGACGTGTCGAGAGGCTCTTTTATGCCAGCCCCCGATGTAGATTCCACTGTCATCCGATTTGATGTCAGATCTGAGCCTGCAGTATCTGTAAGCAATGAGCGCCTGTTTTTCAACGTCATCAAGGGTGCCTTTTCTCAGCGCCGCAAGACTGCTTCTAATGCGGTATCCGCGCATCTAGGCAGACCAAAAGCCCAGATTATCGCCGCTTTTGAGCAAGCAGGGGTGGATCCTTCCATTCGTGCAGAAAAAATGACCCTGCAAAATTTTGCAGATGTCACTTATCAGCTTTCTATTTAAAATTCTGCTTCTAGCGCACTGTCTTTATTAGAGATCTGATAGCACAGGGTCATCAGGCTATCTCCAAGATGTACATTCTCAACGGTTACACCGGGGAAACGCACAGCAATATCGTAGTGGCTAAAATTCCAGAAGGTTGTAATGCCACACTCAATCAAAGTGCTCACAATAGACTCGGTGGCGGTAGGTGGTATGCAGAGGATAGCAACCTTGGGATTATGCTCACGACAAAAGTCTGGAAGCTGAGTCTCACGATACACCTTTACGCCGCCGATTACTTGGCCCTCCAGCGCAGGATTCTGATCAAAACCCGCAAGAAGGTTAAAGCCGCCACTCTTAAAATCTAGATGACTTGCAAAGGCTCTACCAAGGTTACCTGCTCCGATCAATATGGTATCAAACTGGTGTTCCAGTCCCAATATAGCTTTTATTTCTGCACGCAGAGCAGCTACATTATATCCATAGCCTTGCTGGCCGAAACCCCCGAAGCAGTTAAAATCCTGCCTAATCTGTGAGGCGGTCAGATGCATGATTTCAGCAAGATTCTTAGAAGAAATCTTGTCTACACCCTTGTCCAGCAGCTCAGTCAGATATCGATAATATCTGGGCAGCCTGCGTATCACTGCGATGGACACATTTTGATTTTTACTCATTTTCACAGACTCCTTTCTTGTTCTCATTTTTTTATTTTATACCCATCATATAGTATAATTAAAATATTGTCAACCGAAATTATTGGCATTAACAACCAAATATTTCCACAAATTTTTCACACATTGGATGCTTTTTTATCATGGTTGCTTCATGATTTTATGGGATAAGAGTAGATTTATTCATAAAATCTATCTATAATAGAAGTATAAAGCCAGGTCACATTTGTCCAATTCAACGACAAATACCAGATCAAATGCCGTATGGCAGATTGGAGCATGCAATGTCGAAAGATCAGCTATCTTATATAGACATCACCAAAAAACCAGCACAGCCTAAGACCCTCGTATGTGTGACCGACCAAATGGGGTGCGATCGTATCATTAGAGCATCTCGTATCATCTCTGATCTTACTGCTAGTGAACTGTCGGTGATCAATGTATCGAGCCCGGGCCGCGTGCAAGACCCTAAATCAATTGAGTATCTTTTTAAGGTATCTGCCCAATATAATGCCCAAATGACCGTACTTTACCACAACGACCCCGCCAAGGCGGTGATCCAGCACATCAAATCTCATAAGATCATCAATGTCGTAACTGGTCTACCTGAAGGGCAAAACTCTGTATTGCACAAAATCTGGAGTAAGTTTACCCATGTCAATTTCTTTACGGTAGATCCATCCGGTGAGATCAGCGAAGTTGCAAATCCCGTAATCGCTGCCAGAGCAATCGCCCCAATGGGTCAAGCAAACAGCGTAGCTTCCTATTAGGTAGCTACACCACACGAAGATCTAATGATGGTCATACAGCCATTAAGTATATAGCACCGCTATCCCCCCGCACCTACTACACTACATAACGGTACTCATACATAAGTATGGGTACCGTTTCTGCTTCAAAATTTGCTGATAACTATAGAGATCACGCGCGATTTTGTATATAATACTTGTTAGTATGATTATACCTGTAAGCACCCAACAGAGGAGGATAACTTATGGAGCAATTAAAGGAAAGATTGTGGAAGCTTCGAAAGAAGGCCCATCTCCTGCAAGAAGATCTAGCAGATAAAATGGGAGTAACCAAGTTTAAGATCGCGGAGTGGGAGGGCGGACAAGCAAACCCCGATATACTCGACATCATCAAGCTTAGTAGGATCTATGGTGTCACCACCGACTATATCCTGCTGGGCATAGAAACAGAGGAAAAGGAATAGTAGCCCCAAAGCAGACAATGAACGAGCGGGATGGAACACGCGCCCAGTTCTTTGCTTAGAGCCACTCAACCAGAGCAGAACGAACTCACACATCATAGATACACACAAAGGGCATCGCCGCTGATCACGGTGATGCCCTTAAGCTTCGACTTTATTTGTATCTGCAAATACAGCAGCTATTTCGCGTACTCGATTGCTCTTGTCTCTCTTACCATATGGACCTTGATCTGTCCGGGGTAATCCAGCTCGTTTTCAATCTTAGAGACGATCTCTCTGGCTACAATCACCATCTGATCATCGCTGACCAGCTCAGGTTTGAGCATAATTCTGATCTCTCTGCCCGCCTGTATCGCAAAGCACTTATCTACACCCTCAAAGGATCCTGCGATCTCCTCAAGCTTCTCTAGGCGCTTGATATAGTTTTGCAGGTTTTCACGTCTTGCGCCCGGTCTTGCAGCCGATATCGCGTCAGACGCCTGCACGATGCATGCAATCAAAGTCTTGGCCTCTACATCACCATGGTGAGACTCAATGGCATGGATTACCTCAAAGCCTTCTTTATACTTCTTAGCAATATCTACACCGATCTCTACATGGGATCCGTCGATCTCATGGGTCATCGACTTGCCGATATCATGCAGCAAGCCTGCTCGTCTGGCGGCGGTTACATCCAGCCCCAGCTCGGCTGCTATCATACCCGCAATATAAGCAACTTCCAATGAATGCAGCAGCACGTTTTGACCGTAGCTGGAGCGGTAGCGCAGTCTTCCAAGCAGCTTGATCAGGTCGGGGTGCATATTGCCTATACCGGTTTCGATGACTGCACGCTCACCGTCCTGCTTGATCTTCTGCTCAACCTCACGGCGAGCACGATCCACCATCTCTTCGATTCTGGCAGGGTGTATGCGTCCATCCTGGATCAAGCGCTCAAGGGCGATACCGGCGATCTCTCTCTTAACCGAATCATGAGAAGACAATGTAATTGCCTCAGGGGTATCATCAATAATCAGGTCAACCCCTGTCAGGGTTTCGAGGGCTCTGATATTTCTACCCTCACGGCCGATAATTCTACCCTTCATCTCATCGTTGGGCAGTGCTACTACCGAAACAGTAGCCTCAACTACATGCTCTGCGGCACAGCGCTGGATTGCCAGCGAGATGATCTCTCGTGCCTTCTGATCTGCTTCTTCCTTTAAGCGGTACTCCATGCGGTTAATTCTCACTGCACGCTCATGTACCAGCTCATTTTCAAGGGTGTTAAGCAGGTGTTCCTTTGCCTGCTCTGAAGTATAGCCCGAGATTTTTTCCAGCATTTCAAACTGTGTATTTTTGATGATCTCGGCTTCAGCCAGTTTTTGCTCTGCGTCCTTGATTTTTTCTTGGATGATATCTTCTTTTTTCTCTAAGTTAGCGGTCTTTTTATCTAAAGTTTCTTCTTTATGCTGGATACGGCGTTCCAGCCTGACAACCTCGTTTCGTCTTTCCTTGAGCTCACGCTCGGCTTCATTTTTTTGCTTAAATATCTCATCCTTTGCTTCTACAAGGGCCTCTTTTTTCTTTACCTCAGCGGTCTTAATCGCCTCGCTGACAATCCTTGTGGCCTCCTGCTCTGCGCTGCCCAGCTCCTGCTCAGCGATACGCATTCTGTATTTCATGCCAACAGGGAAGAATACAACCGCCCCTGCCGCAAAAGCAACCGTGCCTGCAATGATATATTCGATCACAGCCATACCTCCTTAATTTTACTTTTCAATCTCTAATTTACGGAAAAAATACCGATGATGTCAAAAATAATTATGCAGTATAGGGCATCTTACTTGATATAGTGGTTTCTTATCATCTATATACATGAAGATATATGAAAATGTTATCTATAACCCATATTTATGCAAAAATGACCATCTATAAAACAAAGCTTACTTTTAACGAAGGTATCTAATTCACCAATAAATATTTTACATATTTTTTAATAATCTGTCAAGGAATTTCGGGCTTTCGCTAAGTTTTGTTTGTATATCAGCCGTTTCTTTTACTGGATGAAAATTTGATCTTATGCTATAATACACCCGTATTCATCGAGCAGATTATCCAATAAATATATGCACATGGATAATTATGGAGTAATATGTCGTTACTTATTCTAAAATCAGCCCAAAAGTTAAAAAGTCCCTTGAGATTTCGGGTCGACCGATCAATTTTAGCGCAAGGAGCATACTATGATTGAATTAGCAACAACAGGCGACCTCCAAGAGGTCTGCGCCCTTTACGATGAGCTTAACGATTATCTAGAGAGCCACATCAACTACCCCTGCTGGAAGAAAGGACTTTACCCCAACCATCAGACCGCTTATGACGGTATCGGCTCCGGCACCCTATATGTACAAAGAGTCGCAGGACGGATTGCGGGCAGCGTTATCCTGAACCACAACCAGCCACCTGCCTATACCTCAGTAGACTGGGGCGTCGACGCCGATCTAGAGCAGGTGATCACCATCAACACCCTTGCGGTACATCCTGATTTCATGGGGCAAGGCGTAGCAAGCAGGCTGATGGAGTTTGCGGAAGAATTTAGTCATAGCAACCATGCCCTCTGCATCCGCCTTGATGCTGCTACTGGCAATGCTCCAGCCATTCGCCTTTATAAGAGCCTTGGCTACCGTTACTGCGGTGATGTAGACCTTGGTATTAATCTTCCGGGGCTTGAGCTATTTTACTGCTTTGAGAAGATACTCCTTAAAGAAGCTTAAAAAGAACTTAGAGAATCTGATAAAATTATTTTTATCAGGTGTAAATCTTCTATTTATTGCAATACTATTTTTTAAATTCTATATATTGACAAAGACAATTGCCCATGCTAGTATAAGTCTAATACAACTGAATAGTAAAGCGTTGAAGGAGAAGTACCCAGCAGATACCAACAGAGAGTGACGGTCGAAGGCTGCAAGCCGTCTTGGGAAGGGTTGGCGATACTACCGCTCCGGAGTGCGGTGCCAAGCCTAGTTGATCTAGCGCCAAAACCCGCCGCTGCTGCCAGCGTAACAGGCAATTGAGTGGCATAGTCGAAAGAGTATGCAATTCGGGTGGAACCGTGGAGTATATACTTCATCCCGTTTTTCGGGGTGAAGTTTTTTTATACAATTTTTTAGAAAAGGTGGTAAAGCTATGATTCAGGTAACTCTAAAAGGCAACGTAATAAAGGAATACAATGCCGGCACGACCGTATACGAAATCGCCAGCTCTCTGGGCAGCTCGCTGGCCAAGGCTGCTTGCGCCGCTAAGATAGATGGTGTGGTATGCGATCTGCGTACCCCCGTGACCGCAAACTGCACTCTCGAGATTTTGACCTTTGACTCCCCCGAGGGCAAAAAGGCTTTTTGGCATACTTCTTCTCACATTTTGGCACAAGCCGTCAAGCGCCTCCACCCCTCTGCCAAGTTTGCAATCGGCCCCGCAACAGCCAATGGATTTTACTACGACTTTAAGGTAGAAAGCCCCTTTACCCCTGCCGATCTCGAGAAGCTTGAGAAAGAAATGCTGGCAATCGTAAAGGATAATCTGCCAATCGAGTATGCTATTCCCTCCAACGAAGAGGTCGACAGACTGTTTGCCGACGAACCCTTTAAGCAGGAGCTGATTGCCGAGCATCGTGGCAAGGGAGATGCGATCTCGATTTACCGTCAGGGCGAGTTTGCTGACCTCTGCGCCGGCCCTCACCTAATGAGCACAGGCTCTGTTAAAGCAATCAAGCTGGTTGCTTGCACAGGTGCTTATTGGAGAGGCGACTCCGACCGCGACATGCTCTCCCGCGTATACGGTGTGTCCTTCCCCAAGGCGGCGGAGCTTACTGCCCACCTCGAAGCCATCGAAGAAGCCAAAAAGCGTGACCATAACAAGATCGGTAGAGAGCTCGGCTACTTCACTACCGTCGATTATATCGGTCAAGGTCTGCCCATCCTTATGCCTAAGGGTGCCAGAGTCATCCAGCTGTTACAGCGCTTTGTAGAGGATGAGGAGCAGCGCCGCGGATATATGCTGACCAAGACCCCTTTTATGGCAAAGAGCGACCTATATAAGATCTCGGGGCACTGGGATCACTACCGCGACGGCATGTTTGTACTAGGTGACGAAAATAAAGACAAGGAAGTCTTTGCTCTACGCCCAATGACTTGCCCCTTCCAGTTCCAGGTCTATCTGGCTGGCAAAAAGAGCTACCGTGATCTGCCAGCGCGCTACAACGAAACCTCTACCCTCTTTAGAAACGAAAGCTCCGGTGAAATGCATGGCCTGATCCGCGTGCGCCAGTTTACCATCTCAGAGGGTCACATCGCCTGTACCCCAGGACAGCTCAAGGATGAGTTTGCAGGCTGCGTAGATCTAGCGAAGTTTATGCTGGAAACTCTAGGCCTCAGTGATGACATAAGCTACCGCTTCTCTAAATGGGACCCTAAGGACTCCGACAAATATATCGGCGCTGCCGAGGAGTGGGAGCGAGTGCAGGATCAAATGCGAGAGATCCTCGATCAACTGGGCATCAACTACTACGAAGCAGAGGGCGAAGCCGCATTCTACGGACCAAAGCTGGATATCCAGATCAAGAATGTCCACGGTAAGGAAGACACCATGATCACCATCCAGATCGACTTCTCGCTGGCTGAGCGCTTTGGTATGGAGTATGTAGACCGTGACGGTCAGAAGAAATACCCCTATGTACTGCACCGTACCTCCATCGGCTGCTACGAGCGTACCCTTGCTCTGCTGATCGAAAAATATGCCGGTGCAATGCCTACCTGGTTGGCTCCTCAGCAGGTGGTCATCATGCCAATCACCGACGACCATCTGGATTATGCCTACGCTCTAAAGAATAGGCTAAGTGCCCTAGGTGTCCGTGTAGAGATCGATGACCGAAACGAAAAGGTAGGCTTTAAGATCCGTGAAGCCCAGCTGGAGAAGATCCCCTATATGCTGGTCATCGGTGACAATGAAATTGCCGCAAATCAGGTTTCGGTACGCTCCCGCAAAGATGCAAAGATCGCTCCAATGGATACCGAAGCATTCATCACCAGCCTGATGGAAGAGATCAATTCTAAAGCACGCTAGGCGCACTCTTAGCTCCAAACGCTGTAAGAGCAATCTTGATGGACTTACAGAAAAAGTAAAATTATTACAAATCGTAACTAAAAAGAGGCGTCCGGCGCTTACTTGTCCGGATGCCTCTTATTTCATTGGTTTAAATTGCTAATTTTTTAGGTGATGTTGCACGCTTTTAAGTATCGACATTGATGCATTTTGTAGAGATTCTTGATAAATTTAAACCAAATGTTAATTATTAATAACAATATGGTTATAAGGATTGAGTTTTTAGATAAAAATGTTATAATAATAGCGGATTACTATATGATTTTGTAAGGACAATTTTTAGGCCCTTTATTTGCCCACCATTTATTAGGGTAGATATAGTAGTCGGGCTACGGCAAACAATGAAACAGGAGTTGATATCTTGAAGGTAAAGTCTGACCCAAATGCCTCTAAAACAATCCGCAATGGGTCTAGAACAGGCGATTCATCCTCATCAACTGCAATACACTTTCTTAAAATCAAGGACAGTCTGGATCGTAAAAGCTATTTAGCAGGTGCGCTCCTAATCAGAAGAACAAGGCTCCTTAAACGCCGACTCAAGCTAATTCTCCAAAAGCTTAAGGAAATTTCCTCTGATATCAACAGTGCAGTCGTGCGCAGTTGTAAGGTCTTTGTGGTCAAAAATGGCCTAAATCTTGATGAGGTAACCAGCATATACCAGCGTATTGTTGCAGGCAGCAAAGCAGCCTATCAGCATGGCAAGCTTTCTGTAGCAAAATACTGGCTTCTGACTCTGCTCAAGGGAGCAGGGCATTTCACTGCAAAAGCGATTCGTTCTCCCAATTATATTATGCCTGTTCTGGCTAGTGTGGTGTTTTTATTTACCGTGGTCTACACTGTCAATATCAACTTCGCACTTAAAGTCACCTATAACGGGGAGTCCATCGCCTATATCAAAGACGAATCCATCTTTGAAGAAGCACAAAAGCAGATGGAAGGACGTATTATTTTTGAGGAATATATCCGTCCTGACGATGCAATACCCCAGTTCTCCATTGCAATGGTAAAAGAAAATAAGGTTTCCAATTCCAATGAGCTTACCAACCTTTTGATCAAGTCCTCTGGTAATGAGCTGGGTGAAGCCTACGGTCTCTATGTAGACGATAAGTTTATGGGGGCTGTAACCGACCGCAGACTTATTGAGCAATCTTTAGAGCAGCTGCTAAACTCCTACCGCACCGAGGATCCTACCGAGGCTGTAGAGTTTGTGCAGTCTACCGAGATCAGAGGCGGCTTATACCCTCTCTCCTCTATCGCCCGCATCGAAGAGCTCCAGCAGGAGTTGCGACGTGAAGAGATCGCTCAGCGGGTATATACTGCGCAAAGCGGTGATGCTCCCGTAACCATTGCACAAAAGAATAACATCCCCTACTCTCAGCTTAAGGCGTTAAACCCTGATATTGAAAAAAAGCTGCTGGTAGGTCAGGAAGTATTGGTAACCAAGAGCGTACCCACCTTGGGAGTAAAGGTTACCCGAGAGGTATCTGAAGAGGAAGAAGTAGCATTTAAAATCAATCAGGTACAAGATACTTCTAAGTATCAGGGGTATGTCAAGGTCACACAGAAGGGCCAAAAAGGCAAAAATGTAATAACCTCTAAGGTAACCTATGTTGATGGTGTCGAAACCGAGCGCCAGATTATTACCACGAAGGTTCTTTCGGAGCCTGTAAATGAAGTGGTAGTAGTTGGAGGTAAAACGCCTCTTGCACAGATCCCTACAGGTGCTCAGTCCACCAGCTCCAACTTTAGATGGCCTGTGGATGGCGGATATTTGAGCTGCGGCATCAACGGATATTGGGGTCACACCGGTATGGACATCGCTGCCAATGCAGGCACCGCAGTACGTGCTGCCGCATCAGGCACCGTAGTATTGGTCAAGAGCAGTGCCACCGGCTACGGGCGTCATATCATGATCGATCATGGCGGCGGCGTGCAGACACTCTATGCCCACAACAGCAAGCTGCTGGTAAGTGCAGGGCAATGGGTAGAGCAAGGTGAGCTGATCGCTCAGGTAGGTCGTACCGGAAGAGCAACCGGAAACCACCTACACTTCGAGGTCAGAAATAACGGTCGTTACCTCGACCCAGCTAAGTTTATCGGTACACGCTACCCCTACTAAGCTTAGTATCTTATATTTATCTATTCATTATAAAGAGGTGCTTTTGCACCTCTTTATTTTGCTTAGCGACTCTCAAAATACTCCTGTTATTGCTAAAAAAACTATGCTATAATAACAAAAGCAAAGCAAATTTTCTATTTATACTCCCCAGCTATTGTGGAGATCTATGGACGGTTTCTATCAGTATGTTTTTTGGTTCTAAAAGCTTGCTTCGGTATAGTTTTGCATATTTCGGTTAACATTTTACTATAGGTAAGCCTGAAGCATTGCCATCGATTATTGCTCAAAAATCCCCTTATACAGAGCAATTTTGGTGCTTTGCGGCTGCCTTTCAGAAAGGTGGAGAGTGAATATGTATTTAGAGCCAGACCATAAAAGAAAAAACAAATATACCGCAAATGATGATGACCAAGGCCAGGATGATCCCAATAAAGACAGCCGTCAGGAAGATCAAGACGAGCAAAACAGCAAACAGGATCAGCAGATTGAGTTTACCGGGTCAGTAACCCCTATGACAGGCAAGCATGCCATACACTGCCTGACCATTATCGGGCAGATCGAGGGGCATTTTATACTGGCAGCACAAAACAAAACCACGAAATA